>CALAIW010000022.1 GCA_937922705.1 uncultured bacterium | reverse complement strand
GAAAAAGAGGGATATCGGGTGCTCCATTTCCCCACTGGAGAAGACTTCCTGAGAGCAATGGAAAATCTCTCGCCCCAGCTCATCCTCCTCGATCTTATGCTTCCAGGAATCGGGGGTTTTGAGGTATTCCACTATATAAGGAATTACCCGCGCTTTAAGAACACCCCGGTCATCATGCTCACGGTTAAAGATGACCCCATGGATATTGTCTCAGGTCTTGAAATGGGAGCTGATGACTACGTAACCAAGCCCTTCCATCCTCGGGAACTTCTTGCCCGCATTCGAGCAGTTTTGCGAAGAGCAACAGTCTCATCTTTCAGTGGAAATGTGCTCCAGGTTGGGGATATGGTCCTTGTGCCGGAGAATCTTACCGTTACCGTTGGAGAGGAGGCTATCCCCCTTTCCTTTCGAGAGTTTCGCCTTCTTGAGCTCCTTGTGCGAAACCGGGGGCGGATTGTAACCCGACAGACCATTCTTGATGAAGTTTGGGGAGAAGATGCTTTTGTGACTGACCGGGTGGTGGATGTGTATATTGCTCACCTCAGAAAAAAGCTTGGTCCAAGAGGGCAGTGGATTGTGACGGTACGTGGGGTAGGGTACTCCTTTGAGCCTTCGTGAACTCCTCTTCTTTATTATTGGAGGTTTTTTGGGAATCCTCCTGGGATATTTCCTTGTTCTGCGGTACACTCGCACACTTGTGCGCCGCTTTTTTGGGCGCTCTTTTGGAGGTGACCTGAAAGAATATTTTCATGCCATTGAGGCAGATAAGGTTGAAGAAGAGGAGCGCTGGCTCTGGAGGATTCTTGCCCTTCTTGATCGTCTCTCTATCGGCGGAGCTTTTGTGCTTTCTGGGGATGGAAGCATGCTCCTCAACGAAACCTTTTTTCGAAGCACTGGTCTTCATGGAAGGAGCATGAGAAAAATGCAGGCCTTTGAAATCCCGGTTTTTGGAGAGGCTCTTCTTCAAGCTTTTTCCTCCTCTCAGTCCTTTGTCGTCCCTCAGTCAGGATTTACCCTTTCTCCTCTTCCTCTTGGGAAGCACTGCCTTGTTCTCCTTGAGGATGAGCGAAAGAAAACGCAAAGAACCAGGAGTCTTCGCTACTTTCTTACTGCTCTCTGGCACGAGGTACAGACCCCTCTTACGGTACTCTCGGGATATCTGAGTACCCTTGGAGAAGGTGCTCCGGTGGATAGGGAGATTCTCTCTCGAATGATACGCCAGGTGCATCGCCTTGAAGGTACCATCCGGGAAGTGCAAAAGCTGAGTCTTCTTCTTGAGGGAAAGGGAGAGCCTATCTCCTGCGCGATATTTTTCTCTCTCCTTCAGCGAGTCGTCGAAGAGCAGAAAATACGCAGAGAAGATGTTACGGTCACCGTGGACGTAAAAGAAGTGCCCATAGATTGTTGCCTTCCTCTTTCCGAAGGAGAGGCTTTTGTGCTCCTTTCAAACCTTGTGGCTAATGCTTGCACTTTTAGCACTCCCTCTGGCAAGGTGTGGGTGTCAGCTTCGTGCAGAGAGCCTGGTCTTACACTTGTTGTCGAGAATACTGCGTCTTTACCTGATGCAGAGTTCCTCAGCTGGTTTTTTGACCCTACTGAGAGTCCTCCTCGCGGAGGAAGTGGAAAGGGGGTGGGATTGTACCTTGTGCGGGAGGTTGTGGAGGAAAAAGGTGGAGAACTTCGCTTTCGAATGCAAGGTGAGATAGTGACTCTTGAAGTTTTCCTTCCCCGGAGAGGGGAATCCAGTTGAATTTCTCCCCACTCGTTGACGAAGCTTACTCTCCCTGGTATAATTCCGTTCGAGCCGGGCTGGTGGAATAGGAAGACACGCTATCTTGAGGGGGTAGTGGGTTTTAGCCCGTGCGGGTTCGAATCCCGCGCCCGGCACCATGTAGTCCCTCTCATCCTGCAGTGCTTCCTCTCGTTGACAGAGGAGGAGAAAGTATTTATAATCCCAATGAATTTACTTTTGGACAAAGGATGGGTGAAAGGTTTGATTCGGTGGTTTCGTTCACTCAGAAATTACTTTATCGAGTCGTGGGGGGAACTGCGGAAAGTTACCTGGCCGAGCCGCAAGGAACTGTGGAATAGTACTATTACTGTGCTTGTGGTTATTATCCTTATGGGTATTTTTCTTGGCATTGTGGACCTTGTTTTAACCTTCGTTATGGGGTTGTCCATGCGTTGAGTTTGGGGGAATGGAACGTCTATGCAACCACGGTGGTACGTCATTCATACTCTGGCGGGAAGTGAGCACAAGGTTAAGGCAAACCTTGAGCGCCGTATCGCCTCCATGGGGATGCAGGACCAGATTTTTCGGGTTGTAGTCCCAATGGAGGAAACCATTGAGGTTCGGCGTGGGAAAAAACGCTTCACAAAACGCAAGATTTTCCCAGGATATGTTATGGTCGAAATGATTATGAATGACCGTTCCTGGTATGTGGTGCGTAACACGCCGGGTGTCACCGGTTTCGTGGGGTCGGGGATGCGGCCAGAACCTCTCAGTGATGAGGAAGTCAAGGTTATTCTCCGCCAGACCGGTATCGAGAAAAAGCCTCGCCTTGATATTGAAAAGGGTGAGGTGGTGAAAGTCATCTCTGGACCTTTCCTCAACTATACTGGGACGGTTGAAAGTGTGGATCACGAGAAGGGAAAAGTTACTGTACTGCTTTCCATTTTTGGTCGGGAGACTCCGGTAGAGCTTGAGTTTTCCGACGTGGAAAAACTCTAAAGAGGTGGAAGGGCTATGGCAAAAAAGGTTGTGGCGATGGTCAAGCTCCAGATTCCTGGAGGTATGGCAACTCCCGCACCACCGGTTGGACCGGCCTTGGGGCAACACGGTGTCAATATTATGGAGTTCTGTAAGGCTTTTAATGCACAAACTGAGAAAGATCGTGGAGTTCTCATTCCGGTTGAAGTCACTATCTACTCGGATCGTTCGTTCACCTTTGTGTGCAAAACCCCACCAGCTTCTTTCCTCATTCGTCAGGCCCTGGGAATAGAGAAAGGTTCGGGAGAGCCAAATCGCGTGAAGGTGGGAAAGATAACCCGATCAAAACTCAGAGAAATTGCGGAGAAGAAGATGCCTGACCTCAATACCACCGACATCGAAGCTGCCATGCGCATCATTGAGGGCACAGCGCGGAGCATGGGTGTTGAGGTTGTTGAAGGATAAGGGAGGAGTGCATTATGGCCGAGCGAAGTAAAAGGTACCTCGCCCTCAAGTCGAAGATTGAGCCTGGGAAGCTCTACGATCCTGAAACCGCTGTTCGTCTCCTCAAAGAAATGGCAAGCACCCGCTTTGATGAGACTGTTGAGGTGGCACTAAACCTTGGTATTGATCCAAGGCAATCTGATCAGCAGGTTCGTGGAACAGTAGTTCTCCCCCATGGAACGGGCAAAAAGGTCCGGGTTCTTGTATTTGCTCAGGGTGAGAAGGCGAGGGAGGCCCAAGAAGCAGGAGCAGATTACGTGGGTGGCGAAGAGCTGGTCGAAAAGATTCAGAAAGGGTGGTTTGAGTTTGACGCTGCAGTGGCTACCCCAGATATGATGCGTATTGTGAGTCGTTTGGGGAAAATCCTTGGTCCCCGGGGGCTTATGCCCAACGCTAAGACTGGAACGGTGACCTTTGACGTTGCCCAGGCGGTAAAGGAAATCAAGAGTGGACGAGTGGAGATTCGGAATGACAAGTTTGGAAATGTCCACCTTGCCATTGGGAAAGCCTCTTTCACCGAAGACCAGATTCTCGATAACTTTTACGCTGCCTTGGATGCGGTAGTCCGCTTGAAACCTCCCGCAGCGAGAGGTCGCTACATTAAAAAGATTGTGCTTTCCCTCACCATGAGTCCCGGTGTTCCTGTGGACGTGAACACGGCATTAGTCCGGATGGAGAAGCGAGCAGCGTAGGAGGGTTTCTTCCAAGGGAGAAGACCGGACAGACACAAAACGAGGGAGCCTGAGAACCAGGGGCGAAAGCTTAAAAATCCTGGGGAGGCAGATTTTGAGAAGACTCCTCAGGCAGGAGTCTTCTCTTTTTTGTGGAGAAAGGAGGTTGGTGGTTTTTGGAACGAAGTGAGAAGGAAAGGATAATCACAGAGCTTTATGAGAGGTTGAAGCAAAGTCAAGGGCTTTTCATCGTTGGTTACCATGGTATGGATGTTCCGACTATGGAACAGCTGCGGCGGAGCCTGCGGGGAATCGAGGGGGAACTCAAGGTTGCTAAAAACACCCTTATGCGTCTGGCTCTGACGCAAGCGGGCTTCCCCACCGAGGACCACCTTCTTAAGGGTCAGAATGCCTTTGTCTTTTCGTACCGAGATGTGGTTCAAGTTGCAAAGGCTTTGACGGACTTCGCCAAAAGGTTCCCGCAGCTTGAGATGAAAGGTGGTTTCCTTGGAACCAAGCTTTTGACTGCTTCGGACATCCAGCGTCTTGCGGAGCTCCCCTCCAGAGAAGAACTCCTTGCTCGGGTGGTAGGTGGCATCGTTGCGCCAATCGTTGGGCTTCTTGGGGTTCTTCAGGGGGTTACGCGAAACTTTGTGTGGGTACTGAAAGCTATTGAAGAGAAAAAGAGAAACGAAAAGGAGGCATGATCCATGACGAAAGAGGAAATCATTGAAGCAATTGAAAAGATGACGGTTCTTGAGCTCGCAGAGCTTGTAAAGGCTCTTGAGGAGAGGTTCGGTGTTTCAGCAGCAATGCCAGTGGCACAAGTTGCTGCACCTGTTGCTGGTCCACAGGCGGCTGCTCCCTCTCAGGAAGAGGAAAAGACCGAGTTTGATGTCATCCTCAAGAGTGCTGGTTCTCAGAAGCTCCAGGTTATTAAGGAAGTTCGGGCAATCACTGGTCTTGGACTTAAAGAGGCCAAAGACCTTGTAGACAACCCGCCAAAGCCCATCAAAGAGGGTGTGAGCAAGAAAGAAGCCGAAGAGATTAAGGCAAAACTTGAGGCCGTTGGTGCCGAAGTGGAGATTAAGTAGTTCGGAGGAGACGAACCGCCTTGAGAGGCGGTTCGTCTTTCTTTCCCTTGCTCTTGTTTCCTCCATTTGGGGTTTCAATTTTGGTATCATGCGTCTTGGGGTTCTGACCCTTGGTCCTCTTGCTTTCCCCTTTCTTCGGTTTCTCTTTAGTGTGCCGCTTTTCCTTTTCACTCTTTGGAAGAGTGAGGGTTCCGTAAAGATTGCCTGGCGTGACGTTCCTCTCTTTCTCCTCCTTGGTTGCATCGGCTTTGGGGCATATCAGCCCCTCTGGAGCTATGGCTTGCGTTTGAGCCTTGCGTCCCATTCCGCGCTGCTTCTTTCGCTGACTCCAGTTATTGTGGCTACCATTGTTTTTGTACGGGGTGAGGAAGGATTTCGGGGGGTAAACTTTTTAGGGGTGCTCTTAGGTTTTTTGGGGGTTGTCCTCCTTACTCTGCCCCAAAAGGGGGAGGGCTTGAACGTTCTCCTTGGAGACCTGCTCACTCTTGGGGCTGCGTTCTTGTGGGGACTGTATTGCTACCTCGGAAAGCGCCTACTTGCAAAGTATTCCCCCCTGCGAAGTAGTACCTGGAGCATTATCTTTGGGGTCCTTACCATGTTCCCGGTATGCGCTCGGGATGTCTTTCGGGTGTCTTTTTCGGGTTTCTCCTTTCTCCTTCTTTGTGTTTTCCTCTATGGAACCTTCCTTTCTTCTCTTGTGGCCTATGTTCTCTGGATGCGAGGAATAGGAAGCATCGGAGCTTCCCGCACCGCTGCTTTCCAGTACCTCACTCAAATTTTTGGGGTTCTTGGAGCATGGCTTATTTTTCGTGACCCCCTCACTCCTCGTCTTTTTGCCAGTATGGGACTTGTCGGTCTTGGGTTGTTACTCACCCAGTGGAAACCAGCTTTTCAGGAAATATAGAAGGTACCCTATCCCTTCGTGAATGACACTCCCAAAGGCACAGAGAACCTCCCTTTTTGGGAGGTACCGTTCTACAGGGAACAACATCCTGGGGTTCAGAAAGTGGGCGGGGCAGGGAATAATAGTTGCCTCCGGGTACCATTGGCGGAAAGCGAAAAGAGCCCTTGGGAGATGCACTTCAGAACTTACAAGGTAAAAGCTTCGAATGCCAAGAGACTTCAAAATCGCTGTACTGTAGCGGGCGTTTTCCCAGGTGGTACGGGAACGAGCTTCGAGGATGACGTCCTGCGAGGGAACACCAAGAGTTTCAAGGACTTCCCAGGCAATTTCCGCCTCGGGACGTTCCTGATTTTTGGTGAGCCTTCCGCCACTCACAAGAATGGGGAGACCTGTCTCCTGGTAGAGAAGAAAGGCCCGATACACTCGGGAGAGAGACACAGGACTCAAAAAGAGTTCGCGGGTTTCTGGGTTGTACTCTGTTCCCCCTCCAAGGACCACGATGGCTTCTGGGGGAGAAAGGGGAGGTGAGGGTGGGGAGAACCGGGGGAGAAGGTCCAAGAACCATCCGGAAGAAAGGAGATACAGAAGGAGAGCACAAAAAAGGTATCCTCCTTTTGGTTTCCGGTGCCTTTTTGCCCATAGAGCTCCAAGGAGTAGCACGGCAATGATGATGCCTGGAAAGTCCAAGAAAGCACCGATAGCTTTCTGGATACCAAACATTCCCTTTCCTCCTTGTGGTATTCTTGTGCTGTACATAGAATACCAGACGAGGTGGTGTATATGGCTAAAGTCGTTGTTCTTGCTCGCTCTTTTGCCCGGGCCTCTTCAGAGCCCTTGGATGTGCTGTATAACGCAAACCTCAAGGTCGAGCAAAAGGCAAACCCTGAACCGGAAAACGAAGAAGTTGTAGCAGAGCTTATAGGAGATGCCGAGGCGGTCATTGTCGGGGTGGATCGTGTTGGACAGATTGTTTTTGAGCGTTGCCCAAACCTCAAAGTTGTTTCCAAACACGGCGTTGGTGTGGACAACATCGACCTTGAGGCAGCCAGAGTGCATGGAGTTGTGGTGGCGAATGCTCCTGGAACCAACGCCGAGTCGGTAGCTGATATGGCTTTTCTTCTCATCCTTTCTTGTGCTCGAAATCTTCCTCTTCTTTTAGAGAATGTGCGCAAGAAAGATTGGAGTTCCTCTGTCCTTGGAATGGAACTTGAGGGAAAGATACTTGGTATCGTAGGTCTTGGGCGCATTGGAAAGGGTGTGGCAAAGAGAGCCTTAGGCTTTGGGATGGAAGTGGTGTACTACGACCCCTTTGTGGAAGACGAAACCTTTCGGCGTGTCTCCCTCGAAGAGCTCTTTGCTTGTGCTGATTTCATTTCTCTCCATGTTCCCTTAACTCCAGAGACGAGGCACCTTGTGAACGAAAAGCTTCTCAATCTTATGAAAAAGAGCGCTTTCCTTATCAACACTGCCCGAGGGGAACTGGTTGACGAGGAGGCGCTCTTTCGCTTCCTTAAAGAAGGTCGCATTGCTGGAGCAGGTCTTGATGTCCTCTCCTTTGAACCCCCCTTTGAGAGCCCACTCCTTACTCTCCCCAATGTTATCGTAACACCTCATGTTGCAGCTCACACCAAAGAGGCCAACATCAAAATGGGGAAGATAGCAGCGCTTAACGTTGTCCGGGTTCTCGAAGGGAAAGAACCCCTGTATCGGGTGGTGTAGTATGCGAAAAGTACCACAACGGCTCTCGTGGGGATCGATACTCCTTTTTCTTATCCTTGTCCTTTTCTACTATACCGTTTCTCAGAGAGCCCCAGGCGAGTACATCGTCGTTCGGGTGATTGATGGTGATACCATAGAACTCAATACGGGGGAGAAGGTCCGCTACATTGGTATTAACACTCCTGAACTCCACCACCCCCAAAAGGGGGTGGAATATTTTGCTCGGGAGGCGTATGAGGCGAATCGCCGCATGGTCGAGGGGAAAAGGGTCCGTTTAGAGTTTGACGTCCAAAAGCGCGACCGCTATGGAAGACTCCTTGCCTATGTCTACGTTGGAGATATTATGGTGAACGAGTGGCTTGTAGCCAATGGGTATGCTCAAGTAGCCACGTATCCCCCGAACGTAAAGTACGCTGACCGTTTTCGAAAGCTTGAAGAAGAAGCCCGCCGACTTAAAATCGGCCTCTGGGGAAAGCCATAGTTTAAGACGCTATGGCTTCCCTGAATCGTCGGGCAAGGTCTTGAAGTTCATGCCATTTCTTTCCTTCAATAAGGTCCTTTCGTACTAGAGATCCTCCAACCCCCACACAGGAAGCACCTGCCTTGAGGAATTCACCGATGTTCTCAAGGTTTACCCCCCCTGTGGGGCAGAGTTTGATTTGCGGAAAAGGTCCTTTGAGTTCCCGAATGTAGGATGGCCCAAGACTCGATGCAGGGAAGACTTTCACAATTGCTGCGCCGTTTTCCCAAGCCCTGAGGATTTCGGTAGGTGTCAAAGCTCCAGGGATGATGGGGACATCGTAGCGATGAGCCATTTCAATCACCCGTTCGTTGAGGGAGGGAGTGACAATAAACTGTGCTCCACTGAGAATGCAAAGCCTTGCCGTTTCAGGGTCAAGGACCGTTCCGGCTCCAAAAAGGACATCATCCATGTTTTTACGTACTGCTTCAAGAATCTGCAACGCTCCGGGAGTAGTCATCGTTACCTCGATGCAAGAAATCCCTCCTGCTTTAAGTGCGGTGACAACCTCCATAAGGGCTTGGGAGCTCTGTGCTCGGATAATGGCAATAATTTTCTCCCTCTCGATGTACTCTGTGACTTGAGCTCGCCCCTTAAGCGCCATGAGAGTTCCTCCTTCGATTTTTTCACTAATTATATCTGAAAAAGTACCTGAGGACCATCTTGACGAAGTTTATAACTACATTTAGAATTAAAAAGTAGTAACAATTTGGAGGGTTTTTATGGGACGTCTGGAAACAGATATTCCCCTTTACTCTAAAATTTACCGGACGCTGAAGGAAGAAATTGAAAGCGGCGTATACAAGGTAGGAGATTTTCTCCCCCCGGAGGATGAGCTTGAGAAGCGCTTTGGAGCAAGTCGAACAACTATTCGCAATGCGCTAAGTGAATTAGAGCGAGATGGTCTCATCCTTCGAAGACGAGGCAAAGGGACTATCGTTCAAGAACCTAAAACCGCCCAAAATATGAATTTTATAAGCTCATTTACCGAAACGCTCCAGGAAAAGGGTATTCAGGTTGGAACGGGTATCGTTACCATCGAGCTCATTCCTGCTCCCCCTAAGGTTCTGGCGGCTTTAAACCTCGAGAAGGGCGAAAAAGTATACCTTGTGCAACGTACAAGGTTAGCAAATGGTGTACCAATTGCATTTATGACGAATTACCTTCTTGCTCGAGTTGTACCAGGATTAGAGGAGAAAAAGGAAGCTCTCCGAAGGCTAGGCCTGTACCAACTTCTTGAAGAAGAGTATGGTCTTGTCTTGAAAAGAGCCGTTGAGACCATTGAGGCGTATTTGAGTGGTCCACTTGAAGCCGACATTTTACAGATTCCTGAAAAGGTACCACTTTTCCACACAGTTAGAATTACTTATCTTGAAGATGGTACTCCCTTTGAGATGGTGATCTCTATCATTCGCGCTGATAGGTACGAGTACAAAGTCTACCTTGAAGGTAGGCCTAGGAAGTAAAGGGGGTCTTCTACTTGTCGTACAAAAAGGTAAACCTCTTCGAGTGCACGGCTGAGCAAGGCAAGAACACTTTTGGTGACGTTTTGCAGGGCACCGGTACAAATGTGATCCGGGACACCTTAATGTTGCTTCGGGAAAAGGATACCGAAACTGGTCGCATCAGTGTTGGTTACACAGTTATTTATCCTCATTGTAGCACGAGGGGCCACGAACATCCCCCTCTCGAAGAAGTGTACTTCGTGACCTCCGGAAAAGGGATTATGGAGATTGGTTCAGACCGTTTTGAAGTCACAAGCGGTGATGTGGTGTACATTCCTGGGGGAGAATTTCATCGCGCTGAGAACCCCTTTGACCTCCCCTTGGAGTACGTCTGGGTTACGGTGAAAAAAGGGCAATGAGAGAAGCTGTTCTTGTCGTTGATATAGGAACAGAGAGTGTTCGGGCAGCTCTTGTTGATAGCAATGGGGAAATACTCGCTATTCAGGGTAAGGAGCTTACCTTCTTTTCTCCTCGTCCTGGTTGGGCCGAGCAGGACCCTGAGGAATGGCTTTCTTCTGCCTTTGAGTGTATACGTAACGTTCGGGAAAGGGCTTCTTCGATCCCTGTGCTTGCTCTTGGCGTGAGTGCCCAAATGCACGCTGTGGTCCCAGTGGACAGAGAAGGAAAACTTCTTATGCCCCGGGTTCCCATATGGTGCGACAAGCGCTCAAGCGAGATTTGTTTGCGTATTCGTGAAACCCTATCCCCAAAAGAGCAGATTGAACGGACAGCTAATCTTCTTATTCCAAACTGGCTAGCTCCAAAGATGCGCTGGATTCGAGAACACTTACCCGAGGTCTACGCTCAGACATCGCGTTTTCTCACCGCAAAGGATTACCTGAATTTTCGTCTCACCGGAGCTCAGTATATAGACTTTTCAGAAGCGTCAGGGTCTTTCCTTTTCTCTTGGAAAAAAAGAACATGGGATTCGGACCTTTTGAATTTCTTTGAGATTGAGAGGGAAAAGCTCCCTCCCATCATCCCCTCTTCTTCGGTTGTGGGTGGACTGCGTGAGGAAGTGGCAGCCGCACTTGCCCTTCCTCCGGGCCTTCCTGTGGTATGTGGAGCAGGAGATATGCTCTGTCTTTTGCTTGGGGGAGGGATGGTCGAAAAGGGTCGTTCATGTGACGTGACTGGAACCGCAGCTGATGTGTCTGTTTATCTTGCTGAACCTCTTCTCTCCCCGCGCCTTATGAACCTCCACCATGCAGTGGATGGCTGGATCAGTTTTGGCATCCTCGATAGTGGTGGAGGCAGTATGAAATGGCTTCGAGATGCGCTCTACAGGTGGGATGATAAGTTGTTCTCTTATGCTGAAATCGATGAGGAGGCTCTTCGAACCCCTCCAGGGGCAGAAGGTCTCCTCTTTTTCCCTTACCTTTTGGGGGAAAGGCTCTTTGGGTCTCCGTGGGCACGTGGAGTATTTTTGGGCGTTCTTCCTCATCACCACCGGGGGCATTTTGCCCGTGCGGTCATGGAGGGGGTATGCTTTGACCTTAAGATGAGCCTTGAGGAGATTGAGAGATTGAGCGGAAAAACTCTCGAAAGAATGTACGCCATTGGCGGGGGAGCAAAAAGTGACCTGTGGTGTCAGATTAAAGCGGATATCTACGGGAAAGAAGTCATCACCCTTCAAGAAACAGAAGGGGGCATCATGGGGGCAGCAATGCTTGCCTTTTCGGGGGTAACGGGGGAGGAGGTTTCCTCAATAGGGGAAAGATGGTTACACGAGAAAAAACACTACATTCCCTCTCCTGAAAATGCTCTTGTGTACCGTAAGCAGTATACCCTCTTCCGGGAATTTCACGATCTTTTGCAACCGCTCTTTGAGAGGTATCGGAGGGAGGTGTCATAGTGCTTTTGTACCATTCCTTCATTAACGGACAATGGGAAGAAGGAGAAGGGTACATCGAAGTCGTGGACCCATCCAATGGCGAAATCTTTGCAAAGGTTTCTAAAGTCACTCTTGACCAGCTTCGGAGAGCTATCGACGGAGCCCATAAGGCTTTTCAGTCCTGGTCAAAGAGGTTACCGATCGAACGGACTCGCTTACTTCTTAAAGCAGCGGATTGCGTTCGGTCCCGAGCAAAAGACATTGCCACACTTCTTGCTCGTGAGCAGGGTAAGGCTTTTCCTGATGCAGAGCGGGAAGTTCTTGGAGCAGCAGATTGCTTAGAGTACTATGCCTGTTTGGGAGTTCATGTTCTTGGGGAGATTCCCCCTTCCCATGCCCCAAAGCTTCGAAGTTTTGCTATCCGCCAACCGGTTGGGGTCGTCTTTGCTGTAGCTGCCTGGAATTATCCAGTGAGTCTTATTTCCTGGAAGGTTGCTCCTGCTCTTGCAGCAGGGTGCACTGTCATTGTGAAGCCATCTCGCGAAACCCCTCTTTCAACAATAGAGTTTGTGCGGGCCTGTAATGATGTTGGTCTTCCTGAAGGTGTACTGAATGTTGTGAGTGGGGATAACGCTCTTATCAGTGAAGAGATCTTCTCTAACCCCTTGGTGCGTCTTGTGGCCCTTACCGGGTCTACTGCTACAGGGAAAGAATTCATCAAGGCTTCGGCAAAGACGGTGAAGCGTCTTGTTCTTGAGCTGGGTGGGCATTCACCCTTCATTGTTTTTGGTGATGCAAACTTTGACCGAGCGGTAAAAGACGGTGTCCGGCGAGCGTTTAGAAATGCCGGGCAGATATGCAATTCTGTGAACCGGATTTTTGTCGAGGAATCGATAAAGGAGAAATACATCGAGGCTTTTGTGGCTGAGACGAGGAAGCTTCGCCTTGGCGGCGCCTTTGAGACCCCCCCACCTGATGTGGGACCTATGGTCAACGAGGAGGGGATACGACGGATGGAGGAGTTTGTTAAGGATGCCCAAAAGAAAGGAGCCCAAATTCTCTGTGGGGGGAAGCGACCTGAAGATCCGCGCCTGAAGCGAGGGTTTTACTTTGAGCCTACAGTCGTCGTCAACGTTACCCCGGAAATGCAACTTATGAAGGAAGAACCCTTTGGCCCTATTGTTGGCATTGATTCTTTCAGTACTGTTGAAGAGGCTATAGCAAAGGCTAATAGCGTGCGCTTTGGTCTTGTGGCCTATGTGTATACCGAAGATGCGAGAAAGGCCTTTTATGTAGCAGAGAGTCTGGAATGGGGATCGGTAGCCATCAACAACATCAATCCTGATAGCCTCTATGCTCCCTATCCGGG
>CALAIW010000021.1 GCA_937922705.1 uncultured bacterium | reverse complement strand
CGTGAATCAACTGGTTTTAGCCTGGATGATTCGAAGTAAACCCCCAGTCATTCCTCTTGTGGCTGGAAGCACTCTCGCCCAGATGGAGGAAAACTATGGAGCTTTGGAAGTGTCACTGAGTGAGGAAGAGGTGCAGTGGCTCAATAGCGTTTCGGGCTGAGCCAGGGATTACTTTTTCTGGAGATTGACGAGATTAATGTTCTGGGATATGCTTTGTACTTTTGCTTTTCTCTCACTTTTCCTTTGCACGATGGAGAAAAGGAGGGAGAGATGGAACCGCGAGAGCGGATACGGAGGTTCTTGAAGAGAGAAGGAGAGATTGATTCCATTCCCTGGAGCCTGTTTTTTTTGGTGCTACACCCTCATTTACACCAGCGTTTTTCAAGAAGTTTGTGGCCCAAACGGGGATTCGCGATACTACCGAGTACTTTGATTTTGCGGTCCGCATTGCACACCCAAATGACACTGACCCTCTCTACCACACAACGACAGCGCATTATGGGTTACGGATGACGTCCAACGGGATCGGCAGGGAGTTTTTCCAGGAGAAGCTACCTGAAGGAGTGGCATTTTCACCTTGGAGATGGGAATTCTGCCTTGGCCAGATAACCCGGGTTGCGAACGGATGTTCCATCCGTTGTCGGGGAAACGCACCATAAAGGAGATTGAAAAAGTATCCTTCACCGGGTATTGATGCAGAAAGTATGGAGAAAGTTCGCCGGAAGGCACAGGAAAGCTCAAGTACTCATCGAAAAGGTGGCTACCTTTACTTTATCCTTTGCCCGCGCACATATTCTTTGTGGTGTGGCACTTCTTTGTTTCTATGACGATTACGGCATGCAGGACCGTTTGCAAATTCCACCCCGTATCTTTCGGGAATTTTTCAAACCCTGGTGGAAGAAGATCATCACCGCGTTGCGAGAGGAATTTCCAGAATCACTCTTTTTCCCCCACTCTTGTGGCAGAGTGGGGGAAATTATCCCGGACCTTATCGAAGTGGGATTTGACGTCCTTTATCCCTTGCAACCGGAGTGCCATGATGTTGCTGAAGTAGTGGCTCGGTACCAAAAACAGATGACCTTCTGGGGTACCATAAGTAGTCAGAACTATTCCTCTGGGCAAGAGAGAAGAAGTGGAGGAAGAAACCAGACACAGAATGCATCTGGCCTTGTCGCTGGGCAATGTGATGCCCTCTCCTTCGAATACCATCGGCCCTGAAGTGCCAGTGGAGAATGTTTTGGCCTTTGCCGAGGTGTGCCGGAAAATGAGTGTTCACGGGAAGAGATAAGATTGGAGGCAAAAGGGGCAAATAGAAAAAAGGTCCACCAAGGAAAGGGTTTCTCCTGCCTTTTTCCTGGTAACATTGAGGGTACCAAAGTGGCCTGAAGCGACAAAGCCTTGGGGCAGCGAGGTTCCACTTACGTGGTCTGGGCTTGTAGCTTTCCCCTAAACCCTCGTGTGGGCAAGACCCGGGTTGGGATACAAATTTTTTTCTCCTCAGGGTTGACAGATACACGCCATGCATGCTATGATGACACCGATGACATAAAAGGGTGCATATCTATGTCGTCACAGGCGAGGGGAAAACTAGCATTTCGTTTCATCCTTCCGGCGTTTATCTGTATGCTTTTTGTCCACATTGTCCCCATTTTTCTTGGAGCTTACCTTGCTTTTATCGATCTTGATATTTACACCATTACACAGTGGATACGTGCTCCCTTCGTTGGTCTGAAGAATTTTATTGATGTCTTCTCGGTGCGAACCGATGTGGGTATTAGGTATCTCCGTTCTATCTGGAATGTCGTCTACTTCGGCCTTATTACAATCCCAGCGGGATATGTCATCGGTCTCCTTGTGGCGCTTCTCTTGAATCGGAAATTTTTTGGTCGAACGTTAGTTCGAAGTCTCATTCTTCTCCCGTACATCACTCCTGATTCAGTGGCATATAATGTCTGGCGCTTTATTTTCCAGGCTCGCATTGGTATTGTGAATAAGTACTTGCTTGCTCTTGGACTCATCAATGAACCCATTCTTTGGCTTGTGGGAGATCGAGCAATCTATGCCGTAATGATTGCAAGTGTCTGGAAGGGCTGGCCTTTTGCCTGCCTTATCCTTCTTGCGGGGCTTCAAAACATTCCTCAAGAACTCTATGAGGCGGCACGAATCGATGGAGCCTCTTCTTTTGCCCTCTTTCGGTTTATTACCTTTCCCATGCTTCGTCCGGTAAGCGCAACACTTCTTCTCCTCTCCGCTATTTGGAACTTCCATGCCTTTAACCAGTTCTACATCCTTCTTGGGACAGACCCAGGAAAAGCCCATGTTCCCTCGACCTTTATCCTCCAAGAGGCGTTTACGAATCTTCATCTGAGCAAGGGTGCAGCAATGTCCGTCTTTTTGACCCTTGTGGTGCTTCTCATGACCGTGGTGATGCTTCGACTTCGCAGGGGGGAAGGGGAATGAAAGGTAAAGGCCTCCGAATTATCCTGGGTAAGATTCTCTTTATCTTTGCCCTCTTTGTGGTCCTTGCAGGAGTCCTTATTCCGTACTTTTGGATGGTGTCTGGTTCCTTCAAAACAACCCTTGAAATTCAATCTGCTGATGTTTTGAAACCTGACCTTTCACCTCGCTGGATCCCAAGAAGGTTTACCTGGGAAAACTACCTTCGGGTGAATCGAACGGTGAGAATGCTTGATTACTTTAGGAATAGCCTTATCATCAGCGTAGGGACAATGCTTTTCTCTATTGGCATAAGTCTTTTTGCCGCTTATGCCCTTTCCCGCTTTGATTTTCGCTGGAAAAAGACGTATATCCTTGCAACGCTCTCTACGCAAATGTTTCCGGGTATCTCCTTCCTTATACCCTATTTCATGATGTTTGTGCTTGCAAGGTACTACCTGAAGGTTCCCATGCAAAACACCTATTGGGGCATGGTTTTCACCTATACGTCTTTTGCCTTGCCTTTTTCTGTTCTCATGCTTCGGAACTTCCTCGATTCCATACCCCGAGAGATTGATGAACAAGCCCAAATCGATGGATGCACCCCGGGGGGAGCGCTTTGGCGTGTTATTCTCCCCCTTGCAAAACCTGGTATTGCGGCAGTGGGAATCTACTCTTTCATCATGGCTTGGAATGAAGTGCTCTTTGCCACGGTCCTTACAGGAAGGGAAACGAAGACCGTGGCCTTAGGACTCTTGGAATACATTACTGCGCAACAAGCTCGCTGGGCAGGAATGATGGCAGCTTGTATCATCGTTTCCATTCCTGTACTTGTACTTTTTAGCCTCATGCAGCGGTACATCATCGAGGGACTTGTGGCAGGAGCAACCAAAGGATAGGGGGTGGGAGAGAGGAAAGGACACTTATTATGAGAAGACGGAAATCCACGGCACATAAAAAACGAAAGGGGGGTTTACCATGCGGTGGTCGTGGATTGTGCGGATAAGCATTATTGTGTTGGCTCTTTTGACATCGATGACAGCAATGGCGCAGAAATCCATCACCTTCTGGCTTATGCCTAACGCTCCTGATGAAACGCACATCCCTTGGCTTGAGGAAAAGGCAAGGGAATTCGAAACTCGAACTGGTTACAAGGTCAACTTTGAGATTATCGGCTGGGGTGAAGCGTGGCAGAAGATTTCTGTTGCCCTTGCTTCCCAGACCGGACCTGATGTTTTCCAGGTTGGTACCACTTGGAATCCTCAATTTGCCGCAACTGGTGGTCTTGAAAAAATTGATCTCACAGAGTTCGGTGGAAACGATGCCTTTATGAAGGCTAACTACATCTCTACAACCTACAAGGGGGAAAGCTACGGTGTTCCCTGGTTTGCTGAAACCCGTTGCCTCTTCTATAACACAGATATGTTTGCTCAGGTAGGAGTACAACCCCCAGCTACATACGAAGAGCTCAAGGTTGTAGGGAAAAAGATTGTAGAGAAATTTGGAGAAGGCTCAGCCATTGCCATCGCGGGAACAAATGCTTGGGACCTTTTACACAACTGGGCAATTGTCCTCTGGGCCTATGGTGGGGACCTCCTCACTCCAGACAACAAACAAGCTGCATTCAATGGTGAAGCTGGGGTCACTGCTATGCAATGGTACGCAAGTCTTATTCTTGATGGTCTTGCTGCCAAGGCATGTGCAGAGTACAATCAACCTCAGGCCGACGCAGCGTTTATAAATGGAAACGTGGCCATGTGCTTTATGGGTCCTTGGAACATTGCCGGTATCGAGCAAGAAAACCCTGATCTTCCTTATGATGTTGTGGAACCTCCCGCCGGTCCAGTGAAGCGGGCGTCTTTCTCTGGTGGAAGCAACCTCGTAATCCTCAAAGGAAGCTCGAACAAAGACATTGCTAAGAAGTGGATCGAGTTTCTTCTTGAAAAAGGTAATCTAGTAGACTACACAAGAAATCTCTCCCATATGCTTCCGGCCAAAATCGAGGCATTTGAAGACCCCTACTACGATACTGGAGTATGGCAAGTCTTTAAGAAGACCCTGGGCTATGCAACCGCTTATCCACCCCTTGCTGTTTGGGGTGACATCGAAAACGCTGTAGTGCAGGAGTTCCGCAATATCCTCACCGCGGTGGCCAGTGGCCAGTACTCTGAGGATACGGTAAAGCTCTATCTTGATAAAGCAGCAGAACGAGTGAATGAGGCTCTGGCTAGGGAGCGGTAAAAATACAAAGGCCAGGGGGGCACTGCCCCCCCTGGCTTTACTTTGAGGAGGTTAGGTACGTTGGCCACACTATACGATGTAGCAAAGCTTGCTGGGGTTTCGCCTAAAACGGTTTCCCGTGTTCTCAACGAGAGTCACCTTGTGTCTGAAGAGACGAGAAAGAAGGTTTGGGAAGCTATTCGAAAACTCGATTACCATCCTAACGTGATGGCTTCTTCGCTGAAGAAAAAGCGTTCCAATAACATAGGTTTTGTTGTTCCCTACGGTTCTGATTTTGTCTTCCATGATCTCAACATGATGGAACAGCTCCGAGGGGTCCATGATGCCGTAACCCAGGAAGGGTACAATCTCGTTGTTTCGGTACCGTTGAGTAAAAAAGATTCCCACCAGGAGGCTTTGCGCCTCCTGAAAAAACGAAACGTCGACGGAGTTATCTTATATCCTTCCGCAGGTATTGAACCCATCATTGCTGAGTTTAATGCCAAATCGCTCCGCTACGTAACTCTTGGGACCTATTCAGAGCATCAGGAAACAAACTTTGTAGAGATCAATGTTTTTCCTGGGGCGTACCTTGCTACACAGTTTCTTCTTGCGCGGGGGCATCGATGTATTGGTCTTATTACCAGGCCCAAGAGTTTTTTCAGTTACCCCAAAGAAGACCTTTATGTCCAAGGATATCGTAAGGCCCTTCGCGAAGGTGGTCTTGAGTTTGCCCCAGAACTTGTGCGGGAAGGGGATTTCACCTTTGAGGGAGGGTATAGGGAATGTCTTTTTTTGAAGAAGAAATACCCCGAGATGACTGCGATTATCTGCGCGAGTGACCCCATGGCTTATGGGGCTATTCGAGCTCTTGAGTCCCTTGGGTTTCGAATTGGAAGAGACGTAGAAGTTGTGGCTGGTGACAACCTCCCCTTGACGCAGAAGCTTTTCCCTTTCCTCTCGGCTATCACAAATCCCTCCTATGAACAAGGCCGCCAGGCTGCTAGGATGCTCATTTCCATTATCCAAAGCGGCCAAGATGTCCCTGGAATTTTCCTAGAAGCAGGGTTCATAGCTCGAGGGTCGTTGTAACGGTATAATACAACTGTGAGTGACGAAGCAATTATTGCCTCGGTTCTCGAGGAAGTCCTTACCGAGCTTCCTCCGGCCGTTCGAGAAGCTCTTAAAAATGTGGAGTTTTTGGTTCGAGACCTGGGAGTAATGTATCTTGGTCTCTATCGCGGTGTTCCTCTTCCCAAAAGGGGATCGCCAGGATATACCTTTGTCCTTCCTGATCAGATTATCCTCTCTCCAAGGAGTATCCGGAGGGTTGCGCCATCAGATGAGGCTTTTCGGAAGAAGGTGAAGGAAGTCCTTCTCCATGAAATAGGGCACTACTTTGGCTTTAGTGAAGAGGAAATCCAGCGTCTCTTGCAGCCTCAAGGGGAGTGAGTCCAGTGTATGAAGAGTACTGGGAGGAAGTCACCAGGATTTTCCAAGGTGACCCCATGATGCTTGAACACACCATGCGGGTATTTGCCTATGTCCAGCACATTGCAGATGGGATTTCCCTTCCTGAAAAGGAGAGGAAAATTGCCGAGATTGCTGCTATTTTCCACGATGTGGGTATCGAAGAAGCGGAACGGAAATATGGTTCCCGGGAGGGGCACTACCAGCACCTTGAGGGACCGCCCATTGCCCGAAGAATTATGGAAGAAAAAGGAGAGGAAAAAGATGTTTTGGAGCGGGTTCTCTTCATCGTGGGGCACCATCACGATTTTTCCGCTATCGATGGCGATGATTTCCAGGTTCTTGTTGAAGCCGACATTCTGGTGAATGTCCTCGAGGGGAACATATCGAGGGACGTCCTTGGTGTTCTTTTGAACAAGGTCTTCACAACGGGAGTCGGCAAAAGAATGGCTCAGGAGATTCTCGTAAGGTAGAAAAACCACCTTTCATTTGTTATAATTCTTTCGGTTTAATTCCCAACAAGGGAGGAGATACACTATGGCACTTCGAGTCGATGAGGAACTCTGCATTGGTTGCGAACTTTGTGTCCAGATTTGTCCTGATGTTTTCGAAATGAACGCTAACGGCAAGAGCATGATTAAGAATGGTGCAGATGTGAGCGCAAGCTGTGTCGATGAGGCCATCGATTCTTGTCCTACAAGTGCTATTATTAAGGAGTAATGTAAAGAGAAATTTGCGCTCCTCCTTGCCTTTTTGCAATTCTTTCTGTACAATATGGCTTGCCTGCGCCCCCATCGTCTAGCCAGGTTAGGACATCGCCCTTTCAAGGCGACGGCAGCGGTTCAAATCCGCTTGGGGGCGCCAGGGTTTAAAGTGGGCCTTCTTTGATAAAGAAAAGAGCTTTCCCGCAACAAGTGCTTCGAGTGATATCTTCGGTGTCCCTGAGATTACGGGTTTCCGCTTGGATACATCTCCTTCTTACCGGGTTTACTGTAGTCACCTTAATTTGGTGTTCTCAAGGTTTTTCACCAATTTGAGCCTTCCAGCTGCCGTAGCATTGGGGACATAATGTCAACACCCTTACTTGGCCGTTGTGTCAGATTCGACCTCTTCAAGGCCTCAATACTGTGAGCCGAAGCATTACCAGGGAGGCTAAGGAGCTTGGTGTCTGCAAAACAGCTTGAGTCTTTGGGCGTACCCGGTGCCATTAGCCTTTTGCAGTAAGGTCTTGTCACGAAAGACCGATCTCGCGGAGCCAGGCTTGTACTTTTTCCTGGGCTTTTTCCACCTCTTGTCCGTAGACTGCAAGTCCTTTCAGGAGGGTTGCTCCAGGGCAAAGTTTGGCAATTTCTCTTTCGATTCTTCCCATGCCTCCTCCCCCGTGGGTAACAAAAGGTGCCACAGTTTTTCCCGACCAGTCATGTGCCAAGAGGAAAGTCGCAACGGGAGGAGCGATGGTGCTCCACCAGTTCGGAGAGCCCACAAAGACGATGCCATATGGCTTAAGGGAATCCAGATTTCTCTGGAGAGGTGGTTTGTATCCAGCCTGTATTTCTTTCTTTGCTTGTTGCACTGTCATGGTGTAGGAAGAAGGATAAGGGTCTTGCGGTTCTATGTCGAAAAGCTCTCCTTTTGTAGCCTTCTGGATGAGTAGAGCTAGGTGACGAGTCTTTCCCGACCAACTGTAGTAGGCAATGAGGACTTTTTCTTCCATGGCTACCTCCTCTTGCATTTCCTCATGAGCTGTTTTCATTCTATCACCTTTTTGAAGAGGTTGGGTTTTGCAGTGCTGAATGCTTTTTCGACTGCATTGTGGTACTAAGGAAGAAAAAGTAAGCAAGGAGGGGAAAGTATGCGTTCTGTGCCATTTTTGGTCATCCTCGTGTGCTTTGGTGTTTCGGGGGTTCACGTTGCCTTCAATGAAAGGAGTGTCGTACTCCTTGTAGGGGGATGGTAACCGGTGGTGGAGAGAGGTAGCGTAGGAACACAAGAACAACAGGGAAACGTGAATACCCTTCACTGCGTTCTGAGAAAGTGGTGACTGGTACGTGCCTTCCCGACTTTTTGATCCCACCGCTTACAGGCTACGGAGTTACTATTACCACTATGGAAATTCGATGAAGTTGCTCTAAGGAGGGAAAAAGAATGCTGCGAGCCTTTCTTTTTGTACTCAAAACTGTGTTTCTTGCCGTACTTCTTCTCCTCTTTCAAGGAATCGCCTCTTCTTTGAGCGGGATTTCGGTTTCTTCAGGAGGCGAAGTTCGTATAGTGTTGTCCCTTTTCCTTGTGTATCTCGCCCAGGCGGGAATAGTGGGTTACTTTGTAACTCGGTCCTTTTTGAGAGGGTGGAAACTCTGCATTTTGGTTTTTGCGATTCTTTTTGGGGTTACCACCTTTTTGACCCAAATAGAGACTCTGGTTTTTCTGCGCTATCTTGTTGCAGTGGTACCGAGGGAAGTTGTACCTCGCCTTTTCTTGCAAGGATTTCTTGCCGCGCTCTTTTTTACCCCCTGTGTTGTGGCAGTGCATGGTAAGTTTAAGGGAAAGGCAGAACCACTTCCCGTGGTTTTAGGGCTTTCTGGAAGATGGTTGGCTACGTTTGTGGTGTTGTCTTTTGTGTACGTTCTCGTGTACCTTGGCTTTGGGTCTTTGGTGTTTCGACCCCTGGCGGGAAGGGCATTCGAAGAGTACTATGCAGGATTGCAACTGCCTTTGTGGATTCTTCTTCTGCAGATTGGTCGAGGGTTTGTCTTTGTGCTTTTGGGGTTTTTGGTTGTGCGTTCTCTTAAGGTGCAGCGCTGGGAGAAGAGTCTTGTGGTAGCACTCCTTTTTTCGATCCTCATGGGGTTTTTGCTCCTTCTTCCGAATCCCTATATGCCTGAGGTGATTCGTCTTTCTCATTTTGTAGAGGTGACGTTGTCGAATTTTGTGTTTGGATGGATTGTAGGATGGTGGTTGAGTGCTTAGGGGTAACTATAAAAATTTTTTGCCCTCTTGACAGCAAGAAGGGTTTGTTGTATTCTATAGTTACCATGGGTTCCGAGGAATCGGAGGGTGGTTGGGTCGCCTGAGCATCTCCCTAAAGGGAGGTGTAAGGCAAGCCCAAAAAGAGGCGGAATGCCTCCTGAAATGCCCGAGGGTTCGTTGGGACCCATGGTTCTTTTTTCTTCTAAGCGTGGATAATCCCTCCTGAATTTGACAAGAGAAGCGGGAAAAGCGCCATGAGGAGCACAGTACCCGCTTTTTGCTTCATCGGAGCGCAGCGAAGCACTCGAAGACCTTCTGGGGAACCTGGTATCGAGGGAGGTAGAAGAGGTTGTGTTCTCCATGGAACCACTGGATTTCTTTTGGAGCACGGATTGCCTTGTAGAGTTCAAGGGTACACTCGACTGGAACAATGGTATCTTGAGTAGCGTTGTAGAGGAAAACCGGGGTATTTGTGATTTTCTCTGCCGCGTGCAGAGGGTCAAGTTCTTTCCAGGCTGTGGCAATATCACGAATGGGTATGTTTTTCTTTCGAAGGTCATAGCGGATGTTCACAATGGAATCGAGCATGCTCTCTGTAAAGAGAATTTCGATATTCCCGCCACCCACAACAAGAGCAATCCCCTTGAACTTCCCATAAAGGGCGGAAACCACGGTACCCACGAGGGCCCCAAGGCTTACACCAAGAAAGAAAATCTCTCCTGGGCGAATGTTCTTGTGCGCTTCGAGAAACTGAAGAGCTAAAAGAGAATGTTCAAAGGTCTGGAGAAAAGCGTAGTAGTCGTCTTCAAGGTCTGTAGACAGAATGTCTCGCCCGTTGACTTTTCGCTCCCCATGGTACTCCATGTCAAGGGCTAAAGTGGCAAAGCCTCTTTGTGCTGCTTCAGAGGCAAAGAAGATGAGGTTTTCCTTCGATCCCCGGTAATGGTGGAGAAAAAAGAGAGCAGGATATGGTGGAGGAAAGGTTTTGGGAAAAAGGAAAAGAGCAGGAAGGTCTTGTCTTAGAAAGACGCGAAAGATGGCATATTCTTTCCGTTCTCTGAAGAGCATAGCGTTCTCTGCCAAAGTGCTTTCCTTCGGTACCATGGTACTATAGAAAGGCTATAGTGGCGAATTTTTTCAGAATATGGTAAGATAAAAACACCAAGAAGAGGAAGAGGGGATACCGAAAGCAGTGTCTGAAAGCGAAGATTCGGACGAGCGGTTTTTCTTTCCTCTGCATCCTTGTGGTTTCCGCAATGGTACCGCTTTTTGCCCTCGTGTGTCCTGGAGGATGATGTAAGTGGAGTACCTGGGGACGATTCTTCTCATTTTTCTTCTTGTGGCTATTAATGCTTTTTTTGCTGCTTCTGAGATCGCCCTCATTTCAACCCGGAGGAGCCACCTCCAGCTGGTAAGGAAAAAGGGCTCGGAAAGGCAGATTGACGCTTTACAGCGTCTTCTGGATAACCCGAGTGAATTTCTGGCCACAATCCAAATCGGGGTTACCATGGCTGGGTTTTTCGCCAGTGCCACAGGGGCAATTTCTTTGGCACAGAGGCTTGGAAAGAGACTTGAGGGAAGTGCGCTTCCTGTCCTTTCAGTCCTTGGTGAGGAAATTGCGGTTATCCTTGTCACAGTCCTCATTTCTTTCATTACTCTGGTCCTTGGAGAGCTTGTTCCCAAACGGGTAGCCATGGCTCATCCAGAGCGTCTGGCGCTTATTTCTTCCCGGATTATCCTCTCCCTCTCTCGGGTTTTGCACCCTGTGGTGGTAGCCCTTTCAGCCTCTACAGACTTTGTTTCTCGCCTTTTTGGGGTTACCCAGGAAACTGCAAGTTCCCTAAGCGATGAAGAGCTGAAACTCTTCATTAGCGAGCAAAGGACGCTTCCTCTTGAGGAGCGGCGACTCATAAGCGAGGTCTTTGAATTTGGAGACACCTTAGCCTATGAGGTCATGACCCCAAGGACTGATATGGTGTGCATTGAGGAAAATGCAACTCTCGGAGAGGCCCTTGAACTTTCTCTGAAGAGTCACTTTTCTCGTCTTCCAGTGTATCGAGAGGACATTGACAACATCATTGGATTCGTCCACATCAAGGACATGCTTCCTGCCCTTCGAGAGGGAAACCTTGATCGCCCGGTACGAGAAATCATTCGTCCTATTCACTTTGTGCCTGCTACAAAGAAAGTCGTGGAACTCCTTCGGGAGCTCCAGCAGCGGCGCATCCACATGGCCATCGTTCTTGATGAATACGGGGGAACAGCAGGGCTTGTAACCATTGAGGACCTTCTTGAGGAACTTGTGGGAGAAATCCGTGACGAGCACGATCGGGAAGCGCCTCCGTATCGAAAACTGAGTGACCACGAGTACTTAGTGGATGCTTCCCTTCCTATAGAGGCGGTGAACGAGTCCTTGGGTGTTGCTATTCCTGAGAGTGAGGAGTCTGAGACTCTTGGTGGTCTTGTTATGGAGCTCCTTGGAAAGGTTCCGGAAGAGGGGGAAACGGTGCGTGTCAATGGATATGAAATTCGGGTTGAACGCATGCGGGGGAAGCGAATTGCCACAGTACGCCTTACGGTGACCGGGAGGGAGGAAGGGAATGGGGAAACTCATCATAGCTCATGATTTGGGCACAACGGGAAATAAGGCGACCCTTTTTGACCCGGAGGGGAAAATCCTGGCAAGTAGTTTTTTTGGTTACGAGACCTTCTATCCTGATGCACTCTCGGTTGAGCAGAATCCTGAAGATTACTGGAAAGCAGTTTGCGTCTCAACCCAGGAACTCATGGAGAAGGCAAAGGTGCGAAAGGAGGATATTGGTGTTGTTTCTTTCTCGGGGCAGATGATGGGAGCGCTCCCAGTGGACGCAAAAGGCAACCCCCTTGCCCGGATTATCATCTGGGCAGACCGACGAGGAATAAAGGAGGTCGAGTGGGTCCGGGAAAGAATAGCCGATGAGGAAATATATAGGATTACTGGGCACCGCTTGAGCCCCAATTACTCTCTTGCCAAAATTCTGTGGTTTCGGAATGCAAGACCTGAGGTGTATACAAAGGCCCACAAGTTCCTCCTCGCAAAGGATTTTGTGGTTTTTCGGCTTACGGGTAAATGGGCTACCGACTTTTCCGATGCCTCTGGTACAAATCTTTTTGACATCGTTGAGGAACGTTGGTCTCCGAAAATTCTTGACGCCACGGGGCTTGACGAAGAGAAGCTTCCACCTGTTTTCCCCTCTTTTGCCGTGGTCGGGGAAATTACCAAAGAGGCCGCCGAAGAAGTGGGGCTTTTGCCAGGGACACCGGTAGTCATTGGGGGAGGGGATGGAGCCTGTGCGGCCTGTGGGGCAGGAGTTGTCCGAGAAGGCCAGGCTTATAACTACCTTGGTTCATCGTCGTGGATTGCTTTAGCTTCAAACCAACCCTTCTACGACCCTAAGATGCGCACCTTTACTTTTCACCATCTGGCTCCAGGACTTTTCATGCCTACTGGAACCATGCAGGCGGCAGGGGGGTCGTACCAGTGGTGTCGGGATGCTTTGTGTGGAGAAGAAATTAAGGCGGCAAAGGCCCTTGGAGTAAGTCCTTATCTCCTCATGGACCTTGAGGCAGAGAAGGTTTCTCCGGGAAGCGAAGGTCTTCTCTTTCTTCCCTATCTTCTGGGTGAGCGAGCTCCCTGGTGGAATCCCCACGCCCGAGGGGTCTTTATCGGGCTCACCCCAAGGCACCGAAAAGCCCACATGATTCGAGCAGTTCTTGAGGGAGTAAGCCTGAATCTTCGGATTATCCTTGATGCATTCCGGGAACAAGGATTGCAAATCGAGAATATGCGCCTTATCGGTGGTGGAGCAAAGGGTGACTTTTGGGCAAAGATGCTGGCTAACGTTTTCGGTATGGAGGTCCTCCGCCCGGTATACCTTGAAGAGGCCACATCCTTGGGAGCAGCGATATGCGGAGGGGTGGGAATAGGTCTATACCGAGGGATAGAGGTAGCGGAGGAACTCGTAAAGATTCGGGACCGATTTGTTCCCCAGGAAGAGGAAGTAGAGGTTTACGAGAGGTTATACCCCATTTTCGTCACCAGTTACCTCTCCCTTCGGGAGGTTTTTGAGAGTCTGGTAGGCGGGTGATTCACCTTTTTCTTTCGTGAGCGAAACCCTCTAAGAGAAAATTCCCCATTTCGTGGTATAATAGGGCATCTTCTTTCTACCCTTGTGTCCTCTTGGGGCAAATACAAAAGGAGGGGATGAAGAATGGGAAAAAGTGCGATTATCTTGCTGGGAATAGGAATTTTCTGTTTTTGCCTCGTTTCCTCCGGACTGGCCCGAACAGATTACTACACCGTTGGGGCTCTCATTGGAGACGTTAGGTCTTTGCCTCTGGCAAAGAGTCTAGTCCTAGAAAAGTTAGGTCAACCTGATAGTATAGAAACCATGATCGGTTTCCCCTCTCCAGTAGAGGTTTATGTGGTTGAGGGCAGTAATGAATTGAGCCACGCTTACTTTGTGTATGTTCCGGGGGAAACTGGTGACCTTACCTATGCGGTTGGGATAGTGACAAAAGAAGAAAGTGGCATGGTTTTTGAGGATTTGGTGCATGATTTTGCGGACATGGTGGTTCTGCGGGGAAAGAGTTTCGCCATTTTTGACACCTTTGCCGGACAAACGGAAAAGCCTTTGTGGCTCATCATGGAGGAAAGAGAGTTTCAGGGGAAGCTCCGTCTTCGGTCTACAGTGATTTCCCCGGAAAATACTCTTTCCTACCTCGAAGCGGTGTACGGAGAAGAAGCGAAAAAGTCCCTAGAGAAAATACTGGAAGAGAGAGCC
>CALAIW010000020.1 GCA_937922705.1 uncultured bacterium | reverse complement strand
TGAGGGGATAAGGTCTCCAGGAGCTAAGATTCCTTCCTCAATCTGCTCCTTAATGATTTCTTTGAGCTGGTAGTAGAGAGGGATAGGGACTTTTCGGTTTAGGGTAGACATACTCAACCCCTTTGTTTGAATGTTCGCACGCAAAAAGGTTAAATGGTATTTACAAGAAGTATTATAAAACAACTTCTCATCCTCCGTCAAGACTTTTACTTCACCACACGGGTTCTTTTCCGATCCATAGTGGCTACAGCAACCGCCACAGCAATGAGGCCAAAAATAACCATTTGAATGTCTCGACCAAGGGCGAGCATAAGCATACCACTTTGCATCCAGGTTATGATAACAACTCCAAGAAGAGTTCGGTGGGGCCCTCCACTACCTCCGGAAAGTGCTGTCCCTCCAGCCACAACGCTGGCAAAAAGAGGGATGGACATGTCTGACCCGATAAGCATCGATCCCCCACCAAGTTGCGCCATGTAGAGAACTCCGGCAACCCCGGCAAGAAATCCACTGAGAGCAAAAACGAGGATACGTTGCTTCTCAACGTTGATACCCGAGAGACGAGCAGCAATGAGATTTCCTCCAATGGCGTAGGTTCGCCTTCCAAAGGGCGTGCAGATAGCAAGGAACGTACTCAGGGCCCAGATGCCTATAGCCCAATAGAATATGGTGGGCAACCCTAAGAAAAAGGTTGTAGCTAAGGCACGGAAACGCTCATCGTACATAATATGGAGAAAACCCTTCGAGAGGTAAAGCGCAATTCCCTCAACGACAATAGAAACCCCAAGCGTAGCCATAAAAGAAGGAACGCGAAGGTAAGCAAGAAGTACTCCGTTGAGTACCCCAATTCCCAAGCTTACAGCAAGAGCGAGGGGAATAGCAAAAAACCCAAATCGTCCAATGTACATAACACAAAGAAGCGCCGCAAGTTTCAAAACACTGGGTACTGCAAAGTCAAAGGACCCCATCATAATGACAAAAGTAAGCCCACAGGCAGCAATAAGAAAGTACGACATGGCATAGATAAGAGTTATAATCCCCTCATACCGCAGGAAAGCAGGATTAGCAATCTGAAACCCAAGAACAATCGCAATAGCTACAAGAAGAGGCCACAAAGTTCCAGCATTACGGCGTACCCATGTTTGTGAGAGAATTGCACTTAACACGCTCTTTCTCCCCTCACGTGATTTCGACTCCTTTGATACCCCTTGCGCCCACAATGATAGACACAATGAGAAGAACCCCCACAAGAAGCTGGAGAATCTCTGGATGGAGGAGCGAAAGGTAGAGACCTCGATAGAAAACACTGAAGGTCAAGGCTCCAAGAAGAGTTCTCTGCGGTCCACCGCTTCCTCCCACAAGAGGTGTCCCCCCAAGAACAATGGCTACAAGAGGCCATACAACGTTTTTCAAATTGAGCTCAACAGGGACAGATCCCCCAAGGTGCTGAAAGAGGATAATAGTTCCAAGACCAGTGAAAAGTCCACTCAGAGCGAAGGCTATGATTTTGTATTTGGTAACAGGAATACCAGCAAGCTGTGCTCCCTCTTCGTTTGACCCAATAGCGTAAAGGTAAAGACCTATGCGTGTCCGCTCCATGAGGTAAACTGCACTCACAATAAGGGGAAGCGACCAGAGAAACGCTGTGGGGACGTAAGGAATAAGAGGTGCGGTAATAAACTCGTATCCCCTAACAACCCGGGAATACCCTCCTGAAAGGATGGCCGTAAGCCCCCAGTACACCACAAGAAGGCAGAGGGTGAGAATAAAAGAGGGCATTTTACCCTTTGCATGAACAACTCCAATAAAAAGCCCTGTACCAAGACCAAGAAGGGGGAAAATGCAAATAGACCAAAATCCTAAACTTGGGGTTAGAAGCCAAACAAGAATGCCTCCAAGCATCCATATACCCACGTACGAAAGATCCAAAGACCCCATAACCACAACCATCGATGGCCCTAAAGCAAAAAGGGTAAGGGTAACAAACTGCTTAAGGATAGTTGTCAGGTTAAGACCCGTGAGGAAACGATGCGGATACAAGAAGGAAAAAAGCACTACAAGACCTACAAGGACAAGAAATACTGGATTGCTACCAAGAAAAACAAGAAACCTTCGAGAGTTCACTACTACACCACCGCCATTTCCTGAAACTCCTTTGCCTTCATTACTCTCTCAACCCTGCCCTTACGCATCACGAGTATACGATCACAGAGTAAAGCATACTCTTTAGGGTCATCGCTTACAAGAATTAGAGCAATACCCCGACGTTTCATTTCAAAGAGCACACCATAGATATCCTCTCGAGCCCCCACATCGATACCTATGGTAGGATCTTCAAGAAGAAGGATATCTGGACTTCGCTCAAGCCACTTCCCTATCGAAACTTTCTGCTTGTTCCCTCCACTAAGTGAGTAACAGTCGGTGTGCACACTGGGGGCTTTTATGCCAAGCTTTTCCACAATGGTTTTTGCCATCTCTTCTTCTCTCTTAAAGCGAATAACCGGAAAGTGCCGGTGAAGAACTTTCTCAAGGTTAACAACAGAGATGTTTTTAGCGATAGACCAGTGAAAAAAGAGTTCTTTCCCTGATTCTCCCGAACAGTACCCCACACCTCTGGCAAGGCGAATATAAGGCGGCTCATCAGGACTTACATCCCGCCCTTTCACACGAAGCTTCCCTTTATCAAACTCCAGGATACCTGCAAGGGTTCGTATAATCTCGCTTTTCCCAGAACCTGCTGGACCAAAGAGTCCAAGACACTCCCCCCGATGGAGTACAAAGGATACGTCATAGTATGCACCATTCTTCGTGAGCCCCTCAGCCTGGAGTACCACTTCGGGCGCAACTGACGATTCCTCTTCGCTCAGGATATGCGCTAGTGACTCTCGCCCTACAATGGCCCGGAAAAGATCTTCCTCGGTCACCGTATCTTTTGAGAAATCATAATGAGCAACGAGTTTTCCATCCCGAAGCACATACACTCGGTTCACAAACTCCATGATCTCGGGGATGATATGGGAAACGAAAATAAAGGAAGCTCGCTCCTTCATGCGAAGGATACTGGCAAAAAGCTCCTTCCTCTCCTCGAGGGTTAAAGGAGCTGTGGGCTCATCGAGAATAATAACAGGGGTAACCTCCTCCCCACGGCTCTCAAGGCGAATCCCAAGAACTGCTCGGGCAATTTCCACCATCTTTTGCGTGGCAAGAGGAAGCTCGTACATGAAACTCTCGGTGTCGCAAGCCACGTGGAACTCATCAAGTATAGCCCTTGCCTCTTTTCGCATGTCCGCCTTACGAAGTCCAAAAGGACCCCGGTACCTCTCTTCATGCCCAAGAAAAAGGAACTGATAGACCCGAAGGTGAGGTATAACTCCTCGTTCCTGGTACACGATAGAAATCCCACGTCGAGCAGCTTCTTTCGGGTTTCGGGGGAAGGAAACTTTTTTCCCATTTAGGAATAGTGTTCCCCTATCAGGGGCATACACTCCAGCAAGGATTTTCATGAGGGTAGATTTCCCCGCTCCGTTTTCTCCCACAACCCCCACAACTTCACCCCGATAGACAGCAATACTCACGTTATCAAGGGCTTGCACAACACTGTCAAAAGTTTTTGAGACATCCCGAACTTCAAGGATAGGGGTCATACCTTTCATGGTTCTCTCCAAAAAATTCCCCCTGCCCGACACAGGGCAGGGGGAGAGTAGCCCTCACTTCCAGATAGGATTCCACTTAAGCTCAGGTGGGAATTTCTCGATGTACTTCTCCGCCTCTTCCCACGTATCTGCCCAGCTGAAATCGAGGAAGAACTCATACAGAGCGTCTACATGCTTGCGGAAAGCTTCCATGCTTCCGAATTTCTCAAGCTTTGCCGGGAAGTAGTAGTCGTGTTGGCCAAGACGAAGATCTGCTCCTGCGTGACGGTCATAGGAAAGTCCAAGCTCCTGGCATTTGGAGATAGACATAAGGCGAAAGTCGTACGGGTACTCAGGCTTTTCGGCTTTCATTTGCCGCAGGATCTTCTCAAGATTTTCCTGGGTTGGAGCGAGATAGAAATTCGGGTGCCAAATGAGGCGTGCATCACGAGCAAGTTTTTCAACTTCTCCAGGCCGCCCATAGGTGTTGATTCGAGGTGCCTGAAGCATTTCCTCAGGGAGTGGATACCAGGCACCCACACACATGTCGTAGAGCATAGGAACCATTCGTCCAGCGAAGTATGGGATGTCGAAACCAGCGGTGACAAGGAAATTACCCTTAAGAATCTCTTCAGCTGTGGTCATTTCCATGTCTCGGGAAGCAGTGAAAGGACCAATAGGAATACCCCGGTCCTCAAAGGCTCGCAGGGCTCCCATGGTCTGAGAGTCGTTTGCTCCCCAGAGACCCTCGTAGTCCGTCCTTACAGCAAGGGCAGCCTCAGCAGCCTTCCGGCCTCCCTCGTACCACCACTCGCCATACTGGTGTCCAAGAAGCTGCATCTCTGGGTAGAAACTCCAGGCCATGAAAACACCAAGATTAATGTAGACCGTGGAGACCGTAGCCACTGTCTTGTGAGCCTGGTGGTGGAGAAGTTTTGTTCTTCCATTCTGACGCATTTTTTCAAAGAGGATCATGAGAGGAAAGAACGTTTGCTCATCTGAAAGTGGGGTATTATCGATAACCCAGCGTGGTCCAAGGTCTCCTGGGAACATTTCCCCTGTGTATCCGAAGAATGTTGCCATGAATACGTTGTGCTCGTTACAAACCCTTGCAAGCTCTGGCATTACTGCAGCAGAAGGACAGTTGTAGATAATCGCCTTAGCTCCAGCAGCAATCATGCTTTCTGTGGTCTCTACCCAAGCTGCATCAGTCTCAGCAATAGCACCCATAAATTCGAGACCAAGTTGCCGGCACGCTTGTTCCACCGCTTGCCAGCAGATCATAAGGTACTCCTGTGCAAGACCCCAGGTAATGTACCCTATAGCGAATTTTTCCCCTGGTTCAGCGTTTTTGTAACGTTGCGCAAGTTCCATTCGTTTTTCATCGAGACGTAACTCTTCCTGGGCGAAGGCAGAGGCTAAAAGCGCAACACCCAAAACAACCGTCACCAAAAACACCACATACCGCGCCCTTCTCATTACCTAACCCCCCTTTCAAAAGATTGGCGCCTCTTTGCAAAAAGTCTTTTTCTTCCAAACACCACCCCCCTACAACACTCTACAAAAAGGATACCTTGAGAAAGGATAGTTGTCAATAGGATGTATTAACCTTAAAACCAGAAGATATGCAAAAAGCGGAAACTTCCCCAAAACAGCAGTTCAAGCAAGGAAAGATTGCCTTTCAGGAGCTTCGAAGTACCCTCACCCGTACTCTCCCCTTATCTCCCCGGAAACGAGAAATGAAAAGGTCAATGGGTCGATCGTTCACATCATAGGTGATGTTCTCAAGAAGGAGCACTGGAGCTCCAGGGTCAATGGAGAGGAGCTTGGCATCAAGGTCTGTGGCGACTACTGGTTCCAAGCTCACCTCTGCCCACTGAGGCTTGAGGTGGTACTTCTCGGTAAGGAGACGGTACAGAGAGCGGTCGGTAAGGTCTTCTTCCAAAAGCCCGGGGCAGAGGTGGTGGGGGATGTGGTTCTGAACCCAGACTACTGGTTCATCCTCTACAAAGCGGAGGCGTTCCAGGAAGATGATCTTCTCTCCCTCTTTGAGCTGCAGTGCTTTGGCAATGCGCTTGGGAGGGTCCTGGAGTTCTTTGCGAAGGACTTTGGTCTGCAAAGTGTACCCTCGCTGGGCCATGTCCTCGTAGAAGGTGACGAAGTGCTGGATGAACCCATACTCGAGTTTTGGTTTGGCCACAAAGGTTCCTCTTCCCTTCTCTCTGGTGAGGAGACCCTCATAGACGAGTTCTTTGAGGGCTTGGCGAACGGTAGGACGGCTGATACCGTATTTCTCAGAGAGCTCTCGCTCTGAGGGGATAAGGTCTCCAGGAGCTAAGATTCCTTCCTCAATCTGCTCCTTAATGATTTCTTTGAGCTGGTAGTAGAGAGG
>CALAIW010000019.1 GCA_937922705.1 uncultured bacterium | reverse complement strand
TATGGGGATGATGAAGGAAATGGATTTTCCAATGTATTGGATGATGTCGATGATGCCTCGGATGATGAGTAGGCCTTGAATAGGAAAAGCATGACTTGAAGATTTTGGGAGAGAGTTACCTGTCACCTATCCTCGTGATATCTTGAGGTGATACCACCTCTTCGATAGCCTCGTTTTCCCGATCCCTTTGCTGTGAACTTAAGATACGAGGAAACGAGGCTACCAAATTGTTTTTGCAATATCCTTCAATTTGAGGTACTGTGAACAAAGTCTTAGCCTTTCTACGCAAATTCCTCTGGAATCCTTGACTTGTCTTGCAAGGCGTGTTACGTTTTTTGGAGCTCTTGAGGACATGTCAAGGAGGTCGTAGCTTGTGTATCTCCCTTTTGTTTTCTACGAGCAGTGGTTTGATAACCCTCTTGATTCTTTGAAAATCATCGTTCTACTCCTCTATATTTTTTGGCTTTATGAAACTTTCATAGCTCTCCGAGGTTTTGAACGACCCCGCCCCTTGCCTAAGGCTCGGACTTTTCGGAAATTTGCCATTCTCATTCCTGCTCATAACGAGGAAAAAGTAATAGGTCCGCTCCTGGAGAGCCTGAAAAACCAGGAATACCCAGAGCACTGCATCGACATATACGTTGCTTGTGATGCCTGTACGGACGGAACGAAGGACATTGCTTTGCGTTATGGGGCTTTTGTTCTCGAGCGCAATGATCCGAAGCACCCTGGGAAAACCCAAAATGTACGATGGGCGCTTTCCAAAATTCCTCTTGATGCGTATGATGCCATTGCGATGTTTGATGCTGATAACTTAGCCCATCCTCTTTTTTTGTCGAAGATGAATGATTATCTTGAGGCTCACCCTGAAGCTGAAGTTATTCAGGGGTATCTTGAGACCAAAAATCCCCATCAATCTTGGGTCACGAGAATGTATGCCTTAGCGTACTGGTATGCCAATCGTTTCTGGCAGCTAGCCCGTATCAACTGGGGGATGTCAGCAACTCTCGGGGGAACAGGACTTGTGATTCGTACATCTTGTATAAAGCGCTTAGGGTGGAATTGTAAAAGCCTCACCGAGGACCTTGAGTTTAGTACCCAGCTTGTTCTCTTGGGAGGAAAAGTTCACTGGAATGAGTGGGCAATCACATACGACGAGAAACCCCGTTGCTATAAAGCAAGCCACCGCCAGAGAACGCGTTGGATGCAAGGACACTTTTTCGTTCTTTGGCGTTATGGGGGAAAACTTCTTTGGAAGTTCTTGTGTACGGGGCATCTCACTTACCTTGATTACTTCCTCTACCTGACAATGCCAGCAAGGATTATTTTTACTGCAGCACTTTTTGCATTTGAAGTTTTCAAGAAAGGGCTCTACGGCGATGCATCCTCTCTCTTTTGCCTCTATCTTTGGATTCCTCTCGCTCTTGTCCAAAGCGCGTATCAGGTGGTTCTTGGTCCTTCCCTTCGGGAAGGGCGGCTAACTTTCCGTTACCTCCCTTACCTTGCCCTTTACACAGTCTATGGTTTAAGCTGGATACCCGCCGTATTCCAAGGGCTTTTGCTTGCCTGTAATCAAAGGCGGTGGGTGAAAACAGAGCATGCTTTTAGCGTCTCCATAAGAGAACTCTTAGGGAATCGCAGATGTTCTTAGTTAGTGTCTTAGGGACAGCTGTGAGAGCAATTGAGTCCTGAGAAGGCGCTATAGTGGACAGGAGGGGAGAATGTGGGGAAAGCGGTGTATGTGTTGCTTGTCGCCCTTTTCATCTGCTCTTTTTCCCTCTTTTAGATTGCCCCATCGGCTTTATCGTCTTCACTTACGACGAAAAAAGGCGCTTTGACTAGTTAGGAAAGTGGCTTTTTGTGAGTAAAGATGGACACATTATCGCTGCAAACGGTTTCAGAAGAGATTGTTTTGGCTGTGTGGGAGATGCCAGAGTTTGGAACAATCATGCAGATGACTGCCCCGTTTTCTCCTGGCTCAAGTGGTAGCCCGGTGGTGAACATGCTTCAAGTCAAAAAGGGAAAATACGAAGAGGCTATACGAGCTTTTGAACGAGCTGTTCGTATCAAGCCTGATTACGCTGGAGCCTATTACGATTTGGGATTGGTTTACCTAATTCTTGGGGGTAAAGGTTCTGTGTTTGAAGAGTACAAGATTCTGAAAAACCTAGGGGATGGCCTACAAGTACGTTGCGAAATCGAAAGGAGAACCACAAAAATATCTCAGGTTAACCGCCAAAGACCTCACAGGGAAAGAATTTCCATCGATAAAGAAAGAGTAAGAACCTCTATTCCAGAACCTTTGGCTTCCGTGAGCAAGAAAGCAAGAACACCAATCGACGACCCTTTTGCTCATAAGGGGCGGAAAGAGAAAAGAAGCAGTTGATACTACCGAAGAACTTACCCTTGGCGCGCCCGGAGGGATTTGAACCCCCAACCTACGGATCCGTAGTCCGTTGCTCTATCCAGTTGAGCTACGGGCGCGCAGATCCTGGGGTGAGCGAGGGGACTTGAACCCCCAACTCCTGGATCCACAGTCCAGTGCTCTGACCAGTTGAGCTACGCTCACCAGGCGTTTTATATTTTACCAAATCCCTCCAAAGATGCAAGGACTCTTGAAGAACCAGGTAATATCCACTATATTAATGGGTTTACTACCATTTTCCTTTTGGGAGATTTTCCTGAAACTCAACTGGCACAGTGTACAGTTCTGACTAAGAATGCAATTTTTCTAGGGCTTCTGTAATTTCCTCAACTGTTGGAACTTTCCCCGAGAAAAGGACAGTTCCATCGACTACTACTGCTGGGGTGATGCGAACCCCCATTTTGGCAAATTCTCTGGGGTCGTAAACATGCGTAATCTCAGCATTGATACCCAGGGCTTTACAGGCCTCACGAACGTTGTGCTCAGTCGTTTTGCATTTTGGGCAGCCTATACCAAGGATGGCAATTTTCACTGTTCCACCTCCTCAAGGAGTAAAAATAAAGTTTCCGAAAAACCATCCAACTATAGTGCCAAGGAGGATTATGGTTGCAACATATACAAAGGCTTTCTTTCCACCGAAAACCCGAGCAATGGCAAGCCAATTGGGAAGGCTTAAGCCTGGTCCGGTGAGAAGGAGGGCCAATGCTGGACCTTTACCCATGCCAAGTTTCATTAAAGTGCTCACAAAAGGGGCTTCAGTAAGTGTGGCAAAGTAGCTTATAGCGCCGATAAGTGTAGCAAGGAAGGAGGACCGAACACTCTCCCCGCCAAGCCAGGTACGAATCCAGGCTTCAGGAAGAAGCTTTCCCACAACACCGACAATGAAAACTCCGATAAGAAGAAGCGGGAAGATGAGCCGCACAAACCACAGGGTTTCCCGAATCCACTCCTTTGTAGCTTTGGAAGGAAGGGCCCATTTCGCATACACGGTGAAAATAGCAGTGAGTACAGCCCACAGAATGACCTTATGGAAGTATGGGCCACTGCGAACGAGGTAGTTGGGAAGAAGGAGCGAGAGGAGCACAAGAAAAAGGAGCACTGCGCTCTTTTTTTCGAGGATGGATTCTTTTGATCGGCTACTTTCTTCGGGGGAAACAGAAGTCAACCCCTCTTTCCGAAAAACGAAACTCATGACTCCTCCCACAACAAAGGCCATAAGGAGTGCGGCAATTACTCGGGCGAGGGCCAGGGAGGCTCCAAGGAGACTTCCGGTATAAGTAAGGGCGAGAATATTCGTTGCTGGAGCAACCCAGAGGACTATGAAAGCTACCCCTATGCTTGCACCTCCAAAGTAGAGGCCACTGGCCACTGGAATAACCGTACACGAGCAGGCAGCGACAAAGAAACTCGCAACACTGGCAAGAGGGAAAGAAACTGCTTTTGAGCGTTTTTCTCCAAGGTATTCGAGGATAACTTCCCGATTAATGAAGCTTACGATACCTCCAGCAAGGAGGAAAGCAGGAACAAGACAGGTAAGGACATGGGTAGCTACGTAGTCCTTGAGTGCGACAACTCCTCCAAGGAGTATATCAAGCACTGTTTTGTCCTCCCTTCCTTAAGGGGTTGAAGGATTATACAACAGTGCAACAGCCTGAATCAAGGGGGTATCGACGAAAAAGCAAAGTTCGGGATATAATGAAAGAAAAGGAGGTTTGGTGCATGTTGCGATTTCTTGTTCTCCTTTTTGTATGCGTTTTCCTTTTTGGGCTGCAGGCTTGGGCCAATGATTTGGTTCTCTACGTTTCTCCTCTTGCTGGATTTCGGATTGGATTTCCAGAAGGGTGGGAGGTAGAGAATCCCCCAGATACCTTTGATCCAACGCTTATGCTTTCAGCTCGCTCTGGAGAGGCTCATGTTTGGGTGACTCTTGAACACCGCTACTATCCATCTTTTGATGCCTTTCGGGAACAGGTGCGAAGTGATATCCTCCTCTATCCCGGAGTACAAATGCTTAGCGAGGGTCCTGCTGAAGTCGACTACGTTCCTGCATACTGGTACATGTTTTCTTTTCCAGAGGGTGAGAAGGAAATGCAGGGAATTCTCTACCTTTTCTTTAGGAACGAGGGATTTTACCGCATTATTTGCTGGACGTCGAAAACTTCCTTTGATATTACCTTTCCGACCTTTCGAAAGATTGTTGGGAGTTTCACCATGAGAGGGGAGGATACATCGTATAGGTGAGAATGCACCGGAAAAACATACGCTTTGCTATTCTTGTTGCCGTTGTCGCTCTGCTTTCCGGGTATCTCGTTCAGGCACAGATTCGTTTTTCCGTTTCCTTTTTTGCCCCTTCTGGAGATAGTGTTTCCGTACCTCTTGAGTGTACGGAAAATGATGTCCTTTTGGTTATTGCCCCACACTGTGATGATGAGGTCTTCGGAGCAGGTGGCTTCATATACGAAGCAGTGAAAAAAGGGGCAGAAGTTTATGTTGTTGTAGTGACCAATGGTGAGGCTTTTCGTTTGCTTATCCACCGGCCAAGTAGAGCACTGATCCTTGGAAATCAAAGGCAGAGAGAAACCCTTGAAGCACTCGAGGTTCTTGGGGTACCCCAAAATCGCGTGTTTTTCCTTGGATACCCAGACCGGGGGCTTGAGTTGCTCTTCTATGAGCACTGGTCACCTGATGTCCCCTATTTCTCTCGCTTTACAAGAATAGACTTTACCCCTTCGGTAAGTTTTAGGCCTGGAAGTCCTTACTGTGGAGCCAATGTGGCGGGAGACCTTGAGGAAATTTTTCGTTCTATACGTCCTACCATTATCCTTACTTCGTCTCCCTTTGATACGCATCCTGATCATCGGGCGGTGTACAATTTTACCATGTATGCCTTGGAGCGCCTTCGGTATGAAGACCCCTTTTTTGAAAATACCCGAGTTTTCTGGTATCTCGTTCACTGGAACTTCTGGCCTCATGGGAGTATGACTGGAGCGGGGGTGAAGCTGACTCCTCCTCGTGAGCTCCTTGTGCCTACCATTCGCTGGCAGTACTACTTCCTCCCGAAGGATGCAATTTTTGCCAAAATGCGGGCTGTACGAAAATACCGGTCGCAGTCTGCAGGAGGATACCCTTTGAGCTTTGTTCGAGCAAATGAGCTTTTTGTCGAGGCTCAACGGGTGAGAATTCCCACCCTTGAGGAGGGTATTACTGTCGATGGACGGTGGGATGACTGGAAAGGGCCAAGTATTGCCTTTTCCCTACCGGAAGTTAGGGTTCACCGGAATGGATTGCGAAGGCTTGGTGCACCTCTTCTTACCATAGCAAAAGATGCTCAAAACTTTTATCTGGCGGTTCATGCTTTTCGCGAACACGCCACATACCGTTTGCACTTCTTTCCTATCGTTCCTTTTCTGGGTCACGAGGTGTACGTCGATGTACCTTCCGAGGTGGGAGGTCGAAAGACTGTAACGGTTCCGCTTCAGGAGGGTGAAGAGGCGATTGTTACCTATGCCCTGGGCCAAGACGGCCTTGAGGTAGTTGTACCACTCCAGTTCCTCCATCACGCTCCGACCATCCTTTTTAAAATGGAGGTCCTTGTTCGAGGAAGAGTCTTTGCGGAAACCATCTGGAAAGTACTAACCTTCTGAGGGGGAAGAGGATGCCCAATCGGTGTGTCGTTCTTGTGCTCTTTGGGGGAAAGTCGGTGGAACACGAAGTCTCCTGTGAGTCAGCACGGAACATTGTAGCTGCTCTTAATCCGGCAAAGTATGAGGTTATCCTTGTGGGCATAGACAAAGAAGGGGTCTTTCGTCTTTGTAGCCCTGAGGATCTCACCAGACCAGAGTGTCCCCGCAATCGGGATGAAGTCGTCCTTGTGCCCCATCCTCAGGGAGGGAGGGTCTACAATCTGAGAAGAGGAGAAATTGTCGCCCTTCCTCATGTGGTATTCCCAGTGCTCCATGGAACCTTTGGAGAAGACGGGACACTCCAGGGACTTCTTGAAATGGTTAACCTCCCTTATGTGGGGTCAGGAGTTACGGGGTCAGCTATCTGTATGGACAAAGAGGTGACAAAGAGACTTCTTCGGGAAGCAGGACTTCCCGTTGCTCGTTTCCTTGTGGCCACTGAGAACGCTGTTCCTTCGTTTTCTGATGCTGCGCGGGTTCTTGGACTTCCGCTTTTTGTAAAACCTGCGACCCTGGGGTCCTCGGTTGGAGCAGCCAAAGTCGGGAAAGAGGAGGAATTTTGTGCGGCTCTTGCGGAAGCCTTCCAATACGATAGGCGGGTTCTCATTGAAGAGTATATCGCTGGACGAGAAATCGAGTGCTCTGTTTTGGGGAATGAGAACCCCTGTGTATCGCTTCCTGGAGAGATTATTCCACGTCACTCGTTCTACTCCTATGAAGCTAAATACCTTGATCCCAATGGGGCAGAGCTTCTTGCTCCTGCTCCGCTTGACGAGGAAACGACGCGGAGAATCCAAGAGCTTGCGCTTCTTGCCTTTCAGGTGTGTCGCTGTGAGGGAATGGCTAGGGTGGACTTTTTTCTCCGAGGGAATGAGATTTACATTAATGAGGTCAATACTATTCCCGGCTTTACTAAAATCAGCATGTATCCAAAACTCTGGGAGGTAAGTGGTATTCCCTATTCCCTTCTTCTTGACCGCCTCATTGCTCTTGCTTTTGAACGAAAGGAAAAAGAGCGGAAGCTCCGGAGGAGCTTCCGCTGAGGATTACTCAATAGTTAGGTCTACCTTTTTCTCCCCGAATTTACTGCAACGGGCGTAGACAGTGAGGGTATCTCCCTTTGCAGCATCGATGATAAGGTACTGTACTCTCTGTTCCTGGGGCGAAAACTGAGATTGTACGTACTGGGTGATGATTTCTGTACCGTTTCGGTAGACTCGAATCTCAGAGACATAGTGGTCGCCTTTGGCATTAGCAACGCTGTGGGGAATGCGAATTTCAAGAAGGTATGTTTCAGGGTCAAAAGAGGCGATAATCCCTGAAGGAGGATGAGCAAGGGCAACGCTACCTAAAAGGACCACAAAGAACGCTCCTACGATTACGCGGAAGTTTTTCTTCGACATTGGCGTCTCCTTTTTGGTGCTTCTTCAAGCTTTACCATCGGTTGCCCGCAGCACACAAGTTCCCCGCCTCCAACCTCTTTTACCTCCACCACATTTCCACAGATCTCACAGCGAAAGACCTCTCCGACCTTCTCAACCCTCGGCACAGGAATCACCTCCGTATTTTTTGATAGAAAACCATTTTTGAGCCTTTCCAATTCCCTAGCTTCTCTTATAATGGAAGCAAGGTGGTAGAATGGGCACTTTTTTAGCATTTTTGAAGTCTTTTGCTATTCTCATTATCATTCTTGACCCTTTTTTGGGGATGATAACCTTTCTTGCCCTTACGCGAAGGATGTCTGAGCGGGAACGGGCAGAACAGGCTTTTCTTGCTGTTTTTGTTGCTTTTGCGCTTCTTGTGGTTTTCCTCTTTGGAGGGCAAGTACTCTTTTCGCTTTTGGGCATTTCCTTTTCAAGCTTTATGGTAGCGGGGGGAGTTATTCTCCTTCTTCTTGGAATTGAAGATATCTTGGGTCTCCAGTTTTCTAAAAGGGAAGCGAATACGAAGGCCATTGCTGTAATCATTGGAACACCACTTCTTTGTGGTCCTGGAGCCATCACCTCCATCATCGTTCTTGCTCAAAGGTATGGGTATTTTGTACCCTTTATGGCCCTGGTGAGTGCCCTTGTGGTTACTTGGATTCTTTTGCTCTTTGCCCAGAAAGTTGCTGCTCTTTTGGGAGAGCGGATTGTGGAAGTACTTTCCCGAGTCCTCGGACTTTTGCTTTCGGCTATTGCTGTGGAATTTGTTAAGGAAGGAATTCTTGCCATGATCGCGGAGGTTGCAAAACGGTGAAAAAACTCGCTTTTCTTATGCTCTTCTCTTTAGCTCTTGTGGTTATTGGTCTTGGACTTTCGGGGGCGGGGTCAGTTATTCCTGAGATGGCTGAGCACTTTTCCATCTCTTATGCCTCAGCAGGGAGAGTTTTCCTCTTTCACGGCCTTGGGTACTTTGTTACCCTGATCTTTGGAGGGATGTTGGGGGACTTTGTCTTCCGGGGGACCCTTTTGCGTTTAGGGTTTACCATTGTTGTGCTGGGGTTTTTGGGAATTGTTCTTGGGCAATCCTTCTCGTTTCTCCTCTTTGCCTTTCTCCTTGTCGGCATTGGAGTTGGCTTCGTGGATTGTATGATAAATCCCGTGGCTCAAAGTCTCTTTCCTGAGCGTCCTGGAACGGTTTTGAACGTTATCCATGCCTTTTTCGGTCTTGGGTCGCTCCTTGCTCCACGACTCTATGCCGTATTTCGGGTTCAGGGATACTCTTTTCGGGAACTTTATAGCGTCATTGCCGCTTTTACCATTCTTACTGCGTTTTTCTTTTTCTTCCCTTTTATCCCTCGGAATGCTAGAGAAGTTTCAGGGCGGGTTATTGCTCGAACATTCACGAAGAAATCGTTTTGGTTTCTTGGATGCACCATGCTCCTTTACGCTGCGGGAGTGAGTACTCTCAATGGATGGCTTGTGACGTACTGCAAGGAATATGGTCTTTCAGAAGCAAGGGGGGCGGTGTTTCTCTCTTACTTTTGGCTTGGGCTTTTGTGTGGGCGATTGGCTTTGGCATTACTCTCCGAGCGTCTTGGATACCTTACGCTTATGCGGGGCAACGCTCTTTTTGGGGTTTTAGGAACAGGCCTTGGAGTGGTCCTTGGAGTCCATATGTTTTGGATGCCTTTTCTCCTTTTTGTTTCGGGATTTTTCCTTTCGACCCTTGTGCCCCTTACTATTACTTACGCTCTTGTAACATTTCCCGATATTTCCTCCACCGCCTCCGGATGGGTTCTTTTCAATAATGGACTTGGGACATTCCTTTTCCCCTGGCTTTTTGGCCTTGTTGGTGCAAGGTTTGGGTTTCGTGTAGTTCTTGCCTTTGTACCCTTTGCCCTCTTTGGGGTTTTCCTTTTTCAGTATCTTCTTGTCGCCTTAGGAAAACAAAGCACGGAGAAGAAGGGAGCGGTTACCGGTGCGCAGGGAAGAGCTTGAAGCACGACTTGACGATTTTTCCTTTGAAAAGAGAAAGGAAGCTTTTTTGAAACTTCTTGAGGAACACAAAAAGGGGAATATTGCCTTTCCTCCACCTCGCCAAGTGGTGAATCTCCACTTCCATACCTTCTTTTCTTTCAACGCTTGTGGGTACTCACCCCTTCACATTGTGTGGCTTTCGAGATTGCAGGGTCTTAGTGTTGCAGGGAGTGTAGATTTTGACGTTCTTGACGCTATGGAGGAGTTTCGGTTTGGGGGGTTTGCAGTGGGACTTCCCGTAGTTTCAGGCCTTGAGACCCGCGTTTACCTCCCCGAGTTTCACGAGGAAGAGCTTAGTTCTCCGAATGAACCTGGAATCGCCTACTACATGGGAAGCGGCTTTGTGCGTTTCCCAGAAAGTGCAGAGGGTTTAGAGACCTTAAGGAAGCTCAAGACCATTGCTCAAGAACGGAACAAAAAGATTATCGCTCGAGTCAATGCCTACCTTGGGGAGGTTACGGTAGATTACGAGAGCGATGTCCTTCCTCTCACACCCTCTGGGAACCCCACCGAGCGTCACATTGTGGTGGCCTATGCGCGGAAAAGTAGAGAGGTTTTCCCCGACCCTACAGCGAGAGCCTGTTTCTGGGCAGAGAGACTTGGAATGAGCAAAGCAAGTGTTTTAGCCCTGGAGAGGGATCCAGCGTCCTTTTACGATACCATCCGGTCTCGCCTCATGAAGTTTGGAGGCGTGGGATATGTAAAGCCGGATGTTGGGGACTTCCCAAGAGTTCACGAGGTGAACAGGATGATTGCGTCAGCTGGGGCCATTCCTTCCTTTTCCTGGCTTGATGGGACCCGGAGCGGAGAAGCAAACCCCAAAAGACTTGTTGACTTCTGTGAGGCAAATGGTGTTGAGACGTTCTTCCTCATTCCTGATCGAAACTGGAATCTCCCTGATGATGAGGAGCGCAAACTAAAGGTTCGCAAACTCTATGAATTCATAGAAACCGCACGGAAGCACCACTTTCCAGTTTTTGTTGGTACAGAACTTAATCGTTACGGTCAAAAGTTTGTGGACGATTTTGATTCTCCCTACCTTGCACCTCTTGCTTCTTTTTTCCTTGAGAGTGCCTGGATTCTCTGGGGTCATGCTGTGCTTGAGATGTCTTCCCGGCGGGGCTATGGAAGTGCATGGGCAAGGGCAACCTTTGCAAGCCGTGAAAAGAAAAACCGCTTTTTTGCTCGTGTTGGGTTGGCGACTCCTGCGGATTGGGAAGCGGTGCACAAGCTTGGCAAACGCAAAACTGAGGACCTCTTACGAGAGTTTGGAGAGTAGTTCTCTGTGGAGTGCTTCAAGTGCTACTGAGGCTTTTTCATGAATGACAAACCGAGCTTTCCAATCAAAGGGTGTCGGGGTGAGGTTGATGATGCCAAGAAGGGGGGTATAAGAGGGGAGGAAATTTGCCGGTGATACCTGGAGGCTTGAACCAATGACTATAAGTGGCAAGCGGTGAGCAAGTTCAGTAGCTTCTTCAAAGCAAGGTGGGAGCATATCCCCAAAGAGCACCACATCTGGCCGGATCATTCCCCCGCAGAGGCACCGAGGAGGGATCTCCCCTTGGGCAACCTTGTGTTCCAGAGTTTCTATGGGAAAGGAAGTATGGCAAAGAGTACAGTGACCTGAACGCAAGTGCCCATGAATTTCCAGGACCCTTTGGGATCCTGCTTTATGGTGGAGACCATCAATGTTTTGAGTGATAATAGCTTCCACAATACCAAGTTTTTCCCATTCGGCGAGGATTTCGTGGGCTCTATTTGGACGGGCCTCTTTAAAGCGCATAAGGACTTGGAAGCCGACCCCAAAGAAGACCTGAGGGCGCTCAAAGAGAGCTTCTACCGAAAGGACTTCCATGGGGTCATACTGTTCCCAAAGGCCAGTTTGTGGGGTTCGGAAGTCAGGGATTCCACTTTCAGTGGAAATCCCTGCTCCGGTGAGGATAAGCCAAGGTTTGTGGTCTCCAATGAGCCCAGCAATCTCCCTAGGATTCCAGGACATTTCAACGCTTCTTTTTCCCGTCCTGGTGTTTTTTAAGGTCTGAGAGTTTCTCTTGACTCTGCTTTAGGAACCGGTTCATTTTCTGCTCAAAACTTGCCCGGCTCCGCTCAAGCTTTTCAAGGTACTCCTGGTCTTCGTTCACCCGCTTGATGGAGAGGTCAATCTTCCCATCAGGGGAAATGCCAATAACCTTTACCTTCACCCGGTCGTTGATTTTGAGATAGTCGTTTACATCCTTCACAAAATGGTGAGCAATTTCTGAAATGTGCACCAAACCACGTTTTCCATCTTCAAGCTCAACAAAGGCGCCAAAACGAGTGATACCAACGACCTTACCTTCCACAATGCTGTCGATTTCCACCATGAACCAGAGACTATCCTCCCTTTCTAAAATTGAGCATATTATACTCACAATTTCTTTTAGGGTCAACGATGGGGCAAAATATCCTCAAGGAACTTCTTGGGAAGCCCGCTTTGGGCGTACGCCTTGTAGAGTGGTTCAAGGTCATACTCGCATCTTCTGAAGGAAACCACCACAGTATCGTTCACCTCAACGAGTGCCCAGGTAGCCCGCCAGTCCCCGTCTTTTGGACGACCTACACTTCCATCATTGATTACGAAAAGCCTCTCAATTTTCCGGAAAAAGGGAATATGGGTATGGCCACAGACCAGGACATTGGCTGATTCCTGGGCCATCATGTTGAGGAAACTCGCATCTGGACGGTCAGGAAAGAGGTATTCGTTGATACGTCGGGGACTCCCATGGACAAAGAGAAGACGAAACGGTGCTATTTCAAGTTCAAAGCGGGGCAAGAGGTTTCTGAGAAACGCTTTATTCTCTGGAGTTACGGTTTCTCTTGTCCAAAGAAGTGAGACATGCCCCAGAGTCCTTTCTTCCTCGGTCCGATACGCACACCCACAATCCTCAAGGTCAAAACCCACACCCTGGTCGTAGTTCCCCATAATGGTTGGGATTGCAAGCTCTTTTATCTTTTCAGTAACCTCGTTGGGGAAGGGGGCATACCCCACAAGGTCCCCCAAGCACACCTTCATATCCACACCGACTTTGGCAATATCTCGAAGGACACTCAAGAGAGCCGGTAAGTTAGCATGGATATCCGAGAATACCGCAATGCGCATCGAAATCACCCCTTATAAAAGACGCATAAACAGGGCAACAAAGCCAAGGGAAGGGAGAAGGTTTGCTACTCGAATCTTCTTAAGGTTGAGGAGGTTCAAAGCAATGCCCAGAATAAGGATGCCCCCTGTTGCCGTCATCTCCCGGATGAAACCCTCAGAAAGGAGGGGAGCAAGAAACCGGGCAAGAAGGGTAATACTCCCCTGGACGAGGAGGATAGAAAGTGCTGAGAAAGGAACCCCAACGCCAAGACTTGCAGCCAGGGCTAAGGAAGCAGTGCCATCGAGGAGCGATTTGGTATAGAGAATCTGGGGGACCTTGCCAAGACCATCTTCCAAAGACCCCATAATGGTCATGGGACCAATGCAGAAAAGGAGAGTGGCTGCAAGAAAACCGGGAGCGAAAGTATTGCGTTCTGCTCGCAGGCGGTTCTCAAGCTTTTGGGAGAAATGCTCAAGTCGTTCCTCAAGTTGTAGAAGTTCTCCAAGAGCCCCTCCAGCGACAATGCTCAAAAGAAGAGCGAGGAACTTCTCACCCCTCATGGTCATCGAAAGCCCCAAAGGTATGCAGACAAGCCCCAAAGCATGCATGAGGCTCTCCTGAACTTTAAGCGAGAACCGTTTTCGAAAGAGAAGGCCAAGAATACCTCCCAGAATCACTGCCAGAGCATTACATAGTGTTCCCAGAGCTTTCTCCCTTCCTTCGGTGCAGGAGTATTCCTTTAATGACCCCAGCAACAGGAATAGCAGCAATAACCCCCAGAGCTCCAAAGAGTTTTCCACCCACGAGGAGGGCAAAAAGAACCGTTACTGGATGGAGACCTGTCTCTTTCCCCATCACCCGGGGAGTAACGACGATTCCCTCTATAAAGTTCACTCCCCCGAAGAGGGCTACAACACCAATTACGTGCCAAATTGATTTCGTACTAGCGAAGAGCAAAGCTGGAACTGCTCCGACAATGGGACCAAGGTAGGGGACAACGTCAGCAATTCCAGCGATAATACCGATAACGAGGGGAAACTCAATCCTCATAATGAGAAGCCCAGAAGTTACTGTTACCCCGACAAAGAGGGAGAGAATAAGGCGTCCCCGAATAAAGTCACCAACGACCTTGTCGATGCTTCGCAGAATCTCTATATACTCTTTTTTCCGATCCTGGGGGAAAAGGCGCACAAGGGCTCGGCGGATTTTTGTAGCGTCAATCATGAAATAGTAGAGGACAAAAGGGGTAACAATGAACCCAAGAAAGAGCACGGTCATGAAAAGGGACACGAGATTGAGGATGTTTTTTGTGATGCTCTGGAGGTAGTCTTCAAAGTTTCCCAAAACGTTTCGGAGGAAATCCTCAACAGCTTCAGTAAGGCGGAGGTCAGGGTACTTTGCATCAAGGGTTTTAGCGATTTCAAGGATTTTCCCCACGAACTCTTCAATGCGTTCTGGCGCAGAGAGAGAGAAAGCCTTGAGCTGCGAGAGTGCTTCAGGAACGATGAGAAAGAAAAGGAGGGCAAAGAAGAGGAGGATACCGAGAAAGACAAGGATGACTGAGAGTTTCCATGAGAGTCCCAAGCGGTTTAAGCGTCGTGCCAGAGGGGTAAGGGCATAAGCGAGGAGTCCTCCAAGGACAAAGGGAACGAGGACGTCCCGAAGAAGATACACCAGGTACAAGGCAAGAACAAGGACAAGGAGCAGGTACAGAGCTTTGGTGAATTCAAAATGTTTTTCTTCCTGGTTTCGTGACAACTGCCTTTCCCTTTCCTGCGTTTTATGTATAATATTCTAAGGCTTTCACGCCACTTTGCAAGAGCTGATGCCCATGCTTGACGGTCAAAGTGTAGCTGTTCTCGTTCCAGCATATAACGAGGCTCCGCGGATTGCGAGGGTCCTTGAGGTTGTTTGTGCCACCGATTTTGTGGACCAGGTGGTGGTTATTGACGATGGTTCCCGTGATGCCACCTCTTCGGTGGCGGAACGTTTTCCGGTAACCCTTATTCGCCATCCGAAAAACTTTGGTAAAGGGAGAGCTCTGGTTTCTGGCATTCGTAAGGCGAAAGATAGTGATATTTACCTTTTCATCGATGCGGATCTTCTGCATCTCCAGGGAGAACACCTTTTTGCCCTGGCAGAGCCACTTGTGCGGTATCCTTTCCTGCACATGACCATTGGAGTGTTCAAAGGGGGAAGAGGGTCAAGTGACCTTGCCCAGCGGTTTTTCCCCATCCTCAATGGACAGCGAGGAATCCGGGGAAAGTGGATACGCGACCTTCCTGATTTTTCTTGGACCCGTTTCGGGGTAGAGGTTTTTCTCACCAGGTTCGCCTATGATACTGCCGCTAACGTTGAGATGGTCCCTTTGTGGGGAGTGTCACACTACCACAAGGAGGAAAAGTATGGCCCCTTCCTGGGAGTGTACCACAGGGTAAAGATGTACCTTGAAATTTTCCGAACCTATCTTTTGTACGAGGGGTCTCTTCGGAGAAATTCGAAAGTTGTTGCAGAGGAGGAGGAATCCGTATGCCCGAGTGTCACTTAAAGGAGAATCTTGCCCAGTGCACCTGTACTTACCTTTCTTGCACGAAGCGTGGAAAGTGCTGTGAGTGTGTGGCCTACCATCGTTCTCACGGTGAAATTCCAGGGTGTTTTTTCCCACCTGATGTTGAGCGCACTTATGACCGCTCCATTCGAAGATTTATTGCTGCGTACCAGAAAGGGTGAAGCCTATACCCTTGTTGACCTTTCCCGGGGACTTTCTTTGGGTGAGGCAGCCTTCCCCGGGGATCCGCCGTTTCTTGTCCTTCCCTGGCATACCCTTGAGATGCACGGGTTTGCTACCCGGGTTCTCTTTCTTTCGGAGCACTCCGGGACCCACGTGGATGTTCCGGCTCACTTTTTCGCCTCTGGGGCAAGTGTTGAAAGTATTTCTCCTGAGCGGTTCTTTGGGAGGGCGCGGGTGCTTGACGCATCCTGTCTTTCTCGGCCTTTTACCCGGGAGGAGCTGAGAACATGGGGTATAGAAGAGGGGGATATTGTTCTCTTTCCTGGGAATCCTCATCTTCAGGAAGTCGAAGCTGAGGCCCTTCTTGCCTGTGGCATCAAAGGGATAGGAGTTGAGGCAGGGAGTATAGATGGGCCTCCTTTTCCTTTGCACCGCCTCTTTCTTGAGAAAGGGGTTCTCATTTACGAAAATCTTGTAAATGTCAAGAAGCTTCTAGGAAAGGAAGCCCTCTTTTTCGGATTTCCCTTAAAGATTCCCCAGGGAACTGCATCCCCAGTGCGAGCAGTGGCCCTTATCGTGTCTTAGGAAGGCGACTGCGCGCCTCTTTCAACCAGTATTGTCCGTTTGCGTCGTCTGGACGAAGGGCAAGGTACTTTTCGAGAGCCCACACGGCATTGTAGTAATCTCCAGTGCGGAAATTGGCGATTCCAAGCCAATAATAGGCCCTATCGAATTTTGGGTTTGCCTCGATGGACCTTTTAAAGTACTCAATAGCATCGTAGAGTTCTCTTCTTTCTAAAGCCACAATACCTCGCTCATAGTTTTCCCAGGCTTCTTTGCCGTACTGTTTCCAGTTCTTGACCTTTCTCAAGAAGTAGCGAGCCTGTTCATTGTTGGGCTCAAGTTGCACCACTTTTTCCCAAGCCCAAATGGCCTCATCGTACATGTCCTCTTCCTGGTAGGTTCGAGCAAGCCAGAACCAGGCTTTGGTAAAATCCGGCTTTGTGGTTACCGCTTCAATGAAAAACTGAATAGCCTCAGTTTTTCTCCCTGCTTGGTAGAGGTTATATCCCTGGTCAAACATAACCTGGGCATATCCTTCTGCAGGAACATCAACGCTGTACGGGGCAATAAAGGGAACCTCTCCATCAGCCCAGGCAAGAGAAGACCACAAAAATACAAAAAGAAGTATGCACCAAAGGTATCGCATAGACCATCCTCCTTTCTCCTTATTGTACCACAGGTATTGCAAGCTCTGGGGCTCCCTCTTTGAGGATACCTGTTTGAACCTCGCTCCAGCAGTACTTGGCAAAAAGGGAAGCAACCTCAGAAAGAATGTGTTTCAAGTCCTCGAGGGTAAAAGGTGGAAGACAATCAACATTAACCACTGCAGCGCGTGTCTCTTCAGTGATTTTGGTATGTTCGCCCTGTCGCCAGGTCCATTTTCGACAGAGGACTTTACAGGCATCCCGAAGGATAACCTCGCCTTTCTCTGGGGGTTCTGGTTCGGTGCCATTAAGGGGAACGTACCACTCATTCCCTTGAGCGTAGGTGAGCACAATGTCTCCCTCAACCTTTCTGAGGTCGTCACCCCCACAGGGCAAACCATATCGCAAGGACACTACATTCATGAGTGCCACGAGAGTGTTGATATAGGGAAGGGTATTGCCTTTGAGGACTCTCCGAAGGAGATTCTCAATAGAGGGAGGGTACCGATTGGGATTTGTTCCAAATCTTGTGAAAGCCTCACGCCAGCTTTGGATTTTTGGATTATCCCGAAGGGTTTCGAGGGTATACCTTTCTCTTGCTCTTCTTTCTTCCTCCCGAAGGAGATGCAAAACCTCTTCCTGCTCGCCGTAATTTGTGATGCCAGAGAGCACAAGAACACCCCGTAAATACCCTGGATACGAGGCAAAAATTGCTGGATCAACGCGGTACATCATGAGTGCTCCTCCTTTTCGGTTTTCGGCTCAATGTGTACGGTAACGTCGGTCACACCGTTGAATCTCTCTTTGATGACCTGTTCTACCTTTTCCGAAACCCGATGGGCTTCCTCTACAGACATTGTTTCGTCTACCAGGACGTGAAGGTCAAGGTGAATGTCGTCGGCTCTGCCCCGAGTGCGGATTTTGTGGCATCCCTGGACCTTAGGAATTTCCCGAACGATATGCGCGATGGCTTCAGGGTGGAGGACATTCTCATCACAGAGAATGCGAGAGCTCTCCCGAATAATGGAAATTCCTGCCCGCACGATGAGACCGACAATGACCAGGGCGGTGAGAATATCCACCCAGGGAAGGCCAAAGCGCACAGCCACAAGTGTCCCCAGAACGCCCAAGGAGACAAAGATGTCGCTTTGGGTGTGGAGGGCATCGGCAAGGAGGAAGTCACTGTGCCATTTGTGGCCTACCGATTTCTCCCAGAGAACTACAAGGATGTTTACAGTGAGGGTTACAATCATGATGAAGAAGCTTTCTGTGTGGATTTCTAGGAGGTGTGGGGCATTCCAGCGATTCCAGATTTCCTGAAAGATCAAAAAGGCAGCCCAAAAAAGGAGCATGGCGATTCCTAAGGAAGCAAGGGTCTCGAACTTCTTGTGCCCATAGGGGTGGCTTTCGTCGGCAGGTCGGAAAGCAAAAGAAAGTCCTAAAAGCCCAATAATGTTGGAAGCCCCATCAGAAAGGGAATGAAACCCATCGGCGGTAACACTGGCAATACCCACTATTTTCCCATAGAGAATCTTGGCCAGGGCTACTCCCAGGTTGCAGACAAAGACAAGGAGCAGAGTTTTTCGAAGCACACGGTAACGAGTTTGCTCATCCATGGGGACTCACACAGAGAGGCTGGTCGCTTAGAGCACTTTTGAAACTTAGACATGTCCACAAGGAAACGACCACCTTGGCATCTTTGCATAGTTGCAACCTACAAGAACGTCTTTCAAGTACCACCTCTATTATACCAACTGTACTCTGAAGGAACCCTGCCCTCTCGTGCCATTTTTATAAAACCATAAAACCGGACGGAAGCGAAGGAATGGCTTGTAGTGGGAACAAAAGAGGGCGTACAATAAGGAAAAAGGTTGGGAGGTGGACTTTGGGAATATTCCTCCAGTTTGGAGCGGGTAATATTGGACGGGGATTTATGGGACAGCTCTTTTTCGAAGCAGGGTATGAAGTTGTCTTTGTGGATGCAAAAGAAGACCTCGTCAACCTTCTCAATGCTCGAAGGTTTTACCCCCTGTATATCCTGGATGCGTATACCAGGAAAACTTTAGAGTACTCCATTGGTCCGGTACGTGCTATCCCTTTCGGTGACAGAGAAGCCGTTGCCGAGATTTTCTCTTACGCCGAGGTGTGTGGCACTGCTGTTGGGGTTAAAAATCTTGAAACCCTTGCTCCCCTTATTGCCTTGGGTATTGCAAGGCGTAAAGAGAAAAACGCACCTCCTTTGGATATCTACCTCTGCGAGAACGCTAAGGATGCTTCGAGTTTTCTCAAAAAAGAGGTTTTTCGGTACCTCTCTGAGAGTGAAAGAGAATGGGCTGAGCGCAACATTGGTTTTGTCGCTACGAGTGTGGCTCGTATGGTTCCGCCGAGAGAGTCGTTTCCAGAGCTTGAGGACCCTTTATGCGTTGTTGCTGATGCGTATCGCGAGTTCCCCTACGATGCAGGGGCTGTTCGAGCAATTCCTCCTCGTATCTTGAGTATGAAGCCAGTAGTAAACTTCCAGGCAGAGTTTTTCCGAAAACTCCACACGCACAACCTGGGTCATTCTGCCTTGGCATACCTGGGATACCTCAAGGGCTATACCTATGTTCACGAAGGGTTTCTCGACCCCTTTATCAGTGAGGTCTTTGAGAGAGCTCTGGACGAAACAACCGAAGCGCTCCTTCGCCGGTTTTCAAGCCTTAATCCAGAGGAACAGCGGGAGATTCGGAAGGACATTCGGGTGCGTTTTGGAAACCCTCTCCTTCGAGATACAGTGTATCGGGTTGCCCGGGACCCTCTCCGCAAACTCACTCCTTCGGACCGCCTTATAGGGAGTGCTTTGCTCTGTCTCGAGGAGGGCGTTTCCCCTAGGTACGTCTCTTGCGTTTGTGCTGCTGCGTTGTGTTACGATTGGAATGGGGATCCTGAGGCAATAGAGCTTCAGAGGATGCTGCGGGAAGAGGGTATTAGCTTTCTTCTTGAAAAGGTGTGCTCTGTTTCTCCCCAAAGTCCTCTGGGAGAACAGATAATTTCCTGGTATGAGCTTCTTCAATGTTTACGAAAGGGGTGAGATGAAGTGCAAGCAGCGGTTTTCTATGGACCTTTGGACCTTCAGGTTGAGGAGCGACCGGTTCCTCAGGTGGGAAAAGGGGATGTTCTGGTGAAAGTTGAGGCCTGTGCCATTTGTGGGACAGATATTCGCATTTTCCACTTTGGGCATCGAGCCATCACTGGACCACAAATTCTTGGCCACGAAATCGCTGGAGTCATTGCCGAAAAGGGCAAAGACGTCGAGGGATATGAAGTTGGAGACCGGGTTGTCGTGGACCCTATTGTCTCTTGTGGACAGTGCTTTTTCTGCCGGCGAGGACTGACCAATCTCTGTCTTGTGTTCAAGGAGAGAACTGAAGCTTTTGGGTACTACTATCCTGGGGGCTTTGCCGAGTATATCCTGGTGCCGGAGAAAGCTGTTCGACGAGGGAACCTCATCAAGTTTCCAGAAAACCTCTCCTTCGAAGAGGCGGCCATTGCTGAGCCCATGGCCTGTGCTCTGAATGGGCAACTCCTTTCCCGCGTTAGTTTAGGTGACCGGGTTTTGGTCATTGGTGCTGGTCCGGTGGGGTGCATGCACATCGCTTTGGCTAAGGTTCTTGGGGCAACAAAAGTCTTTGTTGCCGAGATTCAAGAGGCGCGCCTTGAGGAGGCAAAACGTTTCGGCGCTGATCGACTCATCAATCCTGCAAAAGAAAACCTTCGAGAGGTTATCTTTTCTGAAACTCAGGGTATCGGTCCAGATGTCGTCATCGTTGCCGCTTCTTCCCGTAAGGCGCAGGAAGAGGCTATAGAGCTTGTTGCTCCTCGGGGAAGGGTGAACTTCTTTGGTGGTCTCCCCAAGGACGACCGCCTTGTCACCGTTGATGGTAACACGGTCCATTACAAGGAACTCTGCATCCACGGTACCTCAGGTGCCACTGCATCCCATATCCGTATGTGCCTTGACCTCATGAGTGCAGGACGCATTGAGGGGAAAGCGTATATCTCAAAGGTTATCGGTCTTTCCGAACTTCCTGGAATGCTTCAGGAGATTCAAAAGGGGCCATACCTTAAGGTCGTTGTGAAACCATAAGATATTTTAGCATTGAGCTGCTTCAAGGAGGGGATGGAAATGAGAATTCTTTTTGTTCTTGCGTTTCTTGGGTTTTTCTTTTTATGTGGCAGTTTTGTTCTGTCTCAAGACAGGGTTATTATCGACGATCCCTCTTTCTGCCGCCTTGTGGTGCGAGAAAATTTCGACCATCGCCTTATGTGGGCAACCGATTACCTTCTTGAGGTTCAAGTGACAGATTCTGGAGAACCCTTAAAGATCTCCTATCTGCTTCTTGATTCTCTAGGTACTCCTAAAAAACCAACCCAGGATATGGAGGTACGGGGTTCGAATTTCGTTGCCGGATGGGATTCGGGGAAACAGTACTTTTTCCGTGCAGAAGTTGGGAAGGGTTCATCGTACTTTCCGTTTCCCCATTACCGAACAGCGCTCTTTGTTCTTGCTGGAGAGAGAAAAATGTACGCGGTGTTTCTTCGAGAAAACGACAGAAGAATTACTTCTCTTGTCCTTCAAGGTGGACCCTTTGAAGGTCTTACGATTCCGGGGCTTGGAGAGGTACAAGTCTTCGACAATCGTCTTAGGGTGAGATCCTTTGGGACGCCAATAGAAGTTGGCCTTTGGACAAATGGGGTATACCTTCATGATGAGGTTTCCGGGTATGCTCGCCCTGAATTTGCCCAGAATCCGAAGCTCTACGACCTTCCTTTGGGATTCTTCATGCTTGTTGTTGCCCGCTACGGAAAGATTGGAGTTATTCTTGGAGAGAAGAGGAGCCAAGGTTTTGTGGCTTTTGCGCTTTCTGGGACCCAAACCCTTGGAGAGGAAGGCGTTCCCGAGCTCTGCAGGATTTGGGGTCTTTCGGGACCACAAGTGGTTATTGCATCCCTTGGAGAACCAGTAGAGGTGACCCACTTTAGTTTTGATAATGCCTGTTACCAGTGGGAAGTGGGGGGCTGGGCCCGGCCGGAATTCCAGGAGAATCCCCAAGTCCTCCCTCTGAACCACTATACTCCAGGGTTCCTTCTTTTGAGCCGCTATGACCGGGTGGGTCTTTTCTTCTATAACGAGAATGATGGTATTGTGGGGATTCTCCCTGTGGGGAAAGGGACGTCATTTCAGATCCAGGACTTTTCTTTTGCTCTTTTGCGGGCAGTTGCTCTTCACGAGGGGACAAATGTTCTCCTTTCCCCTGTAAGCCTTACTGAATCGCTCTTGGTGCTTCTTGGCGGTGCTTGTGGGGAAACAGAAAAAGCCCTTTTGACCCTCCTTGGGTTTCAGGGACGCTCGGCTGGGGAAGTACGGAACGAGTGGGCGAATCTTCGGAAAGACCTCAAGGCGATAGAAGAAGACCCCGATGTAACCTTCTCTGTGGCCAATGCTTTATGGGGACGAAGAGGTGTCACCTTTCGCCAGGAGTTCCTCAGAGAGAGCGAGAGTCTCTTGGACGCACACTTTGAAACCCTTGATTTTCGCGACCCTCAGGCTGTAACCCGCATCAACGGTTGGGTACAAGAACATACAGAAGGATACATAGAACAGCTTCTTGAAAGGCTTCGTCCTGAAGACATCCTGGTTATTACGAATGCTACCTTTTTAAGGGCTCGGTGGACGTGGGCCTTTGACCTTGGGAAGACTCGCAATGCGTTTTTCCTTCTTCCCGATGGTCAGCGCATAAGCTGGCCCATGATGGAGAGAGTCGGAAATTTCCCCTATTTTGAGAACGACCTTCTTCAGCTTGTTGCCCTTCCGTATGGAAGGACACAAAGACTCAGGATGTACATCCTCCTTCCCAAAGAGGGTATCCCTCTCGAAGACCTTCTTCGTGCGCTCAGTGCTTGGAACTGGAGAGCGTGGCGTTCTGCTTTGGAGAATCGGAGGGGGGTTGTGAGGATTCCCCGCTTCACTCTGAGTTCCCAGAGGGAACTCAAGGAGGCTTTAGAAATTCTCGGTGCAGGAATTATGTTCTCTCCCTCGGCTTCTTTCTGTCGCCTCCTTGATGGCTTGGCATTCGTGAGTAGCTTCCGGCATGGGACGTTTATCAAAGTGGATGAGGAGGGGACCGAAGCTTCTGGAGGGACAGCAGTGGTCATATCTAAAGGGCTTCAGGATCTTTTTCACTTTGTGGCTGACAGACCTTTCTGCTTCATTCTTGAGGATGCTTCAAAAGAAACTCTTCTCTTTATCGGTGTTTTAGTCGACCCAAGGGGAATATCTGGCACATATTTTTCTCTTAAATGAAAGAGGTATAATGTGTTTGAGAACATTTTGTGGAGGGAGCCATGACCAAACTTACCCTTCCGGCGCTAGTTCGGGCAGTCGAGGACCTTCCAGCCTTGCCGGCAGTTGTTCAAAAAGTAATTGAGCTTACTGAAGATCCGCGGTCAACGGCGAAGGACATCAACAATGTTATCACCCAGGATCAAAGTCTTACGGTAAAGGTGCTTCGGCTGGCAAATTCTGCGTTTTATGGTTTCCCAAGGCGTATCTCTACGGTTACTGAGGCCACAGTTCTTTTAGGTTTTCAAACTATCCGGAGTATTGTCCTGGCTGCTTCGGTGAGTGAAATGATGAAAAAAGACCTTAGAGGATACGCTCTTGAGCGAGGGGAGCTCTGGCGGCATTCCCAGGCAGCAGCGGTAAGTGCCCGGATGCTGGCTCGAGAAGTAAAGTTTCCTCGCCTTGAAGTGGCGTATACTGCAGCGCTGCTCCATGATATTGGGAAAGTTATCCTTGATGTGTACTTGCGGGAGGAATACGAAACGGTTCTTGAGAAGGTGGAAAACGAAAAAGTGACCTTTCTCCAGGCGGAAGAGGAAATCCTGGGATTTCACCATGCTACTGTAGGGGCAAAGGTAGCAGAAAAGTGGAACCTCCCTGGAGAGCTTGTCGAAGCTATTGGATTGCATCACGAACCAGAGCGAGCAAAAGAAAATCCAAAGCTTACTGCTATTACCCATGTTGCTGATTGCATCAGCGTAGCGCTGGGCATGGGAGTGGGGATTGATGGGTTTCTTTATGCTATCTCGCCAAGGGCCATAGAGATTCTTGGGCTTAGTGAATCTCTTGTCGACCGCCTCGTTGCAAACCTTGCTGAAATTCTTGTCGATGAGGATACGTTTGGAGAGTGAAGGAGTATAATGCAGGAAAAAAGGAGGCGGGGTGATGGTGATGGAAGAGCGAACACGAACTCTTGTTTTTGCTGCTTTGGGTATTGCTCTTGTTGCCCTAGCCACGATGAGTGTACAGATTCCGGTGCCCCAGACCCGGGGATACATTAACCTTGGGGATACGCTTATTGTGGTTTTTGCGCTTCTCTTTGGGGCACGAATTGGAGCCCTCGCTGGAGGTTTTGGTTCGGCACTTGCTGATCTTCTTTCCGGATACGCTCATTGGGCTCCCTTTACCCTGGTCATTAAGGGAATAGAGGGCCTCATTATTGGGCTTTTTGCCTCTGGGGAGAAAAGCTACTCCTGGAAGCTCTTTGGTGTCGTCCTTGGTAGTCTTGAGATGGTAGCAGGGTATTTCCTTGTTGAAGTTTTCCTTTACGGACTTGGCGGAGCCTTAGCCGAGCTTCCAGGGAACTTCATTCAAGCAGGAAGTGCTGTAGTTATTGGCCCCTTAGTGGCCTTTGCTCTCCAGCGCCTTGAACGAGTTATCTTCCGCAAGGTCTAAAGAGAGCTTCTCGAGGACTTCTTTTTCGATTTCAGGGAAGGACCCAAGGAGCCGGTGTACAAGTGCAGGAATAGCCTCTGGGGTTTTCCCCTCAAAACGAAGAGTGTACACCGGCTCAGTCACCGATTTCCGCACTAGAGCCCAGCCATCTTCCCAATCTACCCGAAGACCGTCAAGGCGCGAGATGGTTCCAGTGGTTATCCTCTCCTCAAGGAGGGGAAGAAGGTTTTCTCTGTTTTTTCTTGGAATGCGAATGTCTGGAGTAACGTAGCTTTGGGGAAAGGTAACACGGATTGAGGAGAGGGGTTCTTGTTTATTGCTCAAAAGCGCAAGAAAGAGCGAGGCAGCGTAGAGTCCGTCATCTCGTCCAAGTTCTCGGAAGAAGTAGTGCCCGCTGATTTCTCCGGCCATTATGGCCCCTTCCTCAAGGAGTCTCCGCTTGATGTAAGCGTGACCTGAACGCTCAGGAATGGGTATGCCATGGGCTTTGCGGACTTCTTCGGGGACGGTAGAAGAGCATTTGAAGTCGTATACGAATTTTTTCTTTCCAGAGAAAGAGGCAAAATAGTATCGAATAAAGAAAATCATGCCCTCTTCCCCAGAGAGAACCTTTCCATCATCAGCAACAAAAACCACCCGGTCTCCATCCCCATCAAAGGCTACTCCTGCGTGGGCTCTGACTTCTTGAACCTTTTGACTGAGGGCGCGTAGGTTTTGTGCCTGGGCGGGGTTGGGAGAACGATTCGGAAAGGTACCGTCAAAGGAACAAAAGAGTTCATGGACCTCATAGCCTAGACTCTTCAGGAATTGGGGAGCAAGGTGCGAGTAGCACCCATTCCCACAGTCGACAACAATCCGGAGAGGCTGTACGGGTTTTGGGACAAGGTGGGTGAGGAAGTCAAGGTACGCATTCTCAAGGTACACCTGGGATACGTCTCCTTTGAGGCTTTCCCGGAAATCGTGTTGCTTGATACGTTCTTCAAGCATAGCAAAATCTTCAGGAAGAGGTGGACGGTTACGGAAACCGATTTTGAAACCATTGTACTGTGGGGGATTGTGGCTTGCGGTAACCATGATACCTGCCTGGGCTTTAAGGTAATCAATGGCAAAGTAAAAGAGCGGGGTGGGAACAGTACCAAGGTCAAAAACATTACCCCCAGCTTGGGTAATTCCTCGAATGAGTGCTTCCTTTAAGGCAGGCGTATGAACACGAACGTCTCCGCCGACCACAAAAGTTGTCCTTTCTGGAAAGGAAGAAGCAAAGGCTTGACCGATGGCGTACGCTACCTCTTCGGTGATTTCCTCAGGAACTGTACCACGGATGTCACAATCTTTGAAGATACTCACCCTTTTTTCACCTCAAGAACGCCTCGGAAAATGAGATCATGCGTGGCCTCTAAGATAGCTGCCTCTGGGGTGTAGCGAGGAACAAATCCAAGAAGCTCTTTCGCCTTTTCCATGGATACGCAGCATCCCTGGCGGACATGCATGGCAGCCTCCTCAGGATACCCGAACTTTTCAGTATATTCCTCAAGGGCCATAGACTGGAAACGAAAGGGCTGCCCAAAGGATTGGGCTAAGAACTCTCCAAGGCCGAAAAAGGTCATAGCATAACAAGCTCCACAGTTGAAAGCCTCTCCCTGGGCTTTCTCGGGATTTGAGAGAGCGGTAAAAAAGAGGTCTGCTACGTCCTGGGGATGGACATGGTGGAGCGTGCTGAAGCCTCCATCAAGAAGGATAATTTCTTCTCCATTCAAAATGCGCTGCACCGTTTCTGGATTATGGTCACCAAAAGGGGTGACGAAGGTCTTTCCAGGACCAGTGATGTGTGTTGGACGGATGATAGTGCATTGAATTTTCCCCTCACGAGAAGCAGCAAAAAGGATGTCCTCAATCGCTACCTTTTTTCGGGCATAGTCGTTTTCGGGAAAACGAGGAGCGTTTTCTGGTGTTGGGACAGTACGTGTTTTTCCATAAACCCAGGCAGTAGTGCACATCAGAAGATGTATGTCTTTGCCGGAGATGGCTTCAACCAGGTATGTGGCGCTTTCCGGTTCAAAGGCGATGAGGTCAACAATAATGTCGGGTTTGATTCGGCGGAGGTGCTCTCCAAGAACTCCTTTCTTTTCGTCTTCTTCCCGGTTTCCTGAAATTTGAGTGACCCGGCTCCAAAGGGGAGAGTACGGATACGGTTTCGTCTCTCCTCGAGCGTACACCAAGACCTCGTATCCAGAACCCACAAGCCTTGGAACGAGGTAGCTCCCAATGTGACCTGTTCCGCCGATAACAAGAACACTCCTTTTCATGCTTCCAATTGTACGCGTTTTTGGTTGCTTCGAAAAGGTCTTTGGAGTAAAGTGGAAATAAAGTTTTGCAGAGAAAGGGGTAGGGTTCTGTGGAAGACTGGAAGGAAAAACTTGCCAAGGCCTCACTTTGCGATATCATGCGCACCGCATTCGCGCATCGGATTCTTGTCCCAGCCTTCAACGTTGCCTATCTTCCTATGGTGCCAGCAATTGTTGAAGCCCTACGCCGTACTGAAACCTTTGCGCTTCTTGAAGTTTCCCGTCCAGACATTACTCGCTTTGGAGCACAGAGCTTTAGGGCGGTTAAAGAAGCTTTCGACGAGTTTGGAGATTTCTCCCTTTCTCGTCTCCACCAGGACCATGTACCGGTGATTGACGAAGAGGGGCAATTTGTTGACTGGAGTTCCCTTATCGATGAAGCCTTAGAGCTTGGGTATCACTCGGTCATGATTGATGGGTCAAGGCTTCCCCTTGAGGAGAACATAAAAGTTACCAAAGAAGTGGTTTCTCGGGCTCATGCTCGAGGGGTTTGTGTTGAAGCTGAACTTGGGGCGGTTCTTGGGCACGAATCAGGACCTCTTCCCCCTTATGAGGAAATCTTTGCAAGCGGCAAGGGGTTTACCAACCCTGAAGATGCGGGGCGATTTGTTCGGGAAACTGGGGTTGATTGGCTCTCGGTGGCGATTGGGAATATCCATGGGGCAATAACCGGCGCGGCGAAAGACGCAAAAAAAGTCGAGGCTCGCTTGAATATCGAGCATCTTAAGAAAATCGTAGCGCAAACCGGTGTTCCTCTTGTTCTCCATGGTGGTTCGGGAATCAAGAAAGAGTACGTTCTTGAGGCTATTCGCCACGGGATTACTAAGATCAACGTTGGCACAGAAATTCGCCAGGTATATGAGGCTGCTTTGAGAAAAGAAAGAGATACCTCGGCTGCACAAAGAGCAGTTGCCGAAAAGGTTGAAGAGCTTATTGTTACGTATTATGAAATCCAAGGCTCGGCTCGAAGACTTGCAGAGTATCTGTAAAGAAGAGGCCATTAGGAGGTACAGGAATTGGTACATAATCCGTAAGGAGGTTTGGCAACGGTTTGAGCGGAGATGACCCATGTTCTTCTTGTTAATCCCTGGGCCTACGATTTTACGGCGTACGACCTTTGGTCTAAGCCCCTTGGACTTTTGTACCTTGGGGCGCACCTCAAAAGGCAAGGTTTTCGAGTCACCCTTCTTGATTGCCTGAGTCGGGAGGATCCAGACTCCTGTGCTCCAGAAAACGAGGGACCCCGAAAACTCAAAGAAGCAGGATGCGGGGGATACTGCAAAGAAGTTCTCCCTAAACCGTCCTTTTTTGCTTCCATTCCCAGGTATTTCAAACGTTTCGGAATGCCAAAAGAGAGAGTTCTTTTGCGTCTCAAGCATCTCGAGCCCCCAGATATCGTTTGTGTCACCTGCGGTTTTACCTACTGGTACCCAGGAGCTGCGGTTTTTGCAGATATTCTTCGCTCTCTCTTTCCTAAGGCGTTTCTTGTTCTTGGAGGTGTATATCCGACGCTATGTCAAGAACACGCCAGGAGTCTTGGATTTGATGCAGTGGTTTCCGAAGCCCACCCTTTGCGGGTTTTAGAGCACCTTGAAAAGCTTTTGGGAGTACGTTTTGGGGTTCGAAACCTTGGGGATTTCTTTGCCGTACCACCAGCCTTTGAGCTTTATCCGAGGCTCTCTTACGGTGTTGTTCTCTCCTCTTTTGGATGTCCTTTTTCCTGTACGTACTGTGCTTCCCGGGTTCTTGCTCCATCGTTTTTCCAGCGTCCTCCAGAAGAGGTGGCCGAAGAGATTCGCTATCTCCATGAGCGCTTTGGTGTGCGTCATATTGCCTTTTATGACGATGCCCTCCTTTTCCGTGCAGAGCACCATTTCCTTCCCCTTGCAGAGAACATTGTGCAGCTTGAACTCCCCATTTCTTTTCATCTTCCTAATGGTCTCCATGCCCGGTACGTCACGCGAGACGTTGCTCTTTTCCTCAAAAAAGCACGTTTCGTTACTATCAGGCTGAGCCTTGAGACCGCTTCCCCTGAGAGGCAAAGGCAAAGTGGTGGGAAGGTCACTAATGAGCTCTTCGAGGAGGCGGTGCGGGCATTGCAAGAAGCCGGTTTTGCTCCTTGCGATATTGAGGTGTATCTCCTCTTTGGTTGGCCAAGGGCAGAAAAAGAAGAGATCATTGCCTCAGTGAACTATGTACGAAGCCTTGGTTTTACTCCTCGTCTTGCTCTGTACGCTCCAACACCAAGAACGCAAGATTACGATCTTTTCTTCGCCCAGGAAAATGAGCCCCTCTGGCATAATAAAATCGCCTTTCTCTATCGACAAGGGCTGGGTGAACTTTATGCCAGGTTGCAGGGAACGGGGAAGTGGTAGATAATGGTAGCGGAGGTGTGAAAATATGGAAGTAAGGTGGTTTGGGCACTCGTTCTTCCTGGTAACCACGGAGCGTGGGGTACGCCTGGCCTTTGACCCCTTTGACCAGAGCGTTGGATATCCGCTTCCTGAGGTTGAGGCCGATTTTGTTCTTGTAAGCCATGAACATTTTGACCATAATAACGTTGCCCTAGTTCGGGGGTACCGGGAGATTGTCCGTCAGCCTGGGGAATACACAAAAGATGGAATAAAAATCCGAGCTTTCTCCACGTTCCATGATGAGGAGGAGGGAAAGAAACGGGGACGGAATATCGTCTTCCGGGTTGAGGCTGATGACCTTGTCTTTATGCACCTTGGAGACCTTGGAATGGTTCCGGAAGACCAGGAAATCAGTTCTTGGAAGCCAGTGCATCTCCTTTTTGTTCCTGTAGGTGGTGTGTACACTATTGATGCTAAAGGTGCACAGGAACTCGTGCAAAAACTCGCTCCTTCTGTTGCCGTTCCCATGCATTACAAAACACGATTCCTTTCTTTTAGCCTCAATCCTGTGGAACACTTTCTCAAAAACTTTGAGCGGGTAAAACACCTCAAAGGCAATCGTTTTACCATAACGGCGAAAAATCTCCCCTCTGCTCTTGAGATTTGGGTTCTTGAAATTTGAAGAGTGTGATATAATACGATTTCCTAAAGGAGGGGGAGGTTTTCTCCCCCTTTCTCTTTGTTTGGCAAGGAGCGTGAAAATGGTCACGATATCTATCTGTGTAGGGAGTTCGTGTCACCTTAAAGGGGCGTACGATATTATCCACCAGTGTGAAAGCCTCATCGAGGAGTTTGGTCTTAAGTCCCAGGTGGAGCTTCGGGGAACCTTTTGTCTTGGGAGATGCACCGAAGAGGGAGTTACCGTAGTTGTGGATGGGGAAGTCTTAAGCGGTGTGTCTCCAAAGAACTTTCGGGAAATCTTTGTAGAGAAAGTGCTTTCGCGGCTCAAGGAGGAGTCCAGTGGGGGTCATTAGTACCGTTCAGACAAGCTGCCGGGACTGTTACAAGTGCATTCGCCACTGCCCGGTGAAAGCCATCCGCATAAGTTTTGGTCACGCAGAGGTTGTGGATGCACGATGTGTGAAAGATGGGCGATGCGTTCTGGTGTGCCCTCAGGGAGCAAAAAGAGTTCGTTCTGACCTTGAAAAAGCGAAAGAGCTTATCGCAAGTGGCCAAAAGGTCATCGCAAGCCTTGCCCCCTCCTTTGTAGCTGCCTTTCCTGAGGCTACTCCGGGACAGGTTATTCGGGGACTGAAAATGCTTGGTTTTTCTGAGGTTCGAGAGGTGGCGGAGGGAGCCGAGTGGGTAGCTCAAGAACATGCCCTGCTTCTTCAGGAAGGCCGCACCAACCTTATCACGAGTTCTTGCCCAGCGGTGAATTTCCTCATTACTCGGTATTTCCCGGGGCTTACAGAACATATCGCCCCGGTTGTTTCTCCTATGGTGGCTCATGGGCGACTTTTGAAAAGAGAATCTCCTGGGGCTTCTGTGGTCTTTATTGGGCCTTGTATTGCGAAGAAGGCCGAGGCTGAAGAAAGCGAGGTTCAGGGGGATGTAGATGTGGTTCTCACTTTTTTGGAGCTCCGGGAGTGGTTCAAGGAAGCGCATCTTGACCTTTCTACCCTTCCTGAAGATGCCTTCTCCCTAGGGAGAGCACGCTTTGCCCGAGCTTTTCCAGTTGAAGGGGGGCTTATAAAGAGCGCTTCTCTACAGGTAGAGTTTCTCTCCCGCGACGTTGTTACTATCACGGGAATTAACCGTTGCAAGGAATTCTTGGAAAGTTTCTCCCTAGAACGCGCTCGCTTCCGCATTATTGAGATGATGTCCTGTGAGGGAGGGTGCATCGACGGCCCAGTACTCTCCTCAACCCTCTCTCCTTATGAGCGACGTGAACGTGTCCTTGAGTATACGGAGAGGTCTCTGGAAAGGTGTGAGGAACCTCTTGTGTGCCTTGATCCACCGAGTTTTCGCCGAAACTTTACACCCTCGCCGGTACCAAGACCTGAGGTTCCAGAAGAAGAAATCCGCCGCATTCTTGCTCTGACGGGGAAATTTATGCCTCAAGATGAACTCAACTGCGGGGCCTGTGGATACAACACCTGTCGAGAAAAAGCAGAAGCCGTATACCAGGGCATGGCGGAAGCGGAGATGTGCATCCCTTTCATGCGAACAAAAGCAGAGTCCTTTTCAAGTTTCCTTCTTACCGTCACGCCGAATGGCATCGTCCTTGTTGATGAGGACCTTCGGATTGTGGAGATGAATCCCGCTTTGCGGCGCATGCTTGGACTTGTGGGAAAACTCGTTTTAGGGAAGCGCATTGATGAGTTTCTCGATCCTTCACCCTTTGTGGAGGTACTTCGGACAAGACAAGCTGTAACACGGGAGGTTGCCTATCCCCAGTACCACAATCTTTACGTTCGGTTATCGGTTTTTTTCCTTGAAAAGTCGCGTCTTCTCATGGGGATTTTCGTGGATCTCACTAAAGAACGGGAACAGGAGGCAATGATGGAGGCTATTCGAGAAAAGACGATTGAAAAGGCTCAGCAGGTCATCGCCAATCAGATGCGTGTTGCCCAAGAAATCGCAAGCCTCCTTGGAGAAACGACCGCTGAAACCAAGGTACTGCTTAACAAACTCATGCGTATTCTCCGGGGGGAAATTGTTGAGGAATGAGGGACCTCTTTGTAGAAATTGCTTATGCGCAGCTTGCCAAATGGGGTGAGGAACTCTGTGGGGATAGTGTGAGTTATGAAAAAGGGGAAGATACTGCTGTTTTTGCCTGGTCTGATGGCCTTGGGAGTGGGGTGAAGGCCAATATTCTCTCAACTTTGACCTCCCGGATTATCGTTTCCATGCTCCGGAGAAGCTCGTCCCTTGATGATGTGGTGGAAACCCTTGCGGAAACTCTGCCGGTCTGCCGGGTCCGGAAAATTGCCTACAGTACCTTTTCGGTAGTGCAGATACTGTCTGATGGAGAAACGTATATCGCCGAGTTTGACAACCCGCCTCTTTTTTGGGTTCGGAATGGAAGAGTCATGTACCTTGAGCGGAGGAAGCGTGAGATAGGAAAGCGCACAGTACTTGAGGCTAACATTCGTCTCCAACGAAATGACTGGATTGTTGGTGTTACCGATGGAGTAGTCCATGCTGGCATTGGAGGGCTCTGGAATCTTGGGTGGAGATGGGAAAAAATTGCTTCGTTTTTGGAAAGCACGGTGAACGAACATATGGATGCACAAACTCTGGCACTTCGCATCATTGAGACGACAAAAAAGCTTTACCAGGGAAGACCCGGGGACGATGCTACCTGCGTCGTGGCCAAGATCCGTCTGCCCCGGCGCCTTATTCTCTGGGCGGGACCACCAGAAAATCCCGAGAGGGACAGAGAGATTGTACAACGAGTTCTTACTTTCCCTGGCAAGAAGGCTATTTGTGGTGGGACAACGGGAAACATTCTTGCCCGATTTTTAGGGAAAGAAATCCGTGTGGATCTTGAATCCCTCCGGGAGGATGTTCCTCCAGTGGGTGTTCTTGAGGGAGTTGATCTTTTGACCGAAGGAGTACTGACTTTATCTCTGGTTCTTCGCCGCCTCCGTCAGGGGGTTACCGAGCGTGATGTACAGTACGAGAAGGATGGGGCAAGCAGGCTCCTTGCGCTCCTTCTTGAGGCTGATGAGGTGACGATTATCGGAGGACGGGCTATAAACCCTGCCCATCAGAATCCCAAGCTCTCGGGAGAGCTTTCGCTTAAGGCACGAATTCTTGAGGAGATTGCAGAGGAGCTTCGGAAAAGAGAAAAGATTGTGTACCTTGAGTATTGCTAGTGGAGGTGAAGACTGTGGAAAAACCGGAACAAGGTGTTGCGCTGAGCCGAAGCTTTGAAAAGGTCAACGCTATTCTTGAGAAGCACGGATACAATCCCTCTAACCTTATTGGCATTCTCCAGGAAATCCAGGAGGAATACCGTTATCTCCCAGAAGAAATTCTCACCTATGTAGCCACAGCCTTGCGGGTTTCGCCAGCGTATGTCTATGGAGTGGCTACCTTTTATGCCCAGTTTTCTCTTAAGCCAAAGGGGAAACATATCATCCGGGTTTGTGATGGAACCGCTTGTCACGTCAAGGGCTCGGAAAAGGTTTTAAAAGCCATACGGGAATACCTTGGCCTTCGGGACGGTGAACAGACCACCGGAGACCTTCTCTTTACGGTGGAAACGGTGGCCTGCATCGGAGCCTGTGCCCTTGCTCCGGTTATAGCAGTGGATAATCGTGTTTATGGTCCCATGGATGAGGAGAAAGTGCGGCACGTTCTTGAGGCTCTTGAGCGGGGGGATGAAGTATCATGAAGTTTACGACTCGGAAAGAACTCGAAGAGTATACTGCTCTTTTGCGCGAGCGGGAAAACCCGAAGCGTATCCTGGTATGTATGGGTACAGGATGCCTGGCAAAGGGTGCTGAGGCAGTGTATGAAAAGTTCGTTGAAGTACTCGGGGCAAAGAGTCTCAGTGCTTCTGTTGTTTTTGAGAAAGAGGAAAAAAGTAGCTTTCCCCTTTGCCCCACGGGGTGTATGGGTATCTGCGAAACTGGTCCACGAGTTCGCATTGAGCCCCAGGGTATTCAATATCTCCGAGTGCGCCCTGATGATGTAGAGGAAATCGTGGAGAGGACTGTAGAGAAAGGAGAGGTCGTGTACCGGCTCGTCCAGCAAGAGGCAACCAATGGCCAAGTAAGGTACTGGCCTCTCATGAGAGACGATCCATTTTACCGTAAGCAAATTCGGCTCGTTCTTCGCAATTGTGGAAGCATTAACCCGGAGAATCTTGACGAGTACTTAGCACGTGATGGTTACCTTGCTCTTGCAAAAGTTCTCACAGAAATGACCCCTGATGACGTCATTGGAGAGATTATGAAATCTGGTTTACGAGGCCGTGGGGGTGGTGGGTTCCCCACGGGTCGAAAATGGCAGCTTGCTCGTATGGTACGGGCAAATCAGAAATACGTGGTGTGTAATGGTGACGAAGGCGACCCGGGAGCTTTCATGAATCGTTGTCTTATGGAAGGAGATCCACACTCGGTTATTGAGGGTCTGGCTATTGCTGGGTATGCCATAGGAGCAAGTGAAGGGTACATTTACGTTCGAGCGGAATACCCCCTTGCAGTGAAGCGGCTTCGTAAGGCTATTCAGGATGCGTATGCAGCCGGTTTACTTGGTGAGAATATTTTTGGCAGTGGGTTTTCCTTCAACGTTCATATTAAAGAAGGTGCAGGGGCCTTTGTGTGTGGGGAAGAAACAGCGCTTATTGCTTCCATTGAGGGGAAGCGGGGCATGCCGAATCCTCGGCCACCGTACCCGGCACAGAAAGGGCTTTGGGGAAAGCCCACGGTTATCAATAATGTAGAGACTCTGGCAAATGTTCCGATAATCATCCTTAAGGGTGCAGAGTGGTTCCGTTCTTTTGGAACGACAACAAGCCCTGGGACAAAAACCTTCGCCCTTACTGGAAAAGTGAAAAACACCGGTCTTGTCGAGGTTCCCATGGGCATTACCTTGCGGGAACTCATCTTTGAGGTTGGTGGGGGTATTCAAGGCGATAAACGGTTCAAGGCGGTGCAAATTGGTGGACCATCTGGGGGGTGCCTTCCTGAGGCGTATCTTGACCTTCCAGTGGATTACGACTCCCTCTGTGGGGCTGGAGCGATTATGGGCTCTGGGGGTCTTGTGGTTCTTGATGAGGACACCTGCATCGTTGAGGTTGCTCGCTTTTTCATGAGTTTCACGCAGAGTGAATCTTGTGGAAAGTGCGTTCCCTGTCGTGAGGGAACCAAGCACATGCTCAGCATTCTTCAGAAAATTGTGGATGGCAGGGCAACCCTTGAAGACCTTGAGCTTCTTGAGGAAACTGCTCTGGTAGTGAAAGACGCCTCTTTGTGCGGTCTTGGAAAAACAGCACCGAATCCAGTTCTTACGACGCTACGGTACTTCCGCGATGAGTACATTGATCACGTGGTTCATAAGGTTTGTCCAGCCCGTGTGTGTCAGGCAATGCGGGAGTTTTGGATTGACCCGGATAAATGCCGAACCTGTGGCAAGTGTGCCCGGGTCTGTCCAGTTGCCTGTATCTCTGGTCGTCCTAAAGTCCCATACGTCATTGACCAAACAAAGTGCATAAAGTGTGGTTCCTGCTTTGAGGCTTGTCCCTTTGATGCTATTGTTGTACGTTGGAGGAGGAAGGACAATGAGTGATACCGAGAAGAAAGTGATCATTGTTGACGGTCAGGAGATTCCTCTCGAGGGGGAAAAGAACATCCTTGAAGTAGCACGAAAAGCAAATATCGACATCCCAACTTTCTGTTACCATTCGGATCTCAGCGTTTATGGGGCTTGCCGGATGTGTCTTGTAGAGGTTGAGGGAAGGGGGCTTATGCCTTCGTGTTCCACGCCTCCTGAACCCGGTATGGTCATCCGAACAAACACTGCAAGAGTTCTTGAGGCTCGCAAGATGATAGTTGAACTGTACCTTGCAAACCACGATCGGGACTGCACCGTATGTGAACGAAACTTGAATTGTAGGCTTCAAGAAATGGCCTCTCGTATGGGAATCACAAAAGTGCGTTTTGGAGAGCGAACGGAAAAACTTCCCAAAGACGAATCTACCTTTTCTCTGGTGCGGGATCCGAACCGGTGTATCCTCTGTGGTGATTGTGTCCGGGCCTGCCGAGAAATTGAGGGCATTGGTATCTACGACTTTACCCACCGGGGGGCAAAAGCCCAGGTTGAGCCAGCTTTTGGGAAAAAGCTTGCAGAAGTTGAGTGCGTGTACTGTGGACAATGTGCCATTCGCTGTCCTACTGCAGCTTTGGTTGTGAAGTCTGAGCTTGATGCTGCCTGGAAAGCAGTGCTTGACCCAGAAAAATTTGTTGTTGCCCAAATTGCCCCGGCAGTCCGGGTAGCCATTGGTGAAGCCTTTGGCCTCCCGCCTGGAGAAATCACAACCGGAAAAATTGTTGCAGCCCTGAAGAAAATTGGTTTTGACCGGGTGTATGATACTTCTTTCAGCGCTGATCTTGTTGTAGTGGAAGAAGCAGAGGAGTTCTTCCGAAGGTTGCAGAGCAATTCCCGCCTTCCTCAATTCACCTCCTGTTGTCCGTCCTGGGTTGTTTTTGCCGAACGCAATTACCCCTTTTACCTTGAGCATCTCTCTTCGGTTCGCTCGCCCCAGCAAGTCTTTGGCTCAGTCATTCGGAACTTTGTGTCAAAGATGGAGAATGTCCCCAATGAACGCCTCGTTTCTGTTTCCATAATGCCCTGTGTGGCAAAGAAATTCGAGGCGAGACGGGCCGAGTATGTCCACGACGGCATTCCTGACGTTGACCTTGTTCTTTCTGCCCAAGAAACCATCAAGATGATCAAAATGGCCAACATTGATTTTCGCGAGCTTGACCCCATACCCTTTGATGTTCCCTTGAGTGCTGGAAGCGGAGCTGGGGTACTTTTTGGGGTTACTGGTGGCGTGACCGAGGCGGTGCTCCGCTATGCCTATGAGCGTCTTACGGGCAAGGAACTCAAAGAAGTAGAGTTCAAAGCGGTTCGGGGTTTCGAGAGCGTCAGAGAGGCTGAGGTTGACTTTGATGGAAGACCCGTGCGAGTCGCCATAGTACATGGTCTTGCTCATGCACAACGGCTTATCCAGGAAGTGCGAGAAGGAAAGCGCTCGTATGACTTCATAGAGGTTATGAATTGTCCCGGTGGCTGTATTGGTGGTGGAGGTATGCCCCTTGGGTATCCTGACTACCAGATGGTACTCAAAAAACGTGCCGAGGGACTCTACAATGCTGACCGCCTGAGCCCTGTGCGTAAAGCTCAGGATAACCCAGCGGTTAAACTCATTTACGAGCGCTGGCTCAAGCATCCAGGAAGTGAACTTGCTGAGCGATACCTGCACACTCACTACTATTCGAGACGTCGCATTTCCGATGAGGTCATTCGAATTCAAGAGGCGAAAAGTGCTCGCAAAGTAGACGTGGCTGTTTGTGTAGGCACAAGCTGTTACCTTAGGGGTTCGTACAATATCCTGCAGAAACTCCTCAAAATGGCCAAAGAATACGGTGTTGAGGACCGCATAAGCGTTGGGGCAACATTTTGCTTGGAACGCTGTGCCAAGGGGCCTAACATTCGGGTAAATGAGGAGATCGTTTCTGGTGTGGGCGAGGAAAACCTTAAGGAGATTTTTGAGAACATAATCCTTCCGAAACTTGAGGAAGTGTACGAGGCTTGAAGGTATCTAGCCAAAAGGAAGTCAAAGCAAGAAGTGCACCAGGCCTTGGGCTTTTGCAAAAGCCCAAGGCCTCATAAAGAAAAGGTCAACTTGTAAAAAATTCCTGGCCCTTCTATAATGTAACGTGGAAGAGAAAGGGGAGAGGTGGCTGAGTGGACGAAGGCGCCCGCCTGGAGAGCGGGTAGGCAGGGATAAGACCTGCCTCGTGGGTTCGAATCCCACCCTCTCCGCCAGGTTTGCCTCTAATCGTGCTAGACGGGGAGTTAGCGGTGCCCTGTACCTGCAATCCGCTATAGCAGGGTCGAATTCCGGCATGAGGTCCTTTCTTGCAGTGTTGGCCGGGAAAAAGGGGTGTTGAGGGTTGGGTCCTGCGCGACGAATCCTCGCCAACCCCGCCAGGCCCGGAAGGGAGCAACGGTACGCGAGGCTCTTCGGGTGCCGCAGGGGTGCCTGACCGGAGCTACCAGTCCTGGTACGGCTGGAAGAAAGCGATCGAGTGACGGTGCACGATTAGAGGCAATTTTATGGTTTTTTAGAGGTGTTTCCTTGCCGTACCTTGCGCTCTATCGAAAGTGGAGACCATACCGTTTTGAAGATATCGTTGGTCAGGACGTCGTTGTCAAAGTCCTGGTTCATGGGCTTCAGGCACAGCGTATCTCTCATGCCTACCTCTTTTGCGGTCCCCGGGGGGTTGGAAAAACCACCACAGCCCGGGTACTTGCTATGGCTCTAAACTGCGAGAAAGGTGTCACTCCTGAGCCCTGTGGGGCGTGTTCCTCGTGTACTGCGATTCGGCAAGGAAGATCTCTTGATGTCATCGAAATCGACGCAGCGTCGCACCGAGGCATTGATGAGGTACGGGAACTCCGGGAAAACGTTAAGTATGCTCCCCTTGAATCCCGCTTTAAGGTATACATTATCGATGAGGTTCACATGCTCACCCAGGAAGCTTTTAATGCCCTTCTCAAAACCCTAGAGGAACCTCCAGAACACGTGGTCTTTGTTTTGGCTACAACTGATCCGAAGCGTCTACCCGAAACCGTTCTTTCTCGCTGTGTTAAGCTTATTTTCAACCCTATCCCGCATGATGTCATTGTCGCCCAGCTTGCAAAAATTGCCGCCTTTGAAGGATTTTCAGTTGCCGAGGAAGCATTGCACCTTGTTGCCCGTAAGGCCTTGGGTTCTTTGCGGGATGCAGAGAGCCTTTTGGAGCAGCTTTTTGCTCTTGGGGAGAAGGAAATTTCTCTTCCTTTGGCGGTAAAAATTCTCCGAGATATAGAGCCTAAGGAACTCGATGCTTTCTTGAGGCTTCTCCAGGAGGGAAGCCTTGAGAAGGCCCTGCTTACCCTTGAGGAGTGGCTTGTCCGTGGTCTTGGCCCAGAAGATATTGTGGGGAGTTTGATCGCATACTTTCGGGATCTCCTTGTCGTTGCCCTTGTAGCTGATTATAGCCCCCTTTTTGGTATTCCAAGGTCCCGGTGGATTGAATTACAAGCTCTTGCCCAAGGTTTCACTCCCCAGGCCTTGCGACAGGTTCTTGATCGCTTAAGGGTGCTTGAGGGGGACCTTCGTCGTCTTCCTTACGCTCGTGTTTTGCTTGAGGTTGCTCTTCTTGATATAATAGAGCGCTTGGAGCAGAAAGAAAAAGTTCTTCCTGAAAAAAGGAGCGTACCTCAGCCCCAGCCGGATTCCTGGCAGGAAATTCTTAAGGAGGTTAAACGCTCGAAAATATCGCTTTACGCCTTTTTGCAGCTTGCCGAAGTTCGATTCGAGGAGCCTTCACGCCTTATTATCGCCTTTGGGCCAGATTGCCAGTTTCACAAAGAAAGTGTGGAACGAAGAGAGAACCTTGAAATTCTTGAGAAAGCTATACTTCGAGTACGGGGAGAACGGTGCCGAATTGAATGTGTTTTAAAGGGAGAGACTCCTCAGGTTGCGACTGCTTTTGGGACATTAAAGGAAAGCGAGAATCAGGTGCAGGTGCGGCCAGAGGGGGAAAACGCCCTCCTTCCAGAAATTGTCAATCTTTTTGGGGGAACGGTTGTGCACTATACCCCAAGTGAACAGCCGAAAGGCAGGTGGGAAGATGCAGAACTGGAAAAATCTGATGAAGGAAGCTCAGAAGATGCAGGCTAAGCTTGCCAAAATGCAGGAAGAGCTCAAGCAAAGAATTGTTGAGGCCACAAGTGGCGGTGGGATGGTTCGAGTTTCCTGTAACGGCCAGCAGGAGATTGTGAGTATCAGTATCGACCCAGGGCTCCTTGAGGAAAAAGACGTTGAGATGCTTCAGGACCTTGTGCTTGTGGCAGTGAACGAGGCACTCAGGCGTTCTCGAGAAATGGCTCAGGAAGAGCTTGCAAAAATCACTGGTGGTCTCAACATTCCAGGTCTGTGAAGGTGGGAGAGTGCAAGAGGGGTATCCTGAATCACTGGATCGGGTTATCCGTGCCTTATCGAAATTACCCGGTATTGGCCCAAAAACTGCTCAACGGCTCGCTTTTTACCTCGTGAAGTCGCCTTCTGGCGAACTTGAGGAACTTCTGCAAGCCCTCGCCGATATGCGGCGGAAGATACGCTTTTGTGCAAGATGTGGTTTCTTCAGTGAAGAGGAACTCTGCCGCATCTGCCAGGATACATCCCGTGATGCCCATGTTCTCTGTGTTGTGGAGCGACCTCAAGATATTTTTGCTCTGGAACGGGCAGGTTTCAAAGGTCGGTACCATGTACTTCAAGGGGTGCTTTCGCCTCTTGCAGGAGTTGGTCCCGAGCATATCCGCATTCCGGAGCTTCTGAAAAGAATTCAGGAGGAATCAGTGAGGGAGGTGATTCTTGCTCTGAATCCATCAGTTGATGGGGAAGCTACGGCTCTGTATCTTGCACAGAAGCTTAGCGCTTTTCCGGTAAAGGTCACGCTCATTGCCCGGGGATTGCCCTCGGGAGGAGACCTTGAGTTTGCCGATGAGGTTACTTTAGCCCAGGCCCTTGAAGGAAGAAGAGAGATCCGTGTTAGTCTAGGAAAGGAGGCCCTTTAACCTTGGAAAAACCCCTTGAAATCCGGTGGCATGGTCGGGGAGGACAGGGAGTCGTGACTGCTTCCCGTATCCTCGCCGATGCTCTATTGCGAGAGGGAAAGTACTTCCAGGCCTTTCCCGAGTATGGTCCAGAGCGTATGGGTGCCCCAGTGAAGGCGTATAACCGGGTGAGTGACGCCCCCATTCGCATTCATTCTGGGGTCACAAATCCGGAAATAGTCGTTGTGGTGGATCCTACTCTCATCGGTGCGGTAGATGTGCTTGAGGGTCTTGCTGAGAATGGTACGGTTGTAGCCAACTTCCCTGGCACTCCCAAGGAACTCCGGGACCTTCTTCACTTTTCTGGTGGGAGAGTAGCTGTAGTTGATGCGTCTTTGATTTCTCGTGAAATCCTTGGAAGAGTGGTGGTGAACACGCCAATTCTTGGAGCGCTTTGTCGGGTGCTGCCGCAGGTACGACTTGAGAGTGTTCTTGAAGCGGTACGAGCACAGTTTGGGGAGAAGCTTCGGGCAGAGGTGGTAGAGAAGAATCTTGCGTGTTTGCGAAGGGCGTATGAGGAGGCGCAAATAGGATGAGTCGGCTGAAAACTTGGAAAGAACTTACTCCCGGTGGAATTATTTGCGAGGCAGGTAATGCCCGTACCTACAAGACCGGAGATTGGAGAACAGAACGACCCCAGGTGGACAAGGCAAAGTGCATTAACTGCTTTTTCTGCTGGGCATACTGTCCTGACGGATCTGTTAGAGTTGACGCAGATAAGGGAACTATGGAAGGGTTTGATTACGACCACTGTAAGGGTTGTGGTATTTGTGCGAGTGTCTGCCCTAAACAAGCCATAACCATGGTTCCGGAGCGGTAGAAAGGGAGGGAAATTCTGTGAAGGTTATGCAAGAACGAGTGAGCATGGGCCTTAATGGAAATGCTGCAGCAGCACACGCCATGCGGCAGATTAATCCCCATGTTGTTGCTGCTTACCCTATTACCCCCCAAACAGACTGTGTGGAGAGATTTGCCGAGTTTGTCAGTGAAGGCCTCGTGGATACGGAGTTTGTGACTGTTGAAAGCGAGCACAGCGCCTTGAGTGCCTGTATTGGTGCTGCTGCCAGTGGTGGGCGGGTTATGACGGCAACGTCCTCTCAGGGCCTTGCCCTTATGTGGGAGATGCTCTACATTGCTGCGAGTATGCGCTTACCCATCGTCATGATGGTGGTGAACCGGGCACTCTCTGGAAACATTAACATCCATTGCGATCACTCCGATACCATGGGAGCTCGCGATGCGGGATGGATTCAGCTCTTTTCCGAAAATGCTCAAGAAGTTTACGATAACATGATTCAAGCAGTGCGCATTGCTGAAGACATGCGGGTAAGACTTCCGGTTATGGTGACTCAAGATGGGTTTATTATCAGCCATGCAGTGGAACGGGTAGAGCTTTTGGGGGACGAAGAGGTTAAGACCTTTGTCGGTCCATATAAAGCACTCTATTCCCTCCTTGATTTGCAACATCCTGTGACCTATGGTCCTTTAGACCTTTTTGACTACTACTTTGAGCACAAGCGTTCTCAAATCGAGGCTATAGACAATTGTCTTCCGGTCATTGAAGAAGTGGGTAAGGAGTTTGGCAAGCTTTCTGGGAGATTCTATGGGCTCCTTGAGGAATATCGCCTTGCCGATGCTGAGTATGCGGTGGTTGTTCTTGGCTCTACTTGTGGAACGGCGAAAGAAGCTGTAGATCGCCTTCGAGACCGTGGAAAGAAAGTTGGGCTTCTGAAAATTCGTTGTTTCCGCCCATTCCCTAAGGAGCAGATTATCCGTGCCCTTGCGCCGCTTAAAGGCGTTGCCGTTCTTGACCGCTCTGTAACCTTTGGGGGTTTTGGAGGACCAGTGTTCACCGAGATTCGCTCAGCGCTTTACGATGTTTCCCCACGACCGCTCATTATTGATTTCTACTATGGCCTCGGTGGACGGGATATCTACGTTGAGGATATCGAAAAAGCCTTTGCCCGTATCGAGGATGTTGTTCGGGTAGGATGGGTGGACAAGCACATTGATTACCTTGGCCTGAGAGAGTAGGGGAGGGACACGACGATGCCAACCTTGAAGGAACTTGCTAAGCGTCCGGAACGGCTTACCCCAGGGCATAGACTCTGTGCGGGGTGTGGGGCGCCTATTGCGGTGCGCCTTATTCTTGCTGCGGCAGATAAACCGGTGGTTGCAGCCAATGCTACAGGGTGTCTTGAAGTCTCGACCACCATTTTCCCATACACAGCCTGGAATATTCCTTGGATTCACAGTGCTTTTGAGAATGCCGCAGCGACCATTGCTGGTGTGGAGAGTATGTACCGTGCAAAACGCAGAAGAGGCGAAATCGACGAGGAGATATACTTTGTGGCCTTTGGAGGCGATGGTGGAACCTACGATATTGGGCTTCAAGCACTTTCTGGAGCACTGGAGCGAGGGCATCGCTTTCTCTACGTATGCTACAACAATGAAGCCTACATGAACACTGGTATCCAGCGCTCCAGCGCAACGCCTCTTGGGGCCTGGACAACAACAAGCCCAGTTGGAAGAGTCCTTCCCGGAAAGACCCAGTGGCGGAAGAACCTCACTGAAATTGTCGCGGCACACGGCATTCCTTATGTTGCTCAGTCAGTGGCTTCAAACTGGAGGGACCTTGTCAATAAAGCAGAAAAAGCCTTCCATACCGATGGGCCGTCCTTTATCAACGTTCTTGCTTCCTGTAACCGTGGATGGCGCCACGAACCCTCAGAGACCTTAAAGGTTATGCAGCTTGCTGTAGAGTGCTGCATTTGGCCGTTGTATGAAGTGGAAAACGGGGTTTACCGTCTTACGTACAAGCCTAAAGAGAAGAAGCCCGTTGAAGAATGGCTTCGGGTGCAGGGGCGTTTCCGTCACCTCCTTGCCCCCGAAAATCGCCATCTTGTCGAAGCCTTCCAGCGCTACGTGGATGAGGAGTGGGAGAAGCTCCTCAAAAGGTGCGGTGAAGCATGAAACTGCGCTACAGGGGTAGAGACTACCCCTGTAGCAGGAGTTTTATCAACCTTTGGGTACGGTAATTTTCGTATCTAGGAAGTAACACTTGGTAGTTCTAAAAGGGAAAACGCAAAAGCTTCTGTCGATTCGCTACACTCGAGCATCTCTTTTCAGAACGCTTCTGCTTTTGAGTTCGCTGTTCCTAGAACCACCTTCTAACCCTTGCTTCGACTGCTTTTTGGCCTATGCTGTACCTTCTCTCCTGGGGGACTTGTGAGTGAATTGACTTTCTTTTGTTGTGGTTTCTCTTGTCTTTGATTCCAACAATTGGGTGGAGGTTATATACGTGTAGCGTTGTTTGGTGCACGCTGGAAAGAATTTTGACAGCGTTAAGCAGAATTACCGGTGGAGCAGTGAAAGCGATTGGTTGGGGATTCGCTGCCGGAGTGGTTTAAGTAGGTCGCTGGGAAGCCAGCAAATTCCCTCTCAAGAAGACTGGAAGACTCTCAAAGGTGTATTCTACGTCATTTTGTTAAGGTTGAATTGCAGAAAAATTTCTGGAAAAAATATAGAAAAATTATTTAATTTTTGATATGCTTCTGGTAAGGGTGAAGAGAGCGTATGCGTCTTAAGGACATAGCAGAGAAGGCCGGAGTTAGTATTTCCACCGTCTCAAAATTCCTCAGTGGGAAGTGTTCTGTTTCCCCCTCCACACAGGAACGAATCCGTCAGGCTATGGCCTCTTTAGGCTATGAGAAACAGCAAACTTGGAGGAAGAATAAGGGGTTGAAGGTGGTGGGGGTTATTATCCCCGACATCGAGAACCCCTTCTTTTCGAGTCTGGTGAAATCTCTGGAATTCCTCCTCTTCCGCTATGGGTATTTCCTACTTTTGTGCAATACTGAGAATAATCCTGACCTTGAGGAGAGTTTCATTCGCTACCTCAGTCAAAACAAGGCCAGAGGTATCATCCTTGTTCCTTCCACCAGTGAAAAGAAGCCAAGGATGCTTGATTTTCCTATCCCGCTCTTGCTCCTTGATAGAAATATTGAAGGAGTAATGTTGCCCACTGTGTCTACGAATCATTACCAGGGAGGCAAGATAGCCACTTCCTATCTTATCCGCAAAGGGAGACGGAGAATTGCCTTCCTGGGAGGGCGTAAGGGCGTGAACGTATACCAGGAGAGATTCCAGGGTTACCGAGAGGGTCTTGAAGAGAATGGTCTTGAGGTGGATGCAAACCTTGTCATTGAGGGGGACTTTTCCTTCCAGGGAGGGTACCAGGCCGTTGAGGTGCTTCTAGAGAAAAAAGAGCCCTTTGACGCCATTTTTGCGGCCAATGATTTGGTTGCCCTTGGAGCGATAGAGCGGCTCAAAGAGGAGGGCATACGTGTTCCTCAAGATGTTGCAGTCATTGGATTTGACGACATTTGGCTCTCCCGCCTTTCCCATCCTCGACTCACTACGGTTCGACAACCAGTGTATGAGCTCTGTAAGGAAGCGGTGACGATGCTTTTTGATCTTATAAACAAGGGGGTGAGACCGAGCTCAAAAATACTGGAGCCCCAGCTGGTGATTCGGGAGTCCTGTTAGAGATACGTGGAGCGTGTAAGTACACAAAGGGCAGAACAAAGAGGAGTTTGGAGGGATTGACATGAGACGGGGTTTACGGTTTGTGGTCTTGAGTCTAGCTTTAGTGGTTGTTTTGTTCCCGGGGTTTGGTGCCTTTGGAGAGGAGAAAATTTCTGTAGCCATCCAGAGTTTCGCCCATGAAGCGCTGAAGCCTTTCATCGAGCAGTTTGAGACCCAAACGGGAATCAAAGTGACTCTTGAGTCCATGCCCTCTTCGGGAACGGATGCCTTGACCAAACTCACTACCTACTATCGCGCTGGTCAAAGCCCCTATGACGTGGTCAGCGATTCAGACGAAGCCTCTCCGGCTTTTGCTCGTGCCGGATGGCTTGAACCACTGAACGATGTTCTTCCTGCAGACTTTTTTGAGGACTTCCCACCAAGCATGCTAGAGTCTGAGAAAGTCTGGAACTGGCTAGATGACAAAGTGTATCGTGTACGCCACAGCTTTGAATTTGGATATTTCTTCTACCGAAAAGACTGGTTCGACGCCATGGGCCTTTTACCTCCAGCAACTTGGGAAGAAATGGTCGACATTGGCAAGAAATTCACTGCCCAAGGAAAAATCGGGGTTGAAGATGCCCTGAGTAAGCCTGCCCTGCTCTATGTGTACGTCGCCTATCTAACACTCCAGGCGGGGGGAAATCCTTTCGCATTCGACGAAGGATTCAAGACCGCGGTCAAGTTTATCCATGACATGATTTACGAACACCAGATTTTCCCCAAAGAAGCCCTGAACAAAAATTACGATCAGATTAACGAGGACTACATGAATGACCGTGTAGCCATGATGCGGCAGTGGCCGTACTTTTATAGTGTTACTCGGGGAAATACCGAGTGGTACAGCGAGGGGAAGGCTGAAATTGCCCTACCTCCTCGCGGTCCAGTGAGCAACGCTTCTTGGGCAGGGGGATGGGGCTGGGAGATTCCTAAATTTGCCCCAAACAAAGAGGGGGCCAAGAAGTTCATCCAGTTCATCCTCTCGAAAGAAATCGCTCCCAAACTGGCACGAGCCAACAGCTGGTTTATGAATCCTCGTTACTCAGTCATGGCCGAATTGGGTGATGAAGGCTTAGCAAAGTACATGAAGTGGTACAGTGACAACAACGTTCCTGCACCTCGTCCATACCATCCCAGAGTTGCTGAGGCACAGAATATTGTAGACGATGTGGTGTCTGCGTATCTCATCGGTCAGATGACCCTAGATGAGGCAATAGAGCAAGGTAAGAAGATGATGGCTGAGCTTGGAGAGTGAGTAAAGACAATACCCTGCTTGGGCGTATACGCCCAAGCAGGGTGAAAGGAGTGGCAAATTTTGTGAATCTTCAAAAAGCATCTCGACGGAAGATTTATTATGCCATAGTTCTTATTCTTCCCGCTTTGGTCCTACGTTTATTTACTTCGCTCTATCCAGTGGTGTACACCATTTATCTCTCCTTTTTTCGGGTTAATCCAATCATTGGTGCTCATACCTATGCGGGATTGGCCAACTTTCAGAAAATGTCCGCGGATCTCGTGGTACGCGAAAGCATCATGTTTACTGTCTTTTTCACTTTTGTTTCTATTGCTTTTCAAACAGCTCTGGGGCTTTTGGTGGCTCTTTTACTCAACAAACGCTTTGCGCTTCGGTATTTCGCACGTACTATTAATCTCATTCCCTGGGCAATTCCAATGATTGTTGTAGCGCTGGGGTTTCGCTGGATGTTTGACGGTGAGTACGGTATCATTACCGACCTCATTGCTCGTTTTACGGGTTTGCGATTTGCCTGGCTTGTGGACCCCTGGGGAGCACGATGGGCCATCGTTCTTGCTAATGTCTGGAAAAATACTCCCTTTGTGGCTATGCTTCTTCTTGCCGGCTTGCAAAGTGTTCCTCTGGAGCTTTATGAGGCTGCGAGGGTTGATGGTGCCTCTGGCTGGCATTGTTTTAGGTACATTACGATTCCTTTTCTCTCCCCAATTGTCATTACCACAGTGCTCTTTTTTACCGTATGGTACTTGGCGACTTTCGATATCGTGTACGGTATGACTGGAGGTGGTCCTGGATTTTCCACAGCTATCATGTCGTACAAGATTTACCAAGAAACCTTCTCCCATATGAACTTTGGGTATGCTTCAGCTATCAGTGTGGCTTTGCTTTTCCTGGTGGGTATTTTGGGCACGATTGTCCTCTTTATTTCGCGAAAGTTTGAAATCCTTCTCTGAGGGGTGGATTTACTATGAACCTTGAGGGTTCAAGGACAAACTTAGTCACAACCTATGTGCTTTTTTGTGTGTACGTCTTCATCACTATCTTTCCATTTTACTGGATTTTCATCTCCTCTGTGACGCCAAAACACAAGCTTTTTTCGATTCCACCACTGTACTTCCCTTCGTACTTCACGGCGGAAAATTTCGTGCGTATGGCTGGAAATATTCCCTTTTCGGCATATCTCCGGAATTCTCTTGTTTTTGCTCTTTCCTCAAGTGCTGTATCTGTTTTTTTGAGCTTCCTTGCTGCTTATGCCTTTGCCCGGATCCGCTTTCGAGGAAGCAACGTTCTTTTGCTCCTCTTTCTCTTGAGTATTGCTCTGCCACCAATTACGACTGTTATTCCTCTTTATGAGCTCTACGGGAGAGTCGGTCTCTTGAACAAAATTGAAGGTATGGTTATTGCGATGTCGAGTCTTATCACTCCTTTTACCATCTGGATCCTTATTTCTTTTATCAAGCAGGTTCCAGCAGAGATTGAAGAGGCTGCGGCTATAGATGGTGCGGGATTTCTGCACATTCTTTTTCGGATTGCCTTTCCTCTTATTGTACCTGCTGTTGGAACTATGTTCGTCATTAACTTTATCACCGGCTGGAACGAACTCCTGTATCCCCTGGTCTTTGCCGTTGATGCTCGGAGCAAAACCCTTACGGTTGGCCTTACTGAAGTAGCCTTGGAATCAACGGCCTATGGGAAACCGTGGGACCTTATGAGCGCCCTAAGTGTAGTGATGATTATCCCTGTTATTGTGCTTGTGATTATTTTCCAACGGACCATTGTTGAGGGTTTAACCCGAGGGGCTATCAAATAAAGAAAGGGAGGAGAAAATATTGGTGCTTCCACTGCATTACTCTGAAGAGGAAAAAAAGGACTATGTCAGACGTTTTTGGCAACGTAAGGAACCTGGTCCTGTTTTCTATATCGGTTCCAAGGCTCAGGACCTTGTGTCGTGGGGATCTAAAGCTTTTTCGTTTGAGGTCATCCTTTGTGCAGAGCTACAGCGTATAGCTTCGCGGAAGCACATTCTTGATTTTGATGTTCCCGCTGTTCGTACGGATTTTGGGACCAGCATTTTCCCCTCAGCCTTTGGATGCCCGCTCTGTTTCTCTGAGGGTCGACACCCCTGGAGTGAACCGATTATTTTCGATGATCCTAGTAAGGTCTTTCAAATAAAGAAACCCTCGGTGCGGGATGGCCTTCTTGGGGTTGTTCTTGATTTTACCCGCTTCGCAGTAAAAGAAACGCGAGGAAGTGTACCGATAAAGATGACCGATCTTCAAGGACCGATTGATGTTGCCTATCTTTTGTGGGAAAGCAACAGTTTCTTCCTTGCGCTTTTTGACGCCCCTCGAGCTGTCCATCATCTCCTTGAGATGGTCACTGAACTCATTATCGAGTTTGTTCATGCTCAGAGGAAGGAGGCTCAAGGCACAGAATTTATCCCCTGTCATCTCCAGCACTACCTTCCATGGGGGGAAGGAATTTGTGTGAGTGAAGACCTTCTTTCGCTTCTTTCTCCGGAGCTCTATCGAGAGTTTGCACTTCCCTATATCGATATTCTTTCTAGGGAATTTGGTGGAGTCCTTATCCATTCTTGTGGGAATTTCTCTCACAACTTGGAGGTGCTTCTTGAGGTTGAGAACCTCAAAGGGATAAATTTTGGTGCCACTGAAACGCCCTTTGAGGAGGTCACAAAAAAGCTTGGTAACAGAGTTATTCTCTCTCCTCATGTGGGATTGAACAAAGACATCGTTTTCGACAGTGTTTTGAGCTATTTAATGCATCTCAAAGAGGGAGGCAAAGGTGTGACTGGTCTCTATATTCTTGTTGATACGACGAACTCTCTCCTTGGGCACGATATGGTTTGGGGTGAGAACGAGCTAGAGGAGATTTACCGTATCTTCGCGCACTGGGGTGAACAGGATGGGAAGTAGAAGCAGGGCTAAAGCTGCCTTTTTCCTGCAGCCTACAGACCGTATTCCTCACTGGGAGTTCTTGGCAAATCCCGAGTTTGAATTGCAGCTGACGGGAATTGACCCAGTGTTGCATCCCCAAAAAGCGCGATTGCGTACTTTAGAGCTTCTTCCCATCGACGTGGAAATTCCCCCTCGTACAGATGTTCCTTCTGCGTTTCAGGTCCTTGAAAACGGGACCATTGTCAACGAGCGTGGTAAAAAGGTGAGCCGATGGGGAGGCGGGACAACCTGGGAATGGGACCACGGTTCTTGGTTTCGCTCTATTGAGGATGTTCTGCGCTTTGACCCGGTGTCGACATTCCTGGAGCAAGAGTCGAAGGAGGTATTTGAAGACATAGACCCTCTCCAGCGATTCTTACACCTCCCACTAGAAGAAATGGTCAGAAAGCTCAACGAGGATTTCCATTATCTCCAGAATCTTGTTGGAGAAAGGGCGCTTGTTCCTGGTCATTATTACCGAACGCTTCTCATGTGGCCACTCATGCTCTTTGGATGGGAGTTCTTTGCGGAACTTGCCTACCTCTATCCCCAGGAATTCCAGAGAATCTGGAAGGGGTTCGTCGAAATCTCCCTCAAGGTGACCTTGGCGTTTTCCTTAACCGATATTGAAGTATTCACAAGTCATGACGATTTGTGCACCACCAGAGGTCCTATTTTCAATCCGGAATGGTACCGAAAGAATCTCTATCCTTACTACGAGATGATATGGGAGCCTTTGAAACGGAGAGGAAAGAAGGTGATTTTTATCTCTGATGGGAAGCTTGACAGTGTCATTGATGACGTTCTTGCCTGTGGCGCAGATGGGTTTTTTGCCGAGAGTTACACGGACCTCGAGGCATTGGTTCGAAAATACGGGCAGGAGAAGGTCATGGTCGGTAACATCGATGGAAGGATATTGGCAGAGGGGACGAAAGAGGACATTAGGAGGGAAGTAGAACGTTGCACGCGCTTTGGCAAAGATTGCCCTGGGTATTTTTATTGTGTTTCAAACCACATCACCCACATTATTCCTCCAGAAAATGTGTTTTACTACTTTGCCCTCTGTGAGGAATTAGGAAGACGGTAAACCTTTCTGGAGGTGTTTTGGGTGTATTTGCACTTTGTGAGCCATACGCACTGGGATAGAGAGTGGTATGAAACCTTTGACGCCTTCCGTTTTCGTCTCGTGAAGCTCATCGACCACCTCCTTAATATTTTTCGAGAAGACCCAGCATACAGGTACTTTTTACTGGATGGCCAGACAATAGTTCTTGAAGATTACCTGGATATGAAACCATCTCGATGGGACGAGCTTAGGACATACATCGAGGGAGGAAGACTCTTCGTTGGCCCTTGGTATGTCCTGACTGATGAGTTTTTGGTGAGTGGTGAGACCCACATTCGGAACCTCCTTTTGGGAAGGGACATTATGCGGGTATTTGGTGGGGACAATAGAATTGGTTACCTCCCCGATTCTTTTGGTCACATCGCCCAGATGCCTCAAATTCTCAGAAAAAGTGGTATTCCCTACGCCACGTTTTGGCGGGGAGCACCACGAACGGTGTGCAAAAGCGAGTTTTTTTGGCAAGCACCCGACGGCTCAAGAGTTTTGACCCTTTACATGCCTTTTGGATATGGTGTGGCGACTGACCTACCGGAGGATGAGGAACAGCTCGTTCGAAGAATTCTTGGGCTTATAGAGAAACTCGCTCCCTTTGCCACAACTCCACATCTGCTACTCATGAACGGGAGCGACCATGTCGAACCGGACCCGAAGCTTTCGAAGAAACTCGATATCCTTCGCAAGAGACTTCCCGAACATGTTGTGCTCCATTCCCATTTACAATATCTCTTTCGGAAGATTGAGGAAGAAGCTCCAGAACTTTTCATTTATGAGGGTGAATGGAGGGCTGATGACCTTAACTACCTTCTGGGAGGAACACTCTCAACTAGAGTGTACTTAAAACAGAAACACCATCAGTGTTCCTCTCTTCTTGAGAAGTGGCTTGAACCTCTGTATACCGTTATCTCTCTTTTAGGTGGTCCGTATCCTAAGGAGTACCTTACTTACCTTTGGAAACTCCTTCTGCAGAACTCTCCTCACGACTCTATCTGTGGTTGCAGTATTGATGCAGTACACGAGGAAATGATGTTTCGGTATCGCAAGATTGAGACTATAGGGGAAAAGCTCCTAGAGGAGGCAGAGAGGATTCTGGAAGAGCGCTTTCACGGTGGTGCAGATATCCTCCTCATTTTTAACCCCTATCCCTATCCGGTGGATGTGTATCTTGAGGGCGAAGTGTACCTTCAGAAAGCGAAGATACGGGAGGTGGACTTCGAGGCGAGTAAGATTCTCTCTTACACGCCCCAAGAAAGCACTCTTTACCATGCCCTGGAACTCCAAAGCCAAGAAGAGACTGTGATTCCTGAAATCCTTGAGAGTGACTGGGTTACGTTTATGGCTACTCCGTCCCATACTCTTCCTCAAATTTTTAGAGCGCAGCGATGTGTTCTTGGCTTTCAAGTGCACAATCTCCCACCCCTTGGTTTTCGGGCCTACCGTATCGTTCCTCGAAACGTTACGAAAGAGAGCCATTCGGTTTTTCCTGAAGGAAATGTTTTAGAGAACGAGTTCTATCGGATTGTGGTGGAACCATCGGGGTACCTTCGTCTTTTCGTTCACGAACTCTCACAGGAATACGTTTTAGGTCTTGTCTTTGAGGATGGTGCTGATGCCGGCGATGAGTATGACTACTCTCCTTGTGAAAATGATGAAATTATTCAAAGTAGTGACTTTCCTCCTACCATTTCATGGGTGAGGAAGGACGAATACGTCCGGAGTATTCGTCTCCGTTACGATATGGCGATTCCTCGTTCCCTTACCCCGGACCGTAAAGGGCGAAGTAGGGAAAGGGTTGTGATTCCTGTCACTGTTGATATTCGTCTCTATAAAGGGTTGCGGAGGATTGACCTTGATATCGGTTTGGAAAACACTGCCAAAGACCACCGGTTACGAATCCTTTTTGACGTGCCTTTTGAAACAGAGCACCACTTCGCCGATGCCCACTTTGCCATTCTGCGACGGGAAAATGACGGCAAGGCCCACCCTCAAAACGATTTTGTTTTCCTGGAAGATGGAGAAAAGGTCTTTGCCCTCTTCAATCAGGGGCTTCGGGAATATGAAGTGTCTCCAAAAGGAAAGGGGACAAGGATAGCTATTACCCTTTTGCGTGCGGTGGGATGGCTCTCGCGAGATGACCTTTTAACTCGAAGGGGGGATGCCGGCTGGAGCCTGCCTACGGAGGGAGCCCAGTGTTTGGGGAACCATCGTTTTCGTTTGGCACTTCTTTTCTCCAAAGGCCCTGCCTTGCACCTTTTCCTGAATCGGGAAGCTTGTCTTTTCAGTCGACCACCCCTTCTTTTGCAGGTCAAAGGGGACAAAGATTATTTTCTCGATGGTTGGTCATTTTTTGAGTGCGATAATCCAGTACTCGTTTTAAGCGCCTTGAAGCTGAAGGAAAATGGTGACGGCGTTGTTTTGCGGATGTATAATCCCACGGCTTCTTCTCAGCCTTTCCGCCTTTCGTTTACCCTTCCCGTGCTCGCACTGCAGCGACTTTCTCTTGTTGAAGAGGAAGAAGAACTTGTTCCGGTGCAAGGTAATGCTGTAGAGGGAACCATGGGTCCTTTTGCAATTGCTACCTGGGGCGTTGTCTTTCAGAAGAGGGGGCAAGAGACTTCATGACCTCAAAAGAACGAATGATTATTGCCCTTGAACGGGGCATTCCCGATCGTCTTCCAGTAACTGTGCATCAGTGGCAAAGGTACCATCTTGAGACGTACCTTGGGGGTATGGATGAGCTTGAAGCCTTTGAGTACTTCGGTATGGATGCAGCGGTTCAGTACGTGCAGGAAATGGAACAGTTTTGGCTCGCAAATCCTGATTTCTCGAGATTCTCAACACCTACTTGGCGGCACGAGGTAGAGGTGTTGAGAAATGATCCGGATGATTGGGAATACAAGCACACCATTACCACGCCTGAGGGGGTCCTGACCTATAGAACCGGAGGCAATCGCAAGACGGTTTGGGTTACAGAGTACCTTATTAAACACGACGAGGATATCACACTTATTAAAAAGTACATGCCAGTGCAAAAGCTTGATGTGAAGGCGGTCAATAGACTTTACGACCGTATTGGGGATCGAGGAATTCTAAGAGGGCTTATCTGGGGGGATCAGGCAGGATGCTGGCAACACGCAGCATGCCTTATGGACATCGGGGAGCTCATTTTGCGAACCTTTGATAAACCAGATTGGGTACATGAGTTGCTTTCCATACTCCTTGAAAAGAAACTCCAGTTTATCGAAACTATGAAAGGAGCAACATTTGACCTTGTGGAAACCGGAGGAGGAGCGGCTTCCTCTACCTTGATTTCTCCTAAAATCCATGAGGAGTTCTGCCTCCCTTACGATTGCAAGCTCCACCAAGCCCTACACGATCTAGGTTTTAGAGTTACTTACCATACCTGTGGTGGGACAAAAGGCATTGAGGAGTATATCATAGCTAATGGAACGGATGCCTCAGAAACCTTAGCCCCTACAAGCATTGGGGGTAATCAGGAACCCTGGGAGTTTAAGGAAAAGGTGGGACGTCGCTTGGCCCTTATTGGCGGTATGGATCAGATTAACGTGCTGACCCATGGTACCGAGGAGGAGATACGCACCATGGTTCAAACGCTTTTTGAAAAAGTGGGGTATGAAGGAGGGTATATCCTCTCCTGTGCTGATCATTTCTTCGATACTCCTCTGGAAAACTTGCGGGTATACGTTGAAGCGGCCCGGGAGTGCGTGTATTAGAGAAGACAGAGTTTTGCATAAGCTTCTGCTTTAAGCATTTTTGGAGAGGCGTTTTTTAAAGGTATACTACCTTTAAAGATTTTGCACTTAAGGGGGTAGTACCATGAACTACCGGGTTTTTGGGAAATGCGGTTGGGCGGTGAGCGAGGTGGGTTTCGGAGCCTGGGCCATAGGGGGAGGCTGGGGCAAAGTCGAGGAAGAAGACGCTATTGCAGCCCTACATAGAGCCATCGACTGTGGCATGAATTTCATCGATACTGCCGATGTGTACGGAGATGGAAGGAGTGAACAGCTCATTGCCCGGGTCCTCAAAGAACGTAAAGAACGGGTCTTTGTGGCCACCAAGGCCGGACGGCGTCTCTCTCCTCATACTGCTGATGGGTATACCGAAGAAAACCTCACACGGTTTGTGGAGCGGAGCCTCAGGAATCTCCAGGTTGACACCGTAGACCTTTTGCAGCTCCACTGCCCACCAACTGAAGTCTACTATCGTCCCGAAGTTTTCGAGGCACTTGATAAACTCGTTGCTCAGGGAAAAATTCGCTACTATGGCGTCAGTGTCGAAAAAGTAGAGGAGGGGTTGAAAGCTATAGAGTATCCTGGAGTACGCAGCGTGCAGATTATCTATAACATTTTTCGGCAGAGGCCAGCAGAACTCCTTTTTTCTCGCTGCCGGGAGAAGAGAGTAGCTATCATTGCGAGAGTACCCCTTGCAAGCGGTCTCCTTACCGGAAAGATGACCAAAGACACTGTTTTTCCTCCTGACGACCACCGAAACTTCAACCGTTACGGACAGGCCTTTGACCGGGGAGAGACCTTTGCTGGAGTGGATTTTGAAAAAGGTTTGCAAGCAGTAGAAGAGCTCAGGGCGCTTGTTCCTGAAGGCTTTACCATGGCTCAGTTTGCCCTAAAGTGGATTCTCATGTTTCCTGAGGTGAGCACGGTTATTCCAGGAGCTAAAAATCCCCGTCAGGCAGAGGAGAACGCAAAGGCTTCAGATTTACCCCCACTGCAAGAGGAGGTTATGGAAAGAATCCGGGAGATTTACGAAAAGTACATTCGCTCTGATGTGCACCATCGCTGGTAGTGAAACTGTGATGGGTGGTGCTAAAGAGCCATTAGCGAAGTTGTGAAGTATCTAGAAGTTTACTTGTCTCTGTAAGTATGATGTTTTTCTTGCTGGGCATGGCTTTCTCAGCTTGCTCTGGAGAAGCCGTACCCTTTTCTCTAACAGTTCCTTCTGAGAAAGAGGTTCTTTTTGATTTTCCGAAGCTTTCTCCTGCCTTCTTGAGTTGATTCGGGCGAAAACCCATTCCCTACTTTGTATTGTTTGGGAAAGCGTTAAGGGCGTGGCTCGCTGTTCCCATCATACTATCCTTTGCTCATTTGCCTAGTAGTCATTGTTCCTTAGCGATACGGAATAGAAATCTGTCTCTTGGGTTTTAGGGAGAAACACTCACTATAGAGGGGGAAAGCACGATGGGCAAAATGGGGGCAAAAATTGTTCTTGGGATAATGTGTATGATTTTCGCTTCCGCAATTCCTTCGGGGGGAGCAAAAGAGAGGGTGCAGCTTTCTCCTAATACTCCTGAACACGAGCTCATTCGTTTGCATCCGGCAGAGGTTGACCCCTCCCTTCTTCCCCTTGACGCTATAGAGGAGTTAGGAAAAACAGGAGTACCACCCTCAGACTTTCAGGTGGAGAATTGGGAACTTAACGTTACTGGGAAAGGGTTAGAAAATCCAAGGTCTTTCACCTACCAGGAACTTCTGGAAATGCCTGTGGTGCGAAAGAGAGTTCTCCTTATCTGTCCAGGGTTTTTTGCCGATTATGCTGAGTGGGAGGGAATCCCTCTCCAGGAATTCCTCCAAAAAGTAGGGGTGGCTGGGGAGTACAAGACGATTTCCTTTACAGCTCTTGACGGATACACAGTGCGTTTCTCTCGAGAGGAAGTGGAGAACCATTTCCTCCTTTTGGCTTTGCGGGTGAATGGAGAGACCCTTCCCTTGGAACATGGTTTTCCAGTACGTTTGGTCGCAGAAGACATGTTTGGCAGTAAATGGATAAAATGGATTGCCACCATTGCGATTGACTAAGTCCTCTGCAGCCGGATATCTTGTAGCGTAGTACGCGAAACGAGGTGGGAGGTGAACCATGAAGGGGAAGTTGCAGGGTGTGCACCATATTGCCTTGGTGACTCGGGATTTGGAAAAGAGCGTTTCTTTTTACCGTGACCTTTTGGGATTTACAGAGGTTGAACGTTTCTTTGATGAGGGAGAAGAGG
>CALAIW010000018.1 GCA_937922705.1 uncultured bacterium | reverse complement strand
GAGGACATGGTATAATGCTCTCAAAATGAGGGCGTATATCCTAAGAAGGCTCGTTTTTACTATTCCTGTTCTCTTTGGCATTTCCCTTGTCGTGTTTCTTGTGGTACGTCTTGCTCCTGGGGATCCAGCAAAGGTCATGGCAGGAGAGCATGCCTCACCAGAGTTTATCGAGGCGGTACGTACAAGATGGGGGCTTGATAAGCCCCTTTATGTCCAGTACGGTATCTGGCTTTCTCGTGCACTTCGTGGGGACCTTGGCCTTTCCATCGCTACCAAAGCACCTGTTCTCCAGGAAATTCTTTCGCGATTTCCCGCAACCCTTGAGCTCTCCCTTGTGGCGATGCTTTTCGCTGTAGTGCTTGGTATGGCCGCAGGAATTATCTCTGCCGTGCGACAGTACTCTCTTTTTGATTACCTTGCTATGACTGGTGCACTTATTGGCATCTCCATACCTGTTTTTTGGCTTGGTCTCATGCTCATGCTCTTTTTTGGTCTTTATCTTGATCTTTTGCCCATCTCAGGCCGTCTTGACCCTGGAATAGAGCTTCGAACGATTACCGGATTGTACCTTCTTGACTCCCTTCTTACCTGGAATGGCAAAGCCTTTGTGAATGCTTTTTCCCATCTTATCCTTCCAGGAATTGCCCTTGGGACCATCCCTATGGCGCTCATTGCCCGCATGACTAGATCGGCTATGCTTGAAGTGATTCGCCAGGATTTTATCCGTACGGAACGAGCCAAGGGTCTTCCGGAACGTTTGGTTATATACCGCCATGCTCTTCGGAATGCTCTTATCCCCATTGTGACGGTTATTGGCATGGAATTTGGACTCCTTCTTGGTGGTGCTATTCTTACCGAAACCATTTTTGCCTGGCCTGGCCTTGGGCGATACACGGTGGATGCAGTCTACGCCAGGGATTACCCAGCTATTCAAGGGGCGGTACTCTTCATTGCCTGTGTTTTCGTTTTCGTGAATCTTGTAACCGACATTCTCTATGCTTATATTAATCCGAGAATTCGATACCGATGAGAAGGATTACTCAAATTTCTGAGACTTTATATCTCCTTTGCAGGAATCGAGCAGCTTTGGCAGGGCTTATCATTCTTGGAATCTACACTTTTGTTGCCCTCTTTCCCTGGCTTCTTGCTCCTAATGACCCGCTGAAGCGAGATTTAGCCCTGCGGTACCAGCCGGGATTCTGGGCAGGGAAAGAGTTTGCTCGCTTTCCTTTGGGGACTGATTACCTTGGCCGTTGCGTACTTTCTCGCATTATCTGGGGAACCAGAACCTCTCTCCTTGTCGGGGTTATCGCTGTTTCCATTTCCACTGCTCTGGGAATGTTTCTTGGGCTCTTTTCCGGGTACTTTGGGGGATGGGTGGATATTGTGCTTATGCGCATTGTAGATATTCTTTTTGCTTTTCCAAGTATTCTCCTGGCCATTGCTATTATGGCTGCTTTGGGCCCAGGACTTGAAAAGGCCATGATTGCTATTGGTATTGTCTATACACCTCAGATGGCTCGAGTCGTGCGAAGTGTCACCCTGGTTATCCGGGAGATGGAGTACATCGAAGCGGAACGAGCCCTTGGGGCGAGTCATGCTCGTATTCTCTTGTACCACATCCTTCCCAATGTTCTTGCTCCAGCTGTGGTGTATGCAACTCTAAGTGTGGCAGGAGCTATTCTTGATGCTGCAGCCCTGGGGTTTTTGGGGCTTGGAGCAATGCCCCCAGCACCTGAGTGGGGAGCAATGCTTTCAGGGAGCCACAAAGCCTTGACTTCGGGAGCCTGGTGGGCGGTAACTTTTCCAGGGCTGGCCATTGTGTTTGCTGTCCTGGGGCTTAATCTCCTTGGTGATGGAATGCGGGACCTCCTTGATCCGAGGTTGCGGATGTAGCTATGAAAAAGGTACTTCTCCAAGTAGAGAATCTGCGGACGTACCTTACCACACACCGAGGGGTTGTTCGAGCGGTTGATGGAGTGAGTTTGACGATTCTTGAAGAAGAGACTCTTGGTCTTGTGGGGGAGTCGGGGTGCGGCAAAAGCATGCTGGCACTTTCGATTCTTGGGCTCTATCCAAAGCCGCAGGGGAGAATAGTGGAAGGGAAAATCGAATTTGAGGGGGAGGACCTGGTACAGAAAAGCGAGGAGGAATTGCGTCGAATCCGGGGCAAGCGCATTTCCATGATTTTTCAGGAGCCAATGACCTCCCTTGATCCTGTTTTCCCGGTTGGGGAGGGTATTGTGGAGGTACTCATGCTACATCAAGGACTGACGCGAAGTGAGGCCCGAAGGGAAGCCATACGGCTTTTGCGAATGGTACGCATTCCTGAGCCGGAAAGGCGCATGTACCAGTATCCTCATCAACTCTCGGGAGGCATGCGTCAGCGAGTTATGATTGCCCAAGCCCTGGCCTGTCGGCCTAAGCTCCTTATTGCCGATGAGCCGACAACGGCCCTTGATGTAACGGTACAAGCCCAGATTCTTGAACTCATTGCAGCGCTAAAGGAGGAGATGAAAACCGCTGTTCTTCTCATCACTCACGATCTTGGGATTGTAGCCGAGCACTGTCAGAAAGTGGCAGTGATGTATGCGGGTACAATTGTGGAAAAGAGTGACGTCTTTTCGCTCTTTGCTCGTCCTCTCCATCCTTACACCCGAGCGCTCCTTGGGGCTTTGCCCCGCCTTGATGGGAAAAGGTCTCGCCTTGAGGCTATTCCTGGGTCTGTTCCAGACCTCATTGCTCCTCCTTTGGGGTGCCGATTTCATCCCCGCTGTCGGGAACGCATCCCAAGGTGCAGTGAGGAGGAACCAAGGCTCCGGGAAGTGGAAAGAGGGCACGAAGTCGCATGTCACCTCTTGTAGAGGTTCGCAACCTCAAGAAGCACTTTGTTCTTTCAGGGGAGTGGGGCAAAGAGAGAGCTTTTGTTGATGCAGTAAGCGGGGTGTCCTTTTCCATTTTCCAGGGGGAAACCTTAGGGCTTGTAGGTGAGACAGGTTGTGGAAAAAGTACCCTTGCTCGATGCATATTGCGTCTTTTAGAGCCTACCGGAGGCTCAGTGCTTTTTCGGGGGAAGGATATCCTCAAGCTCCCCTTAAAGGAATTCAAGGCGTATCGCCGGCGCATGCAAATTGTCTTTCAGGATCCCTTTGCTTCGCTGAATCCGCGCAAGACGGTGTTCTCTATCCTTGAGGAACCCCTTATTATCCATGGGGAGCGCAATCCTCGGGCTCGCCGGGAAAAAGTAGAGGCAATGGCTGAACAGGTTGGTCTTGATCCGAGGTTGCTGAGGAATTATCCCCATGAGTTTTCTGGAGGACAGAGGCAACGTGTTTGCATTGCTCGTGCCCTTATTCTTGAACCAGAGTTTGTCGTTTGTGACGAGCCAGTTTCTGCTCTTGATGTTTCTGTTCGGGCGCAAATCCTCAACCTGCTTTCTGAACTCCAGGAGCGGATGCATCTTGCGTATCTTTTCATTACTCATGATCTTGCCGTAGTGCATCATATTTCTCATCGGGTTGCGGTTATGTACCTTGGAACCATTGTCGAAATCGCCCCAACTGAGGAACTTTTTGCTAACCCTCTCCATCCCTACACTCAAGCGCTCTTTGAATCCATTCCCGTTCCTAACCCAACGTATAAGCGAAAACGTATGGTCCTTGAAGGCGATCCCCCAAGTCCTATCCACCCCCCCTCAGGATGCCGCTTTCACACCCGTTGCCCAAAGCGAATGGAAGTGTGTTCGGTTCATCCCCCGGAGGCTTTTTCCCCAACACCAGAGCACGTTGTATTCTGTCACCTGTATGGGGGTACAAAAGTGATATAATGGAAAAAATGTCTAAAGGAGGGTTTCCTATGCGAAAAGTGTTTCTCCTTGTGTGTTTTGTGGTTTTTGCCTTCCTCACAGTTCCCTCCCTTGCTTCTGAACCAAGGTATGGAGGGACGCTGATTTATGGGAGTGCTGGTGATGCCACCCGCCTTGATCCAGCAGATGTGACCGATGGGATTTCCATCACCCGGACGGATGCGATGTTCGAAGGACTTGTTCGGTATAAACCTGGAAGCACTGAAATTGAGCCGTGGCTTGCAGAGTCATGGGAGGTTTCTGAAGACGGTCTTACCTTTACCTTTCATCTTCGGAAAGGGGTCAAGTTCCACGATGGAACAGATTGTAACGCCGATGCGGTGGTGTACTCTCTGAAGCGCCAGTTTGATCCCAATCATCCGTTTCACCAATATGGAGAATGGGCGTACTGGCAATGGATGTTTCATTATGTGAAGGATGTGGAAAAGGTTGACGATTACACGGTGCGCATAATCCTTTCGCAGCCAAACGCCTCGTTTCTTACAAGCCTTGCTATGTTCACAGTGGCTATCGTAAGCCCAACAGCCTGTGAGAAATACAAAGGAGATTTCTTTAAGAATCCAGTGGGCACGGGACCGTTCAAATTCGTAGAATGGGTAAAAGATGACCACCTGACGGTGGAAGCTTTCGAGGACTACTGGGGTGGGCGTCCGTATCTTGACCGCATTATCTTCCGAGTTATTCCTGACCCTTCCGTTCGGCTTTTGGAGCTTGAGAAGGGATCTATCCATTGCATGGAGTACCCAAATCCCGATGACCTTGAGCGAATTGCCAAAAACCCAGACCTTGTTCTTCTTGAACTTCCTGGAGTCAATGTTGGGTATCTCGCAATGAACATGGGTGAGGACACTCCTGGATTCCAGAAACCCTTTGGAGACGTTCGCGTCCGGAGAGCGGTAAATCATGCAATCAATAAGAAGGCCATAGTGGAACACCTCTATAAGGGGACAGCGATACCGGCAAAGAACCCTATTCCACCAACCATGTGGGGGTATAACGACGATATCGAGGATTACGAATATGACCCTGAGAAGGCTAAGGCACTCCTTGCGGAAGCTGGGTATCCCAATGGTTTTGAGACCACCCTCTGGGTCATGCCTGTCTCCCGCCCGTACATGTTTGATCCCCCAAAAATTGCTGAGGCGATCCAGGCAGATCTTGAAGAAGTTGGCATCCGGGCAAAGATTTACACGGTGGAATGGGGAACCTATCTCCAGGAAACAGAAGCGGGGAAGCACCCCATGTGCCTTCTTGGATGGATTGGAGACAATGGAGATCCTGATAACTTCCTTTATGTCCTCCTTGACAAGGATAACGCTATTGTAGGAAGCGCTGCGAACGTAGCTTTTTATCGGAATGACGAACTCCACGAAATCCTCATTAAGGCGCAGAGAATATACGACCAAGAAGAACGCGAATCCCTCTATAGAAAGGCTCAAGAGATTATCCACAATGACGCTCCCTGGGTTCCTCTGGCTCATGCTAAGCTGCAAATGGTTTTCAGGAAGAACGTAAAGGGTTTTGTTCTCCATCCGCTTGACCGCAAGTACTTCCAGAGTGTGTGGCTTGAGTGACCTGTTTTGTGAGCCTCCCCATTCTTTTGGGGAGGCTCCCTTTGCGCAGTTTGTCTCTGTACTCCTTTTGTGGTTTGAAGAGCATGCGAGAGACCTCCCCTGGCGGAGGGAGTATACCCCCTACGGGGTCTGGATTGCTGAAGTCATGCTCTCCCAGACTCAGGTTGCGCGAGTCGTTTCATACTATGAGCGTTTTCTCAAGCGTTTTCCTGATGTGGCCTCTTTAGCCTCTGCCTCACAAGAAGAGGTCTTCCTTCTTTGGGAAGGCCTTGGATACTACCGGCGGGCCCTTGATTTGCACAAAGCGGCACAGGTCATTTCTCAGGAATTTGGTGGCACGATACCCCGGGATTACGTGAGCCTTCGGAAGTTACCTGGTGTTGGACCCTATATTGCTTCTGCCATTCTTGCTATCGGGTACAATGACCCTGTCCTTGCCCTTGAGGCCAATGGGCGGCGAGTGCTTGCCCGATTCTTTGGCCTTTCAAGAGAGCATATCCCTCAAGAAGTTGTGGAACATCTGGCATCATGCATTCCCCAGGGGAAGGCTCGTTTGGTGAACCAGGCTATTATGGATTTTGGGGCTTTAGTGTGCACACCTCGAAATCCAAAGTGCTCACCCTGCCCTTTGCGGGAAGACTGTGTATCCTGTGGAAGGGAGGGTTCCGTGGGGAAAGCCCAAAAGCGTATTCTTAAAAATCTCCGTGTTGCTCTGTGTTTTGAGGATGAAATGGTGCTTCTTGAAAAAAGCGCCGGGAGACTCTTTGCCGAGCTTTTTGTGTTTCCCTGGGGAGAAGATACTGGAGATCCCAAAACTTGGATGGAGGAACTCGGGAAAAGGTACGATTTTACTCCTGAAAATCTGCATTTTGTAGGGGCCTTTACTCATGCATATACGCGGTATAAGGTTTACGTGAGGGTCTTTCGAGTATTGGTGAGAAGACAAGGGGAGGAAGGGGTCTGGGTTCCGAAGGGGAAACTCTCAAAATACCCCTTTCCATCTCTTTTTCGTAAGGCGCTTTGTTTGGCTTTTCCAGGGGAATACCCTCTGTAGCGGTTTGGTTTCCCCTCTGTAAAGGGAGGTGCAAGAGATGGAAAAGGTAGCGTGTTTCGTTTTCAGGGATGAAGAGATGTGTTTCATTCACGTGCTCTTGTACGCCTTGGACTCCATTGCCTTAGGTAAGACTTTTCACCTTGTCTTTGAGGGGAGAGCAACCCGACTTGTCCCTCTTCTTGCGGCAGAAGACCATCCACTTCATGAATTGTACACGAAAGTAAAGACCCAGGGTGGCGTTGCTGGGGCTTGTCGAGCTTGCTCTGCCAAGATGGGAGTTCTGCAGGAAGTTGTGAAAGAGGGGATTCCTCTTCTCGACGATATGAGTGGCCACCCGAGTATACGCCGTTTTGCTGAAGCTGGGTACACAGTGCTTTTCCTCTAGGGGGGAGAACCAGTGGCGTTTCTCTTGAGGGTTTTACTCCTTGCTATAGAACGGAAGTCTCTGGTTCTTGTAAGTCTCAAAGAGCACGTTGCTATATCTCTTTTTGCCTGTTTTCTCATTGCCCTCTGTGGCATTCCTCTTGGAATTCTCATTGCCCGTTTCCGGACCATTGCCCCATGGGTTATCGGCATCACTGGCATCCTCTATACGATTCCAGCTTTAGCCCTCTTTGGTTTTATGATTCCCGTTCTGGGCATTGGGATTCGACCGACCCTTTTTGCCCTCTTCATCTATGGACTTTTGCCCCTTGTGCGGAACACTTACGTAGGTATCACCACCGTTGATCCAGCCATTGTGGAATCGGCTCGAGGCATGGGAAGTACAGAGTGGCAACTCCTTTGGTACGTACAAATTCCTCTTGCCCTTCCGGTTATTGTTGCGGGATTCAGGACGGTGACGGTTATGACCATTTCGGTAGCCACCATTGCTGCCTTCATTGGAGCAGGGGGGCTTGGGGTACTCATTTTCCGGGGGATTACATCGTACTATACCGAACTCGTGGTTCTGGGGAGTTTTCTTGTGGCGGCTCTTGCGGTGGGGGTAGATAGCGTGCTTGGCCTTGTGGAGCGGAAACTCCTCCGTCGGGTGCAGATGTGATGAAGGGAGGAAAGTCTATGAAGATAGTAATCATTGCCGTCCTCGTTTCTGGGCTTATCCTTGGTGGGAGTGAAGTCTTTGGACAGGGATGGTGTATCTGGAGTGCCCGTGTTTCGGCATCGGAGACTTCAGGTAGAATCGTCGTGAGTAACAAGCCTTTTACCGAGTCGTACATTCTTGCGGAAATTATGATTCAGCTCCTTGAGCACCATACCAACCTCACTGTGGAGCGGCGGATCATCGAAGGAGGAACAACGTCTATTCTCCATCCTGCTCTTCTGAGTGGAGAGATTGACCTGTATCCAGAGTATACTGGAACAGCCTGGCAGGAGGTTCTAAAGCAAGAGAATATCATTCGCGATCCCATGGAACTTTACGAAGCGGTGCAAAGGGAATATGAGGAGCGCTTTGGACTTTTGTGGTTACCGCTTTTTGGTTTCAACAACACGTTTACCCTTGCGGTTCGGAGGGAATCTGCAGAAAAGGATGGGTTACGAACGTTCTCCGATCTTGCTCGAGTTTCAGAGCGTTACGTCTTTGGGGCAGAGCCAGACTTTTTCGAGCGGAAGGATGGATACGAGAACCTTGTGGCTACGTATGGATTCCGGTTCAAAGCAGTAAAGCAAATGGCCATAGCCCTTAAGTATCCGGCTATTGTTTCCCGAGAGGTTGATGTCATTAACGCTTTTTCGACCGATGGGCTTTTGCAAAAGTTCAATCTTGTTGTTCTTGAGGATGATAAGGGCTATTTCCCTTCGTACTTCTGCGCGCCGGTTGTCCGGAGGGAGGTCGTGGAGCGTTACCCTGAGGTTTCCGAGGTTCTTGGGCTTCTTGCAGGACGTATCAGCGACGAGAAAATGACTCGGATGAACTATCTTGTTGATGAAGAGCGTCGCGACCCGAAAGACGTAGCCCGGGAGTTTCTGAAAGAAGAGGGATTGATTTGAACAATGGCAACGGTGGTTGCATTCCACGAGGTCTCAAAGGTATATCCTGGAGGGGTACAAGCTCTTGACAAGGTCTCTTTTTCGATTGACGAGGGAGAATTTCTCTGCCTTATTGGTCCCTCAGGATGCGGTAAAACAACGCTACTAAAGACGGTGAACCGTCTTGTGGAACCAACCTCCGGATGGGTTGAGGTATATGGGAAAGACGCGGCAAGCTGGGATCCGGTGGCGCTGCGCCGCCAGATTGGCTATGTGATTCAGCAGATAGGCCTCTTTCCACACCTCACGGTGGGAGAAAATATGACCTACGTCTTGCGCATTATGGGCATTCCTCGGCATGTGCAGCAGAGGAGGGCTCGAGAGCTTCTTGAGATTGTGAATCTTGATGAGTCCTATCTTTCTCGCTTTCCAAGGGAACTGAGTGGTGGAGAGCGACAGCGAGTAGGGGTTGCACGAGCACTGGCAGGGGACCCAGAGCTCATTCTTATGGATGAACCCTTTGGTGCTCTTGACCAAATTACCCGGGAGCAGCTCCAAGAGGAGCTTTTGCGCATTCACAGGAAACTACGAAAAACGGTACTCTTTGTGACCCATGACCTTCAGGAAGCGATGAAACTTGCTACTACTCTTGGAGTCATGCAAAAGGGCAGAATGGTTCAGCTTGGTCCACCGTATGAGCTTCTTTTCTCCCCTCAGGATTCTTTTGTCGAGGAATTTCTGGGAAGAGGGGGGCTATTCCAAGTGCTTCGAATGGTGCGTATTCGGGATATTCCCCTTCTTGAGCTTTCGGACAAGATGCCTCGAGTGACTATTCCTCTCTCTGCCTCTCTTGAGGATGCTCTGCGGAAGATGCTTCTTGGGGGTGAGCAGCGAGTTGCTGTGGTAGAGGACGGCACAGGTCGTGTAGCGGGGGTACTCTCTTTCGAACACCTGTGCCGTCTTTTGCCCCGGTACTGTGCTCCTATGTATGCTTGAACTTCAAAACGCCGTATTGCTCTCGAGTTTTGCGAAGGATTTCGGTATACTCTTTGTTGTACACGACGCACCCTGTGGGTTGTTGCCGAATAAGGAGTTCCATGCAAGCATCACAGAGAGTGCACCATTGGACTTCCTGGGCTCTTCCTTCCTGGAGCTTTTTGGGAAGCAGCGGATCGGCAAAGGACTGTCGACCTATGGCTATCATATCCACAACGCCATCTCTTATGTTTTTGTCTCCCCAGTAGAGGAGGGAGCTTTTTTCTCGCTCCACACCAAGGAAGTTATTGTTTCCGTCTCGGAAGATAGAGTATGCAGAACCCATGGTGACTACTTCAGGGGCAAGGACTTTGCGTGCCTCTTTTTGAAAGTAGTGGTGAAGGTAGGCATAGTCAGGAATTCTCTTGTCTGGGTGCGCCAAGGCGATGGTGAGGGATGGATTTCCCGCAGAAACAAGGATGAAGTCTGCTCCGCGCTCTTTTAAACCCTGTAGCAGATCTAGGGGTTCGGTAAGGTCCATAATGGCGGTATCAGGGCCTGCGCATCCCTGACCCCCAGGAATACCCTCCCACATGGTCACTTTAGAGCCAAGGAGGAAGTTCCTATCGGGAATAGCCTTTCGGATGCGTTCGTAGATTTCGAAAGCGAATTGGCGTCGTTTCTCCCAGGGTCCTCCGTATTTCCAGGGGCGGTCATTGTACGGGCGGAGGATTTGGGTTCCCAGGTACCCATGGCACAGTTTCACATCCACGCCATCTGCTCCCGCGTCGTAGGCAATCTTTGCTCCCAGGACGAATTGGTCGATAATGGTTTCGACTTCCTCTTCGCTTAAGATGTCTCCACCAATACCGGGGAGTGGTTTCACGCAAACCCTTCGGGAGAACTCAGGGTTACTTAGCTCTCCTGCGTGGGTGAGCTGGAAAATGAAGAGGGGTTTGGGATTTACCTGCTTCATTGCAGCAACAAATTTTTCAAGAGCCTTTGCGTTGTGAGGCATGATGCTCAGCTGGTGCAGGCGTGCTCGGCTTTCATAGCTTACAGTAATTGCCTCGAGGAAAACGACCCCGGCGTTTCCTTCAAAGAGTCTCTCGTATCTTCGGTATGTCCGTGGTGAGGGATTACCGTATTCGTCAGAATCACAGCACTCCATAGCGTTGATGACGAAACGGTTCTCAGCTCTTTTCGTGCCGATTGTAATAGGAGTAAAAAGAAGATTTTCGTTCACGCTCATCGTGGGTAACCTCCTTTCCTGTAAGAAGCATAGGATGGAAACGTGTACGAGGAAATACCAGGAAAGTACCAGAAAATTTCTAAGTGGTTTCCAGGGATTTCAGTGAGGCAAAGAAGGAGTGGAGGTCCATGTGTCTGAGCTTTTTGCGAATGTTTCCCCGGTGGAAGTCTACAGCCTTTTTCGAAATCGAAAGAATTTCAGCAATCTCCTTGCTCGTCAAACCTTGGGCAAGGAGTTTTGCCACCTCCCATTCCCGAGGAGTGAGGTGAGGAAGGTCTAAAACAGTGTGACCCTCAAAGAGAGAAGTGACTGCTTCCCAAAGGATTCTAAGAAGCGTTCTTTGAAAATCGTGAGGGAGGGATGAAAAAAGGAGATCGAAAAGTGGTGCTATGTTTGATGCGAAAAAACGCAGGCGCTCTTTCTCCTTTTCTCTCTCACGGGAGAGGAGTGTGGTAAGAAGTTGCGTTTCTCTTTCAAGAAATTGTATCCGAGTTTGAAGGTGCTCTCTTTCCTCCTCAAGGTGTTTCTTCTCAGTAACGTCCTGTACGTACTCTATAACGCCAACGATTTCCCCTTCCACGCAAAGGGGGAAAACGGTGAGTTTCTGCCACCCTTTAATTTCTCCCCTTGGTCCATGGTAGGGGACAATTCCCGTTGCTGCGTTTTTCGATTTGAGGGCGTAGCGCGTGGGACACTGGGGACAGGGTCGGTTTCGTCCATGGTACACTTCAAAGCACTTTGCTCCCTGGCGAAGCGTGCGGTAGGCATACCAGTTGCGCATGGTGGCGTTCATCGTAATTATCGAGAAGGATGCGTCGAGGATACTCACCCCGTCAGGTACGCCATCCCAGGTTGCACCAAGAAGGTGGAAGATTTCCACAACGTGTTCCTCTCTCTTCCATTTTCCTTTAGAATACTAAAAAGGTGGGAAGGAGACAAGAAGGGGTGAGGGATGCGAAGTCTTATCATTGTGGTATCAGTGCATCATGGGAATACCCGTAAGGTAGCCTTGGCACTTTCTGAGGTTTTGGGGGGTGTGGTTAAAGGACCGGGAGAAGTTTCGCAGGAGGAGCTTGTGTCTTATGACCTTATAGGCTTTGGTTCGGGAGTTTACTTCGGGAAATTCCACAGGCGTCTCTTGCGCTTTGTGGAGAATCTCTCCCCCTGTGTGGGGAAAAAGAGCTTTGTTTTTTCTACGAGTGGCTTGGGAAAAAAAGAGTACAACCGTTCCCTTGAGAAGCTTTTGGTGCAGCGAGGGTTTGTTGTTCTTGGAAGTTTTGCCTGCCGCGGTTTTGACACCTTTGGGCCCCTGTGGCTTGTTGGTGGCATGAACAGGGGTAGGCCAAACGAGAAAGACCTTAAAGATGCCATGCGCTTTGCTTTGGAAATCCAGGCACTTTGTGAAAGGGGATAGCAATGCTTGAAGAGCTCAAAAAGGAAGTCTGGAAGGCAAATGTAGAACTCTTCCGTCAGGGCCTTGTGATTCTCACCTGGGGGAACGTGAGTGGTATTGATCGAGAGAGGGGTCTTGTGGTTATCAAGCCGAGTGGTGTTCCGTACGATTCCCTCTCTTGGGAGCACATGGTGGTTGTGGATCTTGAAGGAAAGGTGGTTGAAGGGAAGCTCAATCCTTCTTCTGACACACCAACACATCTTGAGTTGTATCGGCACTTTGAGCGGATAGGAGGGGTAGCTCACACCCATTCTTCTTGGGCTTGCGTTTGGGCTCAAGCCCAATGTGATATTCCTTGTCTTGGGACAACCCAGGCTGACACCTTCTGTGGCCCGGTTCCCTGCACGCGCCTTTTGACTCGGGAGGAGGTTGAGGGAGGCTACGAAAGGGCCACAGGACTGGTTATTGTCGAGCGCTTTAAGAATCTTGACTACGAAGCCATACCGGGGGTTTTGGTGGCAGGACATGGGCCCTTTACCTGGGGGAAAGACCCTATGGAGGCGGTACACGTGAGTGTTGTTCTTGAGGAGGTAGCCAAGACGACGTATTTTTCGCTCCTTTTTCGTCCTAATCTCTTGGGAATTCCCCAGGCACTCCTTGAGAAGCACTACCTTCGCAAACACGGGCCAGGAGCCTACTATGGACAGAGGGAGAAGCTATGAGGTATAAAACGGTGAAGATTGCGGCTAATCGTATGGAGGCGGAACTTATCCGTGGATACCTTGAAGCAGAGGGAATTCGCGTTTTTCTGAAGCCCTCAACGCGTCCCTATGGGGGCGAAGCATACTTTGGGGACACCGGACCTGTAGAAGTTCAAGTTCCTGAAGAGAGCTTTAGAAAGGCTCGGGGAATTCTTTCTGGGCTTGAGGGGTCATAAGGGCTTTTCTTTGGTATAATATTATTGTCGTTTCCCGAGGGAGGGGATACGTTGACCGAGCGCATCGATGTCCTTGTGCGGCGTCGGCACCGGGAGGAATTGCGGTTTCGGTTACTCCTTTTTGTTCCCACCATTGTTTTCCTTGTCCTCATGGTTATATTTCCCCTTGTGTATTCCGTCAATATCAGCTTCTACGATTACGTTCGGGGTCGAGAACCCCGTTTTATAGGTTTTGGGAACTATGCCCAGCTTTTCCGAAGCGAGCAGTTCTGGCTTGTTACCTGGATAACACTGCGTATTACCTTAACCTGCCTTGCCATTGAAATGGGGTTAGGGCTTCTTTTAGGTTTTGCTCTGAGTCAGAAGATCCCAGGGATGGGGTTCTTTAGACTTTTGATTTTTCTTCCTATGATGCTTGCCCCACTTGTGGCTGGGCTTTTTTGGAGATTGCTTCTTGACCAGACCTTTGGTCTGGTGAACTTTTTCCTGGAACGGCTTGGTTTTGGGGCTGTGGAATGGCTGACTGATCCCCGTTTCGCCATTTGGGGCATCATCATTACCGATGTGTGGCAGTGGACACCTTTTGTTGTACTTCTTGTCCTTGCGGGTCTTGGAACGATTCCTCAGGAGCTTCAGGAAGCTGCCATTCTTGACCGGGCAAGCCCGTGGATGCGTTTTAGGAATATCTATCTTCCCTACCTTCGCATGCCGATTCTCATTGCGGTTCTCTTCCGCTCTATCGATACTTTGAAGATGTTTGACGTCCCCTACATTCTCACTGGTGGGGGACCAGGGGATCTCACGACTACTCTCTCGCTTTTAGGGTACCGAAATCTCTTTTCCTTCTTTAAGGTAGGGGTTGCTTCGGCAATTTCCTGGTTTGTGGTCATTATTGTGAATATTCTTGTGAATGTCCTCCTTAAGGTTTTGAGTCCGCGGAAGAAGATTCCACGGGAGATGGTGGATACTGGACTGTGAGGGAGGAAAATGCGTGAGGAGACGAAGTCTCTGATACGACGGATTGTCTTTTTGGTTGTCACTTTGGGTATTACTCTGGCTTTCATGTTTCCTCTTTTGTGGGTCATTCTCTCGTCTTTTAAGACGCGTCTTGAGATTTTCGTGCTTCCTCCAAAGTGGATATTTCTCCCAACTCTACAGAATTACAAGGACATTCTCCACTCTGACTTTATGTACCAGTTGAAAAACAGTCTCCTTGTTGCTGCGATTTCTACAGGGGTTTCTCTTGTTTTTGGAAGCCTCACTGCCTATGGATTTTCTCGGTACCCGATTCGGGGAAGCGATAATATTCTCTTTTGGATTCTTTCCCTTCGGATGCTTCCACCAATTGCTGTGGTTATTCCTTTCTACCTTCTCTTTCGTTCTCTTGGGCTTTTGGATACTAACCTTGCGCTGGTACTTGTGTACTGTATTTTCAACATCTCTTTTTCTATCTGGGTTTTGAAGGGATTCTTTGACGAGATTCCCATTGAACTTGAGGAGGCAGCAAGGCTTGACGGGTACTCTCCAGCACAGGTCTTCTGGCGGGTGAGCTTGCCTTTGGTTCGGCCTGGTCTTGCCACTACAGCTATTTTCTGCCTCATTCAGTCTCTTAATGAGTTCCTGGTAGCCCTTACTTTGACGACTCGACGGGCAGTGACGGCACCTGTGGGTCTTGCAAAACTGCAGACCTTTCTCGGAACTGACTGGGGAAGAATCTCTGCAGCAGCAGTGATTTTTATGATTCCGGTCGTGGTCTTTACAATTTTTGTGCGGAATGAACTCATTCGGGGCATGAGCTTTGGAAGGATGCGATGAACTATGGCGACGCTTGTCCTTGAAAAACTCAATCTCTGGTATGGGAAGCATACCCACGCGGTTCGAGATGTAGATCTCGTGGTGGAGGATGGGGAGCTCTGTGTGTTTCTCGGTCCCTCGGGATGTGGAAAAACTTCGACCCTTCGAATGATTGCTGGGTTTGTGAAGCCAACTTCGGGGAAGATTTACCTCGATGGAGAGGTCATAAACGACCTCTATCCTGGAGACCGCAATGTAGCTATGATTTTCCAGAGTTATGCCCTTTATCCGCATCTTACGGTGCGAGAGCAACTTGCTTTTCCGCTTCAGGCAAAGCGTATTTCGCGTCAGGAGATTGCCAAACGCGTGGAAGAAATTGCTCACTTTCTCCACCTTGAAGATTTTCTCAATCGGTATCCTCAGGAGCTCTCTGCGGGACAGAGGCAACGTGTAGCCATAGGACGGGCTTTGATTCGGAAACCTAAGCTTTTTCTCATGGATGAGCCCTTGAGTCAGCTCGATGCCCGGCTTCGGGTAGAAATGCGGGCGAATTTGCGCAAGCTCCAGCAGGAGCTCAAAATCACCACTATTTATGTAACCCATGATCAAACTGAAGCCCAGGGTCTTGCGGACAAAATCATGGTTATGCATCAAGGGCGGGTGCAGCAAGTGGGAAAACCCATCGAAATCTACGAGAATCCTGCAAATCTCTTCGTTGCAGGGTTTGTGGGGATGCCAGCGATGAATTTCTTGCGCGGTGTCCTCCTCGAGGAGGGAGCAAGGGTAGAGTTTCGGGGAAACGGGATACACATTCCCCTTTCTCGGGGGCTTGCAGGGAGAGTTGCTTCTCTTGAAAAGCGTGAAGTCATTCTCGGAGTACGACCGGAGCATCTTGCGCTTGCGAAGGGTACAACAGAGAACGTCTTTCGTGGAGAAGTTTACGTAGTGGAACCCCAGAGCAACGAGTACATTCTCGATTTGAAGGTTGGGGATGAAATCGTGAAGATGAGGATTGAGAAGCGGGAACTTGTATCGCTTCCAAAACCGGGTGAGGTCATAGAGGTTACCTTTGAGGACCGCTACCTCTATCTCTTTGATCCTGTGACGGAGAAACGCCTCCTTTGAGGGAGAGAGGATGTCAGAGATTCGCCTTGAGAACATTCAAGTTCGGTACGGAAAAAATGTGGTTCTCCGGGACGTGAGCTTCACGGTACCTCGTGGGTCACTTTGTGTTATTACCGGACCCTCGGGTTGTGGGAAAACAACCGTTCTTCGGGTCATTGCTGGTCTCACGCGCCCTGAGAAAGGCATGGTATACCTTGATGGGAAACCAGCGCTGCATATTTCCCCTGGGGAGCGAGACGTGGCTATGTGCTTTCAGACCTTTGCTCTCTATCCCCACATGACGGTTCGGGAAAATTGGGCGTTCCCTCTCTATGCAGAGAAAATTTCCCCTCAGGAAATGGCCAAAAGAATTGAGGAAGTAACCCGCCTCCTCCACATGGAGTTTCTCCTCGATCGGTACCCGGGACAGCTCTCTGGTGGTCAACAGCAGCGGGTTGCTCTTGGAAGGGCTCTGGTGCGCCGGCCAAAGATCTACCTACTTGATGAACCGCTGGGCAATCTCGATGCTAAGCTCCGAGTTGAGATGCGAGCTGAAATCCGGAAGATTCAGGAGACTCTTGGTATCACCACGGTGTACGTTACCCATGACCAGACTGAAGCTCAGGCAGTGGCGGACATTATGGTGGTTATGGACTTTGGTGAGGTGAAACAGGTAGGAACGCCCGAGGAGGTGTATGAGCGGCCAGCTAATCTCTTTGTCGCTGGTTTCATTGGCACGCCTCGAATGAATTTCTTCTCCCTTGAGATTCGTGAAGAGGATAATCTCGTCTTTCTTGCTTCCTCAAGCTTTTCGCTTCTTGTGAGTTCCGAGTGGGCTTGCGCTCTTCGGAGGCGGGGGAAGGAAAAAGTGATTCTTGGTATTCGTCCAGAGGACGTTAGGCTTTTCCCGTACCCTGAAGATGGTGCTTTTCCTGCTACCCTCGAAGTCATTGAGCCCCAGAGTAACGAGTATATTTTCACTCTTTCTGCCCGTGAGGTGAGTCTCAAGGCGCGGCTTCGCCGAAACGCTTTGCGTTTTACCCCTTCCGTGGGTCAGAATGTATGGGTGCGTTTCGAGGAGGATTTCTGGCATCTTTTTGATCCTGAGAGTGAGAAACGCCTTGAGAAAGGAGGGTGATGCGCGGTTTCAGTACAGAACGCTTTGCCTGGAAAGTTGCGTTTTTGAAAATTTGAAAAGGAGGAGAGGAAACGATGAAAAGATGGTTTTTGGTTCTCTTTGTGGTGCTTTGCATGGGGTGGAGTGTGGTCTTTGCTGAGGAAGTAACGTTGCGTATCTTGAGTTTGCCCTGGCCACAAACCCCAGTGGAACAGCGACTAGCCAATGAAATCTTTACCCAGAGAACGGGTATCAAAGTTATTATTGAAAGCCCTCCGTATCAATTCGTGGAGTATAAGATTCGAGAGATTATCGACAGCAGAAGTGATGAGTACGACCTCTTCGAGTACGACAGTCAGTGGATTGGCGAGATGGTTCTGGCTGGGGGGTTAGAGCGCCTCGACACCCCAGAGTACCTCTTCTCTCCAGAAAGTACCATCAACTTTGAAAAAGATTTCATTCAGGGGTTTGCTACCTACATTGGAAAGTTCCCCACCTTAGGGGATGACGCCCTTCGCCCAGGAGATGCATGGAAAAAGTACACCGATGCTCCACTTTATGGTCTTCCCTGGACCTGTGGCGGGCTTATCTTTAGCTACCGCAAAGACCTCTATGCCGAAGCAGGTATCCCTGGGCCTCCTGAAACCTGGGACGAAATGCTTGAGTATGCCAAGAAGCTCACTGTAGACGTTGATGGAGATGGGAAAATCGACCGCTACGGTATCGCCTGGTATGCGACGCGGCTGAGTGATGGTATCACCCAGCAGTGGCTTCCCTTCCACTTTTCCTTCGGAGCAGAACTCTGGGACCCCGAAACCTGGACAGCTCAGGGAATCATTAACTCTGACAAAGCTGTGGAAGCGCTGCAGTTCTTCGTAGACTTCAACCTAAAGCACAAGGTGGTGGATCCGGCAACGGCGAACTGGTTCGTGGATGAAATCATGAATGCAGCAACGCAAGACAAATGTGCCATGTGGTTCACCTGGGTGAGTTTCGCTAACGTCGCTGATAATCCGGCTCTTTCGAAGACCGCTGGGAAGTGGGGGTACACAGTTATGCCTGGATATCGAGATCCCCAAACTGGTCAGATTCGCCGAGCCTCCACCTTTGGTTCTCAGGGAATTGGCATTAATGCTTTCTCGAAGCATAAAAAAGAAGCCTGGTTGTATCTCCAGTGGTTGAAGTCCTATGAGATAGAAAAAATGCTTGTGGATGACCCAACGGCTGGGTATGCCAGTGCCCGTACCGATCTTCTCGATTACCAGAAGCAGTTTGAACCGAAGTGGGCTTCTATCCGCACCATTGTTGAAGGTATTGCTCGAGACGTCTGGACATGGCCTGAATATGCTGAACTCCTTGACATTCAACAGCGAGAGCTCAATCTTGCCTACATCGGTAAAAAGACTCCCAAAGAAGCCCTGGACAACATTGCCCTCTTACAGCAACAGGTGCTTGACACAAGCCCCAACAATCCGAAGAACAGGTGAAGAAAAAGGGGAGGGTATAGCACCCTCCCCTTTTTCTTTTGGAGGAGGGAAAGGTATGCCGGATAGGGTTCGGGTTGGGATTATTGGATCTCGTTTTGAAGCCGAAATTCATGCCATTGCGTTTCAAAAAATTCCCCATGTTGCTGAGGTTATAGCGGTGGCTTCTCCAAGTCCAGGACACGCGGAGGCTTTTGCTCGCCGTTTTAACATTCCTCGCTTTTATACTGATTACCGCCAGATGCTCGAGGATAGAGATATCGACATGATTACTATTTGCGCTCCCAATTACCTCCATGCTCAAATGACCATCGACGCAGCGCAAAGCAAAAAGCATGTCGTTTGTGAGAAGCCTCTTTGTCTGAATCTTGAAGAAGCAGACCGCATGATCAATGCTTGTCGAGAAAATAACGTCTTTCTTTTCTATGCCGAAGAGCTTTGCTTTACCCCAAAGTATGTGCGGGCTAAAGAGCTTGTGGATGAGGGTGCCCTAGGGAAAGTGTACCTTGTGAAGCAGAGTGAGAAGCACTTTGGGCCGCACTCAGAATGGTTTTGGGATGTGAATCGCTCAGGTGGCGGAGTTCTTATGGATATGGGATGCCACGGTATTGAATTTGCCCGGTTTGTCCTTGGAAAACCAAAGGTGAAGAGTGTCTATGCGCACCTTGGAACCTACGTCCACAAGGAGAAAACTCGAGGTGATGACGAAGCGGTAACCATCGTAGAATTTGAGAACGATGCTTATGCGATTATTGAAAACAGCTGGGCTAAAAGGGGAGGGATGGATGACCGGGCAGAAATCTATGGTGAAGGTGGAGTAACCTATGCTGTCCTTCACATGGGGATTTCTCTTGTTACCTACAGCGAATACGGTTACGGGTACGCGGTAGAAAAAGCCCCTACGACGAAGGGATGGACGTTCACCGTGTATGAAGAGATTTGGAATTACGGATTCCCCCAAGAGATGGAACATTTTGCCCGTTGCGTTCTCGGGCTTGAAAAGCCAAAAGAAACAGGAGAGGACGGAAAGGCGGTGCTTGAGATTATCTGTGCAGCTTACGCCTCGGCGGGAGAGGGGAGAAAAATTACCTTTCCCTTCGATGCCCGAGGGGTGCAAAAGCCCATCGACTTATGGTTAAAGAGCTGATACGACCTAAAATTACTTTTCTGGGTACAGAGGACATTGCCCGTATTCATGAAGCTTCGTGCTCCATTCTTGAGAAAATTGGTGTTGCCATCCCAGACGGGGAAATCGTAACTCTTCTCTTGGACCATGGGGCACAGAAAAAGAATGGTCGCATCCTGATACCTTCTTCTCTGGTGGAAGAGTCTGTGCAAAAGGCGGGGAAGTCGTTTACGCTCTATGGAAGAGATGCAAGACGGTTTGCGACTTTTGCACAAGGGTCAACGGTTTTCTGCTCCTCTCCAGGACAATTTGCCTGGTTCGAAAATGGAACGCGGCGGGAACCTCGAAAGGACGATTTTCTTCGCGCGGTGCACCTTGCGCATTACCTCCCCAATATTGATGTTGTTGGAGGGCTTGCTATGCCCTCTGAGTATCCACCTTCTCTGCGGGAAGTCTTTATGGCTCGAGAACTCTTTGCTCGGACGGATAAGCCAATTTTCCTCTGGTTCTCGACAAGGGAGAATTTCCGCCGGGTCTTCACTATGAGCGCCATATGCGCTGGAGGGGAGAGCAAAGCCCGGGAAAAACCTCGTCTTTTCGCCTTTCTTGAACCTATAAGTCCTCTTCGGTTTCCAGAAGGTGGTCTTGCTATCCTCAAAGAGGCTACCCTTCTTGCTCTTCCTGTTATGATTGGTCCTATGGTTCAGGCTGGATCCACAGGCCCTGTAACCCTTGCGGGAGTGCTTGCTCAGGAAAATGCGGAAATCCTCGCTGGAGTGGTTATCGCAGAATTACTCCGTCCGGGGACCCCAATATGCTATGGCGGCATCCCCCACATTGCTGATCCCAGAACTGGAGGCATAGTTTTTGGTTCTCCAGAACAAGGACTCTTGAGTTTAGCGATGGCTGCAATTGGTGCATCATACGGGTTTCCAGTGTATGTGAACGTAGGACTTACGGATAGTTGTGCTTTTGATCCTCAAAATGGCTGGGAAAAGGGTGTGACGCTTATCCTTGGTATGCTCTCTTCGGCTTCCACCTTTGGTCACATGGGTATTGTGGGAAGTGACCAGGGAGGAAGCCTTGAACAGCTTCTCCTTGACAATGAGCTTATCGGATTTTGTAAGCGCATTGTACAGGGGTTCAGTATTGACGAGGAGACTCTTAATCTTTTGGCTATTGAGGAAGGAGTCCAAGAGGGCTCTTTCCTCTCTCTTGTCCACACGGTGCGTTTTGTGCGTAAAGAGTTCTGGATTCCCTCTTTGGGCTTTCGAGGACCTTTCCGTCCCGGGGAGGATATTCTCAAAAAAACTCATGAAGTGCTTCAGGAAATTCTTGCCCGTCCCCAGCCTCTCCTTGAGGAGAAAAAACGCAAAGAACTCGATGCCTTTTTAGAGGAGGAAAGCAATGCCAAGGGTTTTGTGGAGTGAAATGACTGCAGGGGAAATTGAGGAGAAAAGGGAACAGGGAGTTCGAGTCATCGTTCCCTGTGGATCAGTGGAGCAACACGGCAAGCATCTTCCCACGGGTACGGACACTTTCTGTGTTTTTGAGGTTGCTCAAAGGATAGCTGAGCGATACGATGCTGTTGTGGCTCCGCCCCTCTTTTTTGGGCTTTCGTATCCTCATCGAGGTTTCTCAGGCACCATAGAGCTCTCTCTTGAGACGTATCTTCGAGTCATTCAAGATATTGCCTTATCCCTTGCTCGAAGTGGCTGGAAAAAGATTGTTTTTCTGAATGGTCACTATGATAACCTCTACGCTATTGCCTATGCACTTGCTGCCGCCCATCCTTCTTTTCCTCAGGGAACCATAGCGTATGCTCTTTCTTACTGGGAAGGACTCCCGCAAGAGCTTACCTCTCTTTTTACCGAGGGTGGAAGGGGACTCCATGCTGGCTTTGGGGAAACGGCGCTATGCATGGCTATTTGTGGAGAGCTGGTTCAAAGAGAATACATGGAGGCTGAGTTTCTCACTCGTCCGTCCCTTGAACCTCCGATGCATGTGGCGTATTTTCTGACGCATCCTGGGTCGCTTTTTCGGGCTACCTTAAGTGGGGTATGGGGAGATCCTACGCGGGCTACGGAAGAAGTGGGAAAAAATCTTCTTGGGGAACTTGTCGAGTCGTGTGGAAAGCTTATAATAGAAATAGAGGAAGTTTTTGCTACGCTTCCAAAACGGCACTAAGGAGGGGGGCCTGGGGAGTCTCAAACCTTTATCCCGGCTGACTCCCCGGGTGCACCCAAACCGCAAAAGATGATACTCTGTGGTTCCCAGAAAATCAAGCATCTGCAAAAGAATATCTTTGTGTTTTTCTTCGCGTTCCCTCTGGAACTCTTCTTTGGTTCCTCGGATAATTCCTCTTGAGGAATTTTTGGGGAAAGGAGGTCGATACCGGCTTATGATTCAAACAGTTAATCTCACCAAAGAATTTAATGGGTTCAAAGCGGTCGATAACTTAAACCTTCAAGTAGAAAAAGGAGACATTTATGGGTTTCTTGGGCCAAATGGTGCAGGGAAAACCACAACCATTATGATGATTCTTGGCCTCATTCCTCCAACAAGTGGGAAGATTTTTCTTCTTGGTGAGGAGCTGCGACCTAATAACGTTGCAATCAAACGACGTGTTGGCGTCGTCTCGGAAAACCAGTATCTCTATAAGGAAATGACGGCCGAGGAGTATTTGACCTTTTTTGGCGAACTTTACGAAGTCCCCAATGTACAAAAGCGTATCGAAGAACTCCTTGAGGCAGTAGGCCTTTGGGGCGATCGGAACAAGAAGCTTGGGGCGTACTCAAAGGGCATGCAGCAGAAACTCGCTTTTGCTCGAGCACTGCTTCATGACCCTGAACTTCTCATCCTCGATGAACCGGTGGCAAACCTCGATCCCACAAGCATAAAACAGATTCGCGATCTCATTGAGGAAGAGAATCGGAAAGGGCGCACTGTTTTTGTGTCGTCTCATATCCTCTCTGAGGTTGAGCGACTTTGTAAGAAGGTGGCGATCATCAACCGAGGTAGGCTTCTTGCTGAGGACACTATGGACAATATCAAGCGTCGCTTAACAGATACTGTTCGCCTGGAGATTGAACTCTCGCAAAATGCTGAAAGCCTTTCTTCGGAACTTTCCACGTTACCCTTTGTAAAGGGTTCCACTGTTGATGGCAATAAGCTTGAGGTACATCTCCAAACAGACCGGGATTATCGCCTTGACCTCTCCCGGTTCCTGTATGAAAAGGGATTTCTTGTGCTTGCTATGAAAACTAAGGAGATGAGCCTTGAAGAAGCGTTTATTACCATCACGCAACAGAACATCTCACTTCTTGCCCGGGAGGAGGGAAAGGCATGAGGCGCTTGCGCACCGGGGGCATAGTAGCCCTGGGTTTTGGGGTGCTTGTTGCGGTACTCTTTGGAGTTGCCTACCTGACCACTCGAGTGCATTACGGCATTCTTAAGGGAGTAGTGGTGGATCTCTACTCGCAGGATGTGGTGCGAAAGTTATACCTTTCAATTGGCGGTCGCTCTGACATTCTTTTCCGGAGTAAGGACTATCAGCTTACAAAGATTCCCCCTGGGAAACACATTTTGAAGGCCGAGGCCCCATATTACTATCCTTTCTCTCAAGAACTTGAGATAAAACGGGGCATAAACGTTTTCAACTTCACCATGGAGGGAAAGGAAATTCCGGACCTTGCCGGAATCATCTGCTTTGCCGACCCTACCGATCGGGGAATAGAGATTGAAATTCGCTTCAAGGATTCAAAGGGCATTGGAATCTCTGACTTTCCGGGAATGCCCTTGCAGCTTGAGGGGAAACTTTACGTCCGAGAAGGAGACGAGGATAACTATTCGCGAGGCCGGCTCCTTTATGAAGGCCCGATTGAGCTCTTCTGGGATCCTAAAGCATACCTTGCTCGAAACAAGGGGCTTATCCCCTGGGACAAACTCCACATTGATAAGGAGAAGGAAAAGTATGGACTTTTGGAGGTTGTCCTGCATACCCCCCAGGGAGATTTTACGGAATTTATTGAAGATGTGGAGCTCCAAAAGAGGGAGGAATAAGTATGCGTGCTGTACGGGTTATGCAAACGCTCTTTAAGAGAGATTTTCTGTATTCCCTCTATAGTTTTGGGTATTACGTGGCACTTTTTGCTTCTTTTATTGTTTCTTCCTTTATTCTCAAAAATTTTCTGGATAGCATTGGCGAAGAGGATATCCTCGTATCTGCCTACCCTTTAAACTACCCCCTCTACATTACCCTGATTATCATCTCTCTATACCTTGTTATTATTTCTGGGGTTTCCATCTCCCGGGAACGGGAACAGGGTACTCTTGAGGTTCTGTTCTATGGTCCGGTGACCCCGGGGAGTTTCTTGTGGGGGAAGTATTTGAAGGATTTGTGTCTTGGCATGGTAGCCTTAGGGTTTACTGCAGTATACTTCTACTTTGTGAGTCTTCTTACGAACCTTGGTTTTACCCTGGGGCTTGTGAAAGCGCTTATTATGAGCATTTTTCTCCTCTCCTGTGTGGTGAGCTTTGGGCTCTTTGTTTCCTCTTTCACCGGGCGCATTCGAAGTTCTGTTCTTGCCCTTGTGGCCATTCTTGGAGCATTCCTTGCTATTCAGCTTGGCTATAATGCCCTTCTGGGCTTTGAAAAGGAATCCCTTTCCGTGCCTATGCTTTATGTTCGGCAAACCATGTCCTATGTTTTCCGGGGCATCAGTTGGGTTTCACCTTTTGCGTATCTGAACCGTGGGCTGGATAGCGTTGTTCTTGAAAGTCCGCTACTTTACGTGGCCAATATTGGATATGCTGTTGTGTATTCCCTTGTTTTCATGTTCCTCTCAGTGTATGTCATGGGGAAAAAGGGGGTCAAAGCATGAAGCGCCGGGGTGTGCTCCTTTGTATCCTTGTGGGATTATTTGTACTTGTCTCGTGCCAGGTTTTTGCGCAACCGCCAGTTCGAGAACAGCTGGTATATTCGCTTACCGCTTTTAATGGTTCTACCTATAGTAAAAGTTTTGCCCCTCAAAGTGAAGATACAGTGTACCTCATAGCCAACACCAATAACGTTGTTTCCCCCCGGAAAACCATTGTCTACTACTGGCCGATTACCCGCCGGTACATGGCAGGGTTCAGTACGTTGAACGAGGGAATTCCTGGGAAGTTGGAGATTCTTCAGGGTGGGAAAGTTATTGCAACTCTTGAGGAACGTAAGTACGTCTTGTACTACCCTGAGGGGTACTGGTCAGAGAAAACCGTTATGTACCTTGACGAGGAGGCTGATGCAAAACACAGCGAGTACAAAAAGGCTATGGATGCATTTAACGAGAAATTGAAGCAGTACTACGAAGATATGCGGAAGTACCGGGAAGAATTGAATAAGTTCTTCGAAGAAGTTCGAAAGCGCCGGGAAGCTGGTGAAACAGGACCTTTAAACATTCCTGTCCCTAAGGAACCCTCACCCCCCGAGTTTGTGAATTTCTATGTTTCTGAACCAGCATATGGATTTATTGTTAATCTTCCTCCTGGCCACTACGAGATGCGGGTACGCCTTGACGATGGGACCATCCTTGAGGGAAGCGAAAAGCGAATTGTCGTCTTTACCTCTCGAAGGAAGGGCGGTGTTGGTTACGAAATCATCCCTGGAAATCGGTGGACACGACGTGAAAATTGTGACGATCCCTCATGGATTATTCACGCCGTGGGGAAAAATGAGCTCTACTTTAATCCTTTTACCCAGGAGGAGTACAACGAGCTCTACCATAATAAGCTCCAAGATCCGCAGAATATCGGGCGCGTTGAGCGGTGGAAATGGGTTCACGTCGATCCTGTAAAGGAAGCCACCCTTCTTTTCGGTCGGGGAAAGGAGATATTGCGGGCGGTCACCAGAGCTCCTTACTTTGTGAAACAGATTCCTGGTCCAGAGCTTGGATATGAAATCGTGGATTATGATGAGGATTTGAAGAAGCGAGGATACAAACCAACCTTTGAGAGCTACAAAGTGATTCTTGGGCCAGAGCTTCCCAAGGTTGATTACACTATTCAGACCGTATCAGGAGAAGACCACATTCCTCTCCCCAAAAGTGAACGTACTATCCGGTTTTTGCGAAAGGAATACAGCGTGTATCTCTATCTCGTTGCCTTTATTCCTCTTCTGGTGGGTGCTTCGCTTATTGTAAGTCGCAGAGCGAAGGTAGAGACGTAACGTGTTTCTGTGTTTCGAAAGGTCCGTTTTCTTGAACGTTTGAACCGCTTTGTTGTGCTCTGTGAGGAAGGTGGGCGGGTGTTTCCCGCCCACCTTCCTAATCCTGGGCGGCTTTGGGAAATCCTCCTTCCAGGGAGAATGCTGCTTCTTGAAGACCGCAAAGAACTCTCTCTGCCCCGTGTGTGGGGTGCCATCAAAGAAGAGGGCATTGTCTTTCTCGACACTTCTGCGACGACGTCTGTGGCCCAAAAGCTCCTTGAGGAAGGAAAAATCGAGGATTTGAAGGGCTTTGGAGTTGTCCGGCGCGAAGTTCCTCTTTGGGGTTCTCGCCTTGATTTTCTTCTCAAGCGGGGCGAGGAAGAGTGTTTCCTTGAGGTGAAATCGTGTACCCTCTTTTTTGATGGTCTTGCCATGTTTCCCGATGCAGTGACAGTGCGAGGGAGAAAGCACCTTGAACTTCTTGGAAAGGTAGGCGGGGTGGTGCTTTTTGTGGTTCACTCTCCCTCGTGCTTTGCTTTTCTTCCCGATTTTCATACCGATTTTGATTTTGCAAGGACACTGCATTCCCTTCGTGAGAAACTTCGTATTTACGCTATAGCGGTACGCTGGAGAGAAAGTGGGGACTTCGAGTATGTGCGCAATCTTTCTATTCCCTGGGAACTCTATGAGAGGGAGGCTCAAGACCGAGGGAGTTACATTCTTGCAGGATACCTCAGAGAGGATATGTGTATACCCATTGGAAGCCTTGGGAAACAATGTTTCTTGAGAGGTTTCTATCTCTACGTTGGTTCAGCTATGCAATCCCTTTCTCGCCGGGTACGGCGGCATCTCCGAAAGAGCAAAAAGAGGCACTGGCACATTGATTTTCTTTCCCCCTTTCTCGAAGGCCTTCGCGCTTTTCCAATACAGAGTTCCGAGCGCCTCGAATGTGCTATTGCCAGAGAACTGGGAAATATAGCTCAGGGAATTCCTTTCTTTGGGGTCTCAGACTGTTCCTGCAGGAGTCACCTCTTCTACCTTCCTCAGCCACCTCTCCAAAACGAAGCCTTTGTGGAGATACTCCTTCGTTTTCGTATGGGGAGGATAGCAGCACAGCTCAAAGATCGCAATGCTTTCTTGTCATGAGTTTGTGGTCTTCAAAATTGTGTAACGAAGCTTATTCTTGCAAAGGCCGTTGACGGTGAAACAATAGGGATTTATAATTGAGGTTGGTTAAACAATTGTCTCTTGGGGGGTGAGAGGAGAAAAGGTTTTTTTGTGGTTTTCCTTTACGCCGTTGTTTTGCATTTGGTGCACTTTACACTGTATTTCAGGGGGGATGTGCTCGATGGAATGGCGTAGGTTACGCGTTGTTGTTTTATCTGTGATTTTTGTGTTGGGGTTTATCTTTGGAGCACTTGCTCAGGAAGGAGCTTCAGAACTCGAGATTCAAACGGCTAATGCTGCTTTTGAGGCAGCAGACAAAGGAAATCCTGATCCTGCTTGGAAAGGGCAAAAACTCACCATTGCAGTGTACTCTGCTGGCCCTCGGGGGGCGATTTCTGGTCCTTTGTATTTCTGGCGTCCCTACTTTGAGAAACTTACCGGCGCTACTTACGACATCGTGGAAATCCCCTTTGGAGAGCTGCGAGAAAAGATTTTCACCGACCTTATGACTGGTACGGGCGCTTATGACATTATTGTCGGTCCAAGCTGGTTCTATGGCGACTACATCATCAACGACTGGATTGTTCCTTCCCAAGAATTCTTGAACGACCCTCGTATGCCCAAGTGGGAACCAGAATCCGTTGCCCTTCCGGTCCGGGAGCTCTACATGTGGGGTGATAAGCTCGTCGGGTACAACAATGACCACGATGGTCAGGTTATGTATTACCGTCGGGACATTTTGAGCGATCCGAAGTGGCAAGAGGAATTCAAGAAAGAGAAGGGCAAAGATATGCCTACTCCCCCATGGACCTGGGAAGAAGTCTATGAAATTTGCGACTTCTTTAACGGTAAGGACTGGAATGGCGATGGTGAACCAGATTACGGTATCAGCATGCACCTTAAAGTCGGTGGTCAGGGATTCTTCCACTTTATGGCGCTTTCTGCCCCATATGTCGTTTCCCCTGCGCCTGGCGATAACCCTGCGAAGGTCACCCGTTACCATAACGTGTACTGGTTTGACCCTGAGACCATGGAACCTCTGGTGAATACCCCTGGCTTTGTTGAAGCGCTGAACATGCTTATCAAGCTCTCCAAGACTGGACCATCTGCTATGTTTGGATGGAGCCTTGGTGAGGCTTGGGATGCTTTCCTCCGAGGCAAGGCGGTTATGTGCTGGTCCTGGGGTGACGTTGGATCCCTTGCCCAGCTTCCTGACCGTTCCGACATCAAAGGCAAGCTAGGCGTTGCTCCAATTCCTGGAAGTGACAAGTACTACGACCTCGAAACGAAGCAGTGGGTGTACAAAAAGAACTTTGTAGCCAATACGGTTGGTGCTTCCTGGCATGGGGTCATCTCCAAGTACTGCAAGAACAAGGAACTTGCTGCGTACTTCCTCTCCTGGCAGGCTACACCGCAAATCAACCACTGGAACGTTGTCTGGGGTTGGACTGGTGTTGACCCTGGTACAAGCTATGACTTCCTGCAGCCAACAGGAAAGGCTACTATCGAAGAATACGTGGCTACCGGCTACGATGCTGAGGATGCTCGTCAATTCGTAACCGCTTACGAAGAAATGTGGACCAAGTACCCTCTCCGCCAGACCTACCTCCGCATCCCCGGCACTCCTGAAATGTGGGAAATTTACGATATCCACCTCTCCGAAGCGGTGACCGGGCAGGTATCCCCGGAAGAAGCCCTAAACCGTATCGCTGAAGAGTGGAAAGCGGTTGTAGAACGCTATGGCAAAGATACGCTGAAGAAGATTTACCAGGAGGCTATTGGCTACAAGCCAGAGTGTGGCTACAAGCCAGAGTGATGGAAGGCGTGCAAAGGGGGGAAGAGGTAGAGTTGACCTCTTCCCCCCTCTTTTGTGTTTAGGGAAGGGAGAGTGACGGATGAAACGGAAAGTACGGGAAAAAGGAAATGTTTTTGTTGTGCCTGCCATTCTTTGGGTACTTGCTTTCACCATTTTCCCCTTGGTGTACTCTTTTAGGATAAGCCTCTCTAAAGTCCTCTATGGGAAGATTGCTGGATTTGCCGGTGCAGCGAATTACCTTCGAATGTTTGGGGACTATCGCTTTTGGGGAACGCTGCGCTTTACCCTTATCTTTGTGGCATTTAGCGTTTGCGTGACAACGCTTATCGGACTTGGTCTTGCGATTGTCTTTAATCGAAAGATGAAGGGCCTTCGGGCGTTCCGCTCTATCCTAACCATGCCCCTTTTTACCGCCCCAGTCGCTTTGGGGTACCTTGGGGTCATGATGTTTTATGAGGAGAATGGGCCCATTAATGTCCTTTTGAAATACATTGGTTTAGGAAAAGTTCCCTGGCTTTCTCATCCCCTTTGGGCGACTCTGGCAATATGTCTTGTGGATGTGTGGCAGTGGACGCCCTTTGCTTTTATCATTCTTCTTGCAGGACTTCAATCGATTTCTGACGAAATCTATGAAGCGGCAGTTATTGATACCTCTTCTGGTTGGGCTATTTTTCGGCATATCACCCTTCCAATTCTTTCGCCGGTTCTTGGAACCGTCATCATGCTCCGGATGGTTGACGCATTCAAAGTTTTTGATATTCCCTTTAGCCTTACAAGCGGTGGACCAGGTACAGCAACCCGAACGCTTACGTTTTACATTTACACTCAGGGACTTCGGAACTTCGACCTTGGCTACGCCAGTGCTATGGCGTATTTCCTCCTTGCCATTACCATGGTCATTGGGCTTTTATTCTTCCGCAGGTATCGAGAAATTTACGAGTGAGGAGAGAAACCATGCGAAGGCGCAAAGGGTCCCTTGTAACCGAGGTTTTGGTGTGGGTTATCGTGGTGGTAGCCATTCTTTGGGTGCTCTTTCCCTTCTACTGGACGGTCATTACCTCTTTTAAAAAGCCGGCGGATGTGTTTCGTCTGAGTAGCATACCTTGGCTTCAGTTCACCCCAACCCTGAGTAACTGGCAGACGGAGTTCACCCAAAGGGGTCCGGAGATCCTCCGGGGTATCACTAACAGCATCATTATCGCTGTTTTTGCTTCTCTTCTTGCTGTAGCTCTTGGAACCTTCGCAGGATATGGGCTTGCTCGGTATCGCTATGTGAAGTGGCGTAACCAAAGTATGGCTTTTTGGTTCCTTTCACAACGTTTTCTTCCTCCTGCTGCTACGGTTATCCCGTTCTTTCTCCTTATGAAGTCTTTTGGGCTTCTTGATACGAGGACGGCACTTATCCTTGTGAATACTACCTTTGCCATGCCTTTTGCAGTCCTCATTATGAAGGACATGTTCCGGGAGCTTCCGGTGGAGCTTGAGGAAGCTGCGCTTGTTGATGGATGTTCACGTTTTGAAGCATTCTGGAGAATTGCTCTTCCCCTTGCTGCTCCAGCGCTTGTAGCTACGGTCATTATCTGCTTCTCCTTTGCCTGGAATGAATTTCTTTTTGCTCTTGTTTTGACCTATAAAAAGGCAACTCCAATGACCATTATTATTGCTGGGACAGAGCATACCCAGGGGGTGCAATTCTGGTACGTTTCAACAAGGCTTCTTCTTGCTATTCTCCCGCCAACGCTTCTTGCCCTTACCGTGCAGCGCTACATTGTGCGTGGTCTCACCATGGGTGCAGTAAAAGGGTGAGAAATGGGGGCCGAGGAAGCGGCCCTTTCTACACCAAGAAATAGAGGTACTTCTGGAACTTCCTTAGACTACTAGTTTTTTCTCTTTTCGTTACTCCCGTTCTGAGACGCTCTGGGTACCTGGAGACTATTGTGTTCTTGCCATGGGACTAGAAGAGGGAATAAGAAGAATGCTATTGAGTTTTTTAAAATAGTAAAGTAAAATGGTTCTGAAAGGAGGTTATACGTGGAGTACGCCGTTCTTCCAAAGAGTGCCTTAGGTTCTTTTGTAGATGCCCTGAGACAGTACGGTAAGGTTATAGCTCCGGTGGCAAAGAGTGAACGCCATTTTGCCTTTGAGGAAGTTACGGATGCGAGAGATATTGCTCTCAAGTATATCCCCACCATCCTTCCTCCCAAGAAGTACTTTATGCCTCAGTACGAAACTCTTGCCGAATACGATATCCGGGAAGGGCAAAAGCTGTATCCTGTGGTTGAGGTAGAGCACATCGTTCTCTTTGGGGTTCACACCTGTGATCTTGCTGGCATACAGTGTCTTGACGTGGTATTTAGCGACCGTCCAAAAGACCTCAATTACCTTGTCCGCAGAGGATACGTTACCATCATAGGACTTGAGTGTAACGAGTATTGTGATCAGTACGCCTCTTGCGGGCTTATGGGAACGTTTCTTCCTCAAGGTGGGTATGACCTCTTTTTCACCGATCTTGGGGATTACTTTTTTGTCCATGTGGGGACACAAAGGGGAGAGGATATAGTTGCGAATTTTTCGCTTTTCCAAAGGGCAGAATCAAGGCATTTCTGGGATTTGCAGCTCCTTCGGGCAAAAAAGGCCGAGATCTTTCGCCCTGAGGTTCCTGTTGACCGTTTCCTTTTGCCCCGCATGTTCCAGGAAGGGTTTGAGGCAAAGGTTTGGGAAGATGTTGGCAACCGATGCCTTTCTTGCGCGAATTGCACGAATGTGTGTCCCACCTGTTACTGCTTTGATGTGAAAGATGTTATGAACCTGGATCTCCGAACAGGGAAGCGTATTCGAGTTTGGGACTCGTGCCAGAATGAGCCTTTTGCTAAGATTGCAAGTGGAGAGAGTTTCAGAGCGGAACGGTCTGATCGGAAACGCCACCGATTCAATCGAAAGTTTTCCTACCCGGTGAAACGGTACAATCGCTTCTTCTGCACGGGTTGTGGGCGGTGCAGTCGTGTGTGTATGGCAAAAATTGACCTCAAGGAGACTATTGCACAACTTGCCCGGGAAACGGGGTATCTCAAGGTCTAGTTCGGGGTGGAACCATGGAAAAAATCCGTATCAGCCATACAGGATATGAGGTTAGAGAGGCTCGGATTCTCCGCGTTACCCGCCTCACCGAAAGCGACAAGCTCTTTGAGCTTGCTCTTGTAGGGGGAGAAATTTTGGATTTTGAGCCGGGGCAATTTGTGGAGGTTTCCCTGGTGGGTATAGGGGAGGCGCCAATATCTCTCTCCTCCTCACCGACCCAGCGGAAAAGCTTTGAACTCTGCGTACGTGCGGTAGGACGGCTGACCCATGCCTTACACCGCCTTGAACCAGGAGATGTTGTTGGTATTCGTGGTCCCTTTGGAGTTGGTTTTCCAATCACTAAGCTCATTGGGCATGATCTTTTGCTTGTTGCCGGGGGTATAGGTCTTGCTCCATTGCGTTCGCTTATCAAGTATATCCTCGATAATCGGCGTGATTTTGGGAGGGTTCACGTCCTTTTTGGGTGTAGGGATCCTCAGAATCTCCTCTTTCAGGATGAAATCGAGGAGTGGCAGCGCCGTATGGATGTGGGGTTCCAATGCACGGTGGACAGAGCAGACCCTGATTGGAAAGGTAACGTGGGCCTTGTGACCTCTCTTATCCCTGGGATCGATATAAACCCTGAGGAAACCTTTGCTGTTATGGTGGGTCCCCCAGTTATGTACCGGTTCGTGATTGCCGAGCTTTTGAAGAAGGGCATTCCCGAAAGCCAGATTGTTCTTTCCCTTGAGCGGCACATGAAATGTGGCCTTGGGAAATGTGGTCATTGTCAAATCCACGACATTTACTGTTGCCAAGATGGCCCGGTTTTCTTTTATGAGCGGATTAAAAACCTTAAAGGGGCGATATGATGAAGGCACCAAAAGTGGCGTTTTTTGACTTTACCTGCTGTGAGGGTTGCCAGCTCCAGGTGGCCAATCTCGGTGAGCTCCTTCTTGAACTCTTGGACTCTATCGATCTTGTGGAGTTTCGAGAGACGATGAGCGAACGATGGGATGGGGTTTACGATGTCGCCATTGTGGAAGGAAGTATTACCACACCTCACGATGTTGCAAGGATACGAAAGATTCGCGAGCGTTCGAAGACTCTTATTGCCTATGGATCCTGCGCCACTATCGGTGGCGTTAATGGGATGAAGAACGCTTTTGATCTTGAGGAAATCAAGCGATACGTGTATGGCGAGAGCGCAAAGTTTTTCGAAACGCTTCCCACAAAACCGGTACATGAGGTTGTTCCAGTAGAGTACTTTGTCCATGGGTGCCCGGTGTATCAACCAGAATTCCTTGAAGTCCTCAAGTGTGCGCTTTTGGGTATTCCCTACCATGTGCCAGACGTAGCTGTTTGCGTGGAGTGTAAGTTCAACGAAAACGTCTGTTTCTATGAGCGGGGAATCACCTGTCTTGGTCCCATTACTCGAGCAGGGTGCAATTCCTGGTGCATTAATAACGGCAATATTTGTTATGGGTGCCGGGGAATGGTGTCGAATCCGAACGAGAAGGGGTTCCTTGAGGTTTTAAGACAGTATGGGATAAGCCTTGAGTTTCTCCTGCGGAGAATGGACATGTACAATGCCTGCCGAATACTGAAGGGAGCAGGAATGGTCTATGAAGAAAAGCGTGCGCATTGATGTGGAGTACCTGACGAGAGTCGAAGGTCACGGGAATATTGTGATTGATGTGCGTGATGGAGTATTGCAAGAATGCCGTCTGGAAATTATTGAGTCACCACGATTTTTTGAAGGCATGCTTCGGGGGCGGTCTATTTTTGAGGCACAGCATATTACTTCCCGTATCTGTGGTATTTGTGCCTGTGCCCATTCCCTTGCCTCTATTCAAGCTGCAGAGGATGCTATAGGTTTTACCCCAAGTGAGCAAACTGTGAAACTGCGAAAGCTCCTTCTTGACCTCGAAATCCTCGATAGCCACATCCTTCACATCTACTTTCTTGCCGCTCCAGACCTTCTTGGGGTGAAGAGTTTTGTTCCTCTTGTGGATACCCACAATACTGTGGTCCGGAGAGCGCTACGACTTAAGAAAACTTGCAACGACATCTGCGACATTCTTGTTGGGCGACATGTGCATCCTATAAGCTCTGTGGTTGGCGGATTCACCAAACTCCCTCGCCCGCAGGACCTTGAGGCCATGCAGAAACTCCTGGAGAGCATGATCCCAGACCTTGAGGCTACTGTAGAACTTGTGAAAGGGCTCCGTTTCCCAGAGTTTGAGCGAGATACTGAGTACGTGGCCCTTGTTTCCGATGATGCAGAGTATCCCCTCCTTATGGGAGACATTGGCTCAACCGATGGTGTCCGCTTGCCAAAGCGAGAATACCAGAAAATCACCAACGAATTTGTGGTTCCCCACTCCACTGCAAAGCACACTCGTTTGAGCCGTGATTCTTATATGGTCGGAGCTCTAGCCCGCCTCAATCTCAACTACCCCAAACTTCATCCTAAAGCACAAGAGGTTGGAGATTTCTTTGGCATGAACCGAAAAGTAACAAACCCTTACCTCAATACGGTTGCACAACTTGTGGAGTGCTTTCACTGTCTCTATCATGCTAAAGACGTGGTCGAAGAATTTTTACATTCGGGAATCAATTACGAAGAGGAAATCGTTGTGGGTCTTAATGAGACCAAGCGTATCCCAGTTCGGGCAGGAAGCGGAGTTGGGGCGGTGGAAGCGCCTCGCGGAACGCTGTACCATCACTATGAGGTCGATGACCACGGCCGCATAGTGAATGCCAACTGTGTCATCCCTACCGGGCAAAATCTCCGAAACATCGAGTACGATATGAGAAAACTTGTTCCCGAGATTCTTGACCAAAGTGACGAAGAGATTCAGCTTGCTCTGGAGATGCTTGTGCGGGCCTACGATCCCTGTATCTCTTGCTCGACTCATTTTCTCAATGTCTCCTTTGTTGGACGATAGGGTAAAAGAGGTTCTTCGTCCTTTAAAGGGTAAAAAAACCGTTCTTGTGGCGGTGGGGAATCCACTCCGGCGTGACGATGGAGTGGGAGTGTACATCGGGGAGGAGATAGGGCGAAGAGGTTTGCCTTTCTTTTCGGTTGTCCTTGCCGGGTTTGCTCCCGAACGTGTGTTTGACGATATTCTCCGGGAACATCCCGCCAAAGTCGTGTTTATTGATGCCGCCTCTTTTGGGGGAAAACCGGGAGAAATCCGGGTCCTCGAAGAGGAGGAGATTGCAGCTTCCACACTAAGTACGCATACATTTCCTCTTCCCATCGTAGCACGCATTGTTGCTGAGGAAGCAGGTTGTCCCGTTTTCTTTGTAGGAATTCAACCTCGGGATGTCTCCTTTGGAGAAGGACTGACTGAGGCGGTGCGAGAGGCTGCGCAGGCTATTCTTGCCTACCTCGAGGAGGTTGTGGGGTGTGCATGAGCTTCGTTTGGTTCGAGAGCTTTTTGAAGACCTTTTGCGGCGCGGAGAAGAGGAAGGGATGCAGCGGATTACCAGAGTGTACCTCCGTATAGGAGGGTTTACAGAAATTGACCCAGAAATTGTGCGCCATTTGTTTGCCGAGTCCTCTCCGGGGACCATCCTTGAGGGTGCAGAGTTAGTCATCGAAGAAAGTCCGGTTCGGGAGCTGCGACTTCTTGGGTTCGAGGGAGAATGAGGAAACGATATGTGTTACGCCATTCCGGGACAAGTTGTGGCTCTTGACGGGCGTGTAGCAACCATTGAGTACTTTGGAGAACGCAAAAAAGCATACAATGAAATACCCTCTCTGCGAGTTGGAGATTTTGTCTACGCTCAGGGAGGATTTGTCATTAAAGTTCTTCCACCGCAGGAAGCCCAGGACATTCTTGCGGTTTGGAAGGAAACTTTTTTTGAGTTGCAAGAGATGGATCTTCGCTTGAGTCGCCTTGCTGTAAAAAGCGAAGGTGTAGCCAAGAAGGTTCTCCGCATCCTCGACAAGGCTTTAGAAGAGCGTCCCCTCACAAAAGAAGAACTCCTTGAGCTTTTGCGCCTTGAAACACCTCAAGAGCGGGAATATTTATACAAAGTGGCCAATTTCCTACGCTGGAAAAACCTTGGGAATGGGGCCTGTGTTCACGGAATCCTTGAAATTTCGAGCTTTTGTCACCGAAATTGCGCCTATTGTGGCCTTTCCTCACACAACCGAGACCTTTCTCGGTACCGCATGACTGAAGAAGAAATTCTTGCTGCTGTCCATGAGGCGGTGGAGGTGTACGGATTTCAGTCTCTTGTCCTCCAGAGTGGAGAGGACCCCAAGAGGCCTCTTGATGACCTTGTTCGTATCATTCGCACCATTCAAAAGCACTACGCCGTTCTCATTTTTGTGAGTTTTGGAGAGGTTGGCCTTGAGGCTCTGGAAAAACTCTACGAAGCTGGGGCTCGAGGGCTTCTTCTTCGTTTTGAAACAAGCAACCCCGCACTTTATGCAAAACTCCATCTTGGATACACTCTTGGAACTCGCTTAGCACACCTTGAGAAAGCCCAGGAAATTGGGTACCTTATAGCTACCGGAGGGCTTATTGGACTTCCGGGGCAAACCCTTGAGGATATCCTCAATGACGTGCTCCTTGCAAAGTCCCTTTCTGCCGAGATGTACAGTTTTGGTCCTTTTATTCCCCATCCTGCAACTCCTCTTTCGCACTGTTTCCCGCCGTCACCTTCTCTTGTCCTGAACACCCTCGCGATAGCTCGTCTTGTGGACCCTAAAAATGCGAAGATTCTTGTTACTACAGCCTTTGAGACCCTTGATCCTCAGGCGGCGCGTCTTGGTCTTCTGGCGGGTGCAAACTCTTTGATGCTCAATGTAACGCCTCTTTCGTTTCGCTCAAGGTACACCCTCTATCCCGAGAGAGCCCATGAGGGGGAAACGATAGAGGAACAGATTGCCGCTACGCTCAGTCTTTTGCGGTCTCTGGGGCGGGCACCGACGGATCTTGGGGCTTCGACTCCTCAAGGATAGCAAGAAAAGCCTCCACAATACGAGGGTCAAATTGCGTTCCGCTGCAGCGTTTAAGCTCTGCGATAGCCTCTTCCTTAGTTCGTGCTTTTCGGTACGGGCGGCCACTGATCATGACATCATAAGCGTCACAGATGGCAATGATGCGGGAAAGAAGGGGGATATCCTCTCCTTTGAGACCTCTTGGGTATCCTGTACCGTCAAAGCACTCATGGTGGAAGAGAATGTAGTTGGCGATGGAAGAAAGTTCCCATATAGACTGGGTAATCCGAAATCCCACTTCCGGGTGTTTTTTGACAATAGCCCATTCTTCCTCATCAAGAGGTCCAGGCTTTTCAAGAACATTCTGAGGAATGGCAATTTTCCCAATGTCGTGGAATTCGGCAAGAAGGCTCAGTTCATCGAGTTCCCGCTGTGAAAGTCCTAAGGCCTTTCCAAGACGCAGGGCAAGATCTCGGATGCGCTGTGAGTGTTCTTCTGTTTCCTGGGTTACCGCGCGAAGCGAAGCCCGAAAGGCCTGGAGAACCTGGTTGTGGAAGCTGAGGCTTTCGGTAAGTTTCCTCTGGTACATCCAGTTTTCCGCAATCCGAAGGACTTCATCCAGGGGTTGTTCAGGGTCAGTTTTGGTACCATAACCAAGGGAAATGCTCAAAGGAATGGATTCAATTTTGGTTTTCTTGAATTCCTCCTGGATACGTTCACCTAAGGCCTGGACTTCCGCACTCGAAGTACGGGGCAGAAGTACGACGAACTCATCACCCCCGAGTCGAACGATAGTCCCTTTATTTCCACATACTCTCTCGAGGGTGCGTGCTGCCTGGCGCAGAAGTTCATCCCCCATGGCATGGCCAAAAGTGTCGTTGACAAGCTTCAGCCCATTGAGATCTCCCATAATGACACTAAGGGGGAGGTTTTCTGGGGTGTCAAGGCGAACCATCTCTTGTTCAAGAAACGTTCGGTTGTAGAGCCCAGTGAGGACGTCATGAAACGTGAGGTATCGAACACGTTCCTCGGCAAGTTTGCGCTCGGTCAGATCAAGGAGGAGTACGAGGAGTGCGTCTTTCTCCTCGTACCGTATAGGGGTAAAACGGGCAAGAACCCATTTCTTTTGGCCACCTCGTGTGGTAAGCGCAAATTCCTGCTCAAAGGGGATAGAGCCTAGTTCCTTTTCCCACCTGTTGATAAGGCAAGCTCCTTCTGGAGAAATTTCCTGCCATAGGTTATTCCTCAGAAATTCATCAGGTTTGTATCCTGTGAGGGCTTCAAGGAAGGGGTTGGCATAGACCCAACTTTCTTGTGTTCTGATGAGTACCGCTACGGGAAGTGACTCAGCGAGGGTTCGGAATTTTTCCTCGCTTGCTTCAAGGATTTTTTGAGCTTTCGCGCGAGCCTCTTCAAGGTCAATGCTGTAGAGGGCGAAAGAAAGGTCTTGAGAGAGCTCAAGAAAGAGCATCTCTTCCTCCTCATCTTCCCAAAAAACAAGAGGCAGAGATGCTACAAGAAACCCGTAGAATCTTTCTCCCCATTCAAGAGGAGCAACAAAAAGCCCTTCTTGTGGCTGGAGAAGATGCCCAAGAGGTGCTTCACAAGGATCACCAGGGTAGATTTTTGATACTCTCTTTGCAGCACCCTTTTGAAGCTCTTTGCGGGCTTTCTCGAAATCGCACGTTGTGCTAAAGGCCTCAAGGGCTTCCTTGGAGAACCCTAAGCCTACTGTGTATGGGGGCGTGTCGTCTCCTAAAAAGAGGGCAACGCAGGCACCGGTATACCCGCAACCCTCAACGAGTTCTCGGCAAATACCCTGTACGAGTCTTTCTCGGCCCTTTTCGCGAGTGATGAGTTGGTTTACATTGCGAACAGACTTGAGCACCTTGTTGAGATGTAAAAGCCGGGCTTCTCGCTCTTTTTCTTGTGTGATATCAAGGACTACTCCAAGGCCTGCGGGTCTTCCCCGGTAATGGATTGTGGCTCCTCGAATGAGGATCCAACGTTCTTCACCGTCTTTTCGCACAATCTTTGCCTCGTACTGCAACTCCGCCTCTTTTCCCTCCTGTCGGAGCATCATGTTTTTCCGTACTCGTTCTTTGAAATCTGGATGGACTACAAAGTCTGGAGGGAGAGAAAAGAGCTCCTCTTGAGTGTATCCGGTGAGGCGCTCAGCCTCTTCGTTGCACCACACGAAACGATTGTCCTGGTAAATGACGATTGCTGCCGGGGCAAGGCGAGTAATTGTTCGGAATTTACGCTCACTCTCCCGAAGGGCATCCTCAGCCGTAATGCGGTCGGTAATGTCCTTGACGTGCTCGATGACTCCAAGAACGTTACCTTCTTTGTCGATAAAAGGATAAGCGGTAAGCTCAAGCCAACCCTGGACCTCGCCCTTTTTGGTGTAAGGAACAATGTGGGTTACTTTTTGCTTCATTTCCATTGCTGGAATCGTAGGACAGAAAAAGCAGGGAGCCTGGCGCCCGTGATACGCTTCGTAGCACTTTTTCCCCACAAGGGGCATGGCCTCTTCATAAAGGCGTTCCATAAATGAGTTCACCCGAAGGATGGTGAGGTCTTTGCTCAGGACCGAGAGACCGTCTTGAATCCCCTCAAAAACGCTGTTTAAGAATTGTCGTTCCCTTTCAAGAGTTTCTTCCTTTTCTTTGAGTTCAGTGATATCCTTCGATATCCCAACAATGCCAATGATTTCTCCTTTTTCGTTCCGGAGAGGAACTTTGGTGGTGAGCACCCAGCTTATGCCTCCATCAGGCCAGGTTTCCCGTTCCACTTTACCCACAATGGCCTCTCCTGTTTCTATGATGCGCTGCTCGTCGGCATAGGCTTCTTCAGCGTGAGGGGAGGCAAAGAAGTCGAAATCGGTTTTCCCGATAAGGTCTTCGACACGCTCAAGACCAAAGTACTGGGCAAGAGAGCGACTGCCACCAATGAAGCGACTTTGTCGGTCCTTGAAGTACACGTGGTCGGGGATGTACTCAAGGAGAAATCCAAGAAGCCTTTCTTGTTCGACTACCTTTTGCGAAAGAACTCTTTCTTTAGAAACAAGAGTGAGGACACCAAAAGCAAGGGAAGTGATACCCCCAAGAAGGAAAGAGAGCCACACAGGTAGGGGTTCTTCCATGAGTCTTCCATGAAAGGCCACAAAGACAAAGAGGAGGAGAAATCCAAAGAGTATGGCTCCGTACCCGTGTACCCTTGGTGTCACAAGGACTCCAAAAGACTGCTTCACCGTTTTCACCGCCTGGGTTGCAAAAGAAGAGGGCACGTACTGCACTCTTTTGAGGACACGCGCTCCACGATTCGGTATTCAATGGTAAATTTTCTGTTGAGTCTTCGAAGAAAAAGAAATGACATTCCAAGGCTTCCGAAAAGCCCAAAAATTGCCAAGGACTCGGAGGCGGTAAGAAAGCGGAAAAGAAGATATGCCAGGAGAGCAGAGAGTATGGGAACAATGTAGAGGAGAAAGGCTATGGTAAGTACCGTTTGGTCTTTTACCGCAACGAGCACAAGGTCTCCTGGGGATGCACCTATCTCATTCCAGGCACGGATAGTGTAAAAGTCGCTTTGAGAGTCATCAATAAGAGAAGAGCTCAAGGGGCATCGTTCCCCACCACACCCAGACTTTTTCTCCATGTGCACCAGGGCATATTCCCTCTCAAGACACAGAACCCTTCCTATCTGAAGCATCCCTTTGCATCGACTCCTTTTTGTTTTTTATATTAAAACACATCCTCAAGGGCAAGTGTTCCTGTGAGAATCTCGGTGAGAATTCGTGCAATGTCTGTGTTTTCTTGGGCGCTGGCAAAAAGGTCTGCCTCCTCTCCCCAAACGTAGAGGGGAACAGGGGTACCAGTGTGTCCCAAAGTGGACCAGGATATTCCAGCTTCTTTGGCAAAAGAGCGGGCAAGAGAAATCCAAAGCGTCTTTGCTTCTTGAGTAGTAAGAAAGTCGCTTAGAGCTTTTTCTATGTCCTCTTTTTCCTTTCCCCAGAAGGAAATGAGGAAACGTTTCAGAGTTGCTTCCTCCTGAGGAAGAGTTCGAAGTTCGGTGAGGAAGCGATCGTACGAACCCTTTTGAGGTGGCATTGTAAGGGGCCCTTTCCTTTCCCAGTGCAGTCCTCCGGTCTCATGGTCTGCGGTCACAAGGATAAGGGTTTCTTGGGGGTATTTTTGGCCAAAGAGTAAGGCTTCGCGAATAGCAGCGTTGAAGTCTTCAAGTTCTTTTAGGGAGGAAACGATGTCGTTCATGTGGTTGCACCAATCGATACGTCCTCCTTCAATCACAAGGAAAAATCCTAAGGGGTTTTCAAGAAGCTCCAGAGCCTTGCGAACGCACTGGGTGAAATTTGGGTGCGCTTGGGTTCGGTCAATGGCAAAGGTAAAGGGAAGAAGGGCAATGGTTGGTGTTCCCCCCTCCAGAGCGAGAAATTCCTGGAAATTCGTGACGATTCGGTATCCCCGTTTTGCGGCGTGACAGAGAATTTCGTCACGCTGCGGTCGTGTCGTAGTCACTATGCCACTTCCTACCAAAAGGTCAAAGCCGCTTTTTACCATCTGCCAGGCAATATCATCGTAGTTTTTTCGAGAAGAGGTATGAGCGTAGAAAGCAGCAGGGGTGGCGTCATTCAGGGCAACGTTGGTGACAATGCCAACTCGGAAACCCCTCTTTTTGGCCTTTTCTGCTATGGTCTCAAGAGGACGGCCCGAAGCGTCTTGCGCCAGGACCCCCTC
>CALAIW010000017.1 GCA_937922705.1 uncultured bacterium | reverse complement strand
GTGGTAACACCTTGAGCCGAGGGGTACTAATCGGTCGAGGACTTGACCGCAAAGCTTTTGGGATGCTTCCCCAGAGGTATAGAGGTTTCCCGGTGGCCATAGCGGAGGGGAAACACCCGGAACCATTCCGAACCCGGAAGTTAAGCCCTCCAGCGCCGATGATACTGCCTGGGGAACTGGGCGGGAAAGTAGGACGCTGCCGGGAAGAAGCCGGAGAGTAATCTCCGGCTTTTTTTGTATCTGAGCCTCTTTGTATCTGAGCCTCGAGGAGATGTGCGTGCAAAACAACAAGCTCTTTAAGAACACCTTAACTGTGGGTTTTGGAACGCTGATTTCGCGAATCTCTGGCCTTCTCAGGGAAATTCTTATATCGTCCTTTTTTGGGGCCACTTGGATAACTGATGCCTTCCTTCTTGCTTATACAATACCAAACCTCCTGCGGAGGCTCTTTGCAGAAGGTGCCCTGAGTACTTCTGTAGTTCCTGTTTTCTCTGAGTACTTTATCTCCCCTTCTGGAAAAGACCGCCCTCAGAGTTTTATTTCTGCTGCGTTTAGCGGTTTCACCTGCATTGTAGGTTTTGTGTGCCTTATTGGTGTATTTCTTGCTCCGCGAATTGTGAATCTCGCAGCGCTCGGTTTTCAAGACGATCCAGAGAAGCTTCTTTTCACAGTTCGTTCTACACAGATTATGTTTCCTTTTCTTCTCCTTATCTCCTGGTCAGCGCTTCTTATGGGTTTTTTAAACACGTTGCATGTTTTTAGCTGGCCCGCAATAGCCCCATTTTTCTTTAACTTAGGAACTATTGTAAGCCTGCTCTCTTTGCGGAAATTTTTTGGTCCTTATACGCTGGCTCTTGGGGTCATCATTGGAGGTCTTTGGCAATTCCTCTTTCAGCTTCCTCCCCTTTGGCAAAGAGGTTTTACACTCCAGGTGATTTTTCGATTTTGGGAGAATGAAGGGTTCCGTAGGGTTCTCCAGCTCATGCTTCCTGTAACATTCTCTCTTGCCGTTTCACAGCTTAATACTCTTGTGGATAGAATTGTTGCCTCTTTGTGTCGTGAAGGAGCTGTTTCTGCCCTGTACTTCTCTGACCGCCTTATGGAATTTCCTCTTGGAATCTTTGGGGTTGCCCTATCGATTGCGGTCTTGCCACCCCTTTCGCAAAGTATGTGGGCAGGTGATATGGAGGAGTGGCAAAGGACCTTCTGGCAGGGAATGCGGTGGGTTCTCTTTTTTGTATTGCCTGCGGTAGTCTTTCTTATGATCTTTCCGCTTCCTCTTGTTACCCTTGTATACCGAAGAGGAATGTTTGGTGCTTCGGCTGCTGAAATGACTGCTGAGGCTCTTTTTTGGTACGCTCCTGGGCTTGTCTTCTTTGCTCTAAATCACCTTATAACTCGGGCTTTTTATTCACTTCATGACACACGGACTCCGGTGAAAGTAAGCCTTAGTGCTGTTCTTTTGAACATTGGTCTTGATCTTTGGCTTGTACGATTTTTGGATTTCAGCGGGGTGGCTTTGGCAACGTCTTTTGCTGCTTTTTTCCAGTTTGTGTTTCTTATGCGTTTTCTACGGCGTAAAGTACAGAATTTCTCTTTCCCCCTTTTAGGCAAATGGTTGTTCAAGGGAATAGTACATATGGGGATATTCACTGGATGTTGCGTGTATCTTCAAAGCATGGTGCTTGATACTTCGCCTTTGAGGTTTGGATACATCCTTTGTCTTCTGGGAACAGTGTATCTTGTGTTACCCTTTATTCTTAAAATGGACGAGCGAAAGGTACTCCTTGCGATATTGAGGGACTTTCAAAGAGGTGGAGGTTCCTAAAGCGGTGGATAGGTCACGTATCAGAAACTTTTGTATTATTGCTCATATTGATCACGGGAAATCCACGCTTGCTGATAGGATTCTCGAGGCCTGCGGTGCTGTTCCAAAGGAGAAGATGCGAGAACAATTCCTTGATCGTATGGACCTTGAGCGGGAGCGTGGCATCACTATCAAGGCGAAGGCAGTACGTCTTCAGTACTTTTCTCAGCGGAGAAATGCAACCTACCTTTTCCATCTTATTGATACCCCCGGTCATGCTGACTTTAGTTACGAGGTATCACGAAGCCTTGCAGCTTGCGAGGGAGCCGTTCTTCTTGTTGATGCCTCTCAGGGTGTGGAGGCTCAGACTCTTGCTCATGCCCGGCTTGCTCTCGAGCAGGGATTGACCATTCTTCCAGTCATCAATAAAATTGACCTTCCTTCTGCTGATCCTGAGCGGGTTATGCGGGAACTTGACGCTCTTCTTGGAGAGAATCACCTTCCTTTCACTTTAGTTAGCGCAAAACACGGCGTTGGTGTAGAAGAGCTTCTTGAGCGGATTATTGAATACATTCCCCCTCCGCAGGGGGAAGAAGAAGAGCCTCTCAGGGCGCTTATTTTCGATTCCATGTACGATCCTTATCGAGGTGTCTTGCCTTTCATTCGGGTTGTTGAGGGGGTCATCCGTAAAGGGATGAGAATCCGCATGTTTTCCACAGGAAAAGATTTTGAAGTGGTGGCTTTGGGTGTCTTTGTTCCAGATATGCAGGAGGTGGATTTCCTTGGTCCAGGCGAGGTTGGGTACGTTGCCTGCAATATCAAGAATGTTCGGGATAGCCGTGTGGGAGATACTATTACCTCTGCATCCCGTCCTGCCTTGCAACCAATTCCTGGATATAAGAAGGTTAAGCCTATGGTGTTTTGTAGTTTCTATCCCGTGGAATGTGAAAGCTACGAAAACCTTAAGGAAGCCCTTGAAAAACTCCAGCTCAATGATGCCTCTCTTATTTTTGAGCCAGATTTCTCAGAAGCTTTAGGGTTTGGTTTTCGATGTGGTTTCCTGGGTCTGCTTCACATGGAGATTGTACAGGAGCGAATTGAGCGAGAATTTGGAATAGAGGTGGTTGCAACTGCACCGCACGTTGTGTACCACGTACTTACGAAGAAAGGAGAAGTTCTTGAAGTTCGCTCGCCTAAGGATTTCCCTCCTCTTGGAGAAATTGAAGAAGCGGAGGAACCCTATGTTACGGCAAAGATTGTTGTTCCATCATCGTACCTTGGAGGTATTATGGAATTGTGTCAATCTCGAAGAGGTGTTTTCAAGGATATGTTTTTCATCGACGAAATGACCGTTCTTCTTACCTATGAACTTCCCATGGCTGAAATCCTGCTTGACTTCTACGATCGACTTAAAGCGATAAGCCGGGGATACGCGAGCTTCGATTATGAATTTTCTGGATACCGTCCGGCAAAACTTGTGCGTGTTGACATTCTCGTCAACCGGGAGCGGGTAGATGGTCTTTCTTTCATCTCCTGTCAAGAAAACGCTTACTATAGAGCGAGAGAACTTGTGGGAAAACTGAAGGAGATCATTCCTCGACAGCTTTTCGTAGTTTCTATCCAGGCTGCTATAGGGGGTAGAATCATTGCTCGGGAGGATATCCCAGCTCTCCGCAAAGACGTGCTCCAGAAATGCTATGGGGGAGATGTGACACGAAAGCGAAAACTCCTTGAAAAACAGAAGGAAGGAAAAAAGAGAATGAAGGCTATTGGCAAGGTTCGTATTCCCCAGGAGGCTTTTCTTGCTGTTTTGAAGACGGGGTCATGAAGCCCTTGGGTCTCTACGTTCATATTCCTTTCTGTGTAGGGCGTTGTGCTTACTGCGATTTTGTTTCCTACCCTTGGCAGGAGAATAAAGAGGATTTCGGCAAATTTCTCTTTAAGGAACTTGACCTCAGGATAGAGAGTGCGTGTTTTGAAGAAAAAGAGGTTCAAAGTGTCTACTTTGGTGGTGGTACTCCATCACTTCTAAAACCTTCGTTTTTCAGGAGTTTTCTTAACACTCTCAGGGTACGGGGTATCCTTTCGCCCTCCCCTGAAGTGACGCTTGAGGTTAATCCGGAGACTATCACTCCTGGGAAACTTAGAGAGTGGAGGGCGGCTGGTATCACCCGCTTGAGTGTTGGGGTGCAGTCTTTTCAATCTCGGTATCTTATTTTTCTTGGTCGGGCAACATCTCTCAAGAGAATTCATGAGGCCCTTGAGGCGATTCAAAAGGAAAATTGGAAAAACTGGAACGTTGATCTCATATACGGCCTTCCTCTCCAGGATTTCGACACGTGGCAGGAAGATATTGAAAAGGTTCTTCGGTATGCTCCCCCTCACGTTTCTATATATAGCCTGACCCTAGAACCTTGGGTTCCTTTGGCTTCTTTTTTTCGCCGCCATCGTCGTCTTCTCCCCTCTTTCGATGCGCAGGCGTACCTCTTCCGTTTTGCTGAGAAAAAACTTGGCGATGCAGGGTATCTTCATTATGAAGTTTCCAATTTTGCCCTTCCAGGCTTTGAATGCCAGCACAACCTCCTCTACTGGAGGAATGGAGAATATGTAGGTCTTGGTCCTTCGGCGTGGACCCACCTCGGAAGAAAACGGCAGAAGAACGCTTCCTCTCTTCGCACATATGCTAAAATGCTTCAAAGCGGTAGACTTCCGATAGTCTTTGAAGAGGAAATCGTGCAAGACCTGAAGACTCTTGAGGATCTTGCGCTTCTTTTGCGAACCAGCAGGGGGGTTCCAGTTTCTCTCCTTTCTTCTTCGGAATTGAGGGGTTTTGTGCAGGACCTAATTAAGGAGGGGTTGCTCTTTACGCGAGGGGGATATCTTTATCCTTCCTCTTTGGGCTATCTGCTTTTGCATCAGATACTCTCGGAGCTTTTTGCTCGGAAGAGAGTTTCTCAAGATGCTTGACTTTGGGAAAGGAGTTGTCTATTTTTAAGCCATGATTCCAATTCGAGATGAATTGCCGACTCGACGCTTTCCAATTGTCACAGTTTTTCTTATCCTTGCAAACACAGTAGTATTTTTTTACGAGGTTGTTCTTGGTCCAGGGCGCGAGCTTTTCTTCTTTCAGGCTGGTCTTGTCCCGGCGCTTTTTTGGGGCAAAGCCCGCGTGCTTTACGCCCCTTTTGTGCCACCGCCCTTGACCCTCGTTACTTCTATGTTTCTGCACGGGAGTTTCTTCCATCTTCTCTCCAATATGTGGTACCTCTGGATCTTTGGAAATAATGTGGAGGATTTCCTTGGTCGGTGGCGGTTTATCCTCTTTTATCTTGGGTGTGGATGTGTTGCAGGGTTGTCTCATGCTCTTGTTTTCCCTACTTCCCTCGTTCCTACGATAGGTGCAAGTGGTGCTGTTGCTGGAGTCATGGGGGGGTATTTTCTCCTTTTTCCCGGTGCTCGAATTATTACTCTTGTATTCTGGGGATTCTTTATAGAGTTTTTGCGTATTCCTGCAGTGGTCTTTTTAGGCTTCTGGATTCTTCTCCAAATCTTTTACGCTTTGGTATCTTTGGGTTTCCCAGGGTATGGAGGGATAGCGTGGTTTGCACATGTGAGTGGCTTTGTTGCTGGAGCGTTATGGTGTAAAATTATAGCCTCAAGAATGTATCGGAAGTATTACTGGTAAACTGAGGGGGAAACAGCTGTGTTGGTAGAAGAAATCATGCTTCCTGAAGTTCCCACGGTTAGCGATTTTGATACAGTGGGTGATGTGCTTAGTTTTATGATTCGTCGCAAGGTCAATGGTGTTCCAGTCGTGGATCTTGAGCAGCGCCTCATCGGGTACTTTTCTGCGCGAGCCTTTTTCCAGCAGCTTCTTGAGGAGGCCCAAAAGGACCTCCCCCTTTTTGGGAACCTTTTGAGTGCCATTCGAGAGAAGTTACGAGACTTTGCCAAGCGAGAAGTTTCGGAATTCGTGATCGAAGACGTAGAATACCTGGCAGCAGAAGATGATATCGAGGATGCCTTGGATTTGCTACAAACAACAAATGTTGACCTTATTCCAGTGGTGAAGGAAGGACGAGTTGTAGGAGTTGTGAATCACGTTCGAGTGCTTCAGGCCTTTCTTGAGAGCAAGTAAGTTGGGAGGTGGATTGAATGAATAAAAAGACCATACGGGATCTTCCTGAAGGAGAACTGCGAGGGAAGAGAGTCCTTGTGCGGGTCGACTTTAACGTTCCTCTTGACGAGAACCGGAACATTACTGACGACACAAGGATTGTGGAAAGCCTGCCTACAATTCGTTACCTTGTTGAGCGAGGGGCACGGGTCATTCTTGTTTCTCACTTGGGTCGTCCCAAGGGAAAGCCCAAGGACGAGCTCCGCATGGATCCGATTGCAAAGAGACTCGAAGAACTTCTGGGACGCAAGGTTACAAAAGTTAACGACTGTATTGGAGAAGAAGTGAAACGAGCAGTGGCTCAACTGAAAGATGGGGACGTGCTTCTTCTTGAGAATATCCGCTTTTATCCTGAAGAAGAGGCTAATGATGAGAATTTCGCCCGAGCTCTTGCTGAGCTTGCCGACATTTACGTGAATGATGCATTTGGAGCTGCCCACAGGGCTCATGCTTCTACTGCAGGAGTTGCGAAGTTCTTGCCAGCTTATGCTGGATTCCTGATGGAAAAGGAACTTGAAGCTCTCGGAGAAAAACTCAATAATCCGATTCGTCCTTTTCTTGCTATCCTTGGTGGAGCTAAGGTTTCAAGTAAAATTGGGGTCTTACGCAAACTTCTCGAGAAGGTTGACGTGCTCCTGGTGGGAGGAGGCATGTCGTACACTTTTATCAAGGCTATGGGATATGAAGTTGGAAAATCACTCCTTGAGGAGGGCATGATTGAGGAGGCGCGACAAATCCTTGAGGTTGCTCAAGCAAGGGGTGTACGCTTTGAACTCCCTCTGGACTTTGTTGTTGCGCCAGAAGGGAAGGAAGGAATTGCAACGAGGGTCGTGGATTGGGATAAAATTCCTCCCGACATGGGGGGATTTGATATTGGCCCTAAGACTGTTGAGAAGTTCGGGGAATATATAAAGGAGGCTAAAACCATTTTCTGGAACGGTCCCTTGGGTCTTTTTGAGGTTAATCTCTTTGCTCGTGGAACCATAGAAATTGCCAAAAAGGTTGCGGAGGCTGCAGAAAGCGGAGCCATCGTGGTTGTGGGTGGTGGTGACACGGTAGCGGCTATTAAGCAGGCAGGAGTAGAGAGGAAAATTACCCACATATCAACTGGGGGAGGGGCATCGCTTGAATTTGTTGAAGGGCGACCACTCCCTGGTGTTGAGGTTCTTCTTGATAAGTAAGTGAGGAACTCACCCGTCCAGGAGCTCTTGGCAGAGTTTCTGTACTCTTTGCCAGTGAGTTCCTGGCCAGAACGTTTTTTGACACCGAGGACAGCGTTTGAAGTTCGAGAAGCTCAAAGCAACGAAAAGGGGAACGTTCTTTCGAGCCTCTTCGGGAGAAATATCGTAAAGAACTTCATTGCAGGATGGACATCGGGGAGGAAGTGGAAAAGAAAGGTGAAAGGTACGTTTCAATTCAAGAAGCTGTTCAGATACGGTTTCAGCTTGCACAAAATAAGCCCACTCTCTTCCGGAAGTGGCAAGAGCCCTGTCTTTGGTGAGGAGGATTCTCTTTTCAAGGCGGGCAATGGCTAAGAGTTTCTTGTCTTCCAAATTCCGGAAATATGTGACATCGTACCCCAAAATTCGCAACCACCTTGTGAGTTTGCCTAACATGCAATCAGCGAGAAAACGCACCATCCTACAGGAATTGTATCATGTTTTAAGGAGGGATAAGGAGGTTTTGCTCTGTGGCTAACACAAAACCCCCATATTTTCTTGGCATTGATGTAGGGACACAGGGACTTCGAAGCGGCATTTTCGATGCTCGGGGAAATGTTGTAGCACTTTCTTTTTACTCATACCCTGAGTACCATCCCCGTCCAGGGTGGGCAGAGCAAGATCCTATGGACTGGTGGAAAGGTATTCAGGACACGGTACGGCGCTGCCTCTTTGAGGGAGAGGTACGCCCCGAAGATATTGCTGCTTTGAGTGTTAGCGCAAGTTCCTGTACCGTTCTTCCTGTAGACCGGTTTGGGAATCCTAAGTACCGAGCAATCATGTGGATGGATGTGCGAGCCTTTGATCAGGCAGAACGGATCAATGCGACAGGTAACCCCCTCCTCCGATATGCTGGTGGGCAAGAATCTCCGGAATGGATGATTCCCAAGGCCCTTTGGCTTAAAGAAAATCTCCCGGACATTTTTGCCAATGCTGACTATATCGTAGAGGCTCAGAACTGGATCATGTTTAAACTCACCGATCGTTGGGTAACGTCACTTAATAACGCTATCTGCAAGTGGAATTACTGTCCTACTGAAGGGGGATGGCCAATTTCTCTTCTGCGGGATCTTCGTTTTGAGGAGCTCCTTCAAAAATGGCCACGAGAACTCATTCCGGTAGGAGAGAAGGTTGGGGAATTGACAAAACGCGCTGCGTATGATCTTGGCCTTGTTCCAGGAATTCCAGTCATTCAGGGTGGTATAGATGCTTATGCAGCTATGGTTGGTCTTGATGCCGTGCATCCTCAGCGTCTTGCCATGGTTATAGGTCCATCAACATGCCACCTTGCGCTTTCAGAAAAACCTATATTCAGCCCGGGTATTTGGGGTCCGTATTATGGTGCTGTTTTACCTAATATGTGGATCCTTGAAGGAGGGCAGAGTTCAACTGGTTCCATCATTAAGTGGTTTGTGGACAACTTTGCTAAAGAGGAGTGTGCCAGAGCTTGTGAGCTTGGAGAAGACCTTTTCGTTTTCCTTGATAAAATGGTTGCCCAGATCCCTCCTGGTTCTGACGGCCTGGTACTCCTTGATTACTTTCAAGGAAATCGGAGTCCTTACCAAGATCCCCTGGCAAGAGGTGCCCTCTGGGGTTTATCGTTGAGCCATACCAAAGCCCATGTGCTTAGAGCTATATATGAAGGAACTGCTTATGGAACGTACCATATCTTGCAAACCTTAGCACAGTCTGGTTTTGAAGTGGAAGAGATGTATGTGAGCGGTGCAGGAGCGCGAAGCCGTCTCTGGCTTCAGATTCATGCCGATGTTACTAATATCCCCATTTATCTTACGACTGTAGAAGAAGCAAGTACCCTTGGAACAGCAGTTTACGCTGCGGTAGGTGTGGGATTCTATGATAGTATTCCTGAGGCGACGTTGAAGATGGTGCAGATTTCAGGGCAGATTTATCCAAATCGAGAGAATCACGAGATGTACCTTTTTTACTATGACCGATACATTCGGAGTTACTTCCAACTTAAGGACCTGATGCATGAGGTTGCGGCACGAGTTGGAGGTTTCCCAGGGTGAAGAAAAATCACCATTCTTTTCTTGACAATTTCTCTATACTCCCCTAAAATTCGGTTTGTCTCTGACTAAGTTGGAGGAGAGGACAATGGAGGATAAAACGTACGTCCCATCGCCTAAGAGCGTTGAAAAAAAATGGTACATCGTGGACGCGGAAGGTCAGATTCTTGGTCGCTTAGCTTCTCGTATTGCTACCATTCTTATGGGCAAGCACAAGAATATCTATGTTCCTTTCTGTGATGTAGGAGATTACGTCATTGTTGTTAACGCTGAGAAGGTTCGAGTCACGGGGAAAAAGCTTGATCAAAAATTGTATCGACGGCACAGTGGGTATCCTGGGGGTTTCAAAGAGGAAACGCTGCGGTCTCTTTTGGCGCGAAAGCCAGAAGAGGTTATCCGGAGAGCAGTCTGGGGAATGATTCCTCATCATCGTTTGGGTCGACGGCTTATCCGGAAACTTAAGGTATACCGTGGTCCCTCTCACCCTCATGCTGCGCAAAACCCAATTCCGTTGCCAATAGGGAGTGAGTGAGCATGAGTGTGGCTGTGAAGTACTATGCAACAGGCAGAAGAAAGACATCGGTTGCCAAGGTATGGTTGACTCTAGGAAGTGGAAAGATTACGGTGAATGGACGGAGTCTTGAAGATTATTTTCCAAGGTTGACTTGGCAAGTGCTTGTACGTAAGCCACTTGTGCTCACTGGTACCGAGACTCGCTTTGATGTTGAAGCAGTGGTTAAGGGTGGGGGCTTAACAGGTCAAGCGGGAGCACTGGCTCATGGTATCGCAAGGGCTTTGCTTTCTGTAGATGAAGGACTTCGGAGTGTGTTGAAGAAGGCTGGGCTTCTGACCAGAGACCCAAGAATGAAGGAGCGCAAGAAGTACGGTCAGAGGGCAGCTCGTGCTCGTTTCCAGTTCTCAAAGCGGTAGGGTTTGAAGGGGCAGTAATACTGCCCCTTTTTTCTTCGAGATGGCTTCTTTGTATCCCCGCCTTGAAGTGAACCTTGATGTTCTTGAAGAAAATGCGTCCATACTTCTTGGCAAGTGCCGCCTTTGGGGAATTTCGCCTGTTGTTGTGACAAAAGGATTTCTTGCGGATCCCGTACTTGCTCAAGCCTTTCGAGACTTTGGTTTTTCGAGCTTTGCCGACTCGAATCTTGCAAACCTTGTAAAACTTCGCAATCTCCTTGGTTCCCAAGTGCAGCTTTTCCTTATTCGCCTCCCTATGCTTGAAGAGCTTGATACTCTGAGCATGTATGGTATCCTGCCTTTTGTTTCTCATGCCGAAGTTCTCGAGCGTCTCAATGGCATTGCCCGAAGGCTTGGAAAAGTACAGCCTGTTGTTCTTGCTATAGAGGGTGGCGATGGAAGAGAAGGAATGCTTTTTGAGGAAATTCCAGAAGTGACCAAGCTTTTGCGACATCTTTCTCATCTTTCAGTCTATGGTATTGCCACAACCTTTGCTTGTCTCAGCGGAGTGTTGCCTGATTACGAGGCTTTGAGGCGCCTTGTAGAGGTAAAGAACTTTCTTCAAGAAACTTTAGAGAAGAACGTCGTGCTTTCTGTTGGGGGAACAACCTTCCTTGCCCTCTGGGAGGAAGGGTGCTCACCTGAGGGAGTGGATGAAATTCGGTTTGGGGAAGCTTTGCTCTTTGGGAGTGACATAAGTAGAAAACGAGACATCCCCTGGCTGAAGCAAGGGGCTTTTGTGATTTCGGCAGAGGTTGTGGAAGTGCGCAAGAAAGAACCGCTGCAAGAAGGAGCTTCTGGATACGATGCCTTTGGGGAGAAGCCCTTTCGAAACTTTTCTGGCCCTCGTAAGAGAATTCTTGTGGCAATAGGAAAGCAAGATGTTGATGAGAATCAGTTATATTTTGATGACGCTCATGTTACAATAGTAGGTGCAACAAGCAATTACCTTATTCTTGATGTAGAGGAGAGCGCAAAATCCTACCGGGTTGGAGATGTGGTGTCATTTCGCGCTGGTTATGGAGCAGTACTACGGGCATTTCTCTCTCCATATGTAGTGAAAGTTTACCGGGGGAGAAAGGTAAGGAAGGGTGAGTGATGACGCGTTTATTTCGAGGACGGCACTTCTTGGATCTTGCGGATTTCTCAAAAGAGGAGCTCCTTTTTCTTCTTGATGTCGCTGCAGATTTAAAAAAGCGTTGGCTTTTGGGTGAGTGTCCAAAGATTCTCGAGGGGAAGATCGTTGCTCTTCTCTTTGAAAAACCTTCCCTTCGTACTCGTGTTTCTTTCGAGGTGGCAACGAGACAACTCGGCGGGGAGAGTTTTTATCTTGGCCCTCAGGAAGTAGGTCTTGGGAAGCGAGAAGCAGTAAAGGACGTGGCTCTTGTGCTTGGGCGTATGGTTGACGCTATTGTTCTGCGTACCTTTGCTCATGAAACAGTTCTTGAGATGGCAAAGTACAGTAGTGTCCCTGTCATTAACGGCCTTTCAGATCTTCACCATCCGTGTCAGGTTCTTGGCGATCTTTTTACGATTCTTGAGAAGAAGGGAACTCTGAACGTAAAAATTGCTTTTATTGGTGATGGTAACAATGTTTGCCATTCCTGGATCGTTGCTGCTGCTCGTCTTGGTCTTTTTCTTGTTGTGTCTACTCCCGAGCGCTACAAACCTTCACAGTGTATATGGGACTGGGCTCAAGAGGAAGCAAAGAAGAGTGGTGCCGAAATTCTCTATGAACCTGATCCCCGGAAAGCAGTGCAAAGTGTTGATGTGATATATACAGATGTGTGGGCAAGTATGGGGAAAGAGGGAGAGCTTGAGGAGCGAATACCCTTTTTCTTACCATACCAGGTTAACGAGGACCTCCTTGCCTTTGCCTCTTCGGAAGTAATGGTAATGCATTGTATGCCTGCACACCGAGGTCAGGAGATCACTGACGGGGTTATAGATGGTCCACATTCGGTAGTTATTGATGAAGCGGAAAACAGGCTTCATGCTCAGAAGGCGATTTTGAGTCTCTTGCTTTGAGGCTCGGAGGGACGTGGCATTTTCTCCCTTCCAAATGTCTGGCGATACTTCTTAGAGATACTGATACTGTATTATTTCTCATACCATCTCGTCAGGTGGGTTAGAGGGACCCTTCTTTTTCCTCCCTTGCGTTTTTTAGCAGTCCTTTTCCTAAGTGCTGGGATTTCTAATTTTCTGGGTTTTGGAGAACTCCGTTTCTTCTGGCGCCTATGTATCGTGGGTTATATGGGAGGGGTGCTCCTTGTTCTTCAGCCAGAACTTCGAAGAAACTATATGAATCGCCTCTATCATCATGGATTTGTAGAGCGAATCGGGAACGAAGAGAGCCGAAGTAGGTTTATTGACGATCTTACCCTGGTATGTCAGACGCTATCGCGAAAGCGAATTGGTGCCCTTGTGGTGCTTGAGCGTACCAACAGTCTCAGGGATTTTATTCAAACTGGTGTTCTTGTAGACGCTTTTTTTTCACCGGAGCTTCTTTTTGCCATTTTTCTTCCCGATTCCCCTCTTCACGATGGAGCAGTAGTTGTTCGGGAAAATAAGATTGTAGCGGCAGGTTGCATTCTTCCTCTTGCCGAAAGGGTGGAAACGAAACAGAAAATTGGAACCCGTCACCGGGCGGGAATTGGGGTTACGGAACAAACCGACGCCCTGGCTATCGTAATTTCAGAAGAAACGGGGAAGATTTCCCTCGCAGTGCATGGGAGGATGGCATGGGATATCGAAGCGGGAACACTCAAGAGAATGCTCCGAATTTTGTATCGAAGGTTTTAGAGGTTCTCTGGGGGTATCTGCGGAGAGTTCTGTGGGAAGACTGGCGGGCGAAGCTCTTTGCGCTTCTTTTTGCTTTAAGTCTCTGGTTCTTTTTGCTGAGTGAGCGTATCCTGTGATATATTCTCAATGGGGAACGATGCGAGAAGGGAGGAGTTGCGGTTGAAGGATTTCAAAAGTAAGGATATTCGAAACATTGGATTCTTTTCCCATGCAGGAGCAGGAAAGACCACGTTTGCTGAAGCCCTTCTTTTTAATGCCGGAGTCACCACCCGGCGGGGAAGAGTCGAAGAAGGAAACACGGTTTCTGATTGGCAGCCGGAAGAAATTCGCCGGGGCCTTTCTATTGATCTTTCGGTACTCCCCTTTGAGTGGAAGGGTTGTAAGGTGAATCTCATCGATACCCCAGGGTATATGGATTTTCTGGGGAATGTTATTGGAGCCCTCAGAGCGGTGGATAGTGGGGTAATTTTTCTTTGTGCAGTGTCTGGGGTTGAGGTGGGTACAGAGAGAGCTTGGGAATACCTGAAACGCGAGAGTCTTCCAGTGTTTTTCCTTGTTAACCGCATGGATCGAGAGGGTGCAAACTTCTATTCAGCTTTGGAGAGTATCCGCACGAAATTTACCCCTAAGGCTACTCCAGTCTTTCTCCCCATCGGCAAAGAAAGTGCTTTCCGTGGGCTTGTGAACCTTTTGACAGTGCGCGCTTTGTATTTTGAAGGAGACGGGAAAATACGGGAGGATGTAGTTCCTCAAGAACTTGTTGAGGAGATTTCAAGGTGGCGTGAGGAGCTTCTTGAGAACATTGCTGAAACGGACGACGAGTTACTCAATCTCTACCTTGATGGTCAGGAGATTCCTTCTGAAAAGCTTTGGCAGAGCCTACGGAGAGCTATCCTGGAACGAAAGATTTTCCCTGTTCTTTGCAGTTCTGGTCTTGAGAACAAAGGGGTCACAGCAGTTGCAGACTTTCTTGTGGAATTTGCTCCAAATCCTCTTGAGCGTCCTCCAGTAAGGGGAGAGAATCCAAAAACTAGAGAAGAGGAGGAGCGTCCCTGCAGTGAAAATGCCCCGTTTTCGGCTTTTGTTTTTAAGGTTCTGAGCGACCCCTACGTTGGGAAAATTGCCTTTTTCCGGGTATATTCTGGGAAGCTTTCTGCTGATGCACGGCTTTACAACGCCTCTCGGGATGTGGAAGAGAAGATTGGGCAACTCCTCCTTGTTCGAGGAAAGGTACAAGAGCCTATTAAAGAAGTGCGGGCGGGGGATATTGCAGCTATAGCAAAGATCAGCGAGGTTTTCACCGGAGATACACTTTCAGACAAGGAGCATCCTATTGTTTTTCCTCCTCTTGAATATCCTGAACCAAACTATATGGCAGCTATTCGGCCAGTCGGTAAGGCAGATGAAGAAAAGATTAGTCAAGCTTTGAGTCGTATGCTTGAGGAAGACCCCACCCTCCGGGTACAGCGGGAGCCAGATACCAAGGAAGACATTGTATATGGGTTCGGAGACATCCACCTTGATGTTCTTGCCGAGAAGATGAAGAGAAAATTCGGGGTAGAGGTTGCTCTTTCAGTGCCTAAAGTGCCGTACAAAGAAACCATCAAGAAAACAGCGCGGGCAGAGGGTAAGTACAAGCGTCAATCTGGTGGGCGAGGTCAGTATGGACATGCATGGCTTGAACTCGAGCCTCTTCCCCGGGGACAAGGTTTCGAGTTTGTGGATAAGATTGTCGGTGGTGTTATTCCCAAGAACTACATTCCCGCTGTGGAGAAAGGCGTTCAGGAAGCTATGCAGGAAGGAGTCCTCGCAGGGTACCCAGTTATAGATGTTCGCGTAACCGTATACGATGGATCGTATCATCCTGTGGATTCCTCAGACATGGCCTTTAAAATCGCTGGTTCTATGGCTTTCCGTAAAGGAGCACTTGAAGCAAATCCTGTGCTTCTTGAGCCAATCATGAGTGTAGAAGTATTGGTTCCAGAGGAAAACATGGGAGACGTTATTGGGGACCTCAATGCTCGCCGGGGTAAGATACTTGGTATGGAGCCACAGGACGGATACCAAAAGATTAGGGCTCTTGTGCCGCTTGCAGAACTTTTCCGATATTCTGTTGACCTTCGCTCTATAACTCAGGGTCGAGGCTCTTTTACTATGCGGTTTTCCCACTATGAAGAGGTTCCTCCACAGATAGCCGAAGCTATTATTGAGAAGGCGCGAAAGGAGAAAGAAGCGGCTTCGTGAATGGTGGAACCTTTGTGGGTGTCGACGTGGTGGAGATTCCGAGAATTGTTGACCTTCTTTCTTCCTTTGGTGAGCGGTTTCTTGCTCGCCTTTTTTCAGAAGAAGAGCTTACTTTCTATCGGGGAAAGAGCATAAGACGTTGGCACGAAGGAATCGCGGCCCTCTTTGCTAGTAAAGAAGCGATAAAGAAGCTCTTTCTCCAGCGGGGTATTGTGCTTCATTTTCGGGATATCTCTATCCTCCATACTCCCTCGGGGGAACCAAAGGTTGTTTTGCGGCGGGGCAACGAGGTCTTTACCAAAATCAGTCTTTCTTTTGCCCATGGCAGAGACGTTGTTGTAGCTGTGGCGGTGGGCGTGTATGCTTGAGCTTGCCACCAGGGAGGAAATGCAAGAAAGGGAGAAAGAGGCCTGTGAACGCTATGGTGTAAGTACACTGCTTCTTATGGAGAATGCCGGAAAAGCTGTAGCTTCAGAAGTTCTCTCTATCCTTAGAAGTCGAGGAGACATCAAGGGTGTTGCTATCGTATGCGGGACTGGCAATAATGGCGGAGACGGGATGGTAGTTGCTAGACATCTTTTCGTAGAGGGTGTTTTCCCGCGAGTGTATCTTGTGGGTTCTCCAGAGGCTCTTCGTGGAGATGCTCGATACAATTATGAAGTCCTTGTTCGCCTTGGTCTTCCGGTATACGGAGTTGCTTCGCCCTCGGATTTCGTTGTAGAGCAAGGAACGATTATCGTTGACGCGCTTTTTGGAACAGGGCTTACACGAGAGGTTACAGGAATTCACCGTGAGATTATCCAGAGGATTAATGCGGCTAGGGGAATTTTTGTTGTGGCTGTGGACATTCCTTCAGGGGTCGATGCAAGTGATGGGCGCATTCTTGGGGAAGCAGTACGAGCGCACCTTACAGTTACCTTTGGACTCGTGAAACGGGGACTTGTGCTTTTCCCAGGAAGGACATGTGTGGGAAAGCTCAAACTTTGCCCCATTGGTGTACCTCTGCAGGCCCAAGGAGGAAAGCTTGTTCTTGCTTCGGATGTTCGTCGTCTCCTCCCCCGAAAACCCTGGTTTGCTCACAAGATTTCTGCTGGTGTGGTTGGGGTGGTAGCAGGGTCTTTGGGTATGCTTGGAGCAGGAATACTTGTAGCCCTTGGGGCTTACCGGAGTGGTGCTGGTATGGTGGTGTGGCCACTTCCTCCCGAGCTTTCAGTAATGGTGAAAGTACACATTCCCGAAGTGGTCAGTGTTGCTCTTTCTCCCTCATTATCCTTGTGGAGTTATGGCGTGGGAGATGTAGAGCACATTATCTCTGGTTTTGAAGCACGTAGGGTTTCGAGTGTGATTGTTGGTCCAGGTCTTGGTATGGATGAGGGAACGAAGGAGTTTCTCAAGCGGTTTCTTATGTCTACCCCGGTAAGGGGTGTGCTTGATGCTGATGGTTTAAACATTATTGCTCAGGACCGGGTACAATGGGAGGGAAAACTTGAGGGATGGGTTATGACCCCTCATTTTGGGGAAGCGGCTCGTCTTCTTGGGTGGTCTGCCCAAGAGGTTTCTGAACGAAAGGTACAGGCTGCACAGGAGATAGCTCGCTTTTTTAGATGTGTGACAGTCCTCAAGGGTCCGGGAACGCTTATTGCAAGCCCTCAAGGAGACATTTTTGTAAATCCCACAGGGAATGAGCTTTTGGCTACTGCGGGAAGCGGGGATGTTTTAGCTGGACTCATTGGTGGGTTTCTCGCTCAAGGACTTGATCCTTTGAGTGGAGCTCTCTGTGGAGTTTTTCTTCACGGTCTTGCAGCCGATCTTTTGCGAGCAGAGGGAAGGGCATCGCTTCTTGCCCGTGAAATTGCTGAACGTATCGATGTGGCGCGAAAGGTGGTAGACGATGGAACATGGAGATTTCCACTGCTGGATGGAGATTTCCCGGAAAAACCTGGCACATAACGTTGCGGTACTTAGGAGGCTTGTGTATCCCCGCGGAGACATCATGGGTGTTGTTAAGGCAAACGTCTATGGGCATGGAATTGATGTTGCTTCTTATCTTGCTTCACTTGGCCTTCGGAAGTTTGGTGTAGCCTCTCTTGAGGAAGCTCTTGAGCTTCGAAGAGCTTCTGTTCGTGGAGATATTTATATCCTTGGAGGATTTTTCCCATATGAAGCAGAGGCAATTGTGAAGGAGGGTTTTATTCCTGTTGTCTCTTCTTTGGAGGAGCTCGAAGCCTTACGGAAAGAGGGTTTAAAACAGGAGAAATCTGTTCGTTTTCATCTAAAAGTCGACACTGGCATGGGACGAATGGGTTGCCTTCCTCGGGATTTTGACGATGGCTTCTTTTCGGCAGTTTTCTCTCCTCCTCTTGTTCTTACAGGCGTTATGACGCATTTTGCCAGTGCTGAGAATGACCCTGAGTACACAGAGTGGCAATTTCGCAAGTTCTGTGCTTTTCTCAAGCGGTGGAGTCTCTTTGGAAAATCTCTTGAGTACCATTGTGCGAATAGTGCTGCTTTTCTCTCCTTTCCCCATATGCGCCTTACCCTTAACCGTATCGGAATTGCACTTTTTGGGGTGTCACCAAACGGGGATACCCAGGTAGTGCATTCTTTGGGGCTTCGACCAGTGACAACCATCCGAGCTCGAGTGAAACTTCTTAAGGTTCTTCCTCCTGGTTTTCGAGTGGGATATGGCGGGACCTTTATAACTTCTCGGAGAACAAAAGTTGCAGTCGTTACTTTGGGCTATGCCCAGGGCCTTTTTCGCGCTTTTTCCAATAACTTTGAAGTTCTTGTCCGAGGAAAACGAGCTCCCCTTATTGGTACGGTTTCCATGGATCAGGTCATGATTGATGTTTCTCACATTGATGAGGTAAGGCAAGGCGATGTGGTAACTTTCCTTGGAAAGGATGGGGAGGAAGAGATACGAGTAGAGGAGCTTGCCCGCCGGGCGGGAACTATTCCTCACGAAATTTTCTGTAGTTTTGGAAAACTCAAGCACCGTCTCTTTATATGACCTATGGATCAGGTTGCTCTCTGGGAGACGAAAAGTGAGGAGGAAACAAAGAGGCGAGGCAAGGATTTTGTCGTAAGCCTGTGCAAGGCTCCTTCTCTTGTGCTTCTTGAGGGAGAATTAGGAGCAGGGAAAACCGTTTTTGTGAAAGGAATGGCAAAAGCCCTTGGAATTAGTGAGGAGCAGGTTCGAAGTCCAACCTTTGGTCTTATCCACGAGTATCTTGGGGATCCTTTCCCCCTCTACCATATGGATTTTTACCGTCTAGGAGACTGGGGTGAAGTTGTCGACCTTGGTTTTGAAGAGTATCTCGAAAGGGACGGAATCATTGCCATTGAATGGGGTGGGAAGTTTCTCTCCTTCTTTTCCCCTCCGTTTTTTGTGGTCCATATTGTCGTAACCGGTGAGCAAACGCGGAGGATTGAGGTATCCTTTGCAGGGGGTAAAGTATGATTTTGGCCTTCGATACAAGTACTCCATGGCTTGGAGTTGCGCTGGTTGAGGGGAAGGAGGTATTTTTCCGGGTTACAGAGTACACAAGAGCAAGTCATTCTCTTCTTCTCATGCAGTATCTTGAGCTTCTTGATGCGCGTTTCTCTTTTCGGGAACACCTTGAGGGTATTGTTGTTGGTCTTGGTCCAGGGTCATTTACTGGGGTTAAGGTCGGTGCTATTATTGCTAAAGGTCTTGCTTATGCGCTTCAGGTCCCTCTTGGGGGTTTCTCTACGTTTGAAGTTCTGGCAAGTCTTGCCCGAAGGTTGGATACGGGTCAGTTTGAAGTTGTAGTGCCAGTTATCTTTCACCGAAAAGGAGAGGTTTTCTGGGTGGAATTCCAGAAAGGTGCAACTTCTCTTTCTTCTTTCCAGGTAGGATCTCCTGAAGATTTCCTTGCGCAGTATAAGGGGAGAAACGATGTTTTCGTGGTAACCCCATGGCGTAACCTCTGGGAGCTTTTTGTACGAGCTGGGATTTTCTGTGCTGATCCTTCTCAGGCTATTCCGGATCCGCTTGAGCTTGTTATTCTCTTTGAAGAGCGGAAAGGTGGAAGTACTGAAAATATATTCTCCATGCTTCCTCTCTATGGTTCCAGAGTTTTCGAACGAGAAAGTGCTTCTCGATAACGGAAATTTCCAGATTGTGGAAATGAAGGCTCATCATCTGCCCTATGTGATAGCTATTGAGCGGCGTTCGTTTCCCCAACCATGGTCATATTCACTTTTCCTTAGCGAGCTCTCTAACCGTGTTGCCTCTTACTTTGTGGCCTTATTTGAGGGGAGGGTTATTGGGTACATTGGTCTTTGGATCCTCTGGGAAGAAGGGCATATTACTACCTTTGCTATTCATCCCAGATATCGGGGTAAGGGCTTTGGAAAAAAGCTTTTTCAGTATGCTCTTGAGTATGCTCGAGCTTGTGGATGTCGCTACATACTCCTTGAAGTTCGCACAAGTAACACGAGGGCACAGACACTTTACCAGAAGTTTGGTTTTCGGGTGATTGGAGTACGTGCAAGGTACTATGCTGATGGGGAAGATGCCCTTGTTATGCGAAAGGATTTTGTGGTGGAGGAGAAGAAATGAAGCATCCTCTCCTTGTTTTGGGTATTGAGACAAGTTGTGATGATAGTTGTGTTGCTATCATTAACGAGCGTTTTGAGGTCCTTTCAAACATCGTTTCAAGTCAGATTGACGTTCACCGAGCTTTTGGGGGTATTGTTCCCGAGATTGCCTCTCGAAAGCACCTTGAGGTTCTTCCCTTGGTACTCCACAAAGCTCTTGAGGAAGCAGGGGTTACCCTGAAGGATATCGACGTTTTCGCTGTAACCCAAGGCCCAGGACTTCTTGGGGCACTCCTTATGGGAGTATGTCTTGCGAAGGCACTTTCTTTTGCGCTTAAAAAGCCTCTAGTAGGAGTGAACCACATCGAAGGTCACATTTTTGCTATACGTCTTGAACATCCTGAAGTCTCTCCTCCCTTTGTGGCACTTATCGTGTCGGGAGGACATACGGAACTCTTTGCTGTTTCGGAGTGGGGGAAATATACGCTCCTTGGGAGAACAAGGGATGACGCAGCTGGAGAGGCGTACGACAAAGTTGCACGTCTTCTTGGTCTTGGCTATCCTGGAGGACCGATCATTGATCAATTGAGTAAAAGTGGGAACGGGAAACGTTTTGCTTTTCGAGTTGGCCTCGAGGACGAGGACACGCTTGATTTTAGTTTCAGTGGTTTGAAGACTGCTGTAGCGAGGGTTTTTGCTCAACTTACCCTTGAAGGGCGGGAGAGGACCTCTCTTCTTGCCGATCTTGCAGCTTCTTTCCAGGAAAGTGTGATTCGAAGCCTTGTGAAGAAAGCATTCCGGGCTGTAGAGATCACAGGATATCGTCTTCTTGTGGTTGGGGGCGGAGTAGCCGCGAATCATCGCTTGCGAGAGGTCATGCAAGAAGAGGGGGACAAGAAAAACGTACGGGTACTCTTTCCCTCGCATAAGTTCTGTACGGACAATGCAGCAATGGTTGGAGCTTGTGGTCTTTTTCATTTCCTTCGGGGGAGAAGGGACGGTCTTGAAATCGATCCAATTCCCCAGCTTTCTCTTGGAGAAAAGCAAGCTCCCTCAGGTTGAATTTGGGAAAGATTCTGCGGTATCATTCTTGCATGTCTGAGACGCAAAGAGGTGACTTTATGGCAAAGGTTTTGCTTTTTGGAGACGAGGCTCGTCAAGCTCTTGCACAGGGCATGCAAGCACTGGCTAGTGCGGTGCGAGTAACTCTTGGACCACGGGGGAAAACCATTCTTCTTGAACAAAGTAGTGGCCTCCCTCTTGCAACAAGTGATGGCGTGACCATCGCTCGTGAAGTTACCCTTTCTAGTGTTTTCGAAAATGTTGGGGTAAAGTTACTTCAAGAAGTGGCAGAGCGAACTAATGAGGCAACTGGTGATGGGACTACAACGGCGATTGTTCTTGCCCAGAAAATGGTTGAAGAGGGTATGAAAGCCCTTCTTTCTTTGCATAACCCTGTGTGGATCCGAAGAGGAATGGAAAAGGCTTTAGGAATTGTTCTTGAAAAGCTTAAGGAGTGGAGTGTTCCCCTTGATGATGAACGGTACATCTTTGAAGTAGCCTCTATCGCTGCTCGGGATGGTTTCCTGGGAGAATTGATCGCTTCTGCCTTGCAAAAGGTGGGAAGGGAAGGAATTATTACCCTTGAGGAATCAAAGACTACTGAAACTACGCTTGAAGTGGTTGAGGGGATAGAGTTTGAACGAGGTTTTCTTTCCCCCTATTTTGTGACTGACCTCGAACGGAATGAGGCCATTCTTGAGAACCCCTTTATTCTTATCTCGGACTATAAAGTTTATAATGCTTCGGTTCTGCTTCCTCTCCTTGAGAGGATCTTGCAGACTGGACGTCCGCTTCTTCTCATTGTTGATGAGCTTGGGGGAGAAGCTCTTGCTTTTCTTGTGGTGAATAAACTCAGGGGAGCTATTCAAGTTGCAGCGGTAAAAGCTCCAGAATTTGGGGAACGCCAGAAAGAGGTCCTTGGAGACATCGCTGTGCTTTCCGGTGGCCAGGTGATTTTGCAGGATCTTGGCATGAAGCTCGAGAAAGTTCCTCTGGAGCTTTTGGGGGAAGCGGAAAGAGTTCGGATTACCGAGAAAAAGACAACCATCGTCGGTAGCAAGGGGAAGCAAAAGGACATTGAAGAACGAATTTGGCAAATTCGTACCCGGATTGAAAGCTCCACTACGGCTTATGAAAGAGAATGGTACGAAAGGCGCCTTGCTTCTGTCCTACGAAAGGCTGCCATTATTCGGGTTGGTGCCCCTACCGAGGTGGAGCTCAAGGAGAAAAAGCAGCACCTTGAGGATGCGCTTGGAGCAGTGAGGGCGGCTCTTGAGGAAGGTGTTGTTCCGGGTGGAGGGACAGTCTTTCTCCGCATAGCGGAGGAATTGCGAGGAGTTACCGTCAGTGGTAATGAACGTGTTGGATTCGATATTGTACGCCGGGCTCTGGAAGAGCCAGTAAGACAAATTGCTGCAAATGCAGGGTACCAAGGGCCTCTTGTAGCAGAAAAAGTGAAAGAATGCGAAAGAAATGTCGGGTTTGATGCTTTACAAGGGACTTTCGTTGACATGTTTAAAGCAGGCATTGTTGATCCTGCAAAGGTGCTTCGAGTTGCTTTGCAAAATGCGACGAGTGTAGCTTCTCTTGTGCTTACAACTGAGACCATTATTGTGGAAGCTTAACAAACTTGAGGAATAAGGGTGAGGTCTATGGAGTACTTTCTGGGAAGGAACAGGAAAGCTCGAATGACCTTTGGTTTTGATGATGTGTCTCTTGTTCCTGGCAACGTTACTATTGATCCCCGAGATGTTGACATTTCCACCTCGATTGGTCCAATAGCGCTTGCTGTACCCCTTCTTGGCGCCGCTATGGATGGTGTGGTGGATCCTCGAATGGCAGTAGAGCTTGGGAAACTTGGTGCCCTTGGAGTCCTGAATCTTGAGGGAATTTTTACTCGATATGAGGATCCCTATGCAGTAATTGAGGAGATCATCAATCAGCCAAAAGATAAGGTTGCAGTGGTGCTCCAGCGGGTATATCAGGAACCGATTAAGGAAAAGCTTGTAGTGCGCTGTGTTGAGGAAATTAAGGCTCAGAATGTTCTTGCTGCTGCTTCTGTGACTCCTCTTCAGGCTGAAGCCATCGGCAAGAAAGCAATCCAGGCAGGACTTGATATCCTTGTTATCCAGTCTACCGTAACCACTCTTAAGTATTTCTCGTCTTCGCTACGGGCTCTGGATCTTGAAAAATTCTGTCGCGAAGTCCCTGTGCCTGTCGTTGTGGGAAACTGCGCAACTTATGAGGTGGCTTTGGAGCTTATGCGGGCTGGCGTAAGTGGAATACTTGTTGGCATTGGTCCTGGAGCAGCCTGCACTACGAGAGCAGTTCTTGGTATCGGAGTCCCTCAAGTTACAGCCACTGTTGATGTGGCAGCAGCTCGAGATGATTATTTTAAGGATACCGGTCGGTATGTTGCAGTAATTACTGATGGAGGAATGCGTGTTGGCGGAGATATTGCTAAGGCTATTGCCAGTGGTGCTGATGCGGTTATGATCGGTTCGCCTTTGGCAGCAGCAGAAGAAGCTCCTGGTCGAGGGCATCACTGGGGGATGGCGACGCCTGATCCTGCTCTTCCTCGAGGAACGCTTGTAAAGGTTGGCATTAAGGGGTCCCTCAAGGAAATTCTTTTTGGTCCGAGTACGGTTACTGATGGTACCATGAACCTTATTGGGGCCCTTAGGGTTGCCATGGGTTCGCTTGGAGTTCGAAATATTCGGGAGATGCAGAAGGTCACAATTGCCATTGCACCAAGCATTTGGACGGAGGGGAAACAACTCCAGAGAGAGCAGGGTGTAGGAATGGGGCGATAGAAGGTGGATAAGATTGTTATCCTTGACTTTGGGTCCCAGTATACCCAACTCATTGCCCGTCGTATTCGGGAACTTCAGGTATACTGCGAGATATGGCCGTACCACATGCAGGGTTGTCCCTCACTTGACCAACCAGACATCAAAGGCATTATCCTCTCTGGGAGTCCTTATAGTGTCACTGATGAACGGGCTCCTTGCCTCCCTGAGGGGGTTCTCGAGAGTGGAAAGCCTGTTCTTGGTATCTGCTATGGTATGCAGCTTCTTGTGAGTACCCTTGGGGGGAAAGTTATTCGGTCCCATAGCCGGGAATACGGAAGGGCTCTTCTTTTTGTCCTTGAACGGGGTGGACTTTTCGAGGGGCTTGGAAGTGAAATGGTGTGCTGGATGAGCCACGGAGACAGTGTCAAAGAGATTCCGGAGGGCTTTGTTTGTGTTGCCCGCACGGAAGGGTGTGAATATGCTGCTGTTCGGGATAAAAGCGGAAAAATCTGGGGAATTCAGTTCCATCCCGAAGTCTCTCACACCCCCCTTGGAAAAGAAATCCTGGCAAATTTTGTCCTTGGTATTTGTGGTTGTCGTCCCGAATGGACTCCCGAATCTATCGTGAAGCAGCAAATCCAATTCATACGAAATGAAGTACAGAAAGAGCATGTGGTTTGTGCGCTTAGTGGAGGGGTTGATTCGGTTACTGCTGCAGTTTTGACCTACCGTGCTATTGGGGATCAGTTGAGTTGTATCTTTGTGAACAATGGTCTCCTTCGGAAGGGAGAGGCTGAACAGGTTCTCTCAAGCATGCGGGCGCTCCTTGGAAAGGAACGTGTCATCTATGTAGATGCTCGGGAAAGGTTCCTTTCTGCTCTTCAAGGGGTTGTGGATCCTGAAGAAAAAAGGAAAATCATTGGTCGAGTTTTCGTGGAAATATTTGAAGATGAGGCAAAAAAGCTTGGCAACGTAACATATCTTTTGCAGGGGACAACATATCCTGATGTCATTGAGAGTGTCTCGGTGTGGGGACCATCAGCACGCATAAAAACACACCATAACGTTGGTGGCCTTCCCGAGCACATGCGTCTTAAAGTTCTTGAACCTTTGCGGTTTCTCTTTAAAGATGAGGTTCGAAAGCTTGCCATAGAGCTTGGGATTCCAGAAGAAATTGTTTGGCGGCAGCCTTTCCCTGGTCCAGGTCTTGCGGTCAGGATTATTGGAGAGGTTACCGAAGAGCGACTTGCTATTCTCCGGGATATGGATGCCATTATCGATCAAGAACTCCGAAAGTCTCCAATTTACAGGAAGCTTTGGCAGTCCTTTGGAGTTCTTGTGCCGGTGCGAAGTGTTGGCGTTATGGGGGATGAGCGGACGTACAAGTACGTGGGGGTTATTAGAGCGGTGATGAGTGAGGATGGTATGACTGCTGACTGGGCACGAATTTCCTATGATACACTCGATGTTATTGCCCGGCGTATTGTGAACGAGGTAGCAGGCATCGGGCGGGTAGTCTACGACATTACCTCTAAACCCCCTGCAACAATTGAATGGGAATGAAGGTGGTGGAGAGTGGGCATTTGTATCGTGGTTGGAACCCATTGGGGGGATGAAGGAAAGGGCCGGGTTGTTGACTACCTGAGTCGTAATGCAGATTTTGTAGTGCGGGTTCAGGGAGGAAGCAATGCAGGACATACTGTTCTCGTGGGGGAGAAAAAGTATGTCTTTCACCTTATTCCCTCAGGTATTCTCTTTCCGGGGAAGATTTGCATTCTTGGGGATGGAATGGTTATTGACCCTATTGCCTTCCTCGAAGAAGCAGCCTTTCTTGAGAAAGAGGGAGTGCACTTTGCTGATCGCCTCTTTATAAGTGAGAAAGCTCACCTGGTTATGCCCTATCATCGTCTTTTTGACACCCTTTATGAGCGCCTCCGTGGAAAGGAGAAAATAGGGACAACCGGTCGGGGCATTGGGCCTGCTTATGAAGACAAGGTTGCTCGTTTTGGTATCCGGGTTGCAGATTTGCTCCACCCAGAGATTTTTGCAGCAAAACTTAAGGTTGTTCTTGATTACAAAAATCAGGTTCTTGAGCGGGTTTTCTCGCACCCCCCTCTCTCATACGAGGCAATTTTCGAAGAGTATCTGAAATATGCAGAGTATCTGAAGCCCTACGTTCGGGATACCTCACGTCTGGTTTATGAGGCCTGGCGTACAGGAAAGCGCATTATTCTTGAAGGAGCTCAAGGAACGATGCTTGATCTTGACCATGGGACCTATCCTTTTGTAACCTCCTCATACCCTGTGGCAAGTGGTGCTCTCCTTGGGGCTGGTATCGGTCCAGTGCCAGACGTTGAAGTTCTTGGTGTGTGCAAGGCGTATACCTCCCGGGTGGGAGAAGGGCCTTTCCCTACCGAGCTTTCTGACGATACCGGGACATACCTTCGGGAGAAAGGAGGGGAATATGGGGCAACAACTGGTCGCCCCCGCCGCTGTGGGTGGCTTGACGGAGTTGCTCTTAAGTATGCAACTCGTGTGAACTGTATTACCTCCCTTGCTTTGACGAAACTTGACGTTCTTGGAGGGCTTCCTAGGGTTAAGTGGTGTTATGCGTACGAGGTTGATGGAGGGGTGCTTGAGGAATTTCCTATGGATCCCCACCTTTGGTCTTTGTGTCGTCCACTGTACCGGGAATTTGAAGGCTGGAACGAAGACATTTCAAAGGCACGGTTATATACTGACCTTCCCAAGGCTGTACGTGCTTTTGTCGAGTCACTTGAGGACTTCCTTGGGATTCCTGTGGTTCTTCTCTCAGTTGGTCCTCGTCGAGATGATACAATAGTGAGGGAGGAATTCTGGTAGGAGGGGGAGTTATGGATAAAGAGCAAGCAAGAGTGGAGATTGAGCGGCTCCGAGAAATCATTCGATACCACGATTACCGGTACTACGTTCTCAATAGTCCCGAAATTAGCGATGAGGAATATGATGCGCTTATGCGAAAGCTCCAGGAGCTTGAGACGCTCTTTCCCGATCTTGTTACTCCTGACTCTCCGACCCAGAGAGTAGGAGGAAAGCCCCAAGAGGGCTTTGCTACTTTTGTCCATGCTCGTCCCATGCTCAGTCTCAACAATGCTTTTACGAAAGAGGAGATGCGAGATTTTGACCGGCGAGTAAAAAGGATGCTTGGAGTAGAAGAAGTTGAGTATGTGGTAGAGTTAAAGATTGATGGTCTTGCGGTAAATCTCCGCTACGAAAATGGTGTCTTTGTGCGGGGAGCAACTCGCGGCGACGGAGTTACAGGAGAGGATGTCACAGCTAATCTGCGAACCATCCGAAGCATTCCGCTTCGCCTTCAGGGAAAACGCATTCCTGCGATTCTTGAGGTCCAGGGGGAAGTTTTCATGCACCGGAGTGACTTTGAGCGACTTAACGAGGAGCGAAGCAAAAGAGGTGAGCCCCTCTTTGCCAACACTCGAAATGCTGCAGCAGGGTCTCTCCGGCAACTTGACCCTAATGTTACTGCTTCGAGGCGTCTTGATATTTTTGTTTACGGGGCCTTCCTTATAGAGAGTGCCTTTTATCCCACAACTCACTGGGAACTTCTTGAACTTTTAAGAGAGCTTGGTTTTAAGGTTAATCAACATGCTCGCCTGGCAAAGGATATTGATGAGGTTATTGCTGTTCACGATGAGTGGGAGGAGAAGCGTAAGACCCTTGACTACGATATTGATGGATTGGTTGTGAAGGTAAACGATCTAACCTTTCAGGAACTCCTCGGAGCAACGAGTAAAAGCCCTCGTTGGGCCATTGCGTACAAATTCGAGCCTACTCGGGCAGTAACGCGTGTTCTAGGTATTGAGGTTAACGTGGGACGAACGGGAACGCTTACTCCTGTTGCGGTTCTTGAACCGGTAGAGGTTGGAGGGGTGGTGGTTAAGCGAGCGACGCTTCACAATGAAGACGAGGTAAGGAGAAAAGATGTTCGCATCGGGGATTGGGTCATTGTAGGAAGGGCAGGAGAGGTCATTCCTGAGGTTGTTCGTGTTTTGAAAGAGCGAAGAGATGGAAGTGAAAGAGTTTTTGAAATGCCTACCCATTGTCCGGTGTGCCATTCCCCTGTTGTCCGAGAAGAGGGGGAAGTAGCGATTCGCTGTATCAATGCAAGTTGTCCCGCACAGATTAAAGAACGTCTTCGCCATTGGGCTTCCCGAGATGCTATGGATATTGAGGGGCTTGGAGAGAAACTCATTGAGCAGCTTGTTGATAGAGGTTATGTTCGAAGTATTCCAGATCTTTATCGCCTGACAAAGACGAAGCTTCTTGAGCTTGAGCGGATGGGAGACAAATCTTCGGAAAATCTTCTGCAGGCTATTGAGCGCTCAAAAAAGCGGCCACTTGCCCGGTTCTTGTATGCCCTTGGTATCCGCTACGTTGGCGAGTTTGTGGCGCAGCTTCTTGCTGAGCACTTTGGTTCTCTGCAGAGGCTTATGGAAGCTTCCAGCGAGGATCTCCTGGCCATAGAGGGGATAGGACCAAAGGTGGCTGAAGCGGTTTGGCAATTCTTCAGAAATCCTGAGAACAGAACGATGCTTGAAGAACTTAAGGCTCTAGGAGTTATTCCTGAGGAGGAGAGGGTAGGGGCTCTATCTTCTGAAAACATCCTTCAGGGAAAGACTTTCGTCTTTACAGGTACACTTTCACGGTTCTCTCGGAAAGAGGCTGAGGAGCTTGTTCGACAAAAGGGAGGGAAGGTGGCGAGTGCGGTTTCCCGAAAGGTGGATTACCTTGTTGTGGGAGAGAATCCTGGAGGGAAACTTGATGAGGCTCGTCAAAAGAACGTCCAGATTCTTACGGAAGAGGAGTTTTATCGGATGATTGGGGTGTTATGAGTCTATGCCTGGGCATGTATCTCTCGAGGAGGTTCGGAAAATTGCTCAGCTTGCGAAGCTTTCCTTCTCGGAGGAGGAACTTACCCGATTTTTCCAGGATATTAGTGATATCATTGCTCACTTTGAAAAGCTTAACGAGCTTGATCTTGAGGATGTTTCCCCGACATCCCATATTTCTTGGAGTCAACCTCCTATGAACCCGGATGAACCTGTAGATTGGCAGGGGAGTGACCTTGTTCTCAAGCATGCTCCCTGTGCGGCGGGCAGGTATTTTATCGTTCCTAAAGTTGTAGAGAAAGAAGAGAAGCTGTCATGAATCTCCGCGACTTTAGAAACTTTACCATTCGGGACTACCAAGACCTCTTTGCGAAAGGAGAATTGGTACCGCGAGAACTCCTTACGATATTTTTGGAGCGCATTCGTGAGGTTGATTCCCTTCTCCATGCTTTCCTTTTTGTCAACGAAGATAGAGCTTTCGCCCGAGCACAAAAGCTCGAGGAGGAAGGAAGAGACAGGAGTGTTTGTCCTCCTCTCTGGGGTATACCTATAGCTATTAAGGACAATATCTGTACGCTTGGGATTCCGACGACCTGTGCTTCCCGGATTCTTGAGGGGTATATCCCTCCGTACAACGCAACGGTTATAGAACGTCTTGAAGCAGCGGGGGCTATTATTCTTGGAAAAACGAACATGGATGAATTTGCTATGGGTTCTTCGACGGAAAACAGTGCTTATGGTCCCACCAGGAATCCCTTTGATCTTGAACGAGTTCCGGGAGGGTCAAGTGGAGGATCAGCAGCGGCTCTGGCTTCGCTTGAGGCTCCTTTAGCCCTGGGATCCGATACGGGAGGTTCGGTACGTCAACCAGCGGCTTTCTGTGGCATTGTTGGACTTCGTCCGACCTACGGAAGGGTTTCGCGATATGGGCTTGTAAGCTTTGCTTCTTCTCTGGATCAGATTGGTCCTATGGCTCGAACTGTTGAGGACACTATCACTCTTTTTGAAATTATAAGTGGTAGGGATGAAAGGGATTCTACCTGTGCTCCTTATCCACCTTTTTCCCGAGCCGAGATACCTCAGGAAGAAGAGGTTCGAAAAATGATCATTGGTCTTCCCAGGGAATATTTTTCTGAGGGAGTAGATTCCCGTATTGTAGGTACTATTGAAGAAGTTCTCAAGGGTCTGGAAAAAGAAGGTCTGACAATTCGGGAAGTTTCTCTCCCACACACGAGCTATGCTCTTGAGGCATACTACATCGTGGCACCTTCTGAAGCAAGTTCGAATCTTGCCCGGTATGATGGTGTGCTCTACGGCTTGAGGGAAGGCGGAGAGGGAACGCTTCAGGACATGTACTTTAGAACACGTACATCTGGCTTTGGGGCTGAAGTGAAACGGCGAATTCTTCTTGGAACTTACTCTCTGAGTTCTGGTTACTACGATGCTTATTACCTTAAGGGCATGAAGGTGCGCACTCTTGTGCGGCAGGATTTTGAGAGAGCTTTCCAGGAATGCCATCTTCTTATAACTCCTGTTTCTCCGGTTTTTCCCTTCTTCCTTGGAGAGCGCACTAAAAACCCCTATGAGATGTACCTTGCTGATGTGTTTACCATTCCTTCGGCAATGGCAGGAATTCCTGCTCTATCTCTTAATTGTGGGTATGTTGATAACCTTCCGGTGGGATTGCAAATTATCGCTGGTCCATTCCAGGAAGGAGTGCTCTTTGGTCTTGCTCTTTTCCTTGAGCAAATGCTCTCCCTTCCTCTTCCCCTCCCCGAGATTGGGCAGCAAAGGAGGTCATAGAATGGAGGGAGTTTATGTCACCATTGGCCTTGAGGTACACTGTCAACTTTTGACTCAGGCAAAGATGTTCTGCCGTTGCAGCACCGACTACATCGGAAAAACGCCGAACACTCTGGTGTGTCCGGTCTGCATGGGGCTCCCTGGAGCACTCCCAGTACTTAATAGAAAGGCCTTAGAGCTTGCTATTAAGACTGCCCTTGCTCTCCGTTGCGAGATTCTTCCCGAAGTGGTGTTTCACCGAAAAAACTACTTCTATCCTGACCTTCCTAAGGGGTACCAGATTTCTCAATACGATTTTCCCATTGGGGTACGGGGGGTGCTCGAGTTTGCCCTTGAGGGAGAGAGGAGGAAGGTTCGCATTCGAAGAGTACATGTGGAGGAGGACGCAGGAAAACTTGTCCATGAGGGTCTTGGTGTAGAGAGGAATGTTTCCGGAGTTGACTTTAACCGAGCTGGTATTCCCCTTGTAGAGATTGTGACTGAACCCGACCTTCATTCTCCTGAGGAGGCCAAGGAGTGCCTTATCATGCTCCGAAGTATCGTACGATACCTTGGGGTAAGCGATGGAAACATGGAGGAGGGTTCGCTTCGCTGTGATGCTAATGTTTCTGTTTCTTTATCCCCCGATACTCAGGGAGCAAAGGTAGAGATTAAGAACATGAACTCTTTTCGCTCTGTTTTTCGAGCTTTGAGTTACGAAGTGGAAAGGCAAGCTGCGCTTTTGAGAGAAGGCAAATTTCCTGTTCAGGAAACTCGTCACTGGGATGAGGTTCGCCAGGTTACTGTTCCTTCTCGAGGGAAAGAAGAGGCTGAGGATTATCGGTACTTTCCTGACCCAGATCTTTTACCTTTCCGGATTCCTCAGGATATGCTTGAGGAAATAAAAGCTACAATTCCTGAGTTACCCTTGCAGAAGAAGGAGCGCTTCATGCGGGAGTATGAACTTGCCGAACCAGAAGCTCATATTCTTGTTCAAGATAAAGATCTTGCGGAGTTCTTCGAAGCCTGTGTCCGGGAGTTTCCTGCTCCTCGAACGGTTTGCAATTTTGTCCTTACGGAAGTCTTGAAGAATCTGAACGCCTTTAACATGACTATTCGGGAGAGCAAGGTGACTCCTGGAATGCTTGCCGAACTCTTGAGGATGGTGGAACGAAAGGAGATTGGTATTTCTCTGGCGAAGGGGATTTTTGAGGAGATGTTTGCCACTGGGATGAGTGCCAGGGAAGTTATGGCTAAGAAGGGCATTTCTTTCCTGACAAGCGAACGAGACCTTGAGAAAATTGTTCGCCAGGTTATAGAGGAAAATCCACAAAGTGTGGCTGATTATCTTGGGGGGAAGGATAAAGCGTTACATTTCCTTATCGGACAGGTTATGAAGGTAACCAAAGGTCAAGCAAACCCTGAAGTGGTGAAGAATCTCCTTCTTCGAGAACTTACAAGTGGTGAGTAGAATGAAATTTGTCCATCTCCATGTCCATACAGAATACAGTCTTCTTGATGGAGTTATTCGTATTGATGAGCTCCTTGAGCGTGTTGCTTCCTATGGTATGGAGGCGGTGGCCATCACGGATCATGGAGTCATGTATGGGGTGGTGGATTTTTACAAAAAGGCTCAAGAAAAGGGAGTAAAGCCCATTATTGGCTGTGAAGTCTATGTTGCCCCAGGGAGTCGTTTCGAAAAAGTGGTGGTTAAGGGCAGCGAGCCTGCGTACCATCTTGTACTCCTGGCAGAAAATGAGGAAGGGTACCGAAATCTCATGGAGCTTGTTACCCGAGCCTTCCTCGAAGGCTTTTATTACAAACCTCGAGTCGATAAAGAACTTCTTCAGGAATATTCTCGTGGCCTTATCGCCCTCTCGGCTTGTCTTGCAGGAGAGATTCCCCGCCTCATTCTTTCAGGAAACACGAAGGAAGCAGAGCGTGTGGCTTTGGAGTATCAGGACATTTTTGGTCGGGAGAACTTTTTCCTTGAGCTCCAAGAGAATAAGATTCCTGAACAAAAAGTGGTCAACGAAGCTCTTGTGGCAATCTCCAAAAAGTTGAACATTCCTATTGTGGCCACGAACGATTGTCACTACCTTGACGCCCAGGATGCCTATATGCATGATGTTGTTCTTGCGATTCAAACAGCAACTTCTCTTGATGACCCCAAGAGGCTTCGCTTCCCAACTCAGGACTTTTATTTGAAGTCCCCAGAGGAAATGATGGCGAGTTTCGCTTCCCTGCCCGAGGCTATTGCCAATACGACGGAAATTGCAAAGCGTTGTAACGTAACCATTGAGTTGGGAAAAGTTATTCTTCCTCGTTTTGACGTTCCAGAGGGTTTTGACGCCTTCAGCTACCTTGTGTACCTTTGTGAAGAGGGATTGCGGAGGCGTTACGGAGAGCATCCTCCCGAACACGTTCGAAAGCAGCTTGCATATGAGCTTGAGGTCATCAAGGACATGGGATATGCTACCTATTTTCTCATTGTCTGGGATTTTGTCCACTTTGCTCGAGAACGGGGTATCATGGTTGGTCCTGGGCGGGGGTCAGCAGCGGGAAGTCTTGTTTCCTACGTTCTTGGAATTACCAATATTGATCCGCTTCGGTACGGGCTTCTTTTTGAGCGTTTTCTGAACCCTGAGCGAGTAAGCATGCCTGATATCGATATTGACTTTTGCTTTGAGCGTAGGGATGAGGTAATTAAATACGTAACTGAGAAATACGGGGCAACAAATGTGGCTCAAATTATCACTTTTGGGCGTATGATGGCTCGCCAGGCGGTGCGTGATGTAGGGAGAGCTCTGGGGTGGAGCTATAGCGATGTGGATAAAATCGCCAAACTCATTCCCGGTGGTCCTGGTGTCACCCTTGAGCGAGCAATGGAGGCAAATCCGCAGCTTCGAAAACTGGCAGAAGACAATAAAAACGTTCGAACGCTCCTCGAGCTTGCTCGACGCATCGAGGGTATGTGCCGTCACGCTTCGGTGCATGCCGCTGGGGTAGTCATTGCTGACCGGCCTCTTACCTACTACGTGCCGCTGCAAAAAATGAACGAAGGCGAAGTCGTGACCCAGTTTGATATGGATGCTCTGCAAGAGCTTGGTCTCCTTAAGATGGATTTTTTGGGTTTGCGAACACTTACGGTTATTGAACGGGCGCTTCGCATTATCAAAAGTACCAGAGGCAAAGAGATTAACCTCGATGGTATTCCTCTTGATGATCGGGAAACGTATGAGCTTCTTGGACGGGGAGAAACTGTTGGGGTTTTCCAACTCGAAAGCTCTGGAATGCGGGAACTCTTGAAACGCTTGCGGCCTGAGCATATCGAAGACCTTATTGCTATTCTTGCTCTCTATCGCCCTGGTCCCCTGGGAAGTGGAATGATTGACGATTTTATCGACCGCAAGCAGGGAAGAGTTCCGGTTACGTATCCGGATCCTTCTCTTGAGCCAATTCTTCGGGAAACATACGGCGTTATTGTGTATCAGGAACAGGTTATGAGGATTGCCAACGCCTTCGCTGGCTTCACCCTTGGAGAGGCTGATATTTTGCGCCGAGCCATGGGGAAGAAAAAGCCAGAGGTCATGCGAGAGCAACGGGAGAAATTTATTGAAGGGGCAATTCGAAAAGGTCACAGTCGTGAGAAGGCTGAAGAACTCTTTGACCTCATTGAGTACTTTGCTGGTTACGGTTTTAATAAATCCCATAGTGCTGCGTATGCTATTGTGTCGTACCAAACGGCTTATCTTAAAGCTCATTACCCCACGGAGTACCTCGCAGCGTGTCTTACAAGTGTAGCTAACGATAGCGACAAGGTGGCTAAGTTCATTGCTGAGTGTCGTCGATTGGGGATTGAAGTTCTTCCTCCAGATGTCAACGAAAGTCTTGCCAACTTTACTGTGGTAGGCGATCGGCGTATTCGTTTCGGTCTTGCAGCTGTTAAGAATGTAGGCGAGAGTGCGGTGGAAGAAATCCTGCTTCGTCGGAGAGAAGGGAGATATCGAAGCATCTTTGATTTTGTGGAGCGGGTGGACAGCCGTGTCATTAACCGGCGAGTCCTTGAGAGTCTTATCAAAGCGGGTGCTTTTGGAGGGCTTCATCAGAACAGAGCTCAGCTTCTTGCTTCTTTGGAGGATATTCTCGCTTATGGCGCAAGGCGCAAGAAAAAGGACATAAAGCAACACTCTCTCTTTGGAGAAGAGACGGTTCCTGAAGGGACGCCCTTCTTGCGGGAGACTGCTGAGTTCTCTCGGCAGGAACTCCTTCAAATGGAGAAAGAGATGCTTGGGTTCTATGTAAGTGATCATCCTTTCCGAGAGGCAACAAGAGCTTTACAGCATATTCCTCTTTTCCCCCTAGGACACTTAAAAGCTCTCAAGCATGAAATGCGGGTGAAAGTCGTAGGGATGGTTGGGAATGTTCGCAAGATTGTGACCAAAACTGGGGGAGATATGTACTTTGTAACTTTGGAAGATGAGTCTGGCAGTATTGAGGCGATTTTCTTTCCAAACCTCGCCGGGGAATTGAAAAAGTACCTTGCCGAAGGAAGGCTTCTTGGAGTTTTAGGAAAACTCGATATACTGGATAGTGGGGAGAACAAAATTGTGGTTGATGCCCTTTTTGACCCTCTAGAATGGGACAGAGACTTTTCTCGGGCAATTGTCATTGACCTCGAGGTTGAGAGAGATGTCTTGCGAGCGGTATATGCCCTTCGGGATTGTCTGCGCAGATTCCCAGGGCCCTGTCCTGTGGTGCTTCGTATCAAGAATGAAGAAGGGGAGTGGTGGGTGGAACTTGATGATTCTTTCCGAATTCAGTGGAACGAGGAAGTCAAGGAGGCTGTTCGGAGTGTCTTGGGGGAAAGTATTGGGAGTATACGTATGTCTTAAGGAGAAGGATATGCGAAGGGTAGCCTTTCTGGGCGTATTCTGTTTGCTTTTGGGAAGTGTTCTGGCTTTAGCTCAGGATAAGGAAGAGTACTATCGTACTGGTTACATTTATTTTTCCCAAGGAAATTACGAGAGAGCTCTAGAAGCGTATCAGAGGGCTTTGGAGATTGACCCACAGTATGTTGAAGCCAGATACTGGTTGGGGAAAACTCTTGAGCAGATGGGGAGGGTTAACGAGGCTCTCAGGGAGTGGCGTGCTGTTCTTTCTCTTGCCCCTCGTCATCGAGATGCTTTCCAGAAGTGGCGGGCATATGCTCCATCTTTTGCCCAAGACGGGGAGAAAGTAGAACGGTACAAGGAAGCTTTTCTCCAGGAAGAAACTTTGAATTTTTCTCGGGAGGAAGGCTGGACTTCCTTAGCTCCCTTTGGGTTTGTGCTTCTTGGACGGAGCGACTTCTCCTCCCTTTACCTTGCGTCGCGTATTTTTGGGTGGGCAAAAGAAGGTTTGAGTCCACTTTTTGCGCCCTATGAAGAACAAGCTATGAAAAAAGCTTTGGAGAATTTGGATTTTGGAGATTTGCGTCTTGTGTATCGTTTTCTTCGGGAGCTTACCGAGCGTTTCGAAGGGAATCCCGCATGGCGAGAGCCACTCCAAAAGGCTTTTGAGCAGGTTTTCTCATATACCCTTGGAGGGGTGGAGTTACAAGGGGCTCAGGGGGTGGAGTTTACCCTTCTTGGTGGGGAGGTAGAAAAGAAGGTTCTCTATGGTGACGCGACAGGGGAAGAGGCGTCGTTTTTCTTGAGAGAATAGTGGTGCCGAAGGCGGGAGTCGAACCCGCACGGGGTGTGAGCCCCACTAGATTTTGAGTCTAGCGCGTCTGCCCGTTCCGCCACTTCGGCACTCTGGGGTAGATTATAGTAGAGTTGTGGACTTTGTCAAGGAAGAGCATGGGTGAGAAAGAGCGAGTTATTGCCGTTGATGGGACATCGCTTGCCTATCGAGCGTTTTACGCTTTGCCAAAGCTCTCTAGCTCTTCTGGTCGGCCGACGGGAGCGACTCTTGGGTTCCTTAATATGATTCTAAGACTTCTTGAGGAGTACAGGCCGCTTACCATCGTTGTCGCTTTTGACCATCCACAGAAAACTTTTCGCCATGTCCTTGAAAGGCGGTATAAGGTTTCCCGTAAGCCTATGCCTGATGTGCTTCGGCCACAGCTTGAGGATATCAAAGAAATTCTTCGCCTCTTTGGTTTTCCTGTTCTTGAAGTACCGGGATTTGAGGGAGATGACGTTATCGGAAGCTTGAAAGAACATCTCGGGGAAAGGTATGAGTTGCTTGTGGTGACCTCTGACCTCGACCTTTTGCAACTTCTCGACGACCACACAATTCTTCTTCAACCAGTTCAGGGAGTAACCCGTTTACGCCTCTTGCGGAGTCAGGACCTTGAGAAAGAACTTGGCATCACTCCCTCGCAGGTTGTTGATTTCCTTGCTCTTAGTGGCGATGCTTCCGATGATATTCCAGGAGTTCGGGGAATTGGGGAGAAAAAGGCTGCACAACTTCTTCAACGCTTTGGAAACCTTGAGGGTATCTTTGCTCATGTGGATGAACTTTCACCTGCTCTTCGGGAAGCACTGCTTGCTTCTCGGGAACAAATCGCAATGAATCGAGTTCTTGCAACTATTCGGAGAGATGTGCCTCTTGAGTGTTCCATAAAACCATGGAGCCTTGCTCAGGTCAACTGGTCTGCTCTTTTTCGGAAACTTGAAGAACTCGAGCTTCGAAAGCTTCGTGAGCGCATAGAGAGGAAGCGGGATTCTAGGGTTCTTATTCTGCAGGGGAGGGATCTTTTTACCTTTGACGGTGAGAATCCCCCAAAGGAAGGACCAAGATTCCTCTTCTCAGTTATTAGTCCAGACCTGGAATATTTTGAAGCAATACTCAAGGAACCAGGGGTTCTGTGGGGTCCTGTTCTTCTTTTTGTGAGTCATCCTGTACTTTTTCCTTTTTCGAAGGCTCTTGAGTATGCTCGAGGAAGCCAGGTACCTCGTGAGGTACTCACGCTCCTTGAAGAGGCATACAACTGGGTCAAAGAAGAGCCCCTCCTTTCTTTAGCCTACTCAGAAGTGGAAGTACCTTTGGCAAAAGATGTGCTTCTTGGAAAAGTTACCCTGTGTGATGCCCCCTTTCCTGAGCTTCCTCTCTTTGGACCTCCTATCTCTTTCCTTGTAGAATGCATACTTCCTTCGGAGGATTTACAGGAAGTGCGGAGAAAAGGTACGTACGTTGCGCTTCCGACTCTTTATGGGTGGAGATTCGTAGGAGAAGAGAAGGATACTGAGGAAGAGATTCTTGACCGTTATAAGCATACGCTTAAGGAGGAAGTTTTTCACCTCCTTATGCGGATCCTTCGGAGGAAGGGGGTGCGTCGTTTCTACTTGGGGGATAGAGAGCTCTCTGCAGAGGTGTACGGAATTACAGAAGATTCTGAGAGTATTCTTCAGGAAGCTTTTGAGGGGTTTTCTCAGGGTAAGTGGCGGATGGAGTGGCGCAAGGGAATCTCCGGTAGGTATGAGCTCCTGTTTTTTGGGGAAGGGGGTTGAAGGGATGGAGGTTGTTCTTGTAGCTTCTGAAGCTTATCCGTTTGCCAAAAGTGGTGGTCTAGGTGATGTAGTGGGGGCACTTTTCAAATACCTTCCCCGTTTTGGATTTCGTGTTACGCTCTTTCTCCCCAAGTATGCTCAGATGCCACGAGAGGTTCCCCTGATAAAACAGCGGAGCCTTGAGTTTCCCTTTGGAGATACTATGGTTCGTGCAGAATTTTTTGAATATACCGGGGGTGAGGGGCAACGGCTTTTTGCTGTCGGCAATGACAGCTTTTTTGGGAGAGAAAAAATGTATGGGTACCCGGATGATCTTGAACGATTCATTTTCTTCTCCCGCGCAGTTTTTGAGTATCTGGTTCGCTGGCAAGAGGGACCCTTTGTACTACACTGTCATGACTGGCAGAGTGCTCTGGTGTGTGCATATCTCGAGCGGTATTGGCCTCCATATCGACCAAAGGCGACGAAGGTGGTTTTCACCATTCACAATCTTGCGTACCAGGGTATAGGGCGAGGAGATCTCTTTAAGCTTGTAAATCTTCCGAGCTCTTTCTTCACTCACGAGTATCTTGAATTTTATGGAAATATTAACCTTATGAAGGCAGGGCTCCTCTTTTCCCAGATTGTTACTACTGTGAGTCCTACCTATGCACAGGAAATCTGTTCTCCTGAGTTTGGAGAAGGCCTTGATGGTCTTTTGCGAGCCCTCTCGTATCGCAAAAAAATCATAGGGATTGTTAACGGAATCGATACAGAGGTTTTTCATCCAGGTATTGACCCTCTCATCGTAGAGCGTTATGGAAGTGAAAACCTTGAAGGGAAACAAAAAAATAAGTCTTTTTTCCTCAACGAAATTTTTGGTGGTAACGCTGATGCTACTCGTCCACTTATTGCCTTCATCTCCCGCTTCGTAGAGCAAAAAGGTGTCCGTCTCTTTCTAGAGTCTCCAAATACTTTCTTTTCCCTTCCTGCATACTGGTTTTTCCTAGGGACAGGAGAAGAGCTTTTCGAGAGAGCTCTGCAAAATCTTTCTCAGGAGTACCCAAATGTCAAGGTTGTGACCCGTTTTGATGAGCGATTAGCGCATCTTGCCTATGCCGCTTCGGACTTTCTTGTTCTTCCTTCGCTCTTTGAACCCTGTGGTATCAGCCAGATGATTGCCATGTCTTATGGGACGCTTCCCATTGTCCGAGGAGTCGGGGGTTTACGGGATACAGTCGTTGATTATCCTTTTAATCCTCGCTTGAGTACTGGTTTCCAGTTTAGGGAATTTTCGGCTCACGAGCTTTTCCGCGCGGTGCAGAGGGCACTTCATGTGTACTTTGAAGAGAAGGATCTCTTCCGTACCATGGTGGTCAACGCGATGCAGAGCGATTTCTCCTGGAAGCAAGCCATCGAGAGGTACATTGAGGTCTACGGGCTGTGAAAATCGTAAGATCCTTGGAATAGGTGGTGGTGTTGCTTCAGGAAAGAGTACGGTTGTCTCTTTTCTTGAAGGGCAAGGTATTCCTGTTCTTGTTCTTGATGATCTTGCCAGGGAACTCTCGGCAAAAGGGAAACCTCTTTGGAAGGTTATCGTTTATGGCTTTGGGAGGTCTTTTCTTGACACCCGTGGAATGCTGCAAAGAGAAAAGCTTGCACGAGTTGCTTTTCGAAGCTGGAGAATGCTTTTTATGCTTAATTCTCTCACCCATCCTTTACTTTTTTTTGAGGCTCGAAGGCGTTTGCAAAGACTTGAAAAGGAATGGGTAGCTATCGAAGGAGCAATTCTTTTTGAAGCTGGTTTTTGTCCTCTCCTCTCGAAACTCCTTTTTGTGGATGCTCCACGAGATCTTCGGATTGCGCGGTTACAGGCAAAAGGTATTGAAGAAGGGGAGGCAAGAAATCGCCTTAAGGCACAGCGTTTTCTGGAGTGTCTTCGCCGAAGAGCCTCAAAAGTCTTGGAAAACGTTTCCTCACTAGAATCCCTCAAGCAAGAAGTTTTTTCTCTTCTCCAAGATACTTCCTTTTGGAAATAGAAAGGCTGGGATTAGGTTTTTTTAAAATGAGAGATATGAAAAGAGGATCGTTTCGTCTTGTTTCATCCTATAAGCCTTGCGGTGATCAACCTCAGGCCATAGAGCGGCTGGTCGAAGGGCTCTTTCGGGGATATCGCTATCAGACACTCATTGGGGTGACTGGTTCAGGAAAGACCTTTACTATGGCCAATGTGATTAGTCGGTACAATCGGCCAACGCTTATCATTTCCCATAATAAGACTCTTGCTGCGCAGCTCTACAGCGAAATGCGTGCTTTTTTCCCCGAAAATGCTGTGGAGTACTTTGTGAGTTATTACGATTACTATCAGCCGGAAGCCTATGTTCCTGAATACGACCTTTACATTGAGAAAGACGCCTCTATCAACGAATACATCGATCGGCTACGCCTTCGGGCAACAAGCGCCCTTATGGAACGAAATGATGTCATTATAGTTGCTTCGGTTTCGTGTATTTATGGCATAGGTTCTCCGAAAGAGTACGCTCGTCGAGTTTTTCACGTCCGGGTAGGAGACAGCTGGAAACGCAAGGACTTTGCCCGTCGCCTTGTAGATCTCCTTTATGAGCGGAACGAGGTTGAGTTTGTTCCTGGGGTTTTCCGTATGAAGGGAGACACTATCGAAGTCTATCCGGCTTACGATGAAGAGGTACTTCGCTTTGAATTTTTTGGAGACATTGTGGAGAGCATTAAGGTGTTACACCCTGTGAGTGGAAAAACTATAAAAAGGCTTGACGAGGTCTTTATCTATCCAGCTCGCCATTACCTTGCAGACCAGGACATTTTTGAGCAAGCGCTTCAGGGGATAGAGGAGGAGCTCAAAGAACGCGTTGCGTATTTTCTCTCTCAAGGAAGGTTAGTCGAGGCTGAGCGTTTGGAGCGGCGGACACGCTATGACCTTGAACTTTTGCGCACCACTGGGTATTGTCCGGGCATCGAGAATTACTCCCGCTACCTCGATGGTCGAAACCCTGGAGAACCTCCCTATACGCTTCTTGATTACTTCCCTGAAGATTTTCTTGTTTTTATTGACGAATCTCATGTCACTGTTCCTCAACTCCGAGGAATGCACGAAGGAGACCGTTCTCGAAAAGAGAACCTTGTGGAATTTGGGTTTCGTCTTCCCTCTTGTTTTGACAACCGACCGTTGACTTTTGAGGAATTCGAAAGGAAAATTAAAAAATGTATCTTTGTCTCTGCAACTCCTGGAGAGTTTGAAGTGTTCCAGAGTGCTCAGGTCGTGGAGCAACTTATCCGTCCCACTGGCCTTCTTGATCCGGAGGTGGAAGTACGCCCAGCCAGAGGTCAGGTTGAGAACCTCGTGGGGGAAATTCGAAAAGTCGTTCAGAAGAATCAACGGGTTCTTGTGACCACGCTGACCAAGAAGAGTGCCGAAGATCTCTGTGAATTTCTCTATAGCCTTGGTATCAGGGTGCGGTATCTGCACTCCGAGATTGATACTCTTGAACGTGCCAGAATCATCCGAGGCCTTCGGGCAGGAGAATTTGATGTCCTTGTGGGGGTTAACCTTCTTCGAGAAGGTCTTGATCTTCCGGAGGTTGCCCTCGTGGCTATTCTTGACGCGGACAAGGAAGGGTTTTTACGATCTGAAGTCGCTCTTATTCAGACTATTGGGAGGGCAGCGCGAAATGTAGAAGGAAGGGCTATTCTTTACGCTGATGTTATGACCCACTCTATTGAGAGAGCGGTTACGGAAACGAGGAGACGTCGAGCCATTCAAGAAGCGTATAACCGAGAACATGGAATTGTACCGCAGAGTATCACCAAAGAAGTTCGGGAGCTTATTCCTGAGGAAGTCGGTCTTTCCCGAGAACTTGAGGAAGTAAGCCTCCTTGTGGAGGAGATTGAGGAAAGAGAGGAAAATCTTGAGCGACGCATTGAGGTGTTGACCCAGAAGATGAAGGAGGCAGCAAAGCGTTTGGAATTCGAAAAGGCAGCGCTCCTCCGGGATGAAATTTTTCGTTTGCGTACTCTCCAGGAGAGGCTTGTTTCTCAGCGGGAGGCAGACAATGAGGGATGGAACAATCATCATTCGGGGAGCGCGAGAGCATAACCTGAAGAACATCAATCTCGAAATCCCGAGAAATCGGTTTGTGGTTATCACTGGTCTGAGCGGGTCGGGAAAGTCATCTCTTGCTTTTGATACGATTTATGCAGAGGGACAAAGAAGGTACCTAGAGTCTCTCTCCTCTTATGCTCGACAATTCCTTGAGCGGATGGAAAAACCAGATGTAGACTCTATCGAGGGACTTTCCCCTGCTATTGCTATTAACCAGAAAGTTTCTTCTCATAACCCTCGCTCAACCGTTGGAACGGTAACCGAAATTTACGATTACATGCGGGTTCTTTTTGCCCGATGTGGAAAGGTTTTTTGTCCTCAGTGTGGAAAGCCAATTACCCGACAGACTGTGCAACAGATTACCGATGAGATTCTTGCTCTTCCCCAGGGATCAAAGGTTTTCATTATGGCTCCTCTTGTTCGGGGAAGAAAAGGTGAGTATCGGAAGCTTCTTGCAGATCTTTTTAAAAACGGTTTTGCGCGAGTACGGATTAACGGGGAGATTGTGGACCTTGAGGAGTGGGAAAATATTGAACTCGATCGAAATAAAAAGCACGACATTGACCTTATTGTTGACCGGATTGTTATTGAGGAGGATATTGACCGGCGAGTGAGTGACTCGGTGGAGATTGCACTTCGCTATGGGAAGGGTGTCCTCAAGATTGGAATATGGGAAGAGGGAGAAATTACAGAGCGTCTTTTCAGTGAACGCTTTGCCTGTGTTGACTGTGGAGTGAATTTTCCCGAAATCACTCCCCGAATGTTTTCTTTCAACAACCCCTATGGAGCCTGTCCTCGTTGCAGTGGTCTTGGTTTTTTAACTTTTGTCGATCCGGATCTTGTTGTTCCTGATTATTCGAAATCTATAGCGGAGGGAGCTATCGTTCCTTGGGATAACCTCGATCCAGAAAATTACTGGGGAGGAAGAATTCGAAGAGTTCTTGCTGCTCGGGGAATTTCGCTTCAGCGTCCCTTCAGAGAGCTTACCGAAGAGGAACGGAATTTTATTCTTTATGGTGGCGACGGTTTTGAAGGTGTTATTCCGATCCTTGAGCGAAAACTTGAAAGCGCTCAAGACTGGTGGGAACAGGAAGAGATTGCTCCATTCCTCTCGATGAAGGTATGTCCGGAATGTAATGGGGACCGTTTGCGCAAGGAAAGTCTCTCGGTAAAGATTCAGGGATTCTCCATTGGAGATCTTTCGCGCCTTACAATTGGAGAACTTTTGGAATTCTTTGAAAATCTTCATTTTTCGGGAAATGAGGCAGTTATCGCTGAGCCTGTTCTTCGGGAGATTCGGTCCCGTCTTGGTTTCCTGAAAGAAGTTGGGCTTGAGTATTTGACCCTTGCTCGTTCTGCTGCAACTCTCTCTGGAGGGGAAGCTCAAAGGATACGTTTGGCAACGCAGATCGGTTCTGGTCTTGTGGGAGTTCTTTACGTTCTTGATGAGCCTACAATTGGTCTTCATCCTCGAGACAACCAAAAGCTCATAGCAATTCTTAAAAAGCTTCGGGATCTTGGAAATACGGTTATTGTGGTGGAACACGATGCTGAGACCATTCGAAGTGCTGATTTTGTTGTCGACATTGGTCCTGGAGCAGGGGACCAGGGCGGAAGGGTTGTAGCCACGGGTTCACCGCAGGAGATTATGGAGCATCCTGAGAGCCTTACGGGGATGTACCTGAGTGGGAGAAAGCGTATTTCCATCCCGGCAAGGAGAAAGCCCCCGCAAGGTGCCTGGCTTGTTGTTCGGGGGGCAAGAGCGAATAACCTTAAAAATATCACTGTTCGGATACCTCTTGGTCTTCTCGTAGGAATTACTGGAGTTTCTGGGTCAGGCAAAAGCACGCTTCTTTATGACATTCTCTACCGTGGTCTTTCCCGGATACTCCATGGTTCAAAGGAGAGTGTCGGAGACCACGATGCCATAGAAGGAGTAGAGCATATCGATAAGGTCATTGTCATTGACCAGTCTTCCATTGGGAGAACCCCCCGTTCAAACCCTGCTACATACACAGGAGTTTTTACCGATATTAGAACTCTGTTTGCTTCTCTTCCTGAGTCAAAGGCTAGGGGTTATAAGCCTGGAAGGTTCAGTTTTAACCTTAAGGGTGGGCGATGCGAGGCTTGCCAGGGGAACGGGGTCATAAAGATCGAGATGCACTTTTTGCCCGATGTTTTCGTGACCTGCGAGCAATGTCAGGGAAAGCGATATGGTCGGGAGACACTCGATATTAAGTACAAAGGAAAGAGCATCGCTGATGTCTTAGACTTAAGTGTCGATGAAGCCATGGTGTTCTTTGAAAATATTCCCTCCATTCGGCGGAAACTTGAAATGCTTCAGCGGGTTGGTCTGGGATACATTAAACTTGGGCAGCCAGCAACAACTCTTTCTGGAGGTGAAGCACAACGTATTAAACTTGCTCGGGAACTTGGGAAGGTGGCCACAGGAAGAACTTTGTATCTTCTTGATGAACCAACTACAGGTCTTCACTTTGCTGATGTGGAAAAACTTCTTGCTGTGCTTCTTGAGCTTCGCGATCGAGGAAATACGGTGCTTATTATTGAACACAATCTCGATGTCATTAAGTCCTGTGATTACCTTATCGACCTTGGTCCGGAGGGTGGCGACAGGGGTGGCTACATTGTGGCACAGGGGACTCCAGAAGAAGTTGCCCAGGTTCCTTCCTCTTATACGGGACAATTCCTGAGGGAGGTGCTTTTTGCTGAGCGGAGAAATGAACTGTGTCCCGTTTGAAGTTCAGAAAGAAGACATTGATTGTCTTCCACAGGAGTGTGGAGTTTACGTTTTTAAAGATGTACAGGGAAGAATTCTTTACGTTGGAAAAGCTGTCAATATCCTCAAAAGAGTCAAATCCCATTTCCAGCGAGCATCCTCTCCACTTAAGGAGGGTATGATTGGGACTGTAGCTACCGTGCAGTACTTCGTTACAGGAAGCGAACACGAAGCGCTTCTTCTTGAGGAAGACCTTATCAAGCGCTTTCGTCCCCCATACAATCTTCGCTTGCGAGATGACAAAAGCTATCCCTACATCCTTTTTGAAACAAAAGGAGAATTTCCCTCAGTCCGGATAGCTCGAAGAAAGACTGGAGGTGAAGGGAAATACTTTGGACCTTTTACGGACTCAAAGAAAACCCGAGAAGGATTAAAGCTTCTTCGCTCGCTTTTTCTCCTTCGAGGATGCACCCTTCCAGAGAACTCCTTTCCCTTAAAGCGGCCATGCATTGACTTTGAACTCGGGCTCTGCAGCGCTCCTTGTGTTGGTCGGATATCCAAGGAAGATTACCAGGAAAACCTTCAGAAAGCTATGGACTTCCTGAATGGGAGGTATGAAGATGTTTCCCGATGGATCGAAGAAGAGATGTGGAAAGCTGCTGAGGCCCTGAATTTTGAAAAAGCTATTTACTACCGGGAGAAACTTGAAGCGGTGCAAAAGGTTGCTGCTCGCTATCGTCTGGTTCTCTCAGAGCCTGAGGACGTCGATTTTATAGGGGTTACTCATGACGAGCAGATCGCGGTTTTTGTGGTGCTTCGAGTGCGTCAGGGAAGACTCACTGGGAGCGAGAGCTTTGTAGCCCCTGCAGAAGGCTGGAAAGATAAAGAGTCACTTCTTGTAGAATTCCTGGAACAGGTGTATCTCCGTTCGTTTCATTTTCCCCCACGAGTATGTGTGACGCTTAAAAGCGCACCCTTTGAAGAGCTCAATCGTTTCTTTCCTTTCCACCTTTCTCCTCCTCGTAATCTTGAGGAGGAAGATTTGCTCCTTTTTGCAGAGGAAAACGCTGAGCAAAACCTTGACGTGGAGATACTTAAAAAGAGGAAGCGTGAACGAGCTTCTCTTGAGATTCTCAAGGGACTCCAGGAGCTTCTTGGGCTTTCTTCTTTCCCACGTCTTGTGGAGGGCGTTGATGTCTCTACGTTTCAGGGAGATGAAGCAGTTGGTGTGGTGGTTTCCTTTCTTGATGGAGATCCTTACCCAAAGAGGTACCGAAAATTCATTGTGTGCAGTGAGGGTCATCCTGACGACTATGGCATGATGCGGGAAGTCCTTTCCCGCTACTTTAAGGGCTTGCAATCTCGGGGAGCTGATTTTCCCGATGTGCTCCTCCTTGATGGGGGAAAAGGACAGCTTGGTGTTGCTCTTGAGGTTTTCTACGAACTTGGTATTTCTTGTCCAGTACTTGCTTTGGCTAAGGAACTCGAGGAGATTTACATCCCCGAAAGAGAAAGCCCGGTTCTTCTTCCGCCTCACTCTGAGGTTCTTCAATTTTTGCAGCGAGTGAGGAATGAAGCTCATCGTTTTGCGGTGACCTTTCATCGGTTGCGGAGGAACAAAAAGTCCTTTGGTTCGCTTCTTGAGGAGGTTGAGGGGATTGGGCCGAAACGGCGAGAGAGAATCCTTGCCGCTTTTGAGGATCTTACGAGCCTCTGTACGGCAAATCCTGAAGAAGTGGGGAAGCGTCTGAAGGTGCCAAAGGAAATCATTGTGAAGCTTCAGGAAAAGCTACGAAAAATCTACTGGCATGGATTTTCAAACGCTCCTTCACGATGAGCTTTCCAGCCTTTTTCCTACAGAACGAGAAAGGCGGGAAGCTGAATTCCTTGGTCTCCTGCGAGGGAGTGTCATTGAAAGAAGAGGGAAAGAGATTCTCCTTTGTCTTTCGCATCGCTCTCTTGCGCTTCTTAAAAAATGCCTCGTTTTGAAAAAAGAGTTTTTGCCCCTGGAGCATCACGAACTCATCCTTTCGAGGGAGCAGGGAATTAATGCCGGTCTTTTTTATCGCCTTATTATCCACGTCCCTCAGGATTTTCTTGTAGCTTCAGGATTCTATACCACCTCTCCTCTTGAGAAGTATCTTAGGGGAATGGTTGCTTCCGACTTTATTCGAGGAGTTTTTGAGCTTAGAGGATATGTTGCCAATCCTTTGCGGAGCTACCACCTTGAGATGCGTTTTGCCTCAGAGGACCTTGCTCGTCTTCTTCAGAAAACCCTGCAAAAAGCAATGATACCGTTTCGCTGCCGTCAGGTAAAGAGTGAGTGGCACCTGTATACTAAAAGCGCAGCAACCATAGCTTCCTTTCTGGGGTATCTTGGAGCTCAGCAGAGTTATCTTGAGCTTGAGCGCATACGGGTTGAGAAAGAGACAGTAGATCAACTTACCCGCTGGGTAAATTACACAACGTCAAACCTTGAAAGAACAGTACGATCTTCGCTTCGTCAACGTGAGAAGATTCGCAATCTTCCCCTTGAGATTCTCCCCCCAAAGCTCCGCGAGATTGCCATTTTGCGTCTCCGCTATCCTTATGCGTCTTTCCGAGAGCTTGGCATGTACTGTTCTCCGCCCCTTTCAAAAGGTGAGGTATACCGTCGCTTGAAAGCTCTGGAAAAGGAAGCAGAAAGGTTCTGGCAGAGATTGCAAAACGCGTAGTAATCCTCTTTGTGTTTGCAATTCCTGTGGACTTTCGGTAAAATTATGGTATCCTGACAAAGAGTGGGTTTTGCCCCACTCTTTGTCATTTATGGTGTTGTTTTGCTAAGGGGGAGCATATGGGCAGGGACATCCTGGTGGTCATAGAGCAAATTGAGAAGACGAAGGGTATCCCGAGGGATACCTTAAGACAGGCTATCGAGGCAGCACTGCTTTCTGCGTTTCGGAAGAACTTTAAAAGTTCCCATAAGGGGGTATCGGTTATCCTCGACCCTCAATCGGGGGACATTAAAGTCTTTGCGCGAAAAATGGTAGTAGATAAGCTCCGGGATTCTACAACCGAAATCCTCAGGGAAGAAGCGGAGCGCTTAGGTTTTAAGGCGAATGTTGGAGAATGGGTTGAGATTGAAGTGACTCCGAAGGAGTTTGGACGTATTGCCGCGCAAACGGCAAAACAAGTCATAGTGCAACGACTTCGCGAAGCAGAGCGAAATAAAATCTACGAAGAATTTTCTGAAAAAGAAGGAGAAGTTATTACTGGAGTGGTTGTCCGTCGTGAAGGACGTAATGTCATTGTGGATCTTGGAAAGACAGAGGGTGTCCTCCCTCCTGAGGAGCAGGTAGGTGTTGAAGAGTACCGGCCAGGAAGTCGGATGAAGTTCTTTATCGTCGAAGTGAAGAAAACTACAAAGGGACCTAAGATTATTCTTTCTCGGACACATCCTGGTCTCGTGCGTCGGCTTCTTGAACTTGAAGTCCCGGAAGTTCACGAGGGCTGGGTGGATATAAAGGCTATTACTCGGGAACCCGGTGTACGAACAAAAGTTGCGGTGGAGAGCCGAAATGAGAAGATCGATCCTGTGGGTGCCTGTATTGGTAACCGCGGGACACGGGTGAAAAATATTACTGACGAACTTCGGGGCGAGAAGGTGGATATTATTCGTTGGAGTAATGATCCAGAGGTCCTTATCAAGGAGGCTTTAAGTCCTGCTCAGGTTCTTGAGGTTAGGCTTGATGAAGCAACGAAAACTGCCCAAGTTATTGTTCCAGACGATCAGCTCTCTCTGGCCATTGGAAGAGATGGGCAAAATGTGCGTTTGGCAGCAAGACTTAGTGGTTGGAGGATCGATATAAAGGGAAGCGGGAAGAAAGAGGAGTAACCGGTGAAAAAGGTCCCCATACGTATGTGTCTGAGTTGCAAAGAGAGAAAGGAAAAGAAATCGCTCATACGTATTGTTCGGACTCCTCAGGGAGTCCTTGAAGTTGACCCGACGGGAAAAAAGGCAGGAAGAGGAGCATATGTATGTCCATCCAGAGAATGTGTGAATCGCCTTGACCGAAGGAATCTCTCTTTTGCCTTCCGTATAGAAGTCAGCGATAAAGATGTATCACTTTTAAGGGAAGTACTCTTTGCGCATTTGGGGAAAGATAAAGGAGGTTTGGAATGACCAAGGTTAGAGTGTATAAAGTTGCTGAGCGGTTGGGAATGCCGACAAATGAGATCGTGGATATGCTCCGAGAGCTTGGTGCAGACGTAAAGAATCACATGAGTAGTATCGATGAGGACCTTATCGAGCTTCTTGAGGAAGAACTTGAATACCGTAAAAAGAAAGAGGAAGAAATTCGCAAAAAGCGGGAACAAACAATTGTTCTTGAGAATTTTCCCAACTTGCGGGAGCTTGCTCGAATCCTTGGAGAGGAAGAGATAGAAGTTCTCCTTCGCCTTGCAGATCTCAACGTTATTCCTCATAGTAAGAAACCTCTTCCTCCTCTCGTGGTGGAGCGTCTACTCCGGGAAAAAGGTTTGGAAGTAGAGTGGAAAGAGAATCTTCGGGAAGAAGTTCTCAAGGCTCTGGAAGTTGAAAAGCTTCCCCGTCCTCCTGTAGTTACCATTCTCGGTCACGTAGACCATGGGAAGACGACGCTTCTTGATGCCATTCGCCGTTCTCGAGTCGCCGAATCTGAGTTTGGCGGCATTACCCAGAAGATTGGGGCATACCAGGTGGAAGTGGACGGTCGGAAAATTACCTTCATTGATACCCCCGGGCACGAGGCTTTTACCACTATGCGGGCTCGTGGCGCTCAGGTGACGGATATAGCCGTACTTGTTGTTGCTGCCGATGATGGAGTGATGCCTCAGACCGTTGAAGCTATTCAGCATGCGAGAGCAGCTGATGTCCCTATTGTTGTAGCTATTAATAAGATTGATAAACCTGGGGCAAATGTTGAGCGGGTAAAGCAGCAACTTTCTGAACATGGCCTCATTCCTGAGGAATGGGGAGGCGACACCATATGCGTACCCGTTTCAGCTTTACAGCGAAAGGGTATCAGGGATCTCCTTGATATGCTCCTTCTGCAGGCAGACCTTTTGGAGCTTCGAGCACGATATAGCGGCCCGGCTGTTGGAGTGATTATCGAATCGCGCCTTGACCGGGGTAAAGGTCCGGTGGCAACGGTTATTGTTCAGGAAGGAACGCTTAGGGCTGGGGATTTCTTCGTGGCCGGTACGACCTGGGGAAGGGTGCGATCGCTCTTTGATGACCTTGGAAGGTCTCTTAAGGAAGCAACTCCTTCAACCCCCGTTGAAGTGGTCGGTTTCTCTGAGCTTCCTCCTGCAGGAACAAAGCTTGTCGTGGTCGAAGAAGAGAGAATAGCTACAGTTGTTGCCGAACGTCGTAAGGAAAGAGAAAGAGAGCGGGTCCTGCGGGAGGCGGGGAGTCGTGTAGTTTCTCTCGAAGAGCTCCTCGCACCGGAAGAGGGGAAAGTCAAAGAACTCCATCTTGTTCTCAAGGCTGATTATCAGGGTTCTCTTGAGGCGCTAGAACGGGCTATATCTCAGCTTGGCAATGAAAATGTTGCGATTAATATTGTCTTTCGAGGGGTTGGTAATATCAGCGAGGCCGACGTCATGCTTGCCTCGGCTTCCTCGGGAATCGTTATTGGATTCAATGTGAAACTTCCAAACGATGTAGCCAAGGTAGCAAAGCAAGAAGGTGTTGAGGTTCGTCTTTACCGTATTATCTACGATGTGGTCGAAGACATGAAGCGGGCTATTCAGGGTCTTTCTGAGCCGAAGAAAATTGAAGAGGTTATTGGGAGAGCTGAAGTACGAGCACTTTTCAAGATTCCACGAGTTGGAATCGTGGCTGGATGTTATGTACTTGAGGGTAAAATTGATCGGAACGCTTTTGTCCGAGTACTTCGAAAAGGTGAGGTGCTTGGTGAAAAGATACGTATCGCTTCCCTTAAGCGTTTCAAGGATGATGTGAGGGAAGTTGCCCAGGGATATGAATGTGGTATTGCCCTTGAGGGTTTTGAGGGGTTTGCCGAGGGCGATATTTTTGAGGCCTATGTTATCAGAGAAGAACGATGAGGGTTGGCGTGTGTCGTGTTGAGCTTTTTATCAGTGGAAGTTTTTCCCTTAAAGATCGAAGGCGGGTTGTCGATTCAGTGAAGCAACGTCTTCGAAACCGTTTTAATGTATCGGTAGCAGAGCTTTCCGAGGATTCTCAATGGCAGCGAGGAAGTCTTGGGATTTCTTGTGTTGCACAAGATGAGCATACCGTTACTTCCATTCTTAATCAGGTTCTTGATTTCATAGAGAAAGACGACCGAGTGGAAGTTACAGACTGGCTTCTTGAAATATATTGAGGGTAAGGCTTATGAAGGAGCAGAGACCACTTCGAGTAGCGGAACTTATTCGGAGAGAAGTGTCGCAAATTCTTCTTTCCGAGATGGCTGATCCCCGTTTGAGGGGTTTCACTATTACAAGAGTGGAAATGTCTCCGGATCTTAAGCAAGCAAAGATATACGTTGGATTTCTGGAACGTTCGGGAGAAGAGGAAAGGTACGAAGCCCTGAAAAGGGCAACTAAGTTTATAAAGGGTCTCCTTGCTTCGCGTATTCGTATTAAGTTCATGCCTGATATTGTTTTCGTGATAGACCCAACCCTTGAAAAAGCCTTCAACGTTGTAGAGCTTCTAAGCCGCCTGGAAAGAGAGAATCAATGAAGAGAGAAAAAAAGAGAGCCTGCGAGGTCTTCCATAGGGCTTCGCGTTTTGTAGTAACATCTCATCAGAATATCGATGGAGATGGTCTTGGATCCGCCCTTGCCCTTGCATCCCTCCTTAAGAAAATGGGCAAAGAGGTACGCGTCGTTTACGATGGGCGAGTCCCTTACTTTTACCTTTTCCTTCCGGGGGCAGAGGAAGTTCTCTCTTATGAGGCGTTTTGCTCTTCCTTTGGGTCTCTTGACGCCTTTGTTGTCGTGGACTGCTCTAATCCTGGCCGACTTGGAAGAGTAGAAGAGCTTTTGCAAAAAGCATCCTTGGTTGTCAACATAGATCATCACCCGGATAATAGCAAGTTCGGCCATGTCAACTTTGTTGATCCATCTTCCCCCGCATCGGCGCTTCTTGTGTACGAGCTTGCCCGGGAGATGCGCATTCCCTTGGATGCAAACATTGCCGTTCCTATTCTTACTGGCATTGTTACTGATACCGGGGGTTTTCAATTTGCTGAGCTGAACCAAACTATGTTCACTATAGTTGGGGAGCTTGTAGCTTCTGGAGCTTCTTTGAGTACTATCATGCACCATGTGTTTCGCTACCGGAGGATAGAGGCCTTAAAACTTTTAGGTCGAGCCTTAGAACACCTTGTTTTTGACCCTTCTTATGGTTGTGCAACGACCTATCTCACTCAAGAGGATTTTGCGATGTGTAATGCTCAAGAAGAAGATGCTGAAGGCATAGTGGATTACGGCTTGTATATCCCTGAGGCTGAGGTCTCGATATTCTTTAAGGAGATTGCTCCTGAGGTTTACAAGGTAAGTCTTCGTTCTCGACAAGGATTTGACGTTCTTTCAGTGGCGCACCACTTCGGTGGTGGAGGACACAGGAAGGCAGCAGGATTCAAGATGGTTGGTCCTCTTTCCTTAGTGTACGAAACGGTTACGGGATACGTGAAAGCTCTTGCCCAGAACATGACGTGTGTTGGGGAAAAGAGATGCTAGGTGGGGTGCTCAATCTCTACAAGCCCGTTGGAATGACCTCTCGAGCTCTTGTGGAACGGGTAGGAAAGATTCTCGGTGTTAAGGTTGGACATACTGGAACTCTTGATCCCTTTGCTCAAGGGGTTATCCTTGTTTGCTTTGGGAAAGCAACGCGTCTTGTACCCTTCTTCCAAGAGCTTGACAAGGTGTATAGAGCTCGGTTTCGCTTTGGTATCGCCACGGATACTTACGATGTCAAGGGGAGTATTGTTGCGGTGTCTACAAGACCCCTGGTTAAGGAGGCTCTCCTTGAAGCGCTTCAGAGTTTTCAGGGGACATTTGTCCAGGAGGTGCCACCTTTTTCGGCCTGTAAGTATCGTGGTCGCCCCCTTTATGAGTATGCTCGTCGAGGGGAACCGATTGTCCTTACACGAGAAGTAACGGTGTATCGCCTTGAGGTTCTTGACTGTCGAGAGGGAGTATTTGGAGAGGCAGAGCTTCGTATCCACTGTTCAGGCGGAACATATGTGAGAAGTCTTGCTCATGATCTGGGGAAAAAGTTAGGTCTCGGAGCCTATGTGGCATCTCTTGTTCGAGAGCAAGTTGGCATATTTCGGCTTGAAGATAGTATTGACGTTGTACGTAGGGGTATCGAAAAGGGGTTCCTTCTTGAGCGATCGATGTCGCCTGACAAAGCGTTGTACTTTCTTAAGGAAGTGGAGGTTGGTAAAGAGGAAGCACGACTTTTTCTCCACGGGACGCCTTTTGCTTTTCCTGCGAGTCTCCCAAATTCCTCCATAGTTAAGGTACTCTACGAAGGTTCTTTTTTAGGTCTTGCTTTGTGGGATGCATCACGATTTCTCCCCAAGATAGTTCTTGCTGAGTCCTGCCATGTTTCTTAGACGGGGATGGAAAGGGCTTTCTAAGAGCTCGCTCGCTATAGGATTTTTTGATGGACTTCACCTTGGTCACCAGAAGGTTCTTGCTGAAGCGCATCGTCGAGCAACGCCAGAGGTTCCGTTTTGTGTCATAACGTTTTATCCTCATCCTCAGCGCGTTCTTTTTCCCCAAGAGCCTCTGAAGTACCTTACACTATACACCGAGAAGTACCTTCTTCTTTCTCGCCTATACCCTGGAACTTTTCTTTCTTTTCTTCGCTTTGGGCGCGATCTTCGGAGGATGAGTCCTCTAGCTTTTCTTGAGAGGGTTGCTGAGGTTTTTCGTCCTCAGGTGGTCTGTGTAGGGGAGAATTTCCGTTTTGGTTTTGAGCGCCGAGGAACCCCTGGCCTTCTTGAGACTTACTTTACGTCACGTGGCGTAGAGGTGGTTATTCTTCCTTCATACGAACTCGGAGGAGAAATTGTCTCAAGCTCCCGAATCCGGGAGTACCTTTTCCTTGGGGAAGTCAAAAAGGCTAATGCTCTACTTGGCTTTCCTTTCTTTGTCATGGGAAAAGTGCGAAGGGGAAGACAAATTGGGAGGTCTTTAGGTTTCCCCACTTTAAACCTTTATCCCCCTTCTCGAAAGCTTCTTCCTCCTCCAGGGGTTTATGTGGGGAATGTCTTTTGGGAAGACCAGAAGGATTTGTCATTTAGGGCTCTTGTGTATACGGGAACGCGACCAACATTTCAAGATGCAAATCGACAAGTTGTTGAGATCTTTGTACCTCATGCATCTTTCCCCGAGTTGTACAGTCACAGAATCTGTGTAAGTTTTGAGCAATTTGTGCGAAAGGAAATGGTATTCTCCTCTGTAGATGCACTTAAGGCTCAGATTCAGCGAGATGTCGAAGCTTTTCTTAGTTTATCTCGGGGTAGTTGCTAGAACTTTCTGAAGCGTTATAGATACTCTTTTGTACCGCTTCCTGAAAGGCAAGCTTGTCAGGAAGACTGCAAGGGGGATGTGCATAGGAGAGGAGTCAAAGGTTGGTTCTCTAAGGATTTTTGCTAGTATGTAAGGGAATTCTTTGTGGCTGCACAGTCTCTGGGGTAGGTTAACAGCCTGCGTGTTAGAATTTTGGGGAGCTTGGAGAGGAGGATGGGGATGATTGAACGGTACACCCTTCCAAGGATGCAGGCCATTTGGAGCGATACGCATCGCTTTGAAGTCTGGATACAGGTTGAAATGCTTGTTCTTGAGGCCTGGGAGAAACTTGGTATTGTCCCGAAAGAAGAGGTAGAAAAAATCCGAGCAAAGTTGTCTTTTTCTCCAGAACGGATGAAGGAGATAGAGAAGGTTACAAAACACGACGTGATTGCCTTCTTGACGAGCATTGCGGAGAGTTTAGGGCGGGAGTCTCGTTTTCTTCATTTTGGATTAACTTCTTCGGACGTTTTGGACACAACAAATGCGGTACTCCTTCGAGAATCCGCAGACCTTCTCCTTGAAGACATCGAGAAGGTTCTTGAAATTCTTCGAAAAAAGGCCTGGCAACACAGGTATACCCTTACTGTCGGAAGGACCCATGGGGTCCACGCTGAACCAACAAGTTTTGGCCTTAAGCTTGCGGTATGGTATGCGGAAATGCAAAGAAATAAGAAACGTCTGGAGGAAGCAAAAAAGACAATTAGTGTGGGCAAGATTTCAGGAGCGGTGGGAAATTTTGCCAATGTTGATCCAAGGGTTGAGGCTTATGTGTGTGAGCGCCTTGGCCTTGAGCCAGATCCTGTTTCAACCCAGATTGTTCAGCGGGATCGTTATGCAGAGTTCCTGTGGGCCTTGGCAATGATTGGTGCAAGCCTTGAGAAGTTCGCCCTTGAGATCCGCCACCTTCAGCGAACAGAGGTGCGAGAAGTGGAGGAGGGTTTTTCACCAGGACAGAAAGGTTCATCAGCTATGCCTCATAAAAAGAATCCAATTACTGCTGAACAGATTTGCGGTTTGAGCCGAGTTTTGCGAGGGAATCTTATTGTTGCTTTCGAAAATATCCCTCTCTGGCATGAGCGGGATATCTCCCATTCCTCAGCGGAGCGCGTAATTCTCCCTGATTCGTGTATCCTTGCTGATTACTTGCTGAACACTTTTGCTCGGCTTCTTGAGGAGCTTGTTGTTTACCCTGAGGCAATGCGAAAAAATCTTGAAAAAAGCCGGGGTCTTGTTTTCTCTGAGCGAATACTTCTTGAACTCGTGAGAAGGGGACTCACACGTGAAGAGGCGTACACTGTTGTTCAGCGTTGTGCTCTGCGAACGTGGGATGATGAGCGGTTGACATTTTTTGAAGCGCTCTCTCAAGATCCCGAGGTATGTCGGTACCTTTCTCAGGAAGAGCTTGTTAAGCTTTTCGATTATGGGCATTATCTAAAGCACGTGGACACAATTATGAAGCGGGTAGGAATTTGGGAGGAAGGACAGAATGCTTGAGAGGTGGGACTATAAAAAAGCAGGCGTTGATATTGACCGGGCGACAGAGGTTATCGGCCGTTTGAGGCAGAAAGCCTTGAAAACGATACGTCCAGAAGTTAAGGAAGGAATTGGGGGTTTTGCAGGAATTTTCCAAATAGGTGATCGCTGGCGGAAACCCTGTCTCGTTGCAGGAAGCGATGGCGTGGGGACAAAACTCAAAGTGGCTTCGAGACTTTGCCGTCATGATACGGTAGGGATTGATCTTGTAGCCATGTGTGTGAACGATGTCCTCTGCGTAGGGGCGGAACCGATATTTTTCCTTGATTATTTTGCTTGTGGACGACTTGAGCCATCGGTGTTCGAGGCAGTGCTCTCAGGAATTATCCAGGGATGTGAGGAGGCAGGATGCACGCTTCTTGGGGGAGAGACAGCGGAGATGCCCGACATGTACCCTGATGGTGAGTATGACCTTGCAGGATTTGCTGTAGGCATTGTGGAAGAAGGGAAAATTGTTGATGGAAAGGCAATCATCCCCGGAGATGTTCTCATTGGTCTTGCCTCTTCTGGTCTTCATAGTAACGGGTTTTCTCTTGTACGGAAGGTTCTTGAGTATGCTCGTATCCCCTTTGATGCGGAGGTTGAAGGAAAAAGTCTTGCCGAGGAGCTTCTTCGGCCCACGAGGATTTATGTGCAAAGTATTCTTCCCCTTCTTGAAAAAGTTCGGGTGAAAGGAATGGCTCATATCACTGGTGGGGGGATTATGGACAATCTTCCGAGAATTCTTCCGGGTTCCTGCCGAGCCTATGTTCGCAAGGAAGCAGTGCCCACTCCCTGGATTTTTCGTTTCATCCAGGAAAAGGGCAACATTCCTGAAGAAGAAATGTGGCGGGTCTTTAACATGGGGGTGGGATTTGTTCTTGTCGTTTCCCAAGAGGAGGTAGAGGCAACGCTTCATTTGCTTGCCCAATGTGGAGAGAAGGCTTTTGTTCTTGGGGAGGTTATTCCCGGAGAGAGAGGAGTGACCCTCGGATGAAAAAGAAGATTGTTGTTTTGGTTTCAGGAAGGGGGACTAACCTCCAGGCACTTATTGAGGCTTCTCAAAGTGGTTTTATCCCAGGAGAAATTAGCCTTGTCATTAGCGATAATCCTCAAGCTCCGGCCCTTCGCCGGGCTCAGAATGCAGGAATTCCAACCCTTGTTCTTGACTATCAATCATTTCCAAGCAAAAAAGCTTATGAGGCAGCACTTCTTGAGGTACTTGAGCGGGAAAATCCTGATCTTATCTGTCTTGCAGGATATATGCGTATCGTTGGGAAGGAGATTGTGCAGCGTTTCCGGAACCGCATCATGAACATTCATCCTTCACTTCTTCCTGCTTTTCCTGGGCTTGAGGCACAAAGGCAGGCTGTGGAATATGGAGTAAAGGTGAGTGGGTGTACTGTTCATTTTATCGACGAAGGAATGGATACCGGACCAATTATCTTACAGGCGACCTGTCCGGTCTTTGAAGATGACACCCCTGAAACACTTGCTGAGCGGATTCTCAAATACGAGCACCAGATTTATCCTCAAGCGGTAAAGCTCTTTCTCGAGGGAAAACTTGAAGTTCGTGGGAGAAAAGTCCTCATCAGGAGGGATTGAGTAATGCGGGTTATGGTTGTGGGAAGCGGTGGCAGAGAACATTGCATTGCCTGGAAAGTGGCCCAGAACCCTGAAGTTGAAGAAATTTTCTGTGTCCCAGGTAATGGAGGCATGGGACTTATCGGGACGTGTATTCCTCTTTCTTCATTTGAAGAAATGCTTGATTTTATTGAGGAAAGAAACGTTGACCTTATCCTCGTTGGACCTGAGGCACCACTTGCGGCAGGGATTGTGGATTACCTCTGTGCTAAGAAACGAGCCGTTATTGGTCCTGACCGGCGGGGTGCTCTCCTTGAGTCGAGTAAGGTCTTTGCCAAGGAATTCATGAAGCGGTATGGCATTCCTACGGCACCTTTTTCTGTTTTTGATAATCCTGGGGAGGCTTTGGAAGCGCTGAAAAAGAGAAGAGAGTTTCCCGTGGTGATAAAGGCTGATGGACTTGCCGCGGGAAAGGGGGTATACATTGCTCAAGACTTCGAAGAAGCATCATTTGCGGTCCAAGAACTCATGGTAGAGAAGAAATTTGGCCCTTCGGGAGAGCGGATAGTGGTAGAGAATTTCTTGGAGGGTGAAGAAGCGACCGTTATGGTTCTCTTTGATGGGCAGTCGTATCTTTTTTTGCCTTCTTCTCAGGACCACAAGAAAATTGGTGAAGGAGACATTGGTCCAAATACGGGAGGGATGGGTGCATATTCTCCAGCTCCAGTTGTGGACGACGTGGTACTCAAAAGAATTGAAAAGGAGATTCTTGTACCACTTTTTGAAGGCATAGAGCGAGAAAATCTTTACTACCGGGGAATTCTGTACCTTGGGCTTATGATTGGGAAGGATAGAACCCCGTTGGTTCTTGAATTTAATGTTCGCCTAGGAGACCCAGAAGCCCAGGTTGTTCTTCCTCGGGTGCAGAATGATTGGCTTGAGGTTAACCTGGCTATTTGGGAAGGGAAACTTCATAAAATACGCCTTCAGGTTTCCGAGAAACCAATGCTTGGAGTAGTTCTTGCAAGTCAGGGTTATCCTGGACATTTTGAGCGGGGAAAGCGCATTGAAGGGCTTGAGAATTTTGCAAACGCTTCAGGAGACCAAGTACTCCTCTTCCATGCAGGAACAGTTCGAAAAGATAATAGCTGGTACACTGATGGTGGTCGAGTACTGAATGTTTGTGCTTTTGGAAAGGATCTTGAAGAAGCCTATCACAAGGCCTATGAAGCTATATCATACATTCGTTTCGAGGGCATGTACTATAGAAGGGATATTGGTTTTCGGGTTTTGCAAAGAAAAGGGCCCTCCTGAGAGGGCCCTTTACACTACACACGAACTTCTTCCTTCTTGCGGTGTTTTTCTGCCTCTTCTTGGAGTTTTCGGAGGTACTCTTGCCGCTCACTCTTATAATCTTTGTAGTAAATAGTTCCTTTGTACTCCCGCTCCCAGATTTCGTCAGCGAGCTTTTTGAAAGCCTGAGCATATGCGTCAACTTCGTCTTTAAGGGTTGTGATGAGACTTTCTGCACCTTCGTGGCTCGGTCGAGCCCCATACTTTTCAACAACTTCGCGAAGGGCTTCAGGAACGTCAATAAGCATACAAGGCCGCATGAGATTATTGTCATAAGGCTGACGTTCCTGAATAGCACGGAAGAAGGGGGAAGCAATGACCTCTTTAAGGGATTTGCTCTTTATATTGTCAACGGTAAAGTGGCAGAAGACACACGGTTCGACATCTCCCATGTTATTGATGTGAAAGTATCTCCGTCCACCAGCGATGCATCCACCAACATAGGGGCCATCGTTCCAAAAGTCTCCGATGAAAATCGGTTTTTCGTAACGAAGGCGATGCACTTGGTTACGGAGATGTATTCGCTGTTCTGGAGTAGGCATAAGGCTCGTATCTGGCTTCTTTCCCACAGGAACATAGGTAAAGTACCAGCCAAAGCTGCACCCCTTGCTAATGAGGAAGTCCATGAATTCGTCGCTTGAGACAAGCTCCGTGTTGTGCCGCGTAGCGGTGATGGAGAAACCAAAAAGAACTCCTTCATCTCGGAGGGCTTCCATAGCCTGCATAATTTTCTTAAAGGTCCCCTTGCCTCGACGCGCGTCTGTCTCTTCCTCGTAACCCTCAACGCTTATGGCTGGGTAGACGTTCCCCATGCGGGCCAGGCGTTTAGCCATCTCTCGGTCAATGAGCGTTCCATTCGTATAAACTTGAAAACAGATATCGCTGTGCTTTTCAAATAAGTCCAGGTGTTCCTCGCGAATGAAAGGCTCGCCGCCAGAAATCGTTAGGAAGTGCATACCCATCTCTTTTGCTTCATTGAAAATCCGGTCAAGAAGCTCAATCGGCATGTCGCTTTCTTTCCGGTACTGGCCAGCATAACACCCATAGCAGTTTAGGTTACACCGCATTGTAGGACTAACAACGAAAAAGAACGGTACCTGACAACCGAGCTCTTTTTCAAGTTTTTGTCGTTTTGGGACCCCAAGGAGGATGCTTTTTACGATGAGATTAACCATGAGCTTTTCCCGGACATTAGGGTGAGTCTCCTGGAGTACTCGCCGGGCGAGGATAATCTGAGGACGTTTCTCTTCGAACATCTGACGAAGCCCTCGGATTTGATCCCGGTAGTACTCTATGGGGGTGAGTTTTTCTGCAAGGTAGGTGAGCTTAATAATCGTTTCATCGGATACATTCCGCAACGAGTTCACGATGAGTTTTACTACTTGCTCGGTAGTGAATGCTTTGATGGATTCGAGGTAACTCATGTACCTCCCTCCCTTTTCAGTATTTCGCTGCTATTATATCACATTTGCCTGGTACTCTCTCGGAGAAGGTCATAAACCCGTTTCACCTCTTGGATGTCAAGCCAAGTGAGGTGCTTGGGAGAACCAGGTGCCTTTGATTCGTGGCGGAGGAGGAAGCTTGGATGGAACATGGGGAAGATTCGCTTACCCCCACGCCAGTCAAACCACTGCCCCCGGAGTTTACTCATTGGTTCTTTCGTTCCGAGGAGATACCCAGTGGAAACACTCCCAAGAGTTACGATGACCGAGGGGTTAACAATCGCAATTTGAGCTTCAAGGTAGGGAAAGCATGCTTCGATTTCTTCAAGGGTGGGAGTTCTGTTCCCTGGAGGACGACACTTAACCATGTTTGCTATGTACACTTCTTCTCGACGTATGCCCACCGAAAGGAGAATCTTTGTCAAAAGTTGCCCTGCCTTCCCCACAAAGGGTCGTCCACTACGATCTTCATCTTCTCCAGGCGCTTCGCCGATGAACATGATAAGAGCATCTGGATTTCCTTCGCCAAAAACAATCTGAGTTCGGCTTTTAGCAAGAGGACAAAGTGTGCACCTTTCAACTTCCTGCTTAATTTCTTCAAGAAGTGCTTCTTTCTTTTGTAGAAGCGATTGAGACACAACGCATCACCGGCAAAAATCTTTTTCCATTGTATCACACGTGTTTTCAGGTATTTCAATAAGCTGGTATCCGTAGCAATTAACAACCCAGGTTTGGAAAAGTCTCGCAATGGGATTTTCATTAGCATTGTAAAGGTGAACATGACCATGAAGGTGGTATTTCGGGTTATATTTTCGGATAAGGTTTGTGAAGGTGGTGAATCCTCGATGAGGAAGATCCCGTCCTTCATGTACTCCACGAGGAGGAGCATGAGTTACGAGGATGTCGAGATACCTGCCATATTTGAGACGAGCCCAATAGAGTCTTGGCAGAAGACGAAGGTACTTCCAGCGCATTTCACGCTCTGTGTACTGATGATTTCTTCCGTTGTACCAGTAACAGCCTTCAAGGCCAGCAAAAAGTACGCCTCGGTAATAAATAACCCTTTCATCAAGATTTGTTCCCCCGGCTAGGGACTCTTTTCCTGACGAGTTATCGTGGTTTCCGTGGACGAAAAAAAGCGGCACGTTAAGCATAGAAACCACAAAATCGAGGTAGTACTCTGGGAGGTCGCCACAGGAAACGACACAATCGACATCCCCAAAGCGTTCCTTGCAGAAAGAACTATAAATTCGAGGATCTACCCTATCGCTCAGCGCAAGAATTTTCATCTTTCCCTCATTATATCTTTTTTGGGTTATAATAAAAAGCGCGTTGAAATAAAAGAAGCAATCCGTGGGTTTCTTTAATGGAGATAAACTGGGGTTCAGGAAAAGCTTGAGGAGGCATTTGATAACAATGAGCGAACAATTTCAGGGTGTAGTAGATAACCTTGATAAGCTCTTCGAGGTTTTACCGCCTCACATTCGTAAAGCCTTGGAAGAGCAGGAGAACACCGATGATCTTATAGAGATTGTCATGGACCTCGGGCGCCCCCCAGAGGTTCGCTTCGGTAAGGGATTTGCCATTCTCTCGGATCGGGTGATTGAGCGGGAAGACATTGATTACGTAGTCCAGCGTGTGGGAATGTTTACTCGAGACAATCGAGCAGGTATCGAACGAACACTTCACCGTATTTCCTGCATTCGGAACCGTCTGGGAGATATTGTTGGTCTTACACTTCGGGTTGGGCGTGCTGTGTACGGGACCATTGACATTATCCGAGATGTTATTGTGTCTGGAAAGAATATTCTTCTCCTTGGTCCTCCAGGAGTTGGAAAAACCACGAAACTTCGAGAGGTTGCACGGGTCCTTAGCGATGAATTCCAGAAACGGGTTATTGTCGTTGATACTTCGAATGAAATTGCTGGTGACGGAGACATACCACATCCTGCTATTGGAAGAGCGCGGCGGATGCAAGTTTCCTCGCCAGAGCGACAACACGATGTGATGATTGAAGCCGTCGAGAATCATATGCCTGAGGTTATTATCGTTGACGAGATTGGGCGAGAGGAGGAGGCAAGAGCTGCTCGAACTATTGCGGAACGAGGAGTTCAGCTTATTGCCACAGCACACGGAACAACCCTTGAGAATCTCCTTTTTAACCCAACCCTGAGTGATCTTGTGGGAGGAATTCAATCAGTCATTCTAAGCGATGAGGAGGCCCGGAGGCGAGGAACGCAGAAAGCCATTCTCGAACGAAAAGCAGTACCTACTTTTGATATTGTTGTTGAGTTGCGAGATCGCGATACTGTTGCAATCTACCACGATACGGCTCAAGCAGTAGACCTTTTACTTCGGGGGTATGATCCGCAGCCAGAGATTCGTCGAAGGACGAAAGAAGGGACAGTACAGGTTGCAGAACGTCGTCCCCGGGAGGAGCATGGTTTGATCCAAACTGAGGTAGTGCAGAAAACTTCTGGCATTCCCGAAGGACGCCTTCTCCGGGTGTATCTTTTTGCTATTAGCAGAAACTACATGCAGCGAGCTATTGCCCAGGCAAAAGTCCCCTTAGAGATTGTGGATGATCTGAACAAAGCGGACTTTGTCTTAACCTTAAAGAGCCGGTATCGGAAGCGGGGAGGTAAACTTCGGGAAGCAGAGAATCGGGGAATTCCTGTTCACATTGTTCGAAGTAATACGTATAACCAGATTCAAAAATTTGTCTACGATCTTTTTGGGTATCCAGAGGCTCCTGGGGAGCCTGAGGAATCTGGACTTCTTGAGGCCGAGAGGGCAGCTCGTCAAGTATTGAAGTCTGGGGAACCAGTTGAGCTTGCTCCTAGGAATGCATTTGTGCGACGTCTCCAGCACAAAATTGCTGAAAGGTACAATCTCTTCTCTCAGAGCATTGGGGAGGAACCATTCCGGAGGGTGGTCATCTATCCGAGGTCCCTTGGAAAAGACGAGTAATGCAATGGGTTTCTTTCTCACTTTTGAAGGTATCGAAGGGAGTGGAAAGACGGTACAGGCAGAACGTTTCTGCGAGTTCCTCAAGAGAGAGGGATTCTCCTGTCTTCTCACTAGAGAACCAGGAGGAACGCCTCTTGGTGAAGAGCTTCGAACCCTCCTTCTGCATCCTGGTACTGGTTCTCTCGATCCTTTGACCGAGGTCTTCCTATTTGAAGCTGCTCGACGAGAACATGTTGTGAGAGTTATCAACCCTGCCTTAGAGGAAGGGAAAGTTGTTCTCTGTGTACGTTTCACAGATTCTACTCTTGCGTACCAGGGGTGGGGACGCGGATTAGATCTCAGCCTTCTCCGTTTTCTCAATGAAAGAGCGTCTGGGGGGCTTACCCCAGACTGTACTGTCCTCCTCGATGTGGATCCGAGGATCGGGCTTTCCCGATCCCTTAAAAGCCATGCCTTTTCTGAAATTCGCTTTGAGCTTGAGTTTCAGAGAGAGTTGTTCCTCCTTGAGCAAATACGGAGGGGGTATCTTGAGCTTGCTCGGGCTGAACCAGACCGTTTCGTGGTTGTCTCTGCAGATTGTTCTGAAGACAAGGTTTTTCAGGAACTTGTGGAGAAAGTTCTGCCAAGACTCTATACCCTAAGGAGGAGAGATGGGTGACGCCAACTCTGCTTCTCATCTGTGTGGTTCGGGATCAGGATGCTTTGCGTCTTGCAGACGCTTTGAGGGAAAAGGGTATTGCCTTTACAAAGCTTGCTTCGACTGGTGGATTCCTGAAAGAAGGAAACACAACTTTTTTGATTGGCGTTGATGAAGGGCAAAGGGAAACCGTTCTTGCTGTTATTCGGGCATGTTGCGCTCGCCGCGAGGAGATTGTAGAATCTCCTCTGCCCGTGAACGAGCCAATCGGTCCCTTTGTTCCACAAAAGATTAAAGTCCTCAAAGGTGGCGGAGTACTCTTTGAAGTCCCTGTTATGTACTACGAGCGGTTTTAAAAATGGGCTGGTCACGTATTTGGGGTCATACCTTCCAAAAGGAATACTTTCAGAGAGTGCTTTCCCTAGGAAAAGTACACCATGCATACCTTTTTTCAGGTCCCTCCGGAGTGGGAAAAAGGACCCTTGCTCTTGAAATTGCTAAAACACTTCTTTGTCTTGAAAGTTGGGAAGAGGCCTGTAATCGCTGTCAGAGTTGTCTCCTTTTTGCTCGCTCTGCTCATCCCGATTTTTTCCTTGTCGAGCCTGAAAAGAACTCTATTGGTATTGATGCAATACGTGATTTCGTTCAGCGTCTCTCTCTCAAGCGAGTGCTTTCTCCATTCCGAGTTGGAATCGTTGACGAAGCTGAAAAATTAACCGAAGAAGCAGCAAATTGTCTTCTCAAAACTGTGGAAGAACCCCCTGAAGGAGTTGTTCTCTTTCTTGTGACTTCTCAGGCTATTACTCTTCCACAAACTCTCCTCTCCCGGTGTCAGCATCTTGTTTTTCCCTCGCTTCCCGAGAGGCTTGTTGCGGAGTATCTTGAGAAAGAAAAAGGTATTGAGCCATCCCGAGCATATACCGTTGCTCTTTTTTCTCTCGGGAGCATTGGCGAAGCCCTACGCTACGCGTGGGGAAAGAACCTTGAAGAGGAGGTTCGTGCTTTTCTAAACAATGTTCGGGGTGGCGATGTGTTCAGAGCCGGTCTTTGGCTCTTAGAGCATCGAGAAGATTTGCCCAGGGTTCTCTCTGTTCTTGCCAAGTACTTTCGGGATGCGCTGTTTTTTTGCCTTCTGAAACATCACTATAACAATGGGTTAGCGCTTTCTGTAGAGGATAGGGTTTGTATTGAGAATCTTGCTTCTTTAGGTCCTCAGGTGCTACGGAAATCTCTTGACGCTTTGGGTGTGTTTCTCCGCGATATTCTTGCCAATACTTGCTGGGATGTTGCGGCATTTCACTTTCTCTTAGAGTTGCGGGGTGAACCTTCGTGATGCCTCTTGTAGGAATTCGTTTTGAGAGGAATCCAAAACTGTACTACTTCGACCCCCGGAACCTTGTCCTTGAGATTGGGGAAAAGTGCGTTGTAGAGACTGTTCTTGGATTGGAGCTTGGAGAAGTTTGTCGGAAGGTAACTCTTCCTGGGGTTCCTGAAAGGCCAAAGCCTGTTCTGCGAAAGGCGACAGAAAACGATCTCATTCAACGGGAACTTAACAGAGATAAGGAAAGAGATGCTTTTGCAATCGCACGTGAGCTTATTGCTCGGTACAACCTACCCATGAAACTTCTCCAAGTGCACTATACTCTTGATCGGGGAAGGCTTATTTTTTACTTCGGATCTGAAGAACGAGTTGATTTTCGGCAGCTTGTAAAGGATCTTGCAGCTCTATTCCGAACACGTATTGAAATGCGCCAACTTGGGGTAAGGGATGAAGCTCGGCTCCTTGGTGGATACGGAATGTGTGGAAGAGAACTTTGCTGCAGTGCCTTTCTTGCAGGCTTTGACCCCATTTCTATACGTATGGCTAAGGAACAGAATCTCGTACTGAATTCGGCAAAGATTTCGGGAGTATGTGGGCGTCTCATGTGTTGCCTTGCCTTCGAATATCCCCTTTATAGGAGACTTATTCTTCGTTTTCCCAAGAAGGGAAGCAAGGTTATCACGCCCATGGGTCTTGCAAAGATTCTAGAAGTGAACGTTTTTAAGGATAGCATCCGTCTCGAGCTTGAGGATGGAAGGGAAGTGGAAATTACTGAAGAGGAGTACAATAAGTACTTCCTCTAGGAAAACAAGGAACTCAAATGGAGAAAGTCGGGTAGTCTCTTATGGATGGTGAGACACATGAGTGGAGAACACGTTGCATCGGTTGAGAGAACTCTTGAAGAAGAACGGTTGTGGTTTGAGGAGCGGGTAAGGGAGTGTGAAACGAACCTCTTCCGTTTTGCCTACTACCTTACGGGAAACGCGGAGCGAGCAAAAGATCTCGTTCAGGAGGCCTTTCTGAGGGCTTTTCAGTATCGTCACAGTTTCGACAGTCGATATCCTTTTGAAAGCTGGATTTCGGCAATTCTCCTTAACATTTACAGGCAGCACGAGCGAAGGGATCGCTTTTTAAAGTTCTTTTCCGCTCTCTGGCAGAATAAGGATTCCGAAGAGGAAAACGAAGAAGATTTTATGGAACAGCTCAGGTGCGAAGGTGAAGGTCCAGAGACAATCGCCTTAAGGCGACAAGTCATTAGGGATGTCTACAAGGCTATTGGGGATTTGCCCAGAAAGATGAAAGAAGTCATAGTCCTATGTGACATTATGGGGTATTCGTATGAAGAAGCGAGTGAAGTCATTGGTTGTCCCATTGGGACGGTCCGTTCCCGATTACATCGGGCTCGGAGATATGTCAAGAAGGTGCTTGAGGCAGCCTACGGGGACGAGCTTTTGCGGCTTTGGGGATAAGGCTATGCAGTGTCATGAGGTTAGCCAGAAAATCTCTGCCTTTGTTGATGAGGAGCTTCCCCCTTGGGAGTATCGTGAGGTAGCAAGACACCTCGAAATTTGTTCTCGGTGCAGGGCGGAGTACAGGGCATTTGCTTTGATAAAGGTAGTGGCTCGGGAAATCGGGAAGGTAACTCCCAAGAAAATTCCTGAAAGGGGAGTTTCTCTGGAGCACGTGATGCGCGTGCTTCGCTTCCGGAAGACGCTTTGGGTCATTGCAATTCTTTTTGGGCTTCTTGTGGGTATTTTCCTTATTTTGGGATGGCAACGTTCTCTTCTTGATGAGCAAATCCTCAATCCTAACCATTTGAGCGCTTTTAGTGAGGATGTACTGACAAGAACACAAGTTCGGGTAGAAACTCTGGAACTTGTGACCGGTGAGTACTGATGAAAGTGATCTGGGTTTTTCTCTTCCTTTTCTGTTTTGTAATTCCTTTCTGTGAGGCTCGAATTCTCAATCCTGAAGAAGCCAAAGCATTGCTCAACATGCTTGTTGAGCGATCTATGGATAAGGACTATTGGAGCGTATGGCGGTTCCGTGACGAGGTCACGGGAGAAGAACGTTTTGTTGAGGTTCTATTCTTGCGAAATATGGGTTTTGCTTGGAAGGAGCTTGGAGAAGAGAATGTTGTTAATATGCGACTTGGTAACTGCCGCTACATAGTCAATCTTAAAAGTGGAGAGGTAGAGAGCATATATCCCATTCTTGATTTCCCCTTTGCTCCCCTTGAAAAGGAGACTTTTCCACTCGTTCTTGAGAATTACCTCTTTGATCTCCAGGATCAAGAACTTGTCCTTTTTGCGAAACGGACGGGAGAGGCGGTACGCTCTTTCCTCCTTAGTGAAGAGGGTGGAATTGTTGGTCAGAGGGTGTACGCCTCCCAAGGGAAGGTACTTAAGGAGTGGAGGCTTATATACCGGGATACGTCTCCTGAATCCTTGTGGATTCCGCGTATAATGCTCCTTTTTAATTCTCTGAAAGAAAAGATTCCCCAACCCGAGCCTTTGGCATCAAGGCTTAACGGAAAGGTTCTTCCTCCTAATTTTGTTCCCTTGGGATTTAAGCTGCGTCGGGCGTATCTTCTTAAGAACGAGGGAAAGCAATTCTATGGCTTTGTTTACAGTGACGGCCTTTTTTCTTTTATTCTCCTGCAAAGTGTGTATCCTTTCCAAGTGTCTGGGTCACGGATGCTCCGATACTTTCGATTACCGCAGGAGGGGAAAGAGACGAGGATAGCAGGAGAGAAAGAGGGTTTTTACTTTTTCCTGATTGGAGGACTTGACCCGCGAGTAGGACAGGAAATTCTTAAATCGCTTAGCGAAAAGGGAGGTCGATAATGATGCGAAGGACGTGGTTTCTCAGAGGAATTTTGGTAGTTTTTATTTTTGTTGTCCTAGGAAATAGTGTATGGGCGGTATCGGCAATTCCTGAGAATCCGGACATTGTAGCGGATATTGTGGAGCGAGTTAGTCCTGCAGTAGTGAACATTGATACCTTGCGGATCACTGTATTTCGCTCTCCCCTTGCTCCCTTCTTCAGTGATCCCTTCTTCCGGCGTTTCTTTGGAGATATCCCAGACCTTGAGCGGCGAATCCCCCAACGAGGTATCGGAACTGGTTTTGTATTCCGCTCTGATGGGTACATCCTTACTAATGAACATGTCATCCGTGGGGCAAATGAGATCAAAGTGACTTTTATTGATGGAAAAGAGTATCAAGGGAAGGTTGTTGGTGCTGATCCTCTTACCGACATTGCAGTAGTTAAAATTGATGCAGATAATCTTCCGACTATTCCTCTTGGAGATTCCGATAAAGCAAGAGTTGGCGAATTTGTCATTGCCATCGGGAATCCGTATGGTCTCTCACACACCGTCACCGTAGGCGTACTCAGCGCCAAAGGCCGTCCTATATCGGCGGGAGACTCGGGTAGAGAATACGAAAACTTCCTGCAAACCGATGCTGCTATTAATCCTGGAAATAGTGGTGGACCACTTTTGAACCTTCGGGGGGAGGTTATTGGTATCAACACCGCTATTCTCCCTTATGCTCAGGGTATTGGTTTCGCTATTCCTATCAATATGGCAAAATCTATTCTTAATCAACTTATTACCACTGGGAGGGTTGTACGAGCCTGGCTTGGAGTGTATATTCAGGACCTTACCCCCGAAATGGCTGAAAAATTTGGTCTTCCTGAAGCAAAGGGCGCCCTTGTAGCTGATATCTCCAAAGGTAGTCCTGCGGAAAAGGCCGGTCTGCGTAGGGGCGACATTATTCTTAAGGTGGACGGTAAAGAGACCCCTACAGTGAGCGATTTGCAACGGGAAATTCGTTCCCATCGCCCTGGAGATCGGGTACGTCTTGAAGTTTGGCGAGATGGAGGAAGGATAGTCCTTGAAGCGACCCTTGGAGAGCTCAAGGAATCCGGTACTGTTGTTCCTGAGGTGCAGCGAATTGATCTAGGCTTTGAAGTTGCCGAGATTACCCCAGATCTTGTAGAGCAGTACAGTCTTAAGACAAGTCGCGGGGTGGTTATCACGAGCGTTCGGACTGGAAGCCCAGCGGATGAGGCTGGATTACGCCCTGGAGACGTTATCCTTGAGGTTAACAGAAGAGAGATCACCTCGCTTGCAGATTGGGAAGATGTTTTAGCTCGAATAAATCCAGGAGATACCGTTCTTCTCCTTATCGACCGTGGGGGAAGGACATACTTTGTACCTCTGAAGGCAAAAGAACGTTGAACCTATGGTTTCCCTTCCAAAGGAGTGGGGCAAAGTTTACTTTTGTCCCACTCCCCTTGGAAATTTGCGAGATATTACCCTTCGAACGCTTGATGTCCTCCAAAGTGTCGATTACATTGCCTGTGAGGATACTCGAGTTACTCTCAAACTCCTTAATGTTTATGGGATAAGCAAACCCCTTTTGAGTTACCACTCTCACAACATCCCACAGGCAACACGGGAAATATTGCGGCTTGTAAGGAGTGGGAAGAGTATAGCTTTTGTCTCAGATGCAGGCATGCCTGGAATTCAGGATCCAGGTATGGAGCTTGTTGCAGTGCTTCTACAGGAGGGTATTCCCTTTGAGGTCCTCCCTGGTCCATCAGCAGTTCTCCTTGGAGTTGTGTACTCTGGATTCTCCTTTTCGGGTTTCACCTTTCTAGGTTTTCTTCCCAGGAAAAAGAAGGAAAGAAAGGCCATTCTTGAGCAAGTCCTTACCCTTCCTCAGGCGACTGTGCTTTATGAGTCACCCAAAAGGGTTCTTGAAGTTCTTGGAGATATCCAGGAAATTGGTGGAAAGGACCGGAAGGTTCTTGTGGCTCGGGAGTTAACAAAGCTTCACGAAGAAATCCTTCGGGGAACAGTTGTGGAAGTTCAAGAAGAACTCCGAAGGAAGGACGTTCGTGGTGAGGTTCTCATTGTTGTTGAGGGACAAGGAAAGAAGAAAGAAAAGACACAAGTGTCCGAAAGGTTTCTCGAGTTCCTCATAAAGAGGGGTTTGCGGGACAAAGAAATTATCGGCGTTCTAAGCGAGGAGCTTGGAGTGGGGAAGAATGCTCTAAAACGCCAGATTAACGCTCTTAAGGAGAAGTTGATTTTCCCAGAGAAGATTGGTTTAATTGAGGGGGTAAACGGGAAAGGAGGAAGCAAAAATCGAAAAGAGTGATCAAAAAGAGAAACTCCTCCTCTCGGAGAGAAACCGCGGCCTCTACTCTGTGAAGCGGGGATGGTTGTGGCCAGTCGAAGTAGGCTCTGCGTGGTAGGGAAGTGGTGACATGCTTGGAGAGAAGGTGAAGCTTAGCATACGGGACTTCAATGTTTTCTTTGGAGAAAAGCAAATTCTTTACAACATTACCCTGGAGATTCCAGAAAATAGGGTAACAGCTATTATTGGTCCCTCAGGTTGCGGAAAGTCAACACTCCTTCGGAGTATTAACCGGATGAACGATTTTTATGAGAACCTCCGGGTGCAAGGAGAAATTCTGCTCGATGGAGAAAATATATACGGAGACTCAGTCGATCCGGTGGCACTTCGTCGCCGTATTGGTATGGTCTTTCAGCGCCCGAATCCTTTTCCTAAAAGTATATTTGAGAACGTGGCTTACGGTTTGCGAGTACAAGGTTGGAAGAATAGGAAAGCTATTCAAGAGCGAGTTGAGGAGAGTCTTAGAGCAGCAGCGCTTTGGGATGAGGTAAAGGACCGATTACACGCTTCAGCTTTTGAACTCTCGGGTGGTCAACAGCAACGTCTCTGTATTGCTCGGGCCATTGCTGTGGAACCCGAAATTCTTCTCATGGATGAGCCAGCTTCTGCTCTTGACCCTATTGCTACAGCCCGGATTGAAGAGCTGATTAAAAAGCTTCGAGAACGGTACACTATTATTCTCGTAACCCACAACATGCAGGAAGCAGCACGGGTGTCTGACTATACTGCCTTTCTCCTTATGGGGCGCCTTATAGAGTTTGGTCCTACTGCTCAAATTTTCACAAACCCTCGCCGGAAGGAGACTGAGGATTACCTTACTGGGAGGTTTGGATAGATCTCCCTTTGCAAGGAGGTAACACCATGCAGATTTTCTCAATCATAGCCAAAGGTGGGTACGTTATGTACCCTATTGTAGCCTGTTCAGTCATAGCCTTAGCCGTCTTTATTGAGCGGTGGTATGTCCTCCGTCACTCTCGGGAAAGAATTCGC
>CALAIW010000016.1 GCA_937922705.1 uncultured bacterium | reverse complement strand
AAGGACTTTTCGAAGTTCCTCATCCACCTCCCCAAGCATCTGGAAAGGATCGATGACCTTTACTGGGTCCTCAGGGCGAATGAGCCCAAGGGCAACCTTGAGCTTGTGGAGACTTGAGACGTGGATACCCGTGACAAGCGTCGACCCAAGATCAAGAGGGAGCTTGTCAGGTTCCTCATGAGAAAGTGCCTTAAGAACTCGTTCCCGCGAGGTCATAAAAATCCTCCTTTCATCCTTTTACTGCCCCAAAGGTGAGGCCGCGCACGAGATACCGCTGAGCAAGGAGGGAAAAGACCACTACCGGGAGCATGGTGACAATTCCGGCAGCAGCAAGAGGCCCCCAGGCAATACGCCAACCAGTGATGAAGCGCCCAAGGTATAAAGGCAAGGTTTGTGCCTCCTTTCCCGTGGTGAGAACAAGGCTCAAGAGAAACTCTCCCCAGCTTTGAATGAACGAGAGGGTTGCCACCGCAGCAAGCCCTGGAGCAGCAAGGGGCAAAATCACCACAAAGAAGCACTGTCCCACTCCTGCTCCGTCCACAAAAGCTGCCTCATCAAGTTCTTTAGGAATTTCGTTAAAGAAGGTGATGAGAATCCAGGTACTGAAGGGTACGGTGATAACTAAGTGAGCAAGGATAAGCGCCCACCAAGTATTGATGAGTCGCAAACGTGAAAAAATGACGTAAAGTGGCAAAGCTGAAGCAATAGGTGGAAGCATACGGATAGATATAATCCAGGAAACGAAGCGCATGCCTCCAATTTTAAACCGCGACACTGCATAGGCCGCAAGGGCAGAAATAACGGTAGTAAGAAGTGCCACAAAAAGCGCCACCACAAGGCTATTTCGAAGATACGGTGTGATAGTGACGATGGCGGTAGTGGCGCTCCCAAAAAATCCTCCCTCCACCCCCATGAAGTTCCCCAAAGTCCACAAAGAGGGCCAAAAGGTTGGAGGCCAGGTGAACCACTCTTCGCTCTTTTTAAAAGCCGTGATCACAAGCCAGTACACTGGAAAGAGGAAGAAGAAAAGAACAAGAGCCACAAGGGCACCTTTTGCCCAAATCCGAACCCACCGCATATCCTTCCTCCTAAAGCTCAAGAGTCTCCTTGAGGCGAAGCACCCGAATAAGGAGATTCACAAGAAGCATTACGGCAATGAGTAAGAGTACACTAAGCGCCGAAGCGTATCCAATATCCCAACCAAAAGAGACTCCAACCTTGTAGATGTAGAAACTGTACGAATGGGTGCTTGAGCCGGGACCTCCAAAGGTCACCATGTAGACAATATCAAAAATCTTTAAAGCGTCAATGACCCGGATGATGAGAAGGACAAAGATAAGGGGGCGCAAAAGGGGGAGCTCAATGTAGCGGAATGCTGCAAAGCCACTTGCGCCATCCACAAGGCTTGCTTCCACAATGTCCCGAGGTAGTGACTGTAACCCAGCATAAAGAACCAGAAACACAAAGGGGGTCCACTGCCACACATCAATGAGAATGACCCCCAGGCGGGAAAAAACCTGCGTCCCCAACCAAGAGATTTTGGGGATGCCAAAAAGTGAAAGGAAGTAATTTATCGGTCCAAATTCGAAGTTGTAGAGCATTTTCCAGGCAATCCCCGCAACCACCGCTGGTACCATCATGGGTATGAGAAGGATGCTTCGAAAAACCCGCTCTCCAAAAGTATCCCGCAAAAGGAAGGCTATACCAAGGCCAAGAAGCACTTCAAGAGGTACGGCAACAGCAAGAAGTAGGAGGGTAAAATCAACGCTTGAGGTTGCTGTACGATCCCGGAAAATATCCCGATAATTCGAAAAGCCAATAAATTGCGGTTTTTCCCAGGAGGCAAGAGAGTATCGGAAAAAGGACATATACACCATGTACCCAAAAGGGTACAGAGTAAGACCAAGGAGAACCATAAGAAGGGGGAGGACCATAAGGAAGCCAATGGTTTTCGCTCGTTTTTTCGCCAGCATAATAGTCACCCAAAAAGCAAGGGGGCGCATATGCGCCCCCTGCTTTTCCCCTTACTTCCCAAGAATCCTTTTCCACTCATCAGCTACAAGGTTAAGGGTCTCAACGGTATTCGGCTGTTGCCCAAGGAGAATTTCAGAGAGCACCCCAACCAGGATATCCTCAAGACGAGGTTCCTCAGGAATTCGAGGACGGTGCGAAGCACCCTCCAAAGAAGCAAGGTATGCCTCTTTAAGCCATGGGGAATCGGCAAGAACCTCGGGGTCCTCAAGGACAGACTTTCGGGTTGGACCAATACGGTATTTGAGCCACTGGATTTTGTCGCCCTCTTTACTTGTAGCATACTGAATGAAGCGGAAGGCTGCTTCTTTGTTCTTTGAGGCGGCGTTGATTCCAAGTCCCCATCCACCGCTTACGGGAGCCCCACCCGGCATAACCGCTACACCAACCTTCTCCTCAAAAGGCTGCAATGCTGGTGATTCCTTCCAGCTCGCAAGGCATGCTGTCCATTGAGGAACCATAGCTACCAGGCCTTTCCCGAAAGCCTCAAGGGTCTCTCCATAGTCTGAGCCAAGGGGGTCTGGTGCATACTGCATGAGATCAATCATATCTTGAAGTGCCCGAACACCCTCCTCAGAGTTAAAGGCAGGAAGTCCAGTAGCGGTGAAGTAGTCACCCCAGTCAAGGTCAACCTCTCCAAACTTAGCAATACCCTCTGGGCTTCGCCGATAAGGAGCAAAGAAGTTGAGGTACATGTAGAAGAGCGTATGGGTACGTGGGAACATAAGGGCGATACCGTATTCTGTAGGCGAATCAGGATTAAACTTCCTAGTAAAGAACTTTGCTACCTCCTTTGCCTCTTCCCAAGTCTTGGGAACAGCAAGGTCTCTTCCGTATTCAGCTTTGAATTTCTCTTGGAGCACTGGGTCATTGAAAAGGTCTTTTCGGTAGAAGAAAAACATTGCTGCGCCATAGAAGGGATATCCAATGCGTTTTTCCCTCCAAAAGCCATAGACGTACCGTGCTGTAGGAATAAAATCAGCATCATCAAAGTTTGGATCCACAAGTTCTGGATGTTCCCGAGCAAAGGCATCAAGGTCAAGCATTCCCGGAGCGATAGCTCCCGCAGTCATGAGGTCCCAGGTGGTAACATCAAAAGACCCAGCGCCACTGGTAAGGTCTTGGAGAATCCTTGGATAGAGGACTTCCCAAGAGAGTGGTGTTACTTCAATTTGCACCTCAGGATTTTGAGCCATAAAGTTCTGGGCAAGCTCATAAAGGGCATCGGCGTTATCTGGAGAGGACCAGACAACAAGATTCACCGCCCAGGCTACAGCACAAAACATCACCAAGAGACTCACCACACCCACAAGGATACCCCGCTTCATTTTTCTCCCTCCTTTAAAAGGTAGAATTCCATGTTACTCCGCATCACCACAACGGGCTCAAGATACCGACACAAAGGTGGCACTACCCCCTCAAAGAGAAACCGAAAAAGGAGCATCACCGCTTCAAACCCCTGACGGTAAGGGTTCTGAAATATTGTGGCTTGGATCACCCCCCCTGAAAGATACGGCACTATCTCTTCAAAAAGGTCAGTAGCTATCACCACAACCTCATCGACGCGTTTTCCGTCCTCAAGAGCTTGGCATACCGCAGGCGAATTTGCTGTAGCTACGTATATTCCCCGAAGATTGGGAATCTCTCGAAGTGCCAAAAAGGTGTTTTCGTACGCCACCTCCTCTTTCTCCTCGTTTTCCAGAACACGAACCACCCCGTCTTTCGCAAAACGCTCCCAGGAAGCCAAAAAACCTTGAACCTTCTGAAAATGGTCCTCAATCTCCAAAGACCCTACCATGATAGCCACAGAACCTCTTCCTTGCAGAAAACGGGCCATGAGCTCTCCGGCAAGTTCCCCGTTTTTCTTCGGATCTACGTATACGGCACTGAGACGCTTGCTTCCTGGAGCATCGGTAGAGACCGTAACCGTAGGAACACCCCGTTCAGCAAAGCGATCGATATACCTGTTGAGACGGCTCCGATGTCCGGGAACGAGGATTAACCCATCGATGTCCTCTGCCAGCAATCTTTCAAGGACTTCTTCTTCGCCCTTTCCTAAAGCCTCAATCTCGCAAACATGTGGAAGGACCCGAAAGTCCCGGAGTTCCTGCACCGCATCGTAGAATCCTCGCCGAACATCGTCGTAGAAATAGTGAAGCTCTCGCGGGAAGAGAGCAGCAAGAATCAAAGGGGTATTTTTGGAAAGGACGCTTGCCACACGATTCGTCTCATATCCAAGTTCTTGGGCCACGGCAAGGATTTTCCTGCGGGTTTCGGAGTTAATTCCCTTCCTCCCGTGGAGTGCCCGGTCAACAGTACCAATAGAAAACCCCGAAGCCAGGGCAATATCTTTGATGGTTGGACGCTTTTTTGGTGTCATGGCCGTTAACGTTCACGAAACAGTGTAGCATAATGGGACCACTCTGTACAGGGGATTTTCTTAATTAACTTTCTTAATTAATGAAGCGGGCTCTGAGAAGAATACGGTACTCCTCAGTCGAGATGGAATACCTCTTCCATTTCCGCCCACCATTCCCCCTCTTTCCGAGTCTCAAGGGGTTCCTGGCAGGGCTTGCAGAGAGCCCACCACTTCTGGGTTATTGGGTCGGCCGCCATCTTCTCCATGTCTTCCTCGTAATTATCTCCGGTATATTCGTAGTAGCTAAAGAGATAGCCATCTTTGTAAAAAATGGTGTAGTTTTGAATGTGGCAGTCTTTGATGGTCTTCAGTACTTCCGGCCAAACATTTCGATGGAGTTCCTTGTACTCTGCGACTTTGTCAGGCTTGAGCTTAATAACCATGCCAAAACGGCGCACCATGATACCCCCCTTTATGGACATCCACAGGATTTCCGAATAATAATTTCTGGTCGTAGCACAACCTCTCGGCGCTCACGAATCTTCTCCCCCCGGATACGCTCAAGGAGCATTTCCACAGCTATTGCTCCAATAGTGTAGGCTGGTTGTTTTGCCGCGGTGAGAAAGGGGAAAAGCGCTGAAAGAAGGTCAAAGTCGTCAAAGGTCACCAGAGCAAGATCTTCAGGTACCCGCACTCCCAGCTCCCGAGCCGCCCGAATAACCCCAACCGCGATGACGTTGTTCCCAGCAAAAACCGCTTCAACTGAGAAACTGCCAGCAAGAAGTTCCCGCATAGCTTGGTAACCAAATTCCTCCTTGTATGCTCCGACACGAATGTACTCTGGAGAAAGAACCACACCCGCTTCGCGCAATGCTCTTTTGTAACCCTCTATCCGTTCTCGGCTTGTGGAAAGAACAAGAGGGCCAGAAATGATAGCTATTCTTCTCTTTCCATGGACTTCGATGAGATGCCGAGTAAGAGCGTATGCCCCGTATTCGCTATCCCCAATAACGTAATCCCACCGAGAATGAGTAATCCTTCGGTCCACAAGGACTACCGGAACATCCTTCCGGGCAAGGAGACGCAACGACTCCCCATCGCTGCAGCTTGAAATGAGAAGGCCATCAACTTGTCGCCGAAGCATAAGTTCCACGTACGCCGCTTCAACTTTTGGGTCCTCATCGGTATTGCAAAAAATCGTGTTGAAGCCATGCTCTGAGGCCTTATCCTCAACACCCCGGGCAAGAGTGGTAAAGAAAGGATTGGTGATATCAGAAATGATAAGGGCAATAGTGTTTGTTTGGCGCTTTTTCAAGCTTCGAGCAATGTAATTTGGGGAGTAATGCAGCTCCTTTGCAGCCGCAAGGACTTTTTGCCTTGTGGCTTCACTTACTCCCTTTGCCCCACTCAGCGCCCGCGAGACAGTAGCCGGAGAAACTCCTGCCCTTTGAGCAACATCGTAAATTGTGGTCATTGTCTTAGGAAAGTCGCAAAGGATACGTTCCCCGTTCCTTAAGAAAGCGAATCAACCGATCATAGAGAAGGGGATCCACATTACTGGCCACAGAGTGGTCCGAAGCCGGCATGTACCCCCCACCCCGAGCTGCCTGGAGCTTGTATAGAGCTTCTTTCTCAATATCTTCCCAGGTCCCATACCCAAGAACGCGGCTGTCAAGACCCCCAAAGAAAGCTACTCGGTCTCCATACTGTTTTTTAAGTTCTACTGGATCCATCCCCGCTTTGGCTTCAAGGGGATGGTAGACGTCAATCCCTGCCTCAATAAGGTCGGGGAAAATCTCAAGACTCCTTCCACATCCATGGTACACCACAATAAGATTATGCCTATGCAGGAAGTCACACAATCGTTTCACACAGGGGAAAAAGACTTCCCGCCAGAGCTTTGGGGAGAAGAACATCCCCTTATCGTAAGCCACATCACCCCAGATAACCATCCCAGTAAGGGGAGCAAGCTCAATTTCCCGCTCAGCAATCCCAAGCATGAAGTCTGTAATCCGCTCAGCAAAGGCTTTTACTTTCTCCTTTTCCAGAACAAGATCGACAAGAAGTCCCTCAGTCCCTCGGATACGCCACATAGCCTCATAGGGCTCACACACAGAACCAAAAAGGCAGAACGTATCCTTATTGTGCTCGATATCCTCAACAAAACTTGGCAACTCTCCGAAACTATCGCCACAGTTGATGATGTCACAGCGCTTTTCAAAGTACCGACGATCATCTCGAGGATCGTCAAAAGTAAAAGAGGCAAAGTCGTCAGCACTCTTCACCGAGAAATCAAGGAAAAGAGGCATTGGAGCTCTAAAAACCTTTTTCACAACACAACCAAAACCGCTTCGAAAGGTAACATAGTCTGGTGTTTGCTCAAGAATGACACAGCTTTCTACTTTGGGGTCCATATTCGGAGAGATAACCTTAACGTCAAGGTCATAGTACTCGTAAATATCGGTATCCTCCGGGAGCCCAAGCACCTTTTTCCAGTTTGCAGTAAATCCACTCCAGTAGAAGTCCGTAAGGGGAACTCGGTCTGGTTCTCTCCGCTCTTTTAAAGCTCTCCAGACTCGCTGGACTTTCTTTTCCACCTTTTCCATAATCTCACTCCTTTACAGCACCAAGAGACAATCCCCGGATAATGTACCGGTTGGCGAAAATCGTCACAAGGAGCGGTGGAATGATAATGACCAAAGAACTTGCCGCAATGTCCCAGTACTGGGGGCCTCGCAAGGTCGTCAGTCCAGCCATTTGCAAAGGTAAGGTTTTGGCATTCTCAAAAGTGAGCGTCAGGGCAACAAGGAACTCATTCCAGGCAAAAATAAAGGCAAAAAGGAACGAAACAGCAATTCCTGGAATGGCAAGAGGTATGACCACTGAGAAAAGAGCACCAAAGCGGGAGCATCCATCAACCATCGCCGCCTCTTCAAGTTCCCGGGGGAGATCCGAAAAGAACTCCTTCACAATCCAGGTAACAAGGGGCAGATTCATAACACTATAGACGATGATGAGGCTCAGGATGTTGTCAAGGAGTCCTAGGGTGTTAAAAAGGATAAAGAAGGGCATAGCTAAAGCCACCGGGGGAAACATCCGCTGCGAGAGGATGAAAAAGGCAATGTTTTCGTTACTCCAGCGACGGTACACAAAGCGAGTGAGAGCGTACCCAGCCATCACTCCAAGGGTAACAGTGATAAGAGAACTCACCAAAGCCACTACGACGCTGTTGCGAAGGTACACGGCACGGTTCCCAAGAATCTTCATAACCTGGTACTCCGGTTCTCCTGGTGCCGTTCGTCCAAGAAGATGAATCCATCCAAGGAGGCTGGGCTTAAAATCAATAAAAGGAAAGAACTTGGGTCGCGGTGCGTAGACCGTTTCATGTTCCTTAAAAGAGGTCACCACATTGTAATAGATGGGGAAAAGAGTGAAAAAGAGCCAGAAAAGGAGCACGGCATAAATACCCACTTTCTGCCAGCTACCCCGCACCTTGAAATATGTCCCCGGCATTACCGCAACACTCCCATCCGATGGAGGAATCGCGTCAAATACGTGAACATAACACTAATAATGATAAGTTGCACCCAAGACATTGCCGTTCCATACCCCAGGTTAAAAGCCCGGAAACCTTTAAGATAGATGTAGAAGTTTAGGGTTTCTGTGGCGGTTCCCGGTCCCCCTCCGGTGAGAACGTAGACCGTATCGAAAACCTTAAAAGCATCGATAACCCGCAGAAGCACCACAGTGATAATCACTGGAAAAGCCACAGGAAGGGTAATGTGGAAGAATACATGGGCATGAGAAGCACCATCCACAAGAGCTGCCTCATAGAGTTCCTCAGAAATTGATTCGAAAGCGGCAAGGATAGTAAAAATCATAAAGGGAGTCCATTGCCACACATCAACAAGGATGAGGGAAAGAAGGGCTGTTCCACCTTTTCCAAGCCATTCCACGGGGGCAATCCCCAACCAGCCCAAGAAATAGTTCAGGGGCCCCCGATTGTAGTCAAGAATCATTTTCCAGACGTACGAAATGGCTACAGGAGAAAGGAGCATAGGAAGCATATAGGTGACACGAAAGAAATTCTTCCCCGTTACATCTTTCTGGAGGATCATGGCAAGAAGCATTCCAAGACCAAGTTCAATGCCCACTGCCGACCCAACATAAATAAAGGAAAGCGAAAAAGAGCGTGCAAAGCGAGGGTCACGAATCATGTCAAGGAAATTCTTCAACCCCACAAAACGCAAACCACCGGTTCCTGGTGTCCACTGGCTTAGGGACACAAGGATAGAGAAAATCAGGGGGAAAATCGCAAGAGCAAGGATAAAAATGAGGACAGGAAGCATCATCGCATACTTTATGCGTCTCTCCGCTCGGATAGCCATATATCCCACCTCAAAATAAAAATCCCCACCCCAAGGCGGGGTGGGGGAAAAGATTACTCAAGCCCCAAGTGCTGTCGATAGAACTTTGTTTGTGCGTCTTTTCCAAGGCGCTCGGTGATAGCATTCCACTCTGCAGCACAATCGTTCATGGCATCTTGTACTGACTTTTCTCCAGAGAGGGCAACGGTAAGGTGGAGTTCATACACATCCATGTACTCTGCAGAACCAGGAATGCGAATGTCGATGACCGCGTTGGGATGATCGGTTACCGCAAGGGTGTTGGCAATGTACTCCCGGGCTTCTTCCTCTGTCCAGCCAGCCTGTATCCAAGCCTCCAAGTTCTCCATGTGGGACTTGCGCCAGGGCTGGTATCCAGAGAAGGGGTTCGCCACGTCCTTTGCGCTAATTTCAGGACTAATCATGTACTTTATAAAGTCCCAGCAAAGGTCCGGGTAATCAGTGGTTGCAGTGATGTAGAAGGACCAACCATTGAAGCAGTGAACTGGAGCATAGTGCACTTCTTCGGTCTGTACCCATTCACCCTTCTGCCAATCCCAGTACTCCTTCGTTCCTGGTGGGAGCGCATACCCAATAAGCCCTTTGACTTTTGACTGGACATCATGGGAGTTTGGACCAATGTCACCCCAGTCAATCGCCATTGCCGCATGCCCAAGAATGATTTCATTGATCACGTCGCCCCGTACCCAGTCAAGACCAGGGCCACAACCTCGCTTCCCCATTTCGATGAACTTCTCGATTCCCCTAACCCATCCGGGGCTGTTAACCAGAGGGGTCATATCGGGTTGGAAGTAGAGGATACCTTGTGCCGGGGCTTTGTCCCGGGGTACGACAACATAAGGAGCTACCCAAGGAAGGGAATAGAAGTATGTCTGTGCACCGCGCTTTGTGCTTCGCACAAAACCGTATTCAATCTCCCCATCGTTGTCCCAGTCCCAACCGTTGAAGAATTCAGCCACATCGATGAGTTCATCCAAGGTCTTTGGAGGAACGTTGTATTCATAACCGTACTTTTCCTTAAACTTTGCCCGGTAGTCGGGGTTTCCAAGAACATCCTTGCGATAGAAGAGGTACATGTTGTCGTTGTCACAAATGAGACCGTAAGTTTTTCCACCAAACATGTTCTTGAGCTTAATTCCATCGGGTACATCGGTTTCGTATTGCACTTCGGGGTCCTTAAGGTAGTCATCCAGAGGAATGACATATCCCCATCCCACGAGGTCAGCCATCCAGATATTTCCGGCAAGGAGGATATCAAAGGCTTTGCTTCGGGTTGCTGCAGCATGCTGCATCTTGGGAAAGAGATCCGCGAAATCCACTTCAATCACTTCTACACGGTTTCCGGTCATCTTTCCCCACTCTTCTCCGTGGACCTTCACCGGGCCACTCACCCAGGGACCAGTCATCGCAAGAACTTTAATGGTCTTCCCTTCTCCCCAGGCTGCTGCACTCAGGGCAAGAACCACAAAACCAACCAAGAGAACACTGACAAAACCCCTCCGCATGGTCAGAAACCTCCTTCACTCGTATTTTCCAGAGGAACAATCAGAAGGTTGCCGCAGGTTTTCGTTGTTTCACCCCCTTTGTGAAATCGATTTAGCTCTAATTGTACTCAAAAAGAACTTTTTTGTCAAAAGATGCTTTTTCGGGAAAGAGAAAAAAGGAAAGAAATTGCAAACGATTTCGCCAAATCCCCAAACATCCAACAGCAATGAGGAGTAGCGCCAATGGTTTGTAAAATTTGGTAACTCACCAAAACGTTGTATTACAATATACCCAAAAGGTATAAGGAGGCAAGCCGTGAATCCTTTTCACTTTGGAAAAGAGTATATCCCCGAGTGTTTCATTGACCGGGAAAAGGAATACGCTGCCATACACTCAGGTATCGAGAACGGATTGAACCTCGTCCTCATTGCTCCGCGGCGCTTTGGAAAAACCTGGATTTTACAGAAATTTATGAAAGAAAGCGGTTTTCCAACCCTTTACGTCGACCTCTTTGGTGTTCTCACCCCCAAGGACTTTGCCACCCAGATGATCCAGGGAGCGTATGCCATCCTTAAAGAGGAAAATCCAGTAGCCTTTGTGTCCAAACACCTGCGTAAACTCGCCCATTGTGTATCCTTCAGTCTAGGTCTTAAGGGGGTCTCCTTTTCCCTCAACCCTGCTACTTCTGATCAGGAAAGTCTTGCCGAAGCACTGCATCTTCCCCAAAGCCTTGCAGCAACCCTCCAAAGCCGTGTCGTAGTTATTCTCGACGAGTTCCAAGAATACGAGCGCATTCTTCCAGAGCTCCCCGGATACATTCGGAGTGTGTTCCAAAAGCAAGAAGGAGTGAGTTACATCTTTTCTGGTTCTCGAAAGCATATGCTCGAAAAACTCTTTTTCCACGCAAGTGGTCCACTGTACTACTCGGCAAAGCGCATTGACCTTGGAAATTTCCTCCCCAAAGAAGAAACCCTCCTGTACCTTGAGGAGAAATTCCGCAAAAGCGGAAAGCCAGTACAAACCGAAGCCCTTGAGTATCTTTACGCCATCACTCGAGGACACCCCTACTACGTGCAGTTTGTCTCCTACGAAGTCTGGAACCTTGCTTCAGGGTGGATTACCAAAGACACAATAGACACTGCCATAGACACCCTTTTGCACCATGAATCCTACAACTACGATGTCCTCCTTGAAGCATTAGGGTACAAGCATCTCAAAAGAGTCCTTTCGCTTCTTGCCTCGAAAGAAAGAGAAATTTTCCATCCCCAGGTTCTTGCCCGGTGGGGTATTTCAAGTCCCGCCCTTTTGCAAAAAATCCTCACAAAGCTTATCGACTACGGTGTTGTAGAAAAGCTCGCCCCTGGAAAATACGAAATTCTTGATCCTCTTTTTGCCATGTACGTGGAACGCCGGTTCGTGTACAATAAAGAGAGAAAGGAGGCGGAACTATGAACGAGGAGTACCACGAGACCCCCCAGGTTGAGACAAAACAGGAAACCCCAGAGGTTCTTGGTGAAATTACTATTGCTCCGGATATCATTGCCACTCTTGCTGCGATAACTACGATGAAAGTCCCCGGGGTCACAGGAATGGCCGGAGTTCCGGCAGCGTCCTTGAGCGCCCTCATCGGAAAGCGGGAGCTCAACAAAGGAGTTAAAGTTGAGGTCAAGGACAAAACGGTGCACCTTGAGATTGCTATTGTGGCTGACATTGATTCAGTACTTATTGATGTTGCCCGGAAAATCCAAAAAGAAGTGAAAAACGTCGTTGAAACGAAAACCGGGATGACCGTCACCCGGGTTGATGTGAATATCCGGGACGTTTCGTACCGGGAGGAACCAAAAGAGGAAAGTCCCCAGAGTTAACCTAAAAGGTAACGCAATCGCGGAGCTTTTCAAGCTTCTTTGGGCCAATACCCTTGACCTTGAGAAGGTCCTCTAAAGTCCTGAAGGGACCATGTTGTTCTCGGTACTCGATGATGCGCTGGGCAAGAACTGCACCAATACCAGGAAGAGACTCGAGTTCTTTCAAAGAGGCGGTGTTGACGTTTACCAGGAATGTTCCCGAGGGGGAAGGAACTCGCGATGCGGCATGTACTTTATCTTCCCCTGAAGGGGGTAACAAAAAGGGGACGGTTATTTTTTGCCCATCATAGAGAAAAGCGGCAAGGTTCAACCCTTGGAGATTTGCGTTGTCTTGTGCTCCTCCAGCATATTCAATAAGCTCAAAAAGGCGCGTTCCCTCAGGAACCTTATAAACCCCGGGATTCCTCACCGCTCCTTCAATCTGGACAACGAAGAAAACAGGACTGTGCACCTTTGGGTGGTTCACCCACCACACAATCCCTATAAAGAAGAAAGCGCAAAGCGACACACCGAGAGCAAAGATTTTCTCGCGCCTTGAGGAGAACATCATACCACAATATTCATAAGTTTATCGGGAACGTAAATGTACTTTCGTAACGGTTTCTCATTAAGCCACTGTTTTATGCGCTCATCCTCAAGAGCACGCTTGAGGACTTCCTCCTCTTCAAGCCCTCGAGGTACGGTAATCTTTCCCCGAACCTTGCCGTTGATTTGAATCACAACTTCCACCATATCCTCGTGGAGTTTCGTTGCATCGTACTCCGGCCAGGGAGCCTTCGAAAGGTACGCCTCCCCTCCAAGGAGCTCCCAGAGCTCTTCAGTAATATGGGGGGCAATGGGGTTGAGAAGGGAGGTAAGAGTTCGCATTGCAAAGAGAAGAAGGTCCTTCTCCTTCGGATGCGCACCCTTCTCTCCTACAAAGCGGAGATACTCAGTTACGTCGTTCAAAAGTTCCATCATGGCGCTTATCGCCGTGTTAAAGTGAAACTTCTCCGTAATGTCGGTGTCAACCTTAAAGATTGTCTGGTGTATTCTCCGCTCAAGGCGAGCATACGCCTTTGCATCAAAAGGCGCGCCTTCTTGAGGCTCAAGAAGAAGGACCTCATTTGCCGTACGCCACACCCGGTTTAGGAAGCGGAAAGCTCCTTCAACCCCTCGATCGGACCATTCCATGTCCAGTTCCGGAGGACCCGCAAAGAGAATGAACACTCTTACGGTATCAGCCCCAAACTTCTCGATAATCTCCCGGGGACTCACCGTGTTACCCTTGGATTTGGACATTTTCGCCCCGTCTTTTGTCACCATACCCTGGGCGAAGAGATTGGTGAAAGGTTCTCGGAACTTCACCAGACCAAGGTCATAAAGGACTTTGGTAAAGAAGCGAGCGTAGAGAAGGTGGAGAATGGCGTGTTCTACTCCACCGATGTACTGGTCAACCGGCATCCAGTAGTCGACATCCTCTTTCTCAAAAGGTTTATCCTGCGCCCAGGGAGAACAGTAGCGAAGATAGTACCAGGAAGAACACACAAAGGTATCCATGGTGTCAGTCTCTCGCTTAGCTTTACCTCCACAGCGAGGGCAAGTCGTATTGACAAACTCCTCGCAACGAGCAAGAGGCGAAGGACCAGTGGGCAGGAAATCCACATTGGGCGGAAGGAGCACCGGCAAATCTTCCTCAGGAACCGGGACCTCCCCGCAACGGTCGCAGTAGATGATGGGGATTGGGGCTCCCCAGTACCGCTGGCGCGAGATGAGCCAATCCCTCAAGCGATAGGATACAGCCCTCCTCCCCAAACCCCGCTCTTCAAGAAAAGCGATAATTTTTTCCTTTCCCTCCTCAGAAGGGAGACCGCTGAAGGGTCCCGAATGCACCATAATGCCTGGATCGGTATAACAGCCCTCAAAAGAACCCTCCAAGGGAGCAATAACCTGCCGAATGGGGAGGTTGTATTTTTTCGCAAATTGCCAGTCCCTTGCGTCATGCGCTGGAACAGCCATAACTGCCCCGGTACCATATTCCAGAAGAACGTAATCGGCAATCCAAATAGGGACTCGTTCACCATTGACCGGGTTGACCACTTCACGCCCAATGTACATGCCCTCTTTCTCAGAAAGGTCGGAAATACGTTCGATTTCACTTTTTCGGGCAATGCGTTCCCGAAATTCTTGGACCTTTGCCTCATACGGTGTCCCCGCGACCAGTTCGTCAACCAAAGGATGCTCAGGAGCAAGAAGGAAAAAGGTGACTCCAAAGACCGTATCCGGGCGAGTGGTGAAAACCGTAATAGTCTTCCCAAGATCGGGAATAAAGAAATCAATGTATGCTCCCTCGCTTCTCCCAATCCAGTTTTTCTGCATGGTGAGGACCCGCTCCGGCCAGTTCCCCAAAAGCTCCATATCCTTGAGGAGGTCCTCAGCGTACTTCGTAATTCGGAAGTACCATTGGCTGAGCTTTCGACGCACCACTGGGGTTCCACAGCGCTCACAGACCCCATCCACAACCTGCTCGTTAGCGAGCACCGTGGCACAAGAGGGACACCAATTCACAGGCCCTTCCTTTTTGTATGCCAGACCATTCTTGTAGAACTGGAGAAAAAACCACTGGGTAAAGCGGTAATACTCAGGTTCACAGGTCCGGACTTCCCGCCGCCAGTCGTAGGAAATTCCAAGACGCTTCAGGACCTCTCGCATGCGCTCAATTTTCTCACGTGTCCAGACCGCTGGGTGTATTCCATGCTGAATAGCGGCATTCTCCGCGGGCAAACCGAAAGCATCAAAGCCCATGGGATGGAGGACGTTATATCCCTTGCGAATGAAGTAACGAGCTACTACATCACCAATGACATAGTTCTTCACGTGACCCATGTGCGGGTCACCAGAAGGATAGGGAAACATTTCAAGGACGTAGTACTTCTTTTTGGTCGCGTCTCGCTCACTCTCGAAAATTTTTGCCTCTTCCCAGCGTCTTTGCCACTTTTCCTCAATCGTTGCAAAATCGTACCCCTGTGCCACAGGAAACCCCCCGATAGAGAAAAAGCCCGTCCTTCACGGACGAGCTTGAATTGTCTGGTGGAGCTGACGGGATTTGAACCCGTGACCTCCTCCACGCCAAGGAGGCGCGCTCCCAACTGCGCCACAGCCCCGCTTGCACCCATATTATACCAGACTCTCTTTTGGCGTCAATGCGCAGAACGTGGTAATATAAAACGAAAAGGAACATGGAATCTTTCTGGAAGGAGGGGAAAGAATGGGAAAGAAACTCTTTTTGCTCCTTTCTTCTTTGTGCCTTGCTTTCTTCCTTTGTATAGGGTGCAAGGGAGGAGAACCCAACTCCCAAACTTTGCTTCCTAACGCATCAGCAACTATTGAAGCTCCAGGGCATCAGGATTTCATCAAGGCACGATGAAAAGCCCGGGGCTACTCCTCCCCGGGCTTAATGACACGAACGAGGATTTCCCCTGGTTTGACAAGTTTGAGCTTCTCCCGGGCAAGCTTCTCAATGTACCAGTCCTCTTCAAGGTATCGGCGTTCTTTCGCAAGGCGTTCGACTTCAGCCCGAATTTCTCTTTCCTGGTACGTCAGGTCCTCGAGCTCCCGGGAAAAACGCATGTACTCCGCTACCTTTGCGCTAAAGCGAGGGGAAAAGAAAAAGAGCGCAAAGGTGAAGAGCACGATGAAAAGAATCTTACCCCATTTTGGTTCAGGAGGAAGAGATTCGGAAAACCTCTTTCCCTCGGAATATAGCGGCATTCCCAAGTTCTTCCTCGATTCTCAGAAGCTGATTGTACTTGGCAATACGCTCTGACCGACACAGAGAACCTGTTTTAATTTGCCCAGTGTTGCAAGCTACAGCAAGATCAGCAATAGTAGTATCTTCCGTTTCTCCCGAACGATGAGAAACAACCGCAGTATACCCGGCTTTTTTAGCGATTTCGATCACTTCAAGGGTTTCAGTGAGTGTCCCAATCTGATTGAGCTTAATCAGGATAGAATTGCAGCATTTCTCCCGAATACCTCGAAGGAGTCGTTCCTTATTCGTTACAAAAAGGTCGTCTCCCACAAGCTGCACTCGATGCCCCAGAGCAAAGGTGAGCCTTTTCCACCCTTCCCAGTCTTCTTCTGCAAGCCCGTCTTCGATGGAAATAATCGGGTACTTCTCCACAAGCTCGGTGTAGAACTCAATCATCTCGTCCACGTTACGGCGGACACCCTCACGTTCAAAGACGTAAACACCGTCTTTGTAGAGCTCCGATGCTGCAGTATCAAGGGCAAGGTATACATCCTTCCCCGGTTCATACCCACTCATCTGGATAGCCTCAATGATGACCTCAATAGCTTCTACAGACGAGCGGAGATTCGGTGCAAAGCCACCTTCATCTCCCACCCCGATAGAGTAACCACGCTTTTTAAGGACCTTGGCAAGGGTGTGGAAAATCTCCGCACCCATCCGGAGGGCCTCAGAGAAACTCGAAGCCCCACAGGGAGCAATCATGAATTCCTGAATGTCGACACCACTGTCGGCGTGCTTCCCACCATTTAAGATGTTCATCAAAGGCACAGGGAGTTCTCGAGCGTTGACCCCACCAAGATACCGGTACAGTGGTAAATCCGTATACGCTGCTGCAGCCTTTGCACAAGCAAGAGAAACCCCAAGTATGGCATTGGCCCCGAGTTTGCTCTTATTTGGAGTTCCATCAAGCTCAATGAGGGTCTTATCGATGAGCGCCTGATTCAAAGCATCAAGACCAATAATTTCAGGGGCAATGATTTCATTGACGTTCTCCACAGCCTTGCGGACACCCTTGCCGTGGTAGCGGCTTTTGTCCCCATCCCGCAACTCCACGGCTTCAAAGGTTCCGGTTGAGGCTCCAGAGGGTACTGCTGCCCGTCCAAAAACCCCTGAGGCTAAAGTCACCTCCACCTCAATGGTTGGGTTTCCTCGAGAGTCAAGAATTTCTCGTGCATGGACATCAAAAATAGTGCTCACTATGCGTCACTCCCTTCTTTCCTTAGAACTCGGACTACACTTCCTGAGGGGATTGTTTCAAGAGGAGTGCAATCTCCCTCTATTTTTCCAACCACTTCTACCGGGCTTGCTGGGCGAATTTCTTGAGCATTCCGACTCGCTGGAGTGGGTCCGAAGAAGAGACAAAGACACGCTCCATCAGGCCAATACGCAATATCTCCCTTTTCCACTACATCCCGGGGGTGCGTAATACTACTTTTTACCGGAATGGGAAAGTAAATCTCCTTTCCCCAGGTGTTTACCCGCCCTTCAAAAGGCAAAATACCAAGGATTTTTTGGGCAAGATCGGTATCGAAAAGCTCTGCTGTTACCGAAACTCCCTGTTCTGGGAAGCGGAAAACAATACGCTCAGGCACAGACCTCCCTCCCCTCGGCAATTCTGACACCCCAAAACACCGAAAGGCTCATGCCAATGCCACTCCCTTTTCGGAAATCCAAAGAGCGCTCACCAGTGTACCGTGCAAGGATAGAGGCAAAGTGCTCTATGCCCTGGATAACTTCACCTTTTCTCTCCTGAAGGGCAAGGAAAACGGTAAAGCCCTTTGGCTTTTTCAGAAAGGAAGAAAAGTCAAGGGAAACCACGTATTTTAGGTTATCCCCAATGCCAGTAAGCTCTCGCCCCCGGGCATCAAAAAAACGCACCCCTAAGGCGGTGAGCATCCCCATACCTCCGTCATAGGAAAACTTCCCCGGAAGCTTAAGGAGCACACCCTGGGCGCCAAAAACCACGCTCTCCAAGAGCAGCTCACCAACGCCGTAGGTTGTCGTAAAGTACGGATCCACAAGACAAGGGGCAAGAAAAGCTGACAAGGTAAAAGCCATAATTCCTGTCCTTTCATCAAAGCACCCAGAAACAGAGGTCTTCTCCCCCTCTGGACTCTGAACCACAAAAGTCACTCTCCGTGCCAGATTACTCCTCCTTTCTCTCTACTTTAATCACCCGATACATGGGCTCTTCTGCATTTTGGGATACAGAAAGCGATACAACCTCAACAGTCATTTCCCAATCTGGAGACTTGAGAGTAATGACGTCCCCTACTTTAACCTGGTATGCAGGCTTTGCTACTTTACCATTCACCAGAACTCGCTCACTTCGGCAAGCAAGTTGCGCCACCGGACGGCGCTTGATGAGTCGGGAGACCTTCAGGAATTTATCAAGTCGCATTCCTCTTCCCAGGAAAAGAGCCCCTCACCCTCAAGCTCTGGAAAGCAGGAGTAGTCCCCACCCTTTCCCACCATGACCATGGTAAGCACGGAAAGGGCACCTCGTGCCTTCAAAAACTCTTCAAGGAACTCCCGTCCTTTCTCCGAAGCAAAAGAGCGAACAACCACCACCACCCGTTTCCCCGTCAAATCTCCTACCGCTTCCCAAAGAACCTGAAGAGGTTCCTCAGAAAGCCCAAGGGATCGGACCTCTCTTTCTAAGATACCGCTCAAAACACTGGCAAGAAGCATCCCCGAGGCATTAACTCCCACAATGCAATCGGGATTCCAGCCCCGCACAAGAGGCACAAGAAGCCGAACTCGTTCTAAGAGTGCTTCAAAGGTTCTTTTTTGGCTTTTTCCCATAGGGCATCCATCTCCTCTAAGGAAGCCTCAGCGATATTTTTCCCCAAAGCCTTCAAGCTTTCTTCAATAAAAGAAAATCGCTCGGCAAAGCGGTCACAGGTTCGCTGAAGAGCATCCTCGGGCTGAATACCGAGATGTCGCGCCAAGTTCACAAGGGCAAAAATAAGGTCTCCCCACTCCTCCTCCAGGCGTTTTGCGTCGTTTGCTTTCCAAGCCTCCTGAAATTCCCGCCACTCCTCTTCAACCTTTTTTAGGACCTCTTCCGCATTTTTCCAGTCAAACCCTACTCGAGCGACCCGGGCCTGCATGGAGAAAGCTCGAAGCAAAGCTGGAAGGCTTTTGGGGAGGGAAGCAAGCATCCCACCCTTTTGACGTTCCTTTTCCTTGATTCTCTCCCAGTTGAGGAGAACCTCATCAACATCCCGCACCTTTTCTCTACCAAACACATGGGGGTGACGTTTATACATTTTGGCAATAATGCGGGTGAGAACATCTCCAATGGTAAATGTGCCCTTTTCTTGACCAATCTGGGCATGGAAAACAATGTGAAGAAGCATGTCTCCAAGCTCTTCCTGGAGCGCTTCTTCATTCCCACAATCTATAGCATCGAAGGCTTCGTAGAGCTCTTCAAGCATGAGGGGCTTTAAACTCTCCCGAGTCTGCTCCCGGTCCCAGGGACAGCCATTTTCCCCCCGGAGTCGAGCCACCGTTTCGACAAGCTCTTCAAAAAGCTCACCGATGCGCTTTTGTTCCGCCATGATTTGCCACCCTTTCAAAAAGCTCACAAAGCGTAGCAGCCGGCATCCGGGGGAAACGGAGGAAAACCCGCGCCTCCTCTGCTACGATTGTTCCTTCAATACCGAAGTTCTTTCCTTCCTCCCTGTACCGTACAAGCACCTCAAGAGGTGCTGTAAGGTATATACCATCGCTTCGCTCTTCAACACCTGCAACCTGAGTTATTTTAGCATAAGAACGAAGGCGTGTAATCTCAAAAAGGCGACGAACCTCTTCAGGCATCCTTCCAAAGCGATCTTCCATTTCCTCGAGTAGCTCTTTTCGGTCTTTTTCTGTTCGCGCGGTGAAGAGGCGCTGGTAAAAGCGCAAACGTTCCGTTTCATTCTCAATGTACGAGGAGGGAATGAATGCTTCCTCCCTAAGACGAATAACCGGCTCAGGACCAGATGCTCCTACCTCTTCTCCACGTTGACGGGCAATTTCTTCTTCAAGGAGCCTCATGTAGAGAGAAAATCCCACTTCCTGGATGAAACCGTGCTGTTCTGTTCCTAGAATGTTTCCAGCACCACGAATCTCAAGGTCCCGAAGAGCAAGTTTCAAACCCGACCCTGTTCCTCCAAACTCAAGAAGAGCTTCAAGCCGTTCCCGTGCCTCGGGGGTAAGGTTTTTGGGGTAGAGGAAATAGGCGTAGGCTTCCTGATCAAATCTCCCTACCCTGCCTCGCAACTGGTAAAGCTGCGCAAGACCAAAAAAGGGAGCAAAGTCTACAATGATGGTATTTGCCCGAGGAACATCGATGCCAATTTCCACAATGGTGGTGGAGAGAAGAAGCGGTACCTCCCCGCGATAGAAATCCTCCATGATTCGTTCCAGGTCTCTCCCCCGGAGCCTCCCATGAGCCACAGCAAGAGGAAGACTAGGAAAGAGACTGCGGATTTCCCGTTCTACCTGGATGAGATCCCGAATTCGAGGGCACACATAGAAAATCTGCCCTCCCCGCTTGAGTTCTCGCGTAATTGCCTCCTCAATAGTTTTGAGGCTCCGTGGAAGGATGAGGGTGTACACTGGTTTTCGACCCTCTGGAGGGGTTTCGATAACGCTAATATCCCGAATACCAAGAAGCGAAAGGTACAGCGTCCGGGGAATAGGAGTAGCCGTAAGGGTCAAAACGTCGACGCTGGTGCGGAGTTTTTTAAGGTGTTCTTTGTGCATGACCCCAAAGCGTTGCTCTTCGTCGATAATAAGAAGCCCAAGGTCCTTAAACCGAACGTCTTTTTGGAGTAGACGGTGTGTTCCAATGAGGATATCAATCTCCCCTCGAGCAGTTTTCTCAAGAATTTCCTCCTGTTCCTTTGGACTTCGGAAGCGGTTCAGCACCGCAATCCGGACCGGAAAGTTCTTCATGCGCTCTGTAAACGTAAGGTAGTGTTGCTCAGAAAGAAGGGTCGTTGGGGCAAGAACGGCAACCTGCTTCCCATCCATGACCGCCTTAAAAGCTGCCCGAATAGCTACTTCTGTTTTCCCATACCCCGTATCCCCGCAAATGAGCCTATCCATGGGACGGGGGCTTTCCATGTCCCGCTTGACCTCTTCAATAGCTCGTTTTTGATCTGGTGTTTCAAGAAAGGGGAAGGAGAGCTCAAGTTCTCTTTGCCAGGGAGTATCAGGGGAAAAGGCGTGGCCCCTTTCAATATGCCTCCGGGCATAAAGCTCAAGGAGGTCTCGAGCAATCTTCTCAACCGAGCGACGAACACGTTCTTTAGTCCTCTTCCAGTCATCCTTACCAAGACGGTGGATTTCAGGTTTTGCTTCCCCAACACCAATGTACTTTTCTACGAGATACGCGTTTTCCACAGGGACATAGAGTTTGTCGCCTCCTGCATAAGCAATCTCAAGATACACCCGGCGGATTCCCCCTACCACCATCTCTCGAAGACCTTGGAAGATACCAATGCCCTCTTCTTCATGAACCACGTAATCCCCAGGTGCAAGGGAAGCAAGAAGTTCCTCGGGGGTAAGCTTTCTGCGTTCCTTCCCTCGGGCAAAGGTATACCCGAAAACATCTTCTTCCCCAAGGAACACCCACGGAGCTAAAGAGAAGCCCTCTCGCAAGAAACCCTCAACAAAGAGTGCCTTCTTTTCTTCAATTCCTTCACTTTTGGCAACCTCAAGAAGCGATGTCCTTTTCCCTTCCGGCAGGAAGAAGACAACCCGCCCTTGCACTTCCTTTACAAAACGGAGGCATGCAGCAAGATCTCCTCGAAAAGAGGGAACGCGCTCTACAGGAAGCGTAACCCTTTCCCCCTCCCGAATTCGGGAGTACACCGTATAGGGTATGGCAAAAGGCACTCCTTCCAGGGAAACCCCCTCCCAGAGGACAACCTGCGCCCAGCGCTCAAGGACCTTTCGAAGCTCGATCATACGAAATTCGCCACCTCGGGGAGGGATAAAAAGGCTCTCTATGTCTTTCTGGGTTCTTTGTGTCTCGGGGTCAAAGGTACGCATTCGCTCAAGAACGTTTCCCCACCAGTACGTCCGAACTGGTTCTTCAAGGTGTGGCGGAAAGAGATCGAGCACCTCTCCCCGAACGGCTACTTGCCCCCGATCTGTAACAGTTTCAGCTTTCTCATACCCCAAGGAAAAGAGAAGATCCAAAAGCTTCTCCCGATCCACATGGGCATTCTTTTCAAGGACGAAAGAATGAGAGAGGAAATAGGAGAGCTCTTCTACGTCCTTTCGTATGTCGGAAACAGCAAGAACAAGAACCCCCCGCTGTACTGCACCAAGTTCTTTTTGGAGCGTCACCCCCCAAAAAGGCTCTTCAAGTTTTCCCTCTAAAAGGGGGACATCAAGTGCAAAAAACTCTGCAAGCGTTTTGAGCTCCCAAAAAGCCCGAGAGCGCTCCTCTGCACAAGACACGACCTGAAGAACTGGGTACTTCCTCCCAAGAAAAAGGGCACAAAGCGAAACAAAAGACACGGGGAGGTGAAACGAAATGGAGTGCTTTGCCAAGAGCTCGCGCTCTAAACGTTCAAGTTCGAAGAGGCATGCATCCATCTGCATTCGGTTACAACGCTACCCAGTGGACTATACCATACGTGATAAAGGAAGACATGAGGCTTCCAGAGACAACCTGGAGGAGATTGTGCTTCCCAAGGAAAACCCTCGCCCAACCAAGGGGTACAAGAAGCCCAAAGAGCACGCTAAAAGCAGGATGCACAAGAAGCACCAGGGCTGTCACCGGCCCAGCGACTCCGGCAAGGTGCAGGCTAATCTTCCAGAAAAGCGAAATCACTGCCCCCACGAAGGTCACCACAATGTAACAGAGAGTTATGGCAAGAAGCTCCCGCGGTGCCGAAAGGATAAAAAGGAGCACAAAGAGCGCACCGTACATCCCCACAATACCAAGATACGGGACAAAGCGCTCCTCTCGGCGCGGGAGGTCGGGGTCTGATACATGACCCTTTTTGGCAAGGGAAAGGACAAAGACCGTAGGAAGAACGCTCACCAAAAGTACTGAAAGGAGAAAGAACACCACTGCCCGAACCCCCCGGGAGAAGGTGAAAGAAACGAGAGCGTAGAGGAACATCGCAACCACCTGCGGCTGAAGAAGAAGAGATAACGTCTCAGCAAGCTTTTTCCTGCCCATTGCCTTGCCGTTCTCCCTCCCGGGCATTAAAGCGATTCATAGCTTTCTCTACCCCGCACTCAAGAATGCACAAAACAGCATCCGCGGCTTTTCTCTCCGCCAATTCAAGCAGTTCCCGTTCCTCACCTTCTGGAACTCCAAGGACATAGTCCACTACGAGGTTTTTATCCTTTGGTTTTCCAATCCCCACCCGCACCCGGATAAAGTCGCTCCTTCCCAAGGCATCAACCAAAGACTGCAAGCCTCGGTGACCTGCCACACCTCCACCCCGTTTTACCCGCACCACCCCCGGGGGGAAATCAAGTTCATCATGGACAACAATAATTTCCTCAAAAACATGCCCGTGATGCGCAAAGAAAGCTAAAAGGCCTTCACCACTCAGGTTCATGAAGGTCAGGGGCTTGAGAAGATACACATTTGTATCCTTCACCATGCCTCGGGCAAAGCTAAAGCGATCTGCCACCTTCCATTGGCATCCAAGGCGCTCTGCTACAGAATCTACCACCCGGAACCCTGCGTTATGCCGGGTCTCAGCAAAACGCTTTCCCGGATTCCCAAGCCCCACCACAAGGAACACGAGTCAACCTCATTTTTCTTCCTTCTCAGCTTTGCCCTTAGCAATGACTTTCGGAGCTTCTGGCTCCTCTTCAGACGGCGCTTCTTCGGCAACGACCTCAGGTGGGGTGATGACTACCACGACCTCATCAGGATTCTCCGCGATGGTAACCCCTTCAGGAACCTTGAGTTCCCGAACGTGGATAGCATCGCCAATCTCAAGATTCGTCACATCCACAACGATAGCCTCAGGAATAGCATCGGGAAAGCATTCAACTTCGAGTTCTGGAGTAGCAAGTTCAAGAATACCACCGGCTTTAACCCCCTTGGCTTCACCCTGGATAACCACGGGAACAGTAATAGAGATTTTCTGATCAGCCTTGACCTCGTAGAAATCGATATGCCAAATCTCGTTTTTTATCGGGTTACGCTGGATATCCTTGATGATGCCCCGACGTTTCTCACCATCAATAGAGAGCTCAAGAATGTGGTGCGTGATTCCTGGGATACGCAGGAGACGTTCAACTTCCCCAAGGCTGATTTTCAAGGGTTCAGAGCCTTTGCTGCTTTCCCGAGAATAAAGAACAGCGGGAATATACCCCATGCGACGGAGTTTTCGGGCTCCTCCCTTGCCAACTTCTTTGCGTCGCTCAAGGGTAACCGTAATCGTTTCAGTTCGTTTCATCCTGTCCCTCACTCCCTATATGAAGAGTTCACTCACGGAACGTTCCCCGTGAATGCGCTTGATGGCTTCGGCAAAAATTGGCGCTACCGAGAGAACCCTAACTTTATCCCCAACCCGGCGGCTAAGCTCTTCTCGGTCAAGGTGAATGGTATTCGTCACCACAACTTCTTTAATAGCCGAATCCCGTATTCGATCAAGAGCGGGCTCGCTGAAAAGGGGATGCGTCGCACAGGCATAAACTTCTTTGGCTCCCCGCTCTAAAAGAGCCTCTGCTCCCTCAACAAGAGTCCCTGCGGTATCAATAAGGTCATCAACGATAATTGCTGTTCTCCCCCTCACGTCTCCAATGACATTCATCACCATAACCTGAGAGTAGGTCGGACGGTGCTTGTCAATAACCGCAAGATCAACACCAAGACGATTCGCAAAATTCCGCGCCCTGGCAGTACCCCCCACATCTGGGCTCACTACCACGACATTCTCAAGGTTTTTGGCTGCAAAATACCGGGCAAGAAGGGACTGAGCGGCGAGATTATCCACCGGGATATCGAAAAAGCCTTGAATCTGCCCTGCGTGGAGGTCCATGGTGAGAATCCGGTCAGCTCCAGCAGTTACAAGAAGGTTTGCCACAAGTTTCGCCGAGATCGGTTCCCGTCCTTTGGTTTTGCGGTCCTGCTTGCAGTACCCGTAAAAGGGAATAACTGCGGTGATGCGTTCTGCAGAAGCACGGTGCAGGGCATCAATCATGATGAGCAGTTCCATAAGGTGGTCATTGGCGGGAGGTGAAGTGGGTTGAATAACAAAAACATCACACCCCCGTACGCTCTCCTCAATCCGCACCCGGATTTCTCCATTGGGGAAACGACCAAGGTCTACCCGCCCAAGAGGAATATCAAGGTACCAGCAAATTTCCTGGGCAAGATAGGGGTTAGCGCTCCCCGAGAAGACTTTAAGATGCTGTGTCACGTCAATAAAGTTGAACATTCCTCACCTTTCCCCCAGTTTCTTTTTTACCCATCCTTCAATGGTAACCTGCCTTGCCCTCCCTATCCCCAGGGAGTACGGAGGAACGTCTTTAGTAATGGTAGAACCTGCCGCGGTATACGCTCCTCTCCCAATGCGTACCGGGGCAACGAGGGCATTGTTGCTCCCAATAAAGACTTCATCTTCTATGAAAGTGGGATTTTTGCGCTTTCCATCAAAGTTACAGGTGATGGTCCCTGCACCAATATTCACCATTTTTCCAATAGTAGCGTCCCCAAGGTATGAGAGATGCAAGGCTTTAGTCCCCTCACCAATGGTTGCGTTCTTCACCTCGACAAAATTCCCAATCCGCACCCCCTGGGCGAGTTTGGTCCCAGGCCGGAGATGAGCAAAAGGCCCAACTTGTACATCCTCAGCAAGATACGAATACTCCACAACACTATAGGTAACGATACTTCTTTCTCCAACAGTACTCTCCACAATCCTTGTGAAGGGGCCAATATGAGCATGGGGTGCAATGACACTTTTCCCCTCCACAATAACCCCTGGGTACACCCAAGTATCCTCCCCCACGGTGACTCCCCAGTCAATGTACACACTCTGAGGGTCAAGGATTTTCACGCCTTGCGCAAAGAGCTCTTCAATTTTCCGTTCTCTTAGGATTCCAAGAACCCGCGCAAAATCCGAAGGGGTATTGACATTGGTGAATTCCTCGTTCCAGGGAAAGGCGCAAGCCTCCACTCGGTATCCACGCTTTTGCGCTAAGGCTACAAGGTCAGTCAGGTAAAACTCCCCCTGGGCATTATTCCTCTCAAGAAGAGGCAAAAGTTCCAGAGCAAGGGATTTCCGCAGAGCAAAAATCCCCACGTTCACCTCAGGGACACGTTGCTCCTCCGGCGAACAATCTCTTTCCTCCACAATCCGTATGACCCCACCTTCCCGCACAATGCGCCCAAAGCCAGAAGGATCAGGTGCGCAGGAAGTAGCAAAGGCGAGGTCACACTGGGCCTCCTCAAAGAAAGTACAAAGCCTTTGCAGTGTTGCACAGGAGAGAAGGGGCATATCTGCATAAACAATGAGGAGGTTGTGCGCCTTTTCTGACACAAAAGGAAGCACTACTCGAGCTGCATCTCCTGTCCCAAGGGGCTCACTCTGAGGCACAATGACTATTTCTTCCCCAAAAAGCTCCTTTGCTCTCTCCACATAGGAAGGTGCCACAACAAGAAAGATCTGTCCAAAACCAAGAGAACCCCCTGTGGCGATAAGGTACCCAACAAGGGGTTTGCCTAAAGCGGGGAAAAAAATCTTTGGGATAGGGGAACGCATGCGTTTCCCCAACCCTGCTGCAAGGACCACTAAAGCCCACGTGCGCACTGTACCCCACCCAAAAAAGGACAATGGCTGGGGTGGGAGGATTCGAACCTCCGAATGAGGGATCCAAAGTCCCTTGCCTTACCGCTTGGCCACACCCCAGCAAGACCTTCTTCATTATATCCAATCCCTAAAGAGTGTGTCAACGAAACGTGGTACAATGAAAGAGGGGAAATGCGCAATGCGTGCTCAATGGTTTTGGTTCTGCATTTTTGGGTTGCTCGCACTTTTTGGCACATTATATGTGCTCTTTGCACCTTGTGACACCACACCCTTCCTCAAGTACGAATCTTCCTTTGTTCTCTACGATAGAGATGGCGTACTCCTTTCTGTCTTTCGCTCTCTTGAGGATTCTTTCTCTATACCTGTAGCTCTCAGGGACATGGGACCATGGCTTCCTAAAATAGCTGTGGAAAGCGAAGACCAGCGTTTTTTCAAGCACCGAGGAGTGGATATCCTTGCTCTTGGGCGAGCCCTCATCCAAAACCTCCGTGCTCGGGAAATTGTCTCTGGAGCTTCTACTATCACTACCCAGCTTGTGCGTCTTGTATACCCTAGACCAAGAACTTTGGGAGCAAAGCTTGGGGAGTACATCCTTGCCTTGCGTCTTGAACGGAAACTCTCCAAAGAGGCGATTCTTGAAGCGTACCTTAACCGGGTTCCTCTTGGGGGAAATATTTACGGTGTTGAAGCTGCGTCCTGGTACTATTTTGGGAAAAGTGCTAAGGACCTTACGCTCCTTGAAGCTGTGTCCTTGGTGAGTCTTTTCCCTGCCCCTGAAAAACTTCGCCCTGACAAAAACCCTGAAGGATTTGTGCATCGTCGGAATGTGCTCCTTACACAACTTTTCCGTAGAGGTCTTATAACCAAAGAGGAGTATGACCTTTACGTAAGGGCCAAAGCCCCCTCCCCCCAAGGTTTTCCAAAATCTGCCTACCACGCTGCGGTCTTTCTTGAACGTACTGTAAGCTCTTGCCAGGTCAAATCCACCCTTGTTTCCTCTATACAGACGACCTTTGAACGTGTCCTCTGGGAAGCGGTAACTCCACTTCCTGAAGATATTACCGCCTGTGGTATAGTTGTGGAAAACAGCACTGGTCACATTCTTGCCTATGTGGGCAACGCTCGCTTTAGAGAAAACCCCAAGAAAGCCTATATCGATTGCCTTCAGGCTCCCCGCTCTCCCGGTTCTGCCCTGAAACCCTTTGTCTTTGCTCGGGCCTTTGATCGAGGACTTTTCGTTCCTTCAAGCATAGTTGCCGACACGCCTTTTGGCCTTGGGGGGAATGTACCACGGAACTTTGACCTTGGTTTCCGGGGACCGGTATCCTGTGAGGTCGCTTTGGCTTTATCGCTTAACGTTCCTGCCGTACGCATAGCCCAAACCCTGGGACTTCGAGACTGTCTCAATCTCTTCCAAAACCTTGGCTTTTCCTACCTTACTGAAAGTGAAGCATTTTACGGTCATTCTCTTGTCCTTGGAGGCTGTGAAGTGACGCCTTTTGAGCTTGCACAAGCTTACACTGCTCTCGCCCGTTTGGGAGAAGAGATAAGCCTTGTTTTCTGTCCTGAAGATAGCCCCCTTAAAAAACGCATCTTCTCCCAAGGGAGTGCTTACATGGTTGCTACAATCCTTGCGGATTCTTCTCGCTTTAATCCTCTCCCAAAAAAAGCGCTCCCCAAACCCCTTTGTGCTTTTAAAACCGGGACATCTTATGGTCTCCGAGATGCCTGGACGGTGGCGTATAACCCCCGTTATACTGTTCTTGTGTGGTTTGGAGACCCAAAAGGCCTCCCGCATGAAGAACTTGTGGGGATTCGACTCGCCGCCCCGGTGGCTCTACGCATGATGGAGCACCTCATGCAGCGAAAGCGAGAATGGTACAAGTGTCCTGAGGACATAGAATGGCGGGAGGTCTGTACAATTTCTGGGAAAATCGCCTCGTCATTCTGTGAACATCGTGTGCTCTCTCCGTTCCTCCGTAACGTTTCGTCTTTCGAGGTCTGTGATATACATACCCCTTTCCGCCCTTTGGGGCGCAAAGAGGCAGCGCATTTTGCCATTACCTCTCCTGTACCAGGAAGGAAGTACTTCCTCCTCCCAGGGAATTCTACCCTCCGCTTTCCTCTTAAAGCTGAAGGAGGAAAGGGAAAGATTTTCTGGTTCGTCGATGGGGAATACCTAGGGGAAAGCCCACCGGAGGTGCCTCTTTTTGTTTCTCTCCCCCCGGGAGCACATACCATCCTTGCCTGCGACGCTTCAGGACAAAGCGACACCGTTACCTTCACTCTTGAAACCGGGGCTTTTGCCCGAACCCGCAAAGACCTTGGAGAGATGGCCCCATGAAGACACAGAACCTTTGCACAAAACCCGGCAGAGCAAACACGGTGTACCTCTACAGCACTACCATCCTCCTTCTCTTTTTCCTCCTTTTGAGTTACATCTCCATTGAAAACGCTGCGTCCATTCTCTCCCGAGCACTCAAAGAACAGTTTGCCTTCTCGTACTTTGAGAATGAACGTATAAAAGAAGCATTGGCTCAAACCTTTGGTCTCAAAAAAGGTACGGAAGGACAACCCCTGTACATGCCTCCAGAAACCCTTGCTGAGTACACCGAAGGCATTGTCTACAAAGACATTCCGTATGGCAGCGACAAGGCCCAAAAACTCGATATCCTCGTTCCCCTCTCTATACGAAAAGGCGAGAAACTCCCCGTCTTTGTTTTTGTCCATGGAGGAAGCTGGATTGGAGGGTCAAAAAACGAAGCGCTGTACTCTCACTTTGCCCGGGAGGTTCTCAGAGCTGGGTATATTTTTGTGAGCCTTGACTATCGAGTCTACCCTAAGGTGCGCTTTTCGGGAATTCTTGCCGATATCAGGAAAGCACTTCTTTGGCTCTATGACCACATTGAAGCCTATGGCGGGCAAAAGACGTTTGTCCTTTGCGGCCACTCAGCAGGAGCACATCTTGTTGCCCTCTCTACAGTGCAGGAAGGTATCTTACCCGAAAAGGTTTACAGAGCGACAAAACTTGTCTTTCTCTTGAGCGGTCCCTATGACCTTTCGGCTTATGATCAAACTCTTGATATCCCTTTTCAGAAGCTCATTCGCCAAATTTTCTTCGACCTTTTTGAGGGGAAGAAAAACCTCGAAGAATTCTCTCCAGTCTCCAAGGTTACAAAAACCCACCTCACCTTTGTCCTTGTTGTCGGTACCAGAGACGAAATCACCCCGAGGGAACAGTCTGAAAAGCTCTTTCAAGAACTTACAGAGAAAGGTAACCGAGTAGATCTGTACATTCTTCCTGAGATAGGGCACGGAGGAACGCTCTTTGTCCTCAACCCCCAGTTTGACCTTGGAGGAATCTTTGCCCCAGAGTTCTTTCGTCTCCTTAAAAGCGCAAGGCTTCAATACGATTCAAGCGAATGAGCTCCCCCCACATATAGGCACTTACCCCATCAATCGGCTCGGCAACAAAAACCACCCTGAGTCCGTTCACCTGGAACTCTTCTGGGAGGTTTACCGGCTCATAGTGCACCCCGTTATCACCCACGATGCCAAAAAATCCTCCCTCAAGAGGTACATAAACCACCGTTCCTGCTTCCTGGATTCCCCCGCATAGGGGACATTCCTCCTGACATCCGAAAAAGGCAAAAAGGAGCACTACGGCAAGGGCAAAGAGAATATACGTTTTGACTTTGCGCACCATACCACCTCTTTTTAAAATATGGTATCACACCTTTGCTCCATGTGCCTAGCTTTCTGCCCTACCCGTTGCGATGCCTCTTTTTGAGATTGCTCTGCCCCTTTCGCCACTCCTGCATGTACCCCATTTCGCTAGACCCCTAATAGACACGTTCAGGGGGTGACGAAACGAAAAGCGCCATTCCCTCGTGTCTCCCCACTCTGTCGCTCCCTTTTGTCCTCTCCTTCCGTCATTCCCGCACGTCCCCACTTCGTCATTCCCGCATGTCCCCCATTTCGTCATTCCCGCATGTCCTCTTCTTCGTCATTCCCGCATGTCCTCTTCTTCGTCATTCCCGCATGCTTTTAGCGGGAATCTGCATTTTCCACCGTCATGCCCGAAATCATTAATCGGGCATCTTGGTTTTGAAAAATACCTAGACCCCGGCTTGAAGATTGCCGGGGTGACCCCTGATAACTACGTTCAGGGGCAGGCCCCTGCTTAAGACATGCAGGGGCAGTCCCTGATAAATACATTCAGGGACAGGCCCCTGATAAAGACATTCAGGGGCTGGCTGAAAAAAGGCGTCATTCCTGCACGTCTCCCTTTTTGTCAATTCCTGCACACAGGAAGCGGGAGTCTCTTCTTTCGTCAGGCTTGAATGCGGTTATCAGGCATCTCCGT
>CALAIW010000015.1 GCA_937922705.1 uncultured bacterium | reverse complement strand
GTGGTAACACCTTGAGCCGAGGGGTACTAATCGGTCGAGGACTTGACCGCAAAGCTTTTGGGATGCTTCCCCAGAGGTATAGAGGTTTCCCGGTGGCCATAGCGGAGGGGAAACACCCGGAACCATTCCGAACCCGGAAGTGGGCACCCCAAAAAGTCAGACGACTTTTTGGGGACCCCGAGTTAAGCCCTCCAGCGCCGATGATACTGCCTGGGGAACTGGGCGGGAAAGTAGGACGCTGCCGGGAAGAAGATAAAAAAACCTGGGAGAAAGGTCTCTCCCAGGTTTTTTTATCCTTAGGGAGAGTGTGATACAATACAATAAGAAAACCAACAAGGAGCGTTGGAGGGTATGTCTGGACACTCGAAGTGGGCCCAAATAAAGCATAAGAAGGCAAAAACCGATCTTGAACGTGGTAAAACCTTTTCCAAGCTTATTCGCCTTATTACCGTTGCGGCACGCCAGGGTGGCGGTAACCCCGAAACGAACCCGCGCCTTCGTCTCGCTATCCAGAAAGCAAAAGAAATGAACATGCCTCAGGAAAATATTGAGAAAGCTATCAAAAAGGGAACTGGCGAACTTGAAGGCGTAGCGTATGAAGAAATTATCTACGAAGGATATGGACCGGGTGGTGTTGCCATTATGGTGGAGGCTACCACAGACAATCGGAACCGCACAACAGCAGAAATACGACATCTTTTTAGCAAACATGGTGGGAACCTTGGAGAGACAGGATGCGTGTCCTGGGTTTTCGAGCGTAAAGGACTCATTAGTTTCGAGAAGGGAAAGGTTGACGAGGAAGAAATCATGGCCGTAGCTATTGATGCAGGCGCTGAGGACATCCGCTCTACTGAAACTACTATTGATGTCATTACTGCTCCCGAAAACTTTGAAGAAGTCAAAGAGGCTATTGACCGGAGAGGCTTACAGTACGCCGTTGCCCAGATTACCATGGTTCCCAAAACTACGGTAAGTGTTGAGGGAAAACAGGCACAGCAAGTTCTTTCGCTTATTGAGGCTTTGGAAGATCACGATGATGTCCAGGAAGTTTACGCTAACTTTGATATCGCCGACGAACTTCTTGAATCGCTGAAGAGTTCATGAAGGTACTTGGTATCGATCCGGGGATAGCGCTCACCGGCTTCGGCCTTCTTGAGGTTGAAGGGGATAGGTTACGTTTACTCGATGCCGGATGTATTGTAACTTCAGAGAGTCTCTCGCCAGAGAAGCGCTTGCGTTCTCTCTTTGAGGACCTTGGTGTTCTTTTTACAACGTATGCTCCTGAGGAAGTTGCAGTTGAGGAACTCTTCTTCAACCGGAACGTTACCACAGCTCTTTCGGTGGGAGCTGCTCGGGGTATCGTGCTTCTTTGTGCTGCTCTTTGTGAGGTTCCGGTGTATGGGTATACCCCTCTTGAGGTAAAGCAAGCCGTTGTAGGATATGGACGAGCCACAAAACGCCAAGTTGCATATATGGTCCGCCAGATTCTTCAGTGTGAACACATTTCAGGTCCTGATGACGTTGCTGATGCTTTAGCGGTTGCAGTATGTCACGCGTTTCATCTGAGGATGCGCAATGTTTGAGTATATCCGAGGAAAAGTGCAAAGAAAGGAAAAGGATGAGTGGATTTTGGAGAACGGGGGTTTTGCCTTTCGCCTTCGAGTTACTCCCTTTGCCCAACCAGCAGAAGAAGGCGAGGAGCGTTGTCTTCTTGTGCGTTCTTTCCTTAAGGAAAACGGGGAATTTGTTTTTTATGGGTTTGAGGATGAAGAGGAACGGGAGGTTTTTGACGCTCTTCGGGAAGTTCGGGGCATAAACCACCGGACAGCCTTTAAAATCCTCTCTCGCCTTCACTGGAAGGACTTTGTCCGTTGTATCCTTGAAGAGGATACCCATACCCTTGAAGAGCAGGGCGGGATAAGCGCCAAAACTGCTAGGCGCCTTGTTGTTGAGCTTCGCCCTATTCTCCTTGAGGCTGGATTTACTCCTGCATCGCCCTACGATGCTATTTTTGAAGAAGCAAAAGAGGTGCTCTTTCGTCTTGGATATACACCTCAAGAGGTTAACCCAGTTATGGCGCGCCTTATTAAGGAGATTGAGCGCCGGAACATGGACGTTGAAGAGGTTATAAAGCAAGCGCTTGTTCGACTGGGAGGGCGTGGATGAAGCGAGAGGACGAGACCTTCCGTCCCCAGTCTCTTGACGCATTCATCGGTCAAAAAACGGTTGTGGCACACCTTCGGGTCTATATTCAAGCGGCACGTATGCGGGATGAACCTTTGGACCATGTTCTCTTTTACGGCCCCCCAGGTCTTGGAAAAACGACCCTTGCGTACATCATTGCCCGTGAAATGGGACAAAATATTCGCTGTCTTTCAGGTCCCGCTTTTACTCGTCCTGGAGACCTTGCAGCAGTTCTTACGACGATTGCTCCAAAGGATATAGTGTTCATTGATGAGATACATCGTCTCCCTAAACAGTGTGAGGAGATTCTCTATGGGGCGATGGAGGATTTCACCCTTCATGTGCTTGTGGGGAAAGGTCCCGCTGCTCGGGATGTGGCTATTCACCTTCCGCCTTTTACTCTCATTGGAGCTACGACACGAGTGAGTCTTCTTAGTGCTCCTTTGAGGAATCGTTTTGGGATTATAGAGCGGCTCGATTTTTATACTGAAGAGGAAATTGCTCTTATCGTTACCCGAGCAGCCTATCTCCTTGGAGTCACCATAGATCCTGAAGCGGCGCAGGCCATTGCCTGTCGTTCTCGGGGAACACCCCGGATAGCACACCGTCTCCTTCGGAGGGTACGAGATTTTGCCGAAGTTCGGGGCAAGCAGCACCTTACACGGGACATCGTTGAGGAGGCTTTTGTTGAACTTGAAGTTGATTCTTTTGGTCTTACCAAGATGGACCGGGGATTTCTGAAGGCGCTTCTTGAAAAATACGCTGGAGGACCGGCAGGGATTGAAAGCCTCGCTATGGTTCTTGGGGAAGACCCAGATACCCTTGAAGAGGTTTATGAACCGTTCCTGGTTAAAATGGGCTTCATCGTTCGGACAAAGCGGGGAAGGATTCTCACTCCTTCTGGACGGGAATACTTGACTAAGGTGGCTCTTTATGAAAGGTAGGCTTGCTCTCCATACCTGCTGTGCTCCTTGCGCAACCTATGTGAACCGTTTTTTCGAGAAGGAAGGTCTTGCGGTTGTCAATGTCTTCTATAACCCCAATATCCACCCAGTAGACGAGTACGAACGTCGTCGGATTACTCTGGAAAGCTATATCGCCCAAATAGGGGGAGAACTTCGCATTCCTTTTCCCTATGATCCAAGAGAGTTCTTCGCGCTCTCCCTGGACCTTGCCAAGCGCTGTAGATTGTGTTACGCTTTGCGCCTTCGCCGTGTTGCACAATGGGCAAGAGAACAAGGATTCTCAGCTTTCAGCACCACCCTCACTATCAGTCCTTACCAAGATGTGGTGGGAATTCTTGAGGTAGGGGAACAGATAGGAAAAGAGATGGGTATCCCTTTTATTGGAGTGGATTTCCGATCAGGTTTTCCTGAAAGCGTACGGATGGCAAAAGAGTTCAATCTTTACCGTCAGAAGTACTGTGGGTGTATCATGAGCTACTGGGAAGGGGTGAAAAAAAGAATATGGAAATCTCTTACTGGGCAAGGATTTTCATCATTATAGGGTGTATTTTTGTTCTGGTGGGCCTTTTTCTTTTTGCTCTTCCCCATATTCCGGGTTTGAATCGCCTCGGGCGTCTCCCTGGGGACATTGTATACCGGCGAGGGAATTTTGTCTTGTACTTTCCCCTTATGACTTCGCTTCTTATCAGTCTCTTTTTGACCCTTCTTTTTACCCTTGTTCTGAGGCGATAAAATGGGAGTCCGAAGGACATTTCTCATTGTCTGTGCTCTCCTCCTTGGAATTGTTTTCTGCAGCGAGGGGAGTACAAAGGATATCGAGGTGCGAATTCTTCTTGCTCGAACGCAAGAAGAAATTACGTGTTCCTCGCCTGGTGGGCTTGAGGTCTGGGTTGGAAGAAAGGCCTTCACTGTTGCTGCAAATCGCCCCCTTTCCTTTTCCCTTACCCCTTCGGGAGTTTTCTGGAAAGAAAAAAATGTTGTAGCTCATTCTCTGGTGGTTATCTCGCGAAAAGACGTGGTGTACCTTGGGAAACGACCGTATCGGGGTCGCCTTGAGATTCGCAAAAGAGATGGTAACCTCGAGGTGATCAACATTCTCCCTCTTGAGGATTACTTGAAAGGAACGATGAAGCTTGAAACAAGTCCCTCTTGGCCGGAAGAAGCTCTTAAGGCGCACATTGTAGTTGCTCGAACCTATGCCTTAAGGAACCTTGGTCGTCACCAAGAGGAAGGTTTTGATTTCTGCAGTACTGTCCACTGTCAGCGCTACGGAGGGGTATTTGCTGAGGACCCTCGCACGAATGACCTTGTCGAGAAAACGCGTGGAGTGATCCTTATCTATCGGGGAAAGCCAGCGTCAGTAGTCTTCCACTCAGAAAGTGGGGGGTACACCGACAGTGCGGAGAATGTGTGGGGAAGAGAAGTTCCATACCTTGTTGAGGTTCCCTCGCCTTGGGAGGATGGGGCACCTCATAACTCCTGGAAGGTTACTTTGAGTTCGGGAGAAATTGCTGAAGCTCTCAGAAAGCGTGGGTATATCCAGAGTACGGTCCTTGGTATTCGGTGCCAAAGAAGTGAAAAGAGCGGGAGAGTCATTAAGGTCTTTGTGGACACGGACCGTGGAACTGTGGAACTTACTGGAAACCAATTCAGAGAGGCTATAGGATTTGACCGTCTGCCAAGTACTATGTTTACTATTGAGAGCAACCAGTCGGAAGAACCTATACAGGATGGAGAATCTGCACAGGATTTGGAGAAAAACGTGGATACAACCATTAACTATGAGGAATGGATGCAGCGAGATTGGAACCTTGACGATATTATCACCTTCTTGAAGCTTCGGGAGAAGGAACGAGAGGCAAGGAAAGGGAAAAAACGTACAACGGAGCCTATTCGTAGGCGATTTGTGTCGCAAGAGGTTTCTTGTACTTTTACCTTTGTTGGGCGAGGATGGGGACATGGAGTGGGCCTTTCTCAGTGGGGAGCGGTAGGAATGGCTAAAAGTGGGGCAAGTTTCTCTGAAATCCTTAGTCACTACTTTCCAGGATGTGAGCTTGGGAGGGTTGTGGTTCATTGATGGACCTTAAAGAATTTGATTTTGTTCTTCCTCAGGAGCTCATTGCTCAGGAACCGGTGTTCCCTCGGGATGCTTGCCGTCTCATGGTGCTTCACCGGGAAACTCAAACTATTGAGCATCGGGTATTTCGAGACATTCTCCACTACCTTGAATCTGGGGATGTTTTGGTCCTCAATGATACAAAAGTTATTCCTGCTCGTCTTTTTGCTCGCAAAGAACGTACTGGTGGAAGGGTGGAAATTCTCTTCCTTGAAGAGAGAGACGGTCTCTGGGAATGCCTTCTTTCGGGGTCAAGGCTTCGTCCCTTGCACATCCTTGTTCTTGAGGAAGACCCTTCCATCCGCTTTGAGATTCTTGAGCGGAAGGAAGGTTTTTGGGTGCTTCGTCCCCTTTTCCCCCAGGCGGAAACCCAAGAAATTCTCTCTCGTTTCGGTCACACGCCCACACCACCATATGTAAAAAGGAGAGATATTCCTCTTGAGGCGTACCAGACAGTGTATGCTCGGATGCCTGGATCTTGCGCTGCACCGACTGCAGGACTCCACTTTACTGAGGAACTCCTTGCAGAGCTTGGAAAAAGGGGAGTGGAGAAGGCCATGCTCACCCTTCATGTGGGCCCGGGAACCTTTAAGCCAGTTACCACCGAGCGAGTGGAAAATCACAAGATGCATGAAGAGTGGTTTTCAGTTCCCCAGGAGACTGCAGCAAAGATTCAAAAGGCTAAAGAATTGGGTAAGCGAGTGGTTGCGGTGGGAACGACAACGGTACGGGCTCTCGAAACTGTAGCACTTCGGTGTGGGGCTTTACAGGCTTTTGAGGGAACAACAGACCTTTTTATCTACCCGGGGTTTTCTTTTCGCGTGGTTGATGCTCTGGTAACAAATTTTCACCTCCCCCGCTCGACGCTTTTTCTTCTCGTCTGTGCTTTTGGAGGAACGGCGTTCATAAAGCGGGCATACGAAGAGGCCATTGCGCAAAAGTATCGCTTTTACAGCTTCGGTGATGCTATGCTCATCCTCTGAGGGGGGCTTCCTGTGGGGCATCATTTCAGAGTACTTGCTCAGGATCCACACTCAAAGGCACGCTATGGTATCCTCGAGACTCCACATGGTTCCATTGAGACGCCGGTTTTCATGCCAGTGGGTACCCAAGGGACGGTAAAGGCCGTTGCTCCCGACCGTTTGAAAGCACTAGGCGTACAGATTTTTCTCTGTAACGCGTATCACCTGCACCTTCGTCCTGGTGAAGAACTTGTTCGGGAGGCGGGAGGCTTGCACCGTTTTATCTCCTGGGATGGGGCACTCCTTACCGATAGCGGTGGCTTTCAAGTGTTTAGCCTGGCACAGCTTGTACGTGTTGATGACGAGGGAGTGAGTTTTCGTTCCCATCTTGATGGGTCCCTGCATCGTTTCACTCCCGAGAACACCATGCAAATTCAGGAGGCGCTTGGTGCAGATATTGTTATGCCCCTTGATGAGTGTGTGGGATTTCCAGCGTCGGTTGAGCGGGAACGAAGGGCTGCAGAACGAACCATTCGTTGGGCACGGCGGTGCCGCGAGGTCTTTTCAGGACGTGGACAACTTCTTTTCGGCATTATCCAAGGGGGGGTTACTAAGGACCTTCGCCAGTTCTGTGCCAAGAAGATTGTGGAGATTGGTTTTGATGGGTACGCCATTGGGGGCCTAAGTGTTGGAGAACCAAAACCCCTCATGTATGAGATCATCGAGGTTGTAGAGCCTCTGCTTCCTGAAGATAAGCCACGATATCTCATGGGGGTGGGAAGTCCAGAAAGTATCATTGAAGCTGTGCTCCGAGGAATAGACATGTTTGATTGCGTCCTGCCCACCCGGAATGCTCGAAATGCCTGTCTTTTTACCTCTCGTGGCCGAATGAATATTGACCGGCAAGAATTCGCTCGGGACTTTCGCTCCCCTGACCCGGAGTGTACCTGTTACACCTGTCAGAACTTCTCACGAGCGTACCTTCGGCACCTCTTTAAAGCAGGGGAGATTCTTGCTGCCGAGCTTGCTACTATACACAACCTTGCTTTTATGGTAAAGTTAATGGCGGATGTCCGGAGGGCTCTGCAAGAAGGGTATTTCTCGGAGTTCGCCCGGGAGTTTTTATCTCTTTACAAGGCAAAGGGGTGATATGGGTGAGTTTTCTTCTTTCTGTAGCTTATGCTGCACCGGAGGTTGCTTCGTCCCCTCTTCCCTCCTCTCCACAGGCTGCACCAAACGTTTTTGCTCAACTTCTTCCCCTCCTTTTTATTATTGCTATCTTTTACTTCCTCCTTATTCGGCCTCAGCAGCAGCGCCAGCGTGCGCAGCAAGAGCTCTGGAGAAGTCTCAAAAAAGGGGACAGGGTTGTCACCGTTGGAGGTATTCATGGGGTTGTGACCCAGGTTGATGAGGATGAAGTCGTGCTTGAGGTTGCTAAGGACGTTCGCATTCGATTCTCTAAGACTGCCATCGCTTCGAAGAAGTAGGCTCCTAATAAGGAGGGTCGCCTATGAAACGCCGATTCCTTCCATGGCGGTTACTTGTTGTGCTTGGACTTATTGCCGTGTCACTCCTTGTGGTATTTCCAGTTCGAGATCGAATTCGTCTTGGGCTTGACCTCCGGGGAGGCTCCCATATCCTTCTTGAATGTATGGATACTCCTGAGGCGCCGGTTGATGAGGATGCAGTTCGCCGGGTTGTAGAGGTTATTCGGAACCGCATTGATCAGCTTGGGGTTGCAGAGCCAGTTATTGCCCGCCAGGGGGAGAGACGAGTACTCGTACAGCTTCCAGGGGTGACGGACCCCCAAAGAGCGGTGGAAATTATTGGAAAAACGGCACTCCTTGAGTTTAAAGACGAAACCGGGCAGACTCTTCTTACTGGAGCACACCTCAAAAACGCCCAGGTACAGTTTGATCGCCTTGGGCGACCGGTTGTAGCTATATCCTTCGATAGTGAAGGAGCAAAACTTTTTGCCCAAGCCACAACCGCTAACGTTGGAAGACCCCTTGGAATTTACCTTGATGGAAAGCTCATTTCAAACCCTATCGTGCAGGAGCCTATTCTTGGAGGAGAAGCACAAATCACTGGACGATTTACCCTCGAAGAGGCGCAGAACCTGGCGATTCTTCTTCGAGCTGGAGCGCTTCCGGTAAAAGTTGAGGTCATCGAGAACCGTTCGGTGGAGCCAACCCTTGGAAGAGATTCAGTGCAAGCAGGACTTCGGGCAGCGATCATCGGGGTTATCCTCGTTTTAGCCTTTATGGTTCTGTACTATGGTTCTTTTGGGCTTCTTGCCGACCTTGCTCTTCTGTGCTTTATTCTCTTTTTCTTTGCGCTCTTTATCGGGCTTAGGGCAACACTGACTTTGCCAGGAATCGCAGGTTTTGTACTTACAGTGGGAATGGCAGTGGATGCGAATGTTCTCATTTTTGAGCGAATCAAAGAAGAATTTCGCTCTGGGAAAACCTGGAGAGCTTCTATCGATGCTGGTTTCCAGAAGGCTTTTCGGACGATTCTCGATGCTAACCTCACCACTCTCATTGCGGCAGTACTCCTTTTCTCCCTTGGTTCGGGACCAATTAAGGGATTTGGAGTCACGCTGAGTCTTGGTATTCTCTGCAGCATGTTTACAGGGGTTTGGGTAAGCAAGGTTTTCGTGGATCTCTTTGCAGATCGTTTAAAGATGCGGGCCTAGGGGAGGATTGGCATGGAGTTTATCAGGGGTACACACGTTAACTTCATGGGGATTCGGAAGATAGCTTATGTTGTGTCTTTGGTTCTTGTTGCTGTGAGTCTTGGAAGTATTGCCCTTCGGGGTTTGAACTACGGTATCGATTTTGCAGGGGGAACGCTTCTTCAGTTTCGTTTTCCTCGGGAAGTTACGACTGAAGAACTCCGTAAAGTTCTTGGTTCGGTGAACCTTGAAAAAAGTGTTATTCAGCGATTTTCTCCAACGGAGGTTGTCATTCGGGCGCCTAAGCTTTCTCAAGAGGACCAAAATCGCCTTGTTGCCCTTTTAAAGGATAGCTTCGGCTCTGCGGAGCTTCTCCGCATTGAGGATGTTGGACCAGCGGTTGGGGCGGATCTTCGGCGCATGGGTATTACAGCTCTCCTTGTGGCTATTGGAGGGATTCTCGTTTATGTGGCGTTTCGTTTCGAGTTTCGTCCTGCGGTTACTTCCGTTCTCGCCCTAGCTCACGACGGTCTTATTGTGGTTGGCTTGGTTTCACTCCTTCAGAAAGAGTTCACCATTCCTATTCTTGCTGCGGTTCTCACCATTCTTGGATACTCCATCAACGATTCCATTGTGGTCATGGATCGAGTCCGAGAAAACCTTATAGGACGGAGACGTGGCGAAGACCTTGAAGGCGTTGTCAACCAGAGCATCAATGAGGTTCTTTCCCGGACTATTAATACCGCCTTGACTACTGCTTTACCTGTTCTTGCTCTGTACTTTTTTGGTGGAAAGATGCTCCAGGACTTTGCTCTGGCGATTCTTGTTGGTCTTGTTGTGGGGACATATTCCTCAATTTTTGTAGTAAGTGCCTTGTGGGTCGATTGGGAGAAACGTCAACCCCGCCGGAGGTAGGGTGTTTGGAGAGGCGTTGGCAGATTCGGAAGGTTAATGAAGTGTATCTTCGGCGTCTCATGCATGATCTTTCTCTTTCTCCTGCAGCTGCCCGCATCCTCCTGAACCGGGGCATTACTACTCCTGAGGAAGGGAGAAGTTTCCTCAATCCTTCTTTGGGATTGCTCGATAACCTCTTTGGCCTTTCAGGGCTCTCTGAGGCAGTCCTTTGTACCGAACAGGCACTCCGTCGTGGCTCACAAATTCTTGTTTTTGGGGATTACGATGTTGATGGACTCACTGCTTCAGCCATTCTTGCTCGTTTTTTGCGGCGCTTTACCGAAAATGTTGCGGTGTACATTCCGAGCCGTTTCCTTGAAGGTTACGGTCTCACCCAGGAAGCGGCGCTTCGGATAGTTGCAAAGCGGCATACTCCTCTTCTGGTCATAACGGTTGACTGTGGGATAAGAGACATCGAGGGAGCACGGATTCTTAAGGAATACGGCGCTCAGCTCGTTATCCTCGATCACCATTTTCCGAATCCTTCACGGCGTCCTGAGGCAGATGCCGTTGTGAGCACCTGGGATCCTGCAGATACCATGGTCTCTTTTCTTTCGGGGGCTGGTCTTGCGCTTCTTTTTGTTCGAGCCTTAGCTCTACGCCTTGGGGTTACCCAAGATCCGGCAGAGGAGTACCTTGACCTTGCCTCTCTTGGAACCGTAGGTGATGCCGTACCTCTCCTTCGGGAAAACCGTGTCATTGCAAAATACGGTTTACGAAGTCTCAACAGCAATCCGTCTCTTCCGATACGAGCTCTTTGTGAAGCTGCAGGAATTGAAGGACGCTTTATTGATGTCGAGGAAGTGGGATTCATTCTCGCACCAAGGATTAATGCCGCAGGGCGGGTAGACCACCCTAAAGTTGCTCTTGACTTACTCCTTTGCGACCATTATGAAGAGGCGTTGGTCTATGCAAAACGCTTGAACTCTTTAAATACTCGAAGGCAAGAAGAAGAAGAACAGGTCCTCAGGGATATTCTGGAAGACCCAGAAAAACAGGCTTTTCTTGAAGATGCCATTGTTGTCCTCTCTGGAAAGGGATGGAACACTGGAGTTTTGGGGATTGTGGCCTCTCGTCTCAGTGAGAGCCTCCTGCGTCCGGTTATCGTTCTTGGGGAACACAATGGTATAGCTATAGGATCAGGACGAAGCATAGATGGTTTTAATCTTCTCAGAGCACTTGAAGAATGTGCACCGTTACTTCTCCGCTATGGTGGTCACGAAATGGCTGCAGGGCTAAAGGTGCGGATAGAAAACGTACCACTTTTGCGGAAACGCCTCAACGAGTATTTCGCCCAGACGGTGCGTGAGCTTGTGGCGTTTCGGGGTCTTGTGGTTGATGCGCTTGTGAATCTTGGAGACCTTGATGGACATTTTCTCTCTTTCTGGGAAAGACTCAAGCCCTTCGGGGAGAAAAACCCCAATCCTCTCCTTGCAACACTCAATGTGGTACTTGAGCGGCGATGGACATGGGGTCGAAAAGGGAATCACCTTCGTCTTCTCCTTCGCCAGGGTAAGGAGTACCAGGAAGCAGTGGTTTTCGAAGGAAGGGAAAAGGCGGAAGAGCTCTACGGAGGGTCTCTTGCCGATTTCGCTTTTGAGGTGCAAAATGGGGCGGAAAACTCTTTTTATCTCAAGGTGCGTGACTGGAGAATTAAAAAGTGAGGAGGTTGAACTTCGCGTGGATCTTGCTCAGTATATTCGCAATATTCCTGATTTTCCTACCCCAGGAATTCAATTTAAGGACATTACGACACTTCTCAAGAGGAAGGAAGCATTTCGAGAGGCAATTGACCTTCTTGCCAGTGCACTTCGTCCGGCTCACCCGGACCTTGTAGTAGGTATCGAGGCTCGAGGGTTTATTATAGGGGCACCCGTTGCCTATCTTCTTGGGTGTGGTTTCGTCCCGGTACGAAAGAAGGGAAAGCTTCCTGCGGCGACGCTTTCTAAAACGTATCAACTTGAATACGGTTCGGCAACTCTCGAAATGCACCGGGACGCTATTGAGCCAGGACAACGGGTGGTTGTTGTGGATGACCTCCTGGCTACAGGAGGAACGACGAAAGCAGTATGCGAGATGGTTGAGGAGCTTGGGGGAAATATTGTCGGGATTGGTTTCGTTATAGAACTTGAAGCCCTCAGAGGGAGGGAACGACTTGTCAAGTACCCGGTCGTTTCTCTGGTGAAACTATAGAGGTGGGATGTATGCATCCAGTGGGGTAGAGGATAAGGAGAGTCTTGAGACGCTCCTTGAAAAGATTTCCTCGTACTATCCTGAGTTTGACCGGGACCTTGTCTCTCGAGCATACCACTTTGCTTTCCAGGCTCATGCGGGACAGACGAGGCTCTCTGGAGAGCCTTTCTTTGTCCACCCCCTTTCAGTCGCACACATTGTGGCCGATCTCCGTATGGATGAAGTGACTGTTGCTGCTGCGCTTCTTCATGATGTTCTTGAGGATGCCAAGGGGATAACCTTAGAAGACCTGAAGCGTGAGTTTGGAGAAGAGGTGGCTCACCTGGTTCAAGGAGTGACAAAACTCAACGTTGGTTTTTCGTACTCCTCTAAAGAGGAAGCCCAGGTCGAAAACTATCGGCGCCTTTTTGTGGCCATGGCTGAAGACGTCCGGGTCATCATCATTAAGCTTGCTGATCGACTCCACAACATGCGTACCCTAAAGTACCAGAATCGGCAAAAAAAGGAAGAAATCGCTCGAGAGACCTTGGAAATCTTTGCCCCTATAGCGCACCGTCTTGGCATGTACGCTATACAGGTGGAGCTTGAAAACCTTTCTCTCTTTTTCCTTGACCCTGAAGCGTATTGTACCATTGAGCGAGGAGTTGAACGTCTTAAGGCAGAACGAGAAGCACAAATTGAAGAAGCAAAGGCGCAGCTTGCTGCGCGTCTCAAGCGGGCTGGTATTGAAGGAGAAATTCAAAGCCGCTTTAAGCATATCTACAGTATTTACAATAAGCTTCGCCGCTTAGGCCTAAACCTTGAGGATCTTCCCGATCTCATTGCTCTTCGGGTCATTGTGCGAACCGTCGACGAATGCTACGCTGTTTTAGGTATCGTTCACTCTCTATGGAGTCCTGTGGAGGGACGTTTCAAGGACTATATTGCTGTGCCAAAATCAAACATGTATCAATCGCTTCATACCACAGTGATAGGACCAAAAGGACTTCCCATGGAGATTCAAATCCGAACCTGGGATATGCACCAAGTCGCAGAGTACGGTATTGCTGCTCACTGGAAGTACAAGGAGGGAAGAGAACAGAATAAGGATAATGGTTTTGATGAACGGATGGCCTGGCTTCGACAGATTCTCGAGTGGCAGCAGGATCTCAAAAGCACTCGAGAGTTTATGGAGAGTCTGAAAATCAGTCTCTTCGACGATGAGGTTTACGTTTTTACCCCTAAAGGTGACCTCAAGAAGCTCCCTAAAGGCTCCACCCCTATTGATTTTGCCTATCTCATTCATACGGAGATTGGCAACACTTGCGTTGGGGCTCGAGTCAACAAGAAAATCGTTCCTCTGGATTACGAGCTGAAAAGCGGGGATATCGTGGAAATCATTACCTCTCGTTCCTCTTCTGGTCCGAGTGCTGATTGGTTGAAGATTGCCAAGACGCCTTCTGCTCGAAGCAAAATCCGGGCATTCCTTCGAAAGAAGAACCAGGAAGTAAACCGGGAACGGGGTCGGGAACTCTTTGTTCGGGAGATGGAAAAGTACTCTTTGACTCCCGAAGAAAACGTGAAAGTCACCGAGAACCTTAATGCTTTCTTGGAGAGGGAACACCTAAAGGACATTGAAGACCTCTACGTGGCTATAGGAGAAGGTCGCTACAGTGCTCGGCATGTGGTGAATCGGATTATTCCCTATGTTGTTCGCCGGCGTTTTCAGGAGAAAAGGAGAAGCGGGGTTATCCGTCCCTTTAGGGAAGAAGAAAGTGTTATCGTTCAGGGTGTGTCGAATCTTGTTGTGCGCTTAGCCCGTTGTTGTGCTCCCGTTCCTGGGGACGACATCGTAGCCTTTGTGACTCAGGGAAAGGGAATAACAGTGCACCGTAGAGGTTGTGTGAATTTAACGGCACTTTCTCAAGACATGAATCGTTTTCTTGATGCTGAGTGGGTGGAAGGCCTTGAGGGGCGATTCCATACTGGCATTATTGTTGAAGCGCTCGACCGGCCGAAACTCCTTGCCGATGTCTCTGGAGCCATTGCCAACTGTCAGGTGGAAATCAAGGCTGTCCGGGCCCATACTGTTAGCGATGCGGCACACATTCACCTTGTTGTAGATGTCAGGGATCGTGAGGAACTCGAGGAGGTCCTAAAGGAAGTCCGCAAAGTACCGAATGTTCAAAGTGTCAAGAGGGGAGGTATTTTCTCCGGGCGATGAGAGCTGTGGTGCAACGTGTACGAAAAGCTGCTGTTTCAGTACATGGGGAAGTTGTCGGGGCTATCGATAGGGGACTTCTTGTGTTTCTTGGTGTTCGAAAGGATGATACCGAGAAGGACCTCGAGTTTATGGTGCGCAAAATCCCCCGCCTTCGAGTTTTTGAAGATAGTGAAGGAAAGATGAACCTGAGTGTCCTTGATATTGGTGGAGCAATTCTCTGTGTGTCTCAGTTCACCCTCTATGGAGATTGCCGTCGGGGATTGCGACCAAGTTTTGATGAGGCCGCTCCCCCCGATATGGCCAGGTACTACTACGAGGCATTCGTAAGTCGTCTTAAGGACGAGGGAATTCCAGTGGCAAGCGGCGTGTTTGGTGCTTTTATGGCGGTGGAACTGGTCAACGATGGTCCAGTTACGATTCTTCTTGAGAGTAAGGAGAGGAGAAGGGAATGAGCCTTTCTTTTCAGCGATTTGTTCTTGGGGATTTTGCCACAAATTGCTATGTCATCCACGATGGAAAAGAAGCCATACTCCTTGACCCTGCGTGCCCCTCGGAGGAGCTGAAGCGATGGGTAGAAGAACACGGTCTTTCTGTGTCGTACATCGTAAATACCCATGGACATATCGACCACATTGGAGGGAACGCTTTCTTTAAAGAGGCTTTCCCATCAGCAGTTTTGGCCATTCACGACGGGGATTTGGTGTACCTTACGCGCCCGGATCTCAACCTCTCTGTGGAAGTTTCTCGCCCCTTCGTTTCCCCTCTTCCTGATCTTGTTTTTCAAGGGGAAGAGACGCGCTTTTCTTTGGGAAACAGAGAAGTTGAGGTTCTTGTGACTCCTGGTCACACTCCAGGAAGTATATGCCTCTTTTTCCCTCAAGAAATGTGGCTTTTTAGTGGAGATACCCTCTTTTTGGGTTCGGTTGGTCGAACAGACCTCCCTGGGGGATCATTCCGGGACCTTATGGCGAGTCTTGAGCGGATCTTTCGCCGTTTCTCTGACGGTGTCTTGGTTTTCCCTGGTCATGGACCAGAAACAAGTATCGGCCTTGAGCGGAAAAATAACGCCTATTATCTCACCTACATAGCCCAAAAGTAGGCAGTGCCTACTTTTGGGCTTCCTCGATGAGTCTGAGGTACTCCGTAACTAAAGCTTCGGCTTTCTCTTTTTCTTTTGCTTCGGCGAAAACTCGAATGAGCGGTTCTGTTCCAGATGGTCGAACAAGCACCCAGCTTCCATCGTCAAAAATAACTTTGAAACCGTCGATAGTTATGCAGTTCTTCTCTTGAGCTACCTTTGCCTCCACTGCCTTAAGTATGGTGTCTCGCTTTTCAGGGTCAATAGCGATTTTCCGTTTCACCTGGTAATATGGTGGAAGTTCCCTAAGAAGCTCGTGTAAGGGTTTTTCGCGAGTTGCAAGAATGTGGAGGATGAATGCTGCAGCCATTGCTCCATCCCGTCCCCAGACGAAATCAGGGAAAATCATTCCGCCATTTTCCTCACAACCAAAGATGCCCCCATGCTCCTGAAGAGCTCGAGCCACAACGAGGTCTCCTACAGCTGTGGTGATGACCTCGCGATTGGTTGCACGGGCAATCTCTTGGAGGATGTGGGTAGTAGCAACGGTCGTGACTATAGGACCAGGGATGGGTCGCTCGGCAAGCTCCCGCGCAACGAGACTCACACTTAAGTCTCCAGGTACGAATTCTCCTTCTTTAGTGATAACGATAAGTCGGTCCCCATCGCCGTCCTGGGCAAAACCAAGGTCGAAGTCTCCGTGACGGATGAGAGTGGTGATATCTTTAAGGTTTTCAGGGGTGGGCTCGGGATTCCTTCCTGGAAAATTCCCATCCGGATGGGCATTCAGGGTAACAACGCGACACCCCATCTCTGAGAGGAGGTATGGCGTGATGAGAGAGGGAGCCCCATTGGCACAATCAAGAGCTATCCGGAAGCTTCTTTTTCGGATGGCTTCGACATCGACTCGGGACATAATAGCTGCGATGTAGTCCCAACGAATGTCGCGCTTTAGGGTTTCTTGGCGAATTTCAAACCATGATGCTCGACGGAAAGTTTCGCTGAAAAATATTCGTTCCACCTCTCCTTCTTTCTCCCGGTCAAGGCCTTTGCCGCTTTTCTCCATAAACTTAATGCCATTCCACTCAGGGGGATTGTGACTTGCAGTAACCATGGCTCCCCACATGTGCCACTGTCGGCAAGCCCACTGAAGGGATGGGGTTGCTGTCACTCCAAGCTCGACTACTTGGCATCCAGAAGAGAGAAGTCCAGCAATAACCGCGTTATAGAGCATTTCGCTTGTCTTTCGGGCATCACGTCCCACGACTACACTTTCTCCCCCAATGAAGGTTCCAAAGCTCAGGGCAAGCCGTGTAGCCATTTCAGGGGTCAAGACTTCGTTGGCTATGCGCCGTATGCCAAAGGTTCCAAAGAGTTTTGCCATGTCCTCCACCTCACCTGTTGACGAAAATGGTACAATGAAGACCAAGGTTACCCTCATTATACCAGGTGGGGCAGTGAAAGAGAAAATCGATGCCTTGGCCCGGATAAGTGAGCTCATAACCTCAGACCTGTATTTTGAGGATATTCTTCGCCTTATTGTTACCATCACTGCCCAGGTCATGGGGTCGAGCATCTGTTCTCTTATGCTCCTTGATGAAAAGAAAAAGCTCCTTGAGGTGAAGGCCACACAATCAGTAAGCGAGTTATACAACCGGAAACCTCCCCTTCGGGTTGGGGAAGGTATTGCCGGGCTTGCTGCTTTAGAGCGGCGTCCCATCATTGTGTACGATGTGAAAAAAGATCCTCGCTACGTGAACAAAGATATCGCTGAAAAAGAAGGCCTTGCTTCCCTTGTGAGCCTACCACTCATTGTGCGGGGAAAGGTTATTGGAGTCCTTAATCTCTACACCTCGGAGCCTCGGAATTTCACGGAGGATGAAATCAAACTCCTCACGGCTATAGCCAACCAGGCGGCGATTGTCATCGAAAACCATCGTCTCCTTATGGAAAGCGAGCTGGTTAAAGAGGAACTTGAAAATCGCAAAAAGATTGAGCGAGCCAAAGGTATCCTCATGCAAGAGTACGGTCTTACCGAGGAGGAAGCGTATCGTCGAATGCAGCGCTACAGTATGAATAAGCAAAAAAGCATGAAAGAAGTTGCCGAAGCAATTATCCTTGCCTGGGAGATGAAGAAGAAATAGAGACGACCAGGAACACACCAGTTCCAAGGAGAACTATTGTTGCTCCTGCAGGAGCATTGAGAAAATAGGCAAGGAAAAGCCCTCCAAGGGATACGGCAATTCCGTTAAGAAGCGCAAAAAGCATTGCCTGAGGAATAGTCCGTGCCCTTATAAGAGCTGTGGCCGCAGGGAGAACAAGAAGGGCTGAAGCAAGAACAATTCCTACAAGCCTTATGGTAACGGCAACGACTGCCGCCACAAGGGTTACAAGGAGGTATGAGAAAGCTTCAACGGGGATACCACTTGCCTTTCCTCCCTCGGGGTCAAGGGTCACAATCACAAACTCCTTGTAAAAGACAAAAAGCACGAAAAGCACCAAGCCGCTTAAGAGGGAAGCGAATATGAGGTCCTCTCGAGTAATGGCAAGGATATTTCCAAAAAGATATCCGAAGATATCCACGTTACGCACTTTTCCAATACCAATGAGAAATACCCCAAAAGCCATAGTGCTTGCAAAAGCGATGCCGACGAGGGTATCCTCTTTGAGGCGACGCTCTTTCGAAAGGAAGGCAATACCAAGCCCAGTAAGGATGCAAAAAACGAAGGCCGTAAAGGTTGGATGTATTCCAAGAACGTATCCTAAGGCTACGCCTCCAAAAGCTGCGTGAGATATCCCGGCACCCATAAACGAAAGCCGCTTGAGGACAACAAAAACCCCGATGAGGGCGCAAAGCATTCCCACAAGGCATCCAGCGATTATCGCTCGCTGCATGAAACCAAGGCTCAAGAGACTCATTGCTCTCCTTTTTCCTTTCGCACCACAATATGAGGAATTTCTCCGTGGTGGAAAAAGGCTACTTCTTTTCCGTAGAGTGCTTCAAGTATTTCCTGAGAGATAACTTCCTCAGGCCTTCGGTGACAGAAGAGCGTTCGGTTCAAACAAGCGATGCTATCGACATATTGAGCAATGACACCTACATCGTGGGACACAACAAGGATGGTTTTCCCCTCTTCTTTGAGGCGTAAAAGGAGTTCATAAAAACTTTCACTGCTTTTTGGGTCCACAGCGGTTGTGGGTTCGTCACAGAGAAGCACCTCTGGGTTGGTGCTCAGAGCCCGGGCAATAAGGGCTCGTTGCCTCTGACCCCCTGAGAGTTCTCCCAGAAGCTTTTCTCCCAAGCTTTCGAGGTGGACCGCTTCGAGAGCATTTTCTACAGCCTCCCAGTCAGTTTTTTTAGGTCTTTTCCCTATACCGATGAGTCCATACCGTCCGGTGAGGACAAATTCCCGAAGCGTGATGGGGAAATAGGGGTCAAAATGGGGAAGTTGGGGAATGTAACCAATGCGGTGGCGCAAATTTCCCAAGTACTTGGGAGGTTTCCCAAAAACCCGGACCTCACCCTGCTGTACGGGTAAAAGCCCAAGAATAATTTTAAGAAGGGTTGTCTTTCCCGCTCCATTTGGTCCGATGAGGGCAACGAACTCCCCTTTCTGGACTGCAAGAGAGACATCCTCAAGTATTGGGATGTCCTCGTACGAGAACGAAAGGTGGCGTACTTCAATCACCGGGCTGGTCATTGCCACTCCCTTTCCAGGCCTCGATGAGCTTTCTCAGGTTTTCCTTCATGAGCACGTGGTATGGGGTGTCAGGAAAGGTCCCAAGAGGATCAAAGAAAACGAGGGTGCTTTGGGTTTCTTCGGCAAGCACCTGAGCAGCTTTAACGCTAAACTGTGGTTCTGCAACGACAATTCGAACGTTTTTCTCTCGCATAAGGGTGACAAGTTCTGCTAGTTCCTGGGGTGTAGGCTCATATCCTGGGGCTTTTTCAAGTACTCCAGCTTCAAAAAGCCCGTAGTCCCTGGCTAGGTAACTGAGGGAATTGTGGGTGGCTACAAAGGATCGGGAAGGTAAGGACAAAATCTCTTGGGTGAACCAAGTATCAATTTCCGCAAGAACTTGAGCGTATCTTTTTGCATTCTCTCTGTAAAAATTCGCTCCTTCTGGATCAAGAGAAGAGAGGTTACGGGCCACAGTCTCAAGGATTACCTGAGCGTTGCGCAAAGAGAGCCAAATATGAGGGTTTGCTTCTTCGTGATGATTTTCCCCCCTATCTTCAAGAAGGTCAAGCCCTGAGTGAAGGTACAATATCAGCGCTTTCTCTCCTTTCGCTGCTTTGATGACCTTTTCAAGGTACGTATCAAAACCAAGACCAACGAGGAAAAAGGCTTCGGCTTGTGCCGCCTTTGCGACATCGGAAGGTGTGGGTTCGTATGCATGGGGATTGGCTCCATTAGGAATGAGTTGCACGACGGTTACCCTTTCTCTGCCAACCTCAGCTATGAGGCTACAAATCGGAGGTACAGACGCCGCCACTACCAGGGCAAAGGCGTATCCTCCAAAAAGGAGTACAAAGGCTGCGATGAGGAAGACGCCCCTTATGCGCATTATCTATGCCTCCTTCCAGAAAAGTCCGCAGTGACAGCGGCCATTGCGCTCGACGCTCCCTTGGCGAGTTTCAAGGCATGGACAGACGTTTTCCGGAATGTTGTCGATTTTACAGGGGCAGTAGAAGTCCCCATAGCGTTCGTATTTTTTGAGAAGTGCCTCAATAAGGGGTTCCTTCATCTCATTGAAGTAATACCCCCGCAATCGGGCAAAATTTTCCACCCGACTGCGGATTTCTTCTTCAGGAGTCATATCCTTTGGTCGCTTAAGGACCCAAAAATCTCGCTCCTTTTCGAGAATTAGGACTGCCCCGCAAACGGGGCAGATGATTTTCTTTCCAGGAATTTTCTCTTCCTTAACGAGAAACGCAACCTGGCATACGGGGCAGAGCATTTTCTCGGCACTCATTTTTCAAGGGCCTCCTTGATGCGGAGTTCATCATACCCTACGATGACCTCTTCACCTATTACAATGACCGGGAACGCTCGCCGTCCTGAAATGCGCTGAACCTCGGCAACGGTTTTCTCTTTCTCCTCCTCAGGAAGGAGGTCCACATCAACAGAGTTGTACGCTATGCCCCGTGACTCGAAGAAACGTTTGGCCATCTTGCAGAATGGGCACGTACTTAGTGCGTAGAGCATAATGGATTTCATGTTCTCACTCCTTTCTTTGTGCATTATATTGTACAACCTGATGGCATGAAATTTATTCACAGTTTCCCCTAACTTAATTAAAGCTCTACTCTGTTGACTTTCTTTCGTTTTGTGCTATAGTTTCTTATACCGAGAAGGCTTAGAAACGGCGATGAAGGGGAGCAGTAGGGGGTCCTGGAAAGGCACAGAGAGCCGGATAAGGTGTAAGCCGGTCCTTTCCTTCCCTGAATCCGCCCTGGAGTTGTGGGTACGAAGGAGAGTAGTACCCAACGCGATTTTTGCGCGTTAACGCTTTGAGGGTGGGGTAACCACCGAAGAAGGGTGGCACCGCGGGAAAACTCTCGCCCCTTGGGCGAGAGTTTTTGTTTTCTATGGAGACGGTACGGTACTTTCTTGGAACGAAAAGTGAAATCTTCTTTTGTCCCTTTCCCAAGGTTTTGGGGCTTGAGGTAGCAGTGGTGAATTCCTTCTCCCCAGGGGATGTGGTCATTGTCCCGATTTTCGGAGAGACGGGAGAATGCTGGGCAAAAATTGCTGAAGCTTTTGGGCTTTCGGTGGTTCGCCTCGGAGGGTATGGAGGAAGAGCTCCCTCACCCGAGGATTTGCGTCTTTTTCTCCAGACTCGGGAGAGGAGAACAATTCGAGGAGTTCTTGTACCTCATGTGGAGAGAACTACAGGACTTTGTGCGGACCTTGCAGGATGGAGCAAAGTGTGTCGGTCTTTTGGGGCGTTTTGCGTCGCTGAGGTAGGAGAATCTTTTGGGGTTTTTCCTCTTGAGCTTGAAGCAATTGGGGTCGACCTTGCAGTGGTTGCCGAACCCTTGTCGTTTCAGGATGTTGTGTTCTTTGCTGTTACAAAGAAAGCTTGGGAAGCAAGAGAACGTGCTCGCTGTCCTCGGTTTGCTCTTGACTTTTCACGCCTCCAAAGGTGGAGTACAAGGGAAGTACCTTCTTCTTTTGTGGCATACCTTGAGGCGTTGCGGGCAGTGGGGAAGGAGGCAATCTGGGAACGGAGAAAGCACCTTGCAAAGCTTTTTTACGAGAAAGTGCAAGCCCTGGGTTTTGGAATTCCCGGGGAGGAGTCCTTTCCATCAGTGGCAATCATTGGGTTACCTGAGGGAACAAAGGGAGAGGACGTTCTTTCTGCTTTGAAGGAACGAGGCATTTGTGCCGGTTACGTCCCCCGAAGGGATGGGACTCTCTGGATAAGGTATGGTGATACGCTTGAAGCTTCTGAGGTTTACGGAATTCTTGAGGTGCTTCAGAGATTTTCGGTTTAAAAAGGCCTGGATACTGCGAAAATGGAGGTGGATGGAGGATGAGCGGAATGGTTCGTATCCTCTGTGCTCGTGGTGTTCCTGAGGATATGGTTCGGCGGCTTTCCGAAGAAATTGGTCCTGTTGAGGTTCTTGCTTCCGACGATGAAGAGGAAATTATTCGGGCTATCCAAGATAAGGATGTGTTTGTGGTACGTTCTAATCCTCTTGTTACCGCAAGAATTGTTGAGCATGCACCGCGACTTAAGGTTGTTGCTCGCCCTGGAGTGGGAACGGATAATATCGACAAAAAGGCCTGTGAGGCGAGGGGAATTCAGGTTATAAACACACCCGAAGCCTCAGCAGGAAGTGTTGCAGAGCTTACCATAGGGCTTGCCATTGCTCTTCTGCGCCATCTCTATGTTACCTGTGCGTTCTTGAAAGAGGGAAAGTGGACGAAGGGGAAGTACACTGGAAAGACTGTGGAGGGAAAGACCTGGGGCATTATAGGCTTTGGGAGCATTGGCCGGCGGGTGGCTGAGATTGTCAAGACTATGCGGGCGGAAGTGGTGGCTTACGATCCATACGTTCCCGAGGAAGAGTTTTCCCGACGTGGGGTGAAGCGAGTTTTTCGCCTTGAGGAACTCCTTGAGCGAAGCGACATTGTTTCCCTACATGTAGTTCTCAATAATGAGACAAGAGGGCTTCTCTCTGGCGAGATGCTTCGGAAGATGAAAAAGGGTGCGTATCTCATCAATACCTCTCGAGGGAAGGTTATCGATCAGAAAGCGCTCCTTGAGGTTTTGAAAGATGGGCATCTTGCTGGAGTGGCTTTAGATGTATATGAAACTGAACCTCCCTCAGAAGAAGATCTTGAGCTTCTTTCCCAGGAAAATGTCATCTGCACACCCCACATTGGCGGAAGCACCGAAGAGGCATTCCTCAACGCCACAGAGGTTCTGATAAATAAACTCAGAGCTTTCTTTCGCCCAGGAGAGGGGGTTCCAATAGGATACTAATGAAAGCCTTTGAGATTCTTGACCACACTGCGGATATCGGCCTTGTTGCCTGGGGGAGGTCTCTTGAAGAGCTCTTTGCCAATGCTGCTTTGGGAATGTTCTCCCTTATCGGAGCGTTAGAAAAAGTAGACAGAGGATTTGCAACCACCGTTTCTGTTGAGGGAAGCGATTACGAAGATCTTCTGGTTACCTGGCTCAACGAGCTGCTGTACCTTTTCGAAGCCGAGGAAGTGCTTCTTTCCCATTTTGATATCCTGGAACTCGGGCAGTATTACCTTAAGGCAAAGGTAAGCGGAGAACCAATTGATTTTGCAAAGCACGAAATCTTTCGGGTCGTGAAGGCCTGTACGTATTACGAGGTTAAGGTAGAGGAGGTTGAGCCAGGGCTTTTCCGGGCACAAGTGTATTTCGATATCTGAGGGGGGTCGATGGTATGCCTGAGTGGAGTGGACCACTACAGAAGATAGACGACTGGCGGTTTCGCATTCCTAAGGATTACAAGCCAGGGATGCGGGTCGAGGGAATCATTTATGCTAGTGAGAAAATGATTCGGGCTATTCGAAAAGACCAAGCTCCTGAGCAGGTAGCAAACGTTGCTTTCTTGCCTGGAATTGTGGGGAAATCTCTCGCTATGCCTGACATCCACTGGGGTTACGGATTCCCCATCGGAGGTGTAGCAGCTACAGCGCTTGATGCAGACGGGGTTATCTCTCCAGGTGGTGTGGGTTTTGACATTAACTGTGGAGTTCGGGTAATCAAGACAAACCTTACGAAGGATGAGGTTCTTCCACGCCTTGAAAAACTCCTTTCTGTTCTTTTCCAGAATATCCCTTCAGGTGTAGGTTCAGAGGGGAAGCTCTCTTTTTCCCCAGCAGAGCTTTGCAAAGTTATGACTCAGGGAGCGCAGTACGTGATTTCCCGCGGATTTGGCTGGCCTGAGGACAAAGACCACATTGAAGAGGGTGGAGCTATGGAGGGCGCAGACCCTGATGCAGTGAGTGACAAGGCTATCGAGCGAGGAAAGGACCAGCTTGGAACCCTGGGTTCGGGGAACCATTTCCTGGAGATTGAAGTGGTGGAGCGAATTTTCCGTCCCGACGTAGCTGAGGTTTTTGGCCTTTTTGAAGGGCAGGTCATCATCATGGTTCACACTGGTTCCCGGGGATTTGGCCACCAAATCTGTACCGATTACCTCCAGAAGATGCAAAACGCCATGAATCGCTATGGGATAAAGGTGCCTGATCGGCAACTTGCCTGTGCGCCATTGTCCTCACCCGAGGGACGGGGATACTTTGCTGCTATGGTCTCGGCGGCAAATTTTGCCTGGGCGAATCGCCAGCTTATCACCCACTGGGTTCGGGAGTCCTTTGAAGAGGTTTTTGGAAAATCTGCTCGCTCTCTGGGTATGGAAGTTCTCTACGACGTTGCGCACAATATTGCAAAAATTGAGGAACATGAAGTGGATGGGAAGCGCATAAAAGTTTGTGTTCACCGTAAGGGAGCAACTCGTGCCTTTGCTGCCGGGCACCCCGCTGTTCCAGAGCGTTTTCGAAGCGTTGGTCAACCAGTCCTCATCCCTGGGGACATGGGTACAGGTTCCTATATCCTCGTGGGTACAGAACTCGCCATGCAGGAAACCTTTGGGTCTACCTGTCATGGTGCAGGACGAGTTATGAGCCGCTCTGAAGCTGACCGAACTTCCCGCGGTCGGGATATTGCTGCAGAGCTTGAAAGAAAGGGCATTCTTGTTATGGCGGAGAGTAAGGCTACACTTCGTGAAGAGATTCCTGAGGCGTACAAGGATGTGGGTGAGGTTGTAGAGGTGGTTGAGAGAGCAGGAATTTCGAAAAAAGTTGCGTACGCTCGGCCTCTTGGAGTTATCAAAGGGTAGGGGGAAGGGTCATGCTTGACTGGAAGTGGGTACGAGAGAATCGCAAGGTAGTAGAAGAGGCACTACACAAGCGGGGTGTAGGTACGGAACTCCTTGAAGAGCTCTTTGCTCTTGACGAGAGGCGAAGGAATCTTCAGAAAGAGGCGGATACCCTCCGGCAGAGGAAAAACCAGATTGCTAAAACGGTTGGTGCTTTGAGACGTGAGGGTAAGAATCCTCAGGACCTCCTCAGAGAGGGTGAGGAGGTCTCAGCTCGCCTTGACGTTCTTGAGGAAGAACTCAAAAACGTTGAGGAGGAATGGAAGGAAAAACTTCTTCTTCTCCCCAATATTCCTCATGAAACCGTCCCTTTTGGGAGAGGTGAGGAGGACAATGTGGAAATTCGTCGGTGGGGGGAACCGAGAGAATTCGATTTCCCCCCCCGGCCACACTGGGAAATCGGGGAGACTCTCAACATCCTCGATTTTGAGCGAGGGGCAAAGATCGCTTCTTCTCGCTTTACCGTCCTGAAAGGTACAGGAGCGCTTCTTGAACGAGCACTCATTAACTTTATGCTTGACCTTCACACCCTAAAGCACGGATACCAGGAAATCTTTCCACCCTTTCTGGTGAACACCAAAACTATGACTGGTACCGGACAGCTCCCTAAGTTTTTCGATGACCTCTACCATTGCCAAGATGACCTTCACCTCATTCCCACCGCAGAAGTCCCTGTAACCAACCTTCATGCTGACGAGATTCTTGAGGAGGATGATCTTCCAATTTACTATGTAGCATACAGTGCCTGTTTTCGGAGGGAAGCTGGATCCTATGGGAAAGATGTTCGGGGACTTATTCGACAGCACCAATTCAACAAAGTAGAACTTGTCAAGTTCGTTCACCCTGATACTTCCTACGATGAACTCGAAGAGCTTGTTCGGGATGCTGAAGAAGTCCTGGAGCTTCTTGGACTTCCCTACCGGGTGGTAGTCCTGTGTACGGCTGACTTGGGTTTTGCGGCAGCAAAAACCTATGATATTGAGGTTTGGCTCCCTTCTCAAGGACGATACCGAGAAATTTCCTCTTGTAGTAACTTTGAGGATTTTCAGGCCCGACGGGCAAACATCCGCTTCCGTTCCCACACGGGAAAACTCCATTATGTTCATACCCTTAATGGTTCAGGTCTGGCAGTGGGAAGGACTCTAGTGGCGATTCTTGAGAACTACCAGCAAGAAGATGGGACAGTCATTGTCCCTGAGGTTCTTCGCCGTTACATGCACGGTATTGAGATTCTCACTCCCGAGCTTGAGGTGAAATAGGTGAAACGCCTTAGTATTGGCATTGTGGGTTTTGGGTTTATCGGGCGTATTCATGCTCTTGCCTTTGTGTCCTTGCCCTTTTACTATGCTGAACTTCCTTATATTCCTGAGGTTCGCGGCATCTGCACTTCCCAGGAGAGTACCGCCCAGAAGGTCCAGGAGGAAACAGGGGTTTCTTTTGTAACCCATCACTTTGAAGAACTCGTGCATCGAAAAGATATTGACCTTGTTGTTGTTGCTACCCCGAATTTCCTCCATCTTCCGGTGGTCCTGGAGGCCGCAAGAGCCAAAAAGCCTGTGTACTGCGACAAGCCTCTTGCACGCAATCTCGAAGAGGCGGAGAAAATACAGGAAGCAGTTACCTCCCAAGGTATCCCTTTTGGTATGGCTTTTCAAAACCGTTTTGTTCCGGCTATCCTTCGAGCTCGGGAACTTGTTCGTAGTGGCTTTCTTGGCGAGATCGTTCGTGTCCGTGCTCAGTATCTGCACTCGGGGTACAATGACCCTCTACGTCCTATGAGCTGGCGGCTTGATAAAGAACGTGCTGGTGGTGGGGCTTTCGCGGACCTTGGATCCCATCTTGTGGACCTCATTCACTACCTTCTTGGTCCATTTAAGGTGGAGAGCGCACGGGGGAAAACCTTTATCCGAAAACGTCCCAGAGCTTCTTCAGAGCAAGAGCTAGTTGATGTTCTGGTTGATGACTGGGCTGAAGTTTTAGGGGTCCTTGACAGTGGTGCCCCGGTGACCCTTGAGGCAAGCCGTTTTGCCACGGGAAGCTGTGACGAACTTCGTCTGGAGATTGAGGGCACGGAGGGTGCCATTCGCTATAACTCTATGCAGCCGAATTTCCTCGCAGTATATGATGCTCGCCGCCCTGCTGGCCCATATGGTGGGGAACGAGGGTTTCAACGTATCGAATCGGTGCACCAGTACCCCTATCCGAACCGAATTCCTGGAAAATTTGCAATTGGCTGGGTTCGAGCACACATCGCCTGTGCTCATGACTTTCTTCTCCGTCTTGCTGGAAAGCCTTCTCTTGGAGCAACGGTTGAGGATGGGGTTGCGGTACAGCGGGTTCTTGAAAAGGCGTACGCCCTTTCTGGGTATTGAAGGCTTTTTGTGTCCATGGTATACTACCGGTGTCCTGAGGAGAGGTGGCCGAGTGGCTGAAGGCAATCGCCTGCTAAGCGATTAGGCGGACCAAAAACCGCCTCGAGGGTTCGAATCCCTCCCTCTCCGCCAGAGTCCTCTTGAAGCCCCGAAGGGAGGAGCTATGCGGAGCTACCGTAAGGAACTCTGGTTCAATATCCCTACCCGTCGTGCCTTCGTCAACATTACTCCCCTTCTTGAGGAATGTGTTCGCGAAAGTGGCATTACCGATGGACTTCTTCTTTGTAATGCGATGCATATTACCGCAAGCGTTTTTATCAACGACGATGAAGAGGGGCTTCACGAGGATTTCGAGCGATGGCTTGAAAAACTTGCTCCGGAAAAGCCTTATGAACAGTATCGCCATAATGTCGGTGAGGACAATGCCGATGCGCATCTTAAGCGAACCATCATGGGGAGGGAGGTGGTTATTGCTATAACGGATGGAAAACTTGACCTTGGCCCTTGGGAGCAAGTTTTCTATGGAGAGTTTGACGGGAAAAGGCCCAAGCGGGTTCTCGTAAAGATTATTGGGGAATAGAAGCCGTGCAATTATGGTACAATCTGGAAGAAAAGGGAGGGAGTACTGATGGCTATTTCCAGATTTCTTGAGGAAGATCGGGTAAGTATGCCTTTGGCGATTCTTGCTGTGGTATTTGTGATTCTTGCGGTTATTTTTGTCATTGCGGGATTGGTTGCCGCGGCACAACTGCAGCCTGCTGCGGCAGGAGGGTCCATAGCGCTTGTTGCCGTTTTTGGTATCCTTGGGGCCATTTTCCAGCTCCTCGTCCTCTACCAGTGGGCACAGGCAATTAACCGCAATATTGCGAATACCCGGGATGTGTTCCTTAACCTGAAAGACCGTTTAGAGGATCCACTGAGGGGAGAAATTGGTTTCTTCGCAAATCGCACTGAGGAGTTTACCGTGCAGACCTGGCCCTTCTGGCTGTACCTGGTGTTCTATATTATTGGGCTCTTTACGGGGATGTACGCGATTGTCTTTAACATCTTAGCCTTTATCTTTCTTGCTGTGTACCTTGCCCTTATCTTTCGCTCTACCGGAAAACTCTCTGACCTTAAGGATAAGCTCTATCAGTACCTCGAAGACAAGCATGGTGTTCGCCTTGGGGGACGGGTGTTCCGAATACCGCGACGAAACATTGTGCTCTTCATTGTCCTGAGTATTGTAACTTTTGCTATTTACTGGTTATACCTTCTGGTGAAGCTCTCAAGCGAAATCAACCACTACCTTTCAACTGACGAAACCTTGAGAAGAGAGGTTGAAGAGGCGCTAAGCCGGGTTTCCTGATGCTCTATCCGGTTATTGTCTTCAATCTGGTGTTCTTTGTAGCCACCGTGGCAAGCGGTGGCTTTACTCTTTCTAACCTTTTGCGTCTTGGGGCAAAGTATGGGCCGCTTATTGCTTCAGGTGAGTGGCAGAGGCTTCTCATCTGCATTTTTCTCCATGGCAACGTGTGGCACCTTTTTCTTAATACTTACGCCCTCTTTCAGCTTGGGAGAATTGTTGAAGGGATATACGGCTACAGGAAATTCTTCATAGCCTATGTGCTCTCAGGACTTTCAGGAAGTTTTCTTTCCTTTCTTCTCAATTTTCGCCAAGTAGGTGTAGGCGCAAGTGGAGCGATTTTTGGTCTTGCGGGGCTTCTTTTTGCCGGAGGTCTCAAGTATCGGAATACATCGCTTCATCGACTGGGGATGAGCCTTCTCCCTTTTATCTTCATTAACCTCCTCATCGGTTTTACTGTTCCGGCTATTGACAACGCAGCACACGTTGGAGGGCTTCTTGCTGGTATGAGCCTTGGATGGATTATTGCTCCAGGGTTTTCGGTATTTTCCTGGAGACGCTGGGGAGAGCGTATTGCCTATGGAGCCTGTGTTGCCCTGGTAGCTTTAAGCGTTGCTTCATTTTTCTTTCCTGGTGTATCGCGGGGAGTTGCATCCCTGGAGGACATTATTGCCTTTCACAATAGGGTTAGGGACATTCTGGTTGACATTGGGCAGGGAGTAATGCCCCCAGAATACTTGGTGAAGATGCTTCGTCCTCCAGATCGCGAGGCGCAAAAGATCAAAGATCTCCTTGTGGCTTTCCTTGAGGAGGGAAATGGGTCGCGTCTTGCCGAAATCGAAGAGGCTTTCTTGCGCTGGCGAAAGAGTATCCTTAGAAAGTACGAGGGCGTGGTTTTTGAGAGTGCACCCTGATGCGAAGCTTGGCTAAGTTTCTCCCTAAGGTTAGGGTGCTGTGGATGCGTTTTGTTCTCATGTTCCAGGTATCACCCTTCTTTGAGACCCTGGTAGATTTCCTCGTGAAGGAATTGGGCAAGCTTTCGGAGAGCCATGGCTCGGTGACTCACTTGGTTTTTCACTTTCGGACCGAGCTGAGCAAAGGTTTTCTCAAAGGGTGGGAAGACAAACACAGGGTCGTACCCAAACCCAAATTCTCCTTGAGGTTCTTCGGCAATGTATCCCTCGCAAACTCCTTCAAAGACCTTTTCTCCCCAGGGACTGGCCAAAGCTACCACACAAACAAACCGTGCGGTTCGCTTTTCCTTGGGAACACCTCGAAGGTGCTCAAGGAGGAGATTGATGCGCTCTTTCTGAGAAAGTCCTGGCCCTCCAAAACGCGCAGAGTGTATTCCAGGAAGTCCTCCTAAAGCGGCAACTTCGAGTCCTGAATCCTCACCAACTGAAAGAAACCCTGTCTTTGCAAACCCAGCTCGGGCCTTCAAAAGGGCATTCTCTAGATACGTTTTTCCTGTCTCTGCAACTTCGCCGATATCGGCAATTTCGTAGATACCTTTTGCTTCGATGCCAAAGGCTCCAAGAATATCCTGTATCTCGGTAAGTTTTCCCTGGTTCCGCGTCACAATGTAGACTCTCGGTTTCATGGGAGGCCTCGCTCAAGAAGCTTTCGTTCCATGGTGAGGATTTCCTGAAGACCCCTTTCTGCAAGGTTAAGAAGGGCACTCAAAGTGTCGCGGGAGAAAGGCTCTTTCTCTGCCGTTCCTTGAATTTCTACAAACTTTCCACTCCCAGTCATGACGACGTTCATATCCACCTGGGCAATGGAATCCTCTTCGAAATTTAGGTCAAGAAGCATTTCTCCGTTGACTATACCCACGCTCACCGCAGCGAGGTAATCCCGGACAATGCCTCGTTCAGTGAGAATACCCCCATCGAGAAATCGCCAGAGGGCATCCACAAGGGCGATAAAGGAACCAGTTATGGCGAGGGTCCTTGTGCCACCATCGGCTTGAATTACATCGCAATCAACGAGTATTGTTCGCTCTCCAAGTTTCTCAAGATTCACCACTGAGCGCAAGGCTCGACCGATAAGACGCTGGATTTCGTGGGTTCGCCCACCAATTTGCCCCTTTACTGCGTCACGGATGTTGCGGGTGGTTGTAGCACGAGGAAGCATAGCGTACTCGGCGGTGATCCAACCCTGGCCAGTATTACGAAGGAACTGAGGTACCCGATCTTCCACCGATATAGCACAGACAATGCGGTTATTCCCTGCTTCGATGAGTACTGAACCCTCAGCGTATTTCAGGTAATTTCGCACAATGCTTATTGGTCGGAGTTCATCTGATTTTCGCCCATCACTCCGCATGAACGTCCGCTCCTTTAGGTACTCTCCAAGCTCTCGAAAACTACTGAACCTTTGCAATGACCCGCTCGTCCCTTCGCAAGGGTTTGGATATATCGATGTGGCCACAGAGTGTTTGGGTTTCTTTCCCGTCGATAAGAATTTTCACTTGCTCAATACCTGGAAAGGCAGTAAGGGTATCTACAACGGCGTAAACACTTAAGAATTCCTGCGACGTTCCTCCTGATTGATTTTTCGCCATTTCAGAGCTAAGGTCAACATAAGCCGTATTCCCTTCTACAAAAACAGCATTGAGCTGGGTCCCCTTGGGTATAGCGTTAAAAAGGTTTTTGTCCTTTGGGCCCTTAAGGAGTTCCTCAAGGGTTCGCTCAAGGTATCGATCATCCCTCGCGATGTACCGCTTTTCACCTACAAGAGCGGTAAAATCCGGATTGGCAAAATACACGACAACTTCCATGGTGTTCTCTTGGGGTGGAAGAACAATTTCTGTGGGTTGGGGTGTAGGAGAGGGTGAGGAGCGGAGTATTCTAAAGATGAGTTCCCCGCCGTATACCACTCCGAAAAAGAGGAGTACTCCAAGGAGGACATAGAGAATCGCCTGCCAGGAAAAGGAGCGCTTTTTCCGCTTTTTCTTTCTTCGGTAGCGGAATTCTTCCATCGTTACCCTCCAAGAAGCTTTGCGAGTTCAGGACTTTTGGCAAAAGCCTCTATAGCGTCAGCGATTCCCTGGGCAATGCGGTTCTGGAAGGAGGAGGAAGCCAATTTCTTCGCTTCGTCGGGATTACTCAAAAAACCAACTTCCACAAGACAGGCGGGATAGAGCATGTGTCCAAGAACCACAAGAGGTGCTTCTTTAATACCACGTCCAGGGAGTCCTGTTTTTTGTGATATCTGCTGTACCATGAGTTCGGCAAGTTTTACGCTTGCTTCACGGCTTTTCCCGTAGTATGCTGAAGCAAAAACAGAGGCGAGTTTGTTTGGATTAGAGAGAATCGAGCTTTGCTCAGTGAGGAACTTTGCATTTTCTCGCTCAGCCACGTCGAGTGCTCCTTCGCCCCGCGGTTTTGCTCCACCTACAAAAACTTCAACCCCACTTGCTTTTGGGTTAGGCGAAGCGTTGCAATGGATACTCACAAAGACAAAGGGATTCTTGTTGTTTGCTAGGTTATACCGATCATCAAAGGTTGGGTACGTATCGCCTTCTCTCGTCATGTACACTTTGTATCCTCGGGATTCGAGAATTTGTCTCACCCTTAGGGCAATAGCCAAAACAATGTCTTTTTCCTTATATCCGTTGTGGACACACCCAGGGTCATTCCCCCCATGCCCAGGGTCAAGGACGATAACGTTACGGTTTACAACCTCCAGGGAAGGGCTTGGGGTACCTTCAGGAGAGGGTGAAGGCGATGGTCTAAGAAGGGGAGAGGGGGATGGCAGAGGCGAAGGGGAGGGTGAGATTGGCGCTGTTTCTGTAATTTCTACGAGGCTCGTGAGGTCAAAGTATGCTCTTGGATTTTCTCCATCGAGCTTTCCTTCCCGAACCTGGATGGCTCCTTTGAAGGTGATGGTAGCCTGAACCCTTCCATTTTGTTCTCGTAATACTATTGTATCTACCCTTGTATCGCCAATAGCAATGGAGGGCGCTACATTCTTCCCCAGGGTGCAGTTCTGAAACGTGATGTTTACTACGCTTTTCGCTCTATCTACCTGAGAGGTGAAAGGAGGGACACCACCTTGGAAATCAAAGGTGACGCGGGTGCGCATTTCCTGGTCGTACGAGGAGAATCGCACTCCCGAGAGGGTGATAGGACCCTCTCGGGGCGAGGGTGGTGCTGGACTCTCTGGGGCGGTTGGGAGAGTTTCTTTAGTCCTTTGAGTTATCCGAAAACCAAAGAGTTCTCCAAGAAGCCCAAAAGACACGTAAACTTTGTTGTTCTCTACAAAGACTTTTCCGTTGAGGGGGACTTCTTGTCTTTCAGAAACTGCAATCCCCTTATCCAGGGAGAGAACCCAAGAGGACCTTCCGTACTTGAGATTAACCTTTTTCATGATGGGAGAATAGTAGGCAATACCTCCAATGTCTTTGAAAAGGTCCTCAACGGCAACATAGATTGTACCGTTTCGAGTCACAAGCCGAGCCTCACTTTGGAGGCTTTGCCCATCAACGGTCACCACAATTTGGGCTTCAAGGAAACTTCCTAAGAAGAGAAAAAGGAATAGAGCGCTAAAAAGGAATATCTTCGGCAATTTCATTGTCTTGCGGTGGAATATCCTCAAGGTCTCCCAGAGGTTCTTCGCTTTCCTCATCCACAAAGGTAGCAAAATTCTCTACATCAATCTCCGGGGAAAAATCGATAACACTTTCCTCATCTGGTGTTCCCTTCGGGGCACTAAGGAATTGGATATTTTCAGCACGAATCTCGTAGGAGGTTCGTTTTCCACCGTTTCGGTCCTCCCAGGAGCTTGAGCGCAATGACCCCACAACAGCTACTCGACTTCCTTTGTGGAGGTAGCGGGCACACAGCTCTGCAAGTTTTGCCCAGGCGGCAACGGTTACGTAGGTTACTTCCTCTACCGGGCCACTTTTCCCCTGGTACCGCCGATTCATGGCCATGCGGAAACGGCATACCGGTGTCCCCTGAGGGGTGTACCGAAGTTCAGGGTCCTTGGTAAGATTGCCGATGCCAAAAAAATAGTTAATGTCGTTTCTGGCCATGCGTCGATACCCCCTGTTCCCCTTTTGAGTTTAGCACAGAAGGGGGGTAGGGGGAAAGACTCCTTTAAAAATTTCTCCCCCTCAGTGAAAGGAGAGCATCTTGTTGTAGAATAGGAGGGGGTGATGGAATCTGCCTCGAGAAGCGACTTTGCGGCGGACAACAAAGGAAACGGATATCGAAGTGTCCCTGCGGCTTGAAGGAGAGCGATGTATCGCTATTTCCCTTGATGTCCCCTTTTTTCCCCATCTTCTTGAAGCTCTTGCGTTCCACGCAGGATGGGACCTCTCCCTGCAAGCAGTAGGGGATGAGAAACGCGTTGATAATCACCATGTGGTCGAGGACGTGGGAATTGTCCTTGGGGAGGCATTGCACGTATGCCTCGGAGACAAAAGGGGCCTTCGTCGTTTCGGTGCAGCATTTGTTCCCATGGATGACGCTTTGGGCATGGCGGTTCTTGATATTAGCAGTCGCCCGTACCTTATGTACGATGTTCCTTTTCCCCCCGAAGCGCGAGTGGGGAATTTTGAAGTGGTACTTCTTGAAGAGTTCCTTCGAGCTTTTACCTCTTCCGCACGTCTCACGCTCCATGCTAAAATATGGTGGGGCAAAAGTATACACCATGCGTCTGAGGCGCTTTTTAAGGCTATTGGACGGGCGCTCTGTGAAGCGACACAAATTGTGGATGACGCATTTCTTTCAACCAAAGGAATTCTGTAGGAGAGGGTGGTCATGATCGCCATTGTGGATTATGGAATTGGTAATCTCCGCAGTGTCTCGAAGGCTTTGGAACGTCTGGGAAAGACCTCTGAAGCAACATGTGACCCTGCTCGCCTTGAAGCTGCGGAGGCTATCATCCTTCCTGGTGTTGGTTCTTTTGGAGAAGCGATGGAAAACCTGGAGAAAAGTCAACTTGTTCCTCTTCTCCGCCGGATGTTTGAAGACGGAAAGCCGATTCTAGGTATTTGTCTGGGGTTCCAGCTTCTTTTTGAAAGGAGCCAGGAAGCTCCGAAGAAAAAGGGTCTTTGTCTTATCCCCGGGGAGGTCCGGAAACTCCCCCCAACGACAAAAATTCCTCACATGGGTTGGAACCGGATTTACTTTAAGCGACAAACACCGCTCACTGAGAATATCCCCCAGGGGCGTTTCTTTTATTTCGCCCACTCTTTCTATGCTCTCCCTGAGGATGAGTCCTGTATTGTGGGCATCTGTAACTACAATGTGACCATACCGGTTGTGGTGAATGTGGGGAATCTTTGGGGAGTCCAGTTTCATCCGGAAAAAAGTGCAACTTGGGGTATGAAGTTCCTCGAAAACTGGGTGAGGAGCATCGATAGCAATGCTTCTTATTCCAGCCATTGACCTCTTCGCAGGACGGGTGGTACGCCTTACAAAAGGCAACTACCATCGTCTTGAGGTCTACCACACCGACCCCCTTGCAGTGGCAAAGCGTTTTGAAGAAGAAGGAGCACCAATGCTCCATGTGGTGGACCTTGAGGGAGCTCAATTGGGAGAGCCTAGAAACTTTCCAAGTGTTGCAAAAATAGTAAAGGGTGTACGTATTCCTGTGGAAGTGGGCGGGGGGATACGAACGGTGGAAACGCTTTGTCGATATCTGGACCTTGGAGTTTCTCGCATTGTAGTGGGAAGTGTGGCAGTTAAGGACCCTAAGACTTTTGAGAAGATGCTTGCCTTAGGGAGAGATTCCCTTGCGGTAAGCCTTGATGTTCGGGATGGGTATCTTGCTGTTTCTGGTTGGCTTGAGCAAACTCCTATTGAAGCTACCGGTTTTGCCAGGCGTCTTAGAGAAAAGGGGGTTCTTCACTTTATCTTTACCGATGTTTCTCGAGATGGGACACTTGAAGGAGTTGATTGTGAGGTTGTACGGCGTTTCGTTGAGGCGAGTGGTGTTTCAGTAATTGTTGCTGGAGGTGTGCGGGACGAGAGGGATATCTGGAACCTTCGGAGTATTCCGGGAGTCCTTGGAGTTATTCTTGGAAAGGCACTCTACACGGGGAGTTTGAACTTTCGTGAGATTCTTGAGAAAATGGGAGGTTCGGAATGTTAGCCAAACGTATTATTCCATGCCTTGATGTGAGAGAAGGTCGTGTTGTTAAGGGGGTTCACTTTGAGGACTTACGGGATGTCGGAGACCCTGTGGAGCTTGCCAAGCGTTACGAAGAAGAGGGTGCGGATGAACTTGTTTTTCTCGATATCACTGCATCGTACGAGCAGCGGGAGATTATGATCCACGTAGCGGAAAAGGTCGCTGAGGTCCTGACGATTCCTTTCACGGTGGGTGGAGGTATTGGGAGTGTCGAGCACGTCAGCAAGCTCCTTAAGGCAGGAGCAGACAAGGTCTCCATTAACACCCAGGCAGTGCTCAATCCTAACCTCATCACTGAACTTGCTGAGCGTTTTGGGAGTCAATGTGTGGTTGTGGCTATTGATGTCAAGAGGACCTGGGACCGGATTACCTCTCGAAGCTACTGGGAAGTTTTTATTAATGGAGGACGAACACCTACTGGGAAGGATGCCATCGCCTGGGCACAGCAAGTAGAACGCCTGGGGGCTGGAGAGATCCTTCTCACCAGCATGGATACCGATGGAACCCAGTCGGGTTATGACATAAGCCTTACGCGAAAGGTTGCCGAGAAAGTTAAGATTCCTGTTATTGCTTCTGGTGGAGCAGGAAAACTTGAGCATCTTGCTGCGGTGCTTCAGGAAGGTAAAGCGGATGCCGCTCTTGTGGCTTCTATTTTCCACTACCGTCACTATACCATTCCGGAAGCCAAAGCATTTTTGCGCAAGCGTGGTATCCCGGTACGGTTGGAGGATTAAATGGAGCTCCGTTTTGATGCAAATGGTCTCATTCCGGCAGTCGTGCAGGATGTGGAGACAGGAAGGGTCCTTATGGTGGCCTATATGAATGAGGAGGCCCTGCGGAGGACCCTTCAAACTGGAACTACCTGGTTCTATAGCCGAAGCAGAAAAATGCTCTGGAACAAGGGGGAAACAAGCGGTCACGTGCAACGTGTGCAGGGAATATACCTTGATTGTGATAGTGACTGCTTGCTCATCCAGGTGAAGCAGGAAGGGGTTGCCTGCCACACCGGGTTTTTCTCTTGTTTCCACCGGGAGCTCAAAGACGGTGCGGTTACAGATCCGGAAGATGCGTACCCTCCGTATCCTCTCTTTGCCTTCCTTGGGGAACTCTTTAGGGTTATCGAAGAAAGAGCCCAAAATCCTTCTCCTTCCTCATACACTGCAAAGCTCCTTGCGGAAGGAAAGGAAAAAATTCTTCGTAAGGTTGCTGAAGAAACGACTGAAGTCCTCCTTGCTGCCTTTGAGGACAAGACTACCCGCCAGGACCACCTTAGGTGTGAAGTCGCCGATCTCTTGTACCACCTTCTTGTACTTCTTAAGCACGAAGGTCTTACTTTCGGGGAGGTTATGGAGGAGCTGAAGGGGCGTCATGCAAAAGGCCCCAGGAGGTGAAGGAGCGATCTTGCGACAGGTGCGTGTATGTTTTTTCTGGATTCTTGTTTTGTGCTCTGTTTTGGTTTTCTCTCTCGAAGGTTTTACCCAGCCGGTCCCGGTCAGATGGGGCGATTTCCTGCAATCTCTCAAAAATATCTTGGGTGTGTCCCCATCTCTTCCTCCTGGAAAAAAACACACTGATCCGGTGCTCCGTTTGGAAGCAGTAGAGGCAATCATCAAGTCTCTCTCCTATGATGATCTCCTTTCTTTTGTGGATACGCAGAATGTTCCCTTCCGGGACCTGGAAAGCCTTGGTGATAGGGAAAAGCGCTTTTTCATCCTTGCTGCTTCTTTAGACCCCCCCCTCATCCGGGGCGATGTTTCTGGTAACGTCTTCCCAAAAAAGTCCTTGAGTACTCAAGAGTTCATTATCATCAAGGAGACCTTGAAAAAGTACGCAAAGGGAGACATTCGCTTTGAGCGGCGCAAAAGTATTCACCCCAATCTCGAGTTTGTTGTAAAGAAGTGGGGATTTTCACCACCGGAGGCACAGGTTATTCCTCAACCCTCAAGCACTCCACAGGACACTTTCTTCCTCCAGGTTGGAGCGTATCAAGAACGGGAGCGGGCAGAACGGGTTGCAGGATGGCTCAAGGAACTTGGGTACCAGGTTCGCCTCTATGAGGAAGGGAGCCTTTTCAAGGTCCGGGTTGGACCATATGCGAAGAGGGACCTTGAGAGTGTGCGTTCTCGTCTTGAGAAACAGGGTTTTCCTTCGTACCCTGTGGCTTTTGAGGGCACCAGAGGAGCGACCTTACAGGGGTTACCTCCTGGTCCCTTTTTCACCATTGGGTTACTCTTTGATCCGGTTGGTGCTCCGTTTCGTCTTGAGGTTGCCTTGGCCAAAGACCAGGTTATGGATCGGGAAAGAACAAGTGAGATAGCCCGAAGAAAAAATGCTCTCTTTGCCATGAACGCGAGTTTTTTTGTTGAAAATGGTGACCCCATAGGACTCCTTATGATCGATGGGCGCATTCTCTCTGAACCTCAAGAGGGTTGGTATACCGCTGGATTTACCGATGAGAACCACCTTGTCGTTGGCGCAACTCGCCTCTCTTGCAAGGCAATGAGTTCGCGGGGTGAAGTGGAAATCAAGGGCATTAATCGTCTCAATAACGGTAATGAAGTCACCTTCTACGACTTTTTCTTTGGTGATCGAACACCCAAACAAAGTGGCGTCGAGGTGGTTGTCCGGCGTGGCGTAGTGGAGGAGGTTGTACTTGAAAGTCAGGGTGGGACACCAATTCCTCGAGATGGTTTTATCCTCCTTGGGCGGGGCAAGGGTGCGGAAGTTCTGCGGAGCACTTTCGTTCCAGGAGACCGTGTCCGCGTTCGAATGGCCCTATATGCTCCGGAAAAACAAATTGCTGAGTGGCAACGGGTGCGTTACGCGGTGAGTGGGGGACCCCTTCTTTTCTTTGAAGGGCAACCTGGGCCCTTTGGCGATTTTAACCCTGATATTGTGGCTAAAAGGCACCCTCGAACGGCGGTAGCCAATCTTGAAGACGGACGCATTCTTTTCCTTGTCGTTGACGGGAGACGCCCGGGACATAGTGTAGGTATGACCATTGAAGAACTCGTAGCCGAACTCAAGACGTACCAAGTTCGTTCTGCTCTGAATCTTGATGGAGGTGGCTCGGCAACATTCTACCTTGAGGGGAAAGTTTTGAACCTTCCTTCTGATTTTACTGGGGAACGAAAGGTGTCCTCGGCTATTCTTCTCTGCCCGAAATGATTCATATTGGGACCTGTGGCTTTCCTAAGAAACGTTCCGCAATCTTTGCGCTGTTTGATGTTGTCGAAGTGCAGCAGACGTTTTACAATCTCGTTCCTCTTGAAACTCTGCTGCGCCTTCGGAGAGAAGCTCCAGAACATTTCCTTTTTACCCTCAAGGCTTTTCAGGGTATCACTCATCCCGCCACTTCCCCCACCTATCGGAGAACGAGACTTCCCCAATCTTTTCGTCCTGAAAACCTTGGATTTTTCCAAAAGACCGAAGAAGTCGAAGCTTGTGCCCGCCACACCCTTGCCATGGCGGAGGCTCTTCAAGCGCGGGTCCTTCTCTTCCAGTGTCCCCCCTCCTTTACCCCAAGTGACGAGCACGTTGAGAATCTCGTCTCCTTTTTTGAGCGGTTTCCCCGAGGAGAGTACTTCCTTGCCTGGGAACCTCGAGGACCATGGAAGGCCGAAGAGATTGGAGCTATTTGCCGGGATCTTGACCTTGTCCATGTGGTTGACCCGTTTTATGCCGATCCCCTGTGGGGAGAAATGTGCTATTTTCGTCTCCATGGAAAGGGCTCGTATCGCTACCAGTATACGGACGAGGATCTTCTGTTACTGAAGAAAAAGCTTATGGGGTATGACAGGGAAGTCTTTTGCCTTTTCAACAACGTCCCCATGTTTGAAGATGCAAAGCGCTTCAAGGAGATACTTGTGTCACTTTCTCAAGACTCGTGCGAAGGATTTTCAAAAGGTCCTGGGGAGAGGAAAGAACAAAGTCGGGACGCATAGCTAAAACGCGGTCTTTTTCAAGGGCTCCCCAGCTCGCCAGGGCAAAAGGCACCCCTGCAAGGCGCGCAGCTGTAATGTCGTAGACGCTATCTCCTACAAAAAGCGCTTCTTTCGGAGAAACCCCAAGCTTTTCACAGGCTACAAGAAGGGGATCTGGGTAAGGCTTGGGACGCGGTGCATCCTCAGCACAAATGATGACCTTGAAAAGGTGGTGGAGCCCAAAGCGGTCAAACTGGTAACTCATTTCGCTTCGGACTTTTGCGGTAACGATGGCCATAGGAATCCCGGCTTCGTAGAGGGCCTCAAGTACTTCTTGTATTCCTGGGAAAAGATGTACTTTTGGCATTCCGAGTTTAATGAGTTCCTGCCAACGGGCAACAAAGGCCTGGGCTTTTTCCTCTGGAATGCCGAGTTTCCGTACCGTTTCGGGGCTTGGAATACCCAGAGTAAAAATGAAACATTCTTGAGGTTTATCATCTCCGGTAAACTCCCGGTAAGCCCTGCGAATAGCCTCAAGGAAGAGGGGATTAGTATCGGTTATGGTTCCATCGATATCGAAAATCACTGCTTCAATCATAGTCTCACACTCCGCGTTGTGGGTTTCCCTTCATTATACCAGGGGCGTCAAGGAGGGGGTTATACATGCCTTGTCCCTGGGCTCAGTATTCCTGTAAACTTTGCTTAAGGAGACACGGAGGAAACCTGGTTTTGTAAAGGGGGAAAATAGAGTGACGATCCTTGTTACGGGCGGTGCAGGATTCATTGGGTCACACGTTGTTGATGCCTACCTTGAGGCTGGGTTTTCCGTGGTCGTGGTGGATAATCTCGTAACGGGAAGCAAGAAAAACCTCAATCCTCGAGCCCGCTTCTATGAGGTGGATATTCGCAACAGGGAGGCCTTGAGTGCAGTTTTTGCCAGGGAGCGCCCCCAGTTTGTGAACCATCATGCAGCACAGGTGAACCTTCGCTTTTCAGTCGATGACCCTCTTTTTGATGCCTCAGTGAATATCCTTGGGACGCTTAACGTTCTTGAGCTCTCAAAAGAGTTTGGTGTGCAAAAAATCATCTTTGCTTCCACTGGTGGGGCGCTCTACGGGGAGGTGGAATACCTTCCCGTTCCAGAGGAGTATACGCCCATGCCCCTTTCCCCCTATGGTGTGGCAAAGCATGCTGTGGAGTGTTATCTCCGTTACTATGAAGCTATCTGGGGGATACCGTATGTGGCGCTCCGTTACGGGAATGTCTATGGTCCCCGCCAGGATCCCAAAGGGGAAGCAGGAGTTATAGCGATCTTTTCCCAGAGAATCCTCAGGGGTGAACCTTGTATTGTCTTTGGTGATGGAAGGCAAACCCGGGATTACGTTTTTGTTGAGGATGTAGCGCGGGCGAATCTCCTTGCTCTTTCCGCTCCTTCTGGGGCGTACAATATTGGAACGGGGAGGGAGACAAGTGTTCTTGAACTCCTTGCCCTTTTGGAGTGCGCTGCAGGGAGGAAAATAGAGGTTGTTTTTGCTGAGGAGCGAAAGGGAGAGATTTCCCGAATAGCTCTTTCAATAGAAAAGGCAAGGAAAGTCCTTTCCTGGGAGCCCTGGGTTTCTCTTGAAGAAGGGCTTTTGAAAACCTTTTTGTGGTTTGCGGAGGAGATGCACCATGAAGGCCATGGTTCTTGAAAAGCAGGGCTCTCCTCTTGTTCTTCGTAATCTTCCTATTCCTGAACCGAAAGATGAGGAGGTTCTTGTGGAGGTCCAGGCTTGTGGGGTGTGCCACACCGACCTCCACATTTTTGAAGGGGAGCTTCCAGCACGTCGTCTTCCCCTTATTCTGGGGCACCAGATTGTAGGAAAAGTGGTCACCGTGGGGAAGAATGTATCAGGCATCGCTTCTGGGGACCTTGTAGGAACACCCTGGCTTTTCTCCGTCTGTGGAGAGTGTGTGTTCTGTCGCCGGGGAAGGGAAAACCTCTGTGAGAACGCTCGCTTCACGGGATACGATGTGGATGGAGGTTACGCAGAGTACTTTCTTGCCCACAGGGATAGTGTTTACCCTCTCCCCCAGGATTACAAAGTGACCGAGCTTGCGCCACTTCTTTGTGGGGGAGTTATTGGGTATCGAGCGTACCGGGCAGCGGGGCTTGAAAAGGGGGACGTTCTTGCCCTTTTTGGTTTTGGGTCTTCGGCACATCTTGTCCTTCAGATGGCACGTTACGAAGGACATGAGGTCTTTGTCTTTACCCGAAGCCCACACCACAAACTCCTCGCCTGGGAGCTTGGTGCCTCTTTTGTAGGCGATGCTGAAGATACACCTCCTGCAACCTTTCAAGCAGCACTGGTCTTTGCTCCTTCGGGGTACTTAATTCGCAAGGCTCTTGAGCATCTTGCTCCGGGTGGGAAAGTTGTGGCCTGTGGGATTTACGCTACACCAATCCCAGAAATTCCTTATGAGCTCATTTACAAAGAGCGAAGCGTTCAGAGTATTGCCAACAGCACCCGGAACGATGTTCGAGAGCTTCTTGCCATGGCAAAGCAGTACCACTTTACAGTATCCACCGAAGTGTATCCCCTGGAGGAAGCCAATGTCGTTCTTGAAAGGCTTAAGAAACGGGAAATTAGGGCTTCCGCTGTTCTTGTGCCCTGAGCTCTCCCACTACCCAGAGAGGTTTGGAGAAGTACTTCGCAATTTGTGCTATATCCTTAGGACTTGCAAAAAGGAGTGCAGTCGCTGGTCCACAGGACGTGTACAGAGGAAAGGGCGGCTTTGGGTTAAGAACAAGGGTAAGAGAAGTCCCACGAATGAAGTTCAGGGCTTCGCAGAAAATTCCCCGAGACCCCACGGGAAGAATTGGTACGTCAGGGAGGATCTCCTGGAGTTGGCAAATGTCCCTGAGATCTGCAAGGTAGTTGAGGTTTTTGAGGACAGAGGCACCACATGAGGGAACCCCAAGGGCATAGAGCATTCCCTCCTGTGGTGCAGGAAGCTTTTTCTCCCTTGGTCGTCTTCCAAGGACGGTTATTCCAAGACCGGTTGCGTATGTCCTTATGTTTTTTTCACTTGAGAAAAGAAGGGGGATGTTCTCCTTTCCAATACTCTGTAGCTCCTTAAGTACTCCCTTTTTTGCCTCTTCAAGCCAGGGATAGGGTTCAGTACTCAAGGTTACAGAGATAAGGAGGGGTTCTCCGTGCGCAGAGAGAACTTCGGCTAAAGCCACTCTGGCGGTGAACTGAGCAGAGATTTCAAGGGGGACAAAGAGGCTATCTCCCTCTTTTGGTCCTATACCTCCAAGGGAATCACAGGCAAGAATGAGCTCACTTTCCCCAAAGGGTATTACAAGACAATCCCTTTCCATCGTCTGGAGAGCACCCTAAAAAGGACTACTGCAAGAACAATGTTCACCAGAGACCCAACAAGAAGCGAAGGCAACATCCCCAAGAAAAACCCCCATCCGAAAAGAGGCACAAGACTCAAAGGAGCAAGAACACCATTACTCAAAACTCCGAAAGCAATGGCGGCAAAGGCCCCAAAGCGCACGAAGGCAAACCGGAAAAGAAGGACAATGGCGCCCATCTCAAGAGCAATGAAGAGATGGACAGGAAACCCTAAAGGGAATCCAACATTCAAAGAGGTGAAGATGTGTCCAAGGAAAGCTACAAGCGCCCCCTCCCCGTATCCTAAGCTCAAAGCGCTGAAGAATCCAGGGAGGGAATCTAAAGCCACTGTTCCTGTGGGGCTTGGGATTTTTACCAAAGACCCCACGATGCAGAGTGCAACAAAAACTGCAGAGAGACTTAAGCGGTGCGTTACCGGACGTACCCGTTCCATGATCCTTCCTCCTCTCCGTAAAATACAAAGCCCTCAGGCCGAGCCTGAGGGCTTTGCCATCACCCTCTTTGGATCTTCCGTGGCAGGTCTTCTGGCTTGAGGGTGCAAACCTACTCGGCGCGCCTTCCCAGGTTTCCCCAGTGGCTCTCTTGCACCTTTCGTCCCCTCTCACAGCGGCGGGTCCGCACCGGATTTACACCGGTTTCCCTATTCTCCCCGAAAGGGGCACCACGGAAGGTATTTTTTCTCTTCAACTTTCGATTATACTCTTTTCTGGTTTTTTGGCAACCTTGCTTCGTGGAGAGAATGATATAATCTCTTCAGGAACTACCAGGAAAGGAGTGGTTCTCTTGCCCAAGCTCTACGAGTACGAACTTGGAAAGGCTGCGGATATTCTCGTGCGGGAGCTCTTCAAGCTCAAGGAGGGAGAGACGTTTCTTATCACTGCAGATACTGAAAGCGACGAACGAGTAGTAGATGCTACGGCTCGTGCTGCTTTTGCCTGCGGAGCAAAACCCCTGGTTCTCTGGATTCCAGCACCCCTTGGGGTTGGTAAGGCTGCTGACCCTATGCTCCCTATGGAACCGCTTACGGCGGTTCTGAAATCGGTCGATGCTTGGGTGGAGTTCAACAACGAGTGGCTTTTGTATTCGACGCCCTACGATATTGCTCTCCGAGAGAACCCGAAGTTACGACATTTGTGCCTTGTAGGCATGAACGCCGATATGATGGTTCGTTGCATTGGGCGAGTAAACTATCCGGTACTTCGGGAGTTTCAGGAAAAGCTTGCCGAGAAAACTCGAAGGGCAAAAAAGGTTCGGATGACTACTCCTTCTGGAGGAGATGTGGAATTCGAGAACGACCCCACACACCCTGTGAATTGTGAACTTGGATATGCCGATACCCCTGGTTCCCACATGATGTCAGGACAAATTGCCTGGACGCCAAATCTTGATACTGTCAATGGGGTTATTGTCTTTGACGGTTCGGTTGTTCCCCCTGTTGGCCTTCTCAAAGAGCCTATTCGCCTTGTCGTGGAAAGAGGAAAAATCGTGAGGGTTGAGGGTGGGAAAGAAGCGGTGGAGTTTGAGGCCTGGCTTCGGAGTTTCAATCACCCCCGGATGTTTTCCATGGCCCACGTATGCTACGGATTTAACCCTGGGGCAAAGCTCACTGGAGACATTCTCGAAGATGAACGGGTTTGGGGGTGTACTGAGTGGGGTGTAGGAAATATCGGCGCCATTCTCCTTCCGCCCGACGGTATTCCTGCTCCATCCCACTCCGATGGTATCTGCCTTAACACTTCGGTATGGCTTGATGGGGAACTTATCATCGACCGGGGCCAGGTGGTGGATCCGGAACTCCGGGAGCTTGCTGCAAAACTTGGAAAAGCTTGAGGAGGTGGCACAATGCATCTTGCACCGCTCATGAAAGGGGCAATGATTGCTGTCCGCGACTGCATGGGGGTGCAGCCTGGAGAGCGAGTACTCATTGTAACTGACACAGGAAAGATCCATATTGCCGAGAGCTTTTTCCTTGCGCTTCATGCTTTGGGGGTTGATGGTACTATGATGGTTATGACTCCTCGTTCGCACCATGCCGAGGAACCCCCGGATGCAGTGCGAGCAGCACTCCTTTCTTGCGATGTTGCCCTCCTTGTGACCACGATGAGTCTCACCCATACGAAAGCTCGAATGGCAGCAACCGAAAAAGGGGCCCGCATTGCAAGCATGCCGGGAATTACCGAGGATATGATGACGGTGGGAGCAATGACTGCTGACTACCACAAGGTTTCTGAGCTCAGCTGGAAAGTAACACGGATTCTGGAGGAGGGAAACGAGGTTACCATCACCACGGAGCGGGGGACGAATCTTTACATGAGCATCAAAGGTCGGAAGCCTGGAATCCCCCCTGATGATGGCCTGTACAGAGAAAAAGGGCGTTGGGGGAATCTCCCCGCGGGAGAAGCTTATATCGCCCCTGTTGAAGAATCTGTAGAGGGTGTGGCAGTGATTGATGGCTCTATGTCCCCTCTTGGGGTGCTTACAGAGCCGATTCGTTTAGAAATTCGGGGAGGAAAGGTGGTGAAGATTGAAGGAGGAAGGGAAGCGCAGGAACTTGCTCGTTTCCTCGAAAACCTTGGGGATCCCAATGCGTATTACGTTGGGGAACTCGGTATTGGTACAAACGAAAAGGCCCGCATTACTGGCAATATCCTCGAAGACGAGAAAGCCTTCCGAACTGTGCATATTGCCTTAGGGATGAACCTTGATATGGGTGGCACAATCGACTCTAAAACTCACAACGATGGTATTATGGTGAACCCCACAGTTTCCGTTGATGGAAAGGTCATTATGGATAAGGGCATTTTCACTATCTGAAGGAGGGAGAGTATGAAAAAGCTCGTCGTTTCGATGACTCTTGTGGCTTGTATTTTGCTCTTTGTCTGGGCGAGTTGGGCTGATTCGAGCAAAATCGTCCGCTTTACCGAAGCCTGGCCCACGTATATCGACCCGGCGATAGCTGCTGACTTTTCAAGTTCTGTGTCGGTTGCCAACCTCTATGACACTTTGGTTTTTCCTACCTATGATGGTGAAGTTGTGCCACACCTTGCCGAGTCATGGGAGGTTTCCGAAGACGGTCTCACCTACACCTTTTATCTCCGGAAAGGCGTGAAATTCCATAACGGGGAGGAGCTTAAGGCTGAAGATGTTGTCTTTAGCATGGAGCGTCTCCTTACCATTGGTCAGGGATACAGTTACATTTTTAAGCCCATTATTGAGAAGGTTGAAGCCCTGGATGACTATACCGTTCGCTTCCAGCTCAAAAAGCCTTTTGGGCCTTTCCTTTATGCCCTGGTGCGTTTGTACATTCTCAACAAGGATGAAGTTCTTGCCCACATTGAGCCAACTGGGGAATATGGTGCAATGGGTGACTATGGAAAGAAGTGGCTCCTCACGCATGACGCCGGTTCTGGACCCTACATGGTGCAGGAGATGCGTCTTGAAGAGTATCTCCATGCGGTGCGTTTCCCTGAGTACTGGAAACCCCTTGATCCCGATGCCCCTTCTGAGTTTAAGTACATTGGGACCACAGAAACGGCTACCGTTCGAACCCTTCTCTCAAAGCGCGAGCTTGAAATTTCTGATTTCCGGCAGCCTGCGGAGTTTTACGAAGCGGTGAGTAAAATTGAAGGTGTGAAGGTGGCCAAGCTCTTTGGAGGAAGCACGTTCTTCTGCATGATGCACAACCGTAAGCCTCCAACGGACGATGTGCATTTCCGAAAAGCTCTGGCATATGCCATTGACTATGATGCTATCGCCAACCAGATTTTCCCTGGGGCTCGTCAGGCGCAGGGTCCAGTTTCTTTTATCCTTCCCGGCCACAATCCCGAGGTGTATCAGTATAGGCGGGATCTCGAGAAGGCAAGAGAGGAACTTTCCAAGTCTCGATACGCCGATAAACTCGATGAGTACCCGGTGGACCTTGTCTGGTGTGCTGAAGTTCCTGACGAGGAAAAAGTTGCTCTCCTCATTCAGGCTAACGCTGCAGAACTTGGTATTACCGTAAATGTCATCAAGACCCCGTGGATGAAAATCATCGAAGAAGTGGCTACTCCAGAAACCACCGCCCATATGTACCTCATTTTCGTCTCGCCGCACTATGCTGAGGCTGGATCCATGCTGCAGTCAAAGTACCACTCCTCTTCCTGTGGGACCTGGGAACAGACAGAGTGGCTCCAGGATCCAGAACTTGATAAGATGATTGAGGATGCCATTGCTACAGTGGACAAGGAGGAACGCTTCGCCAAGTATCGCAAGATTCAAGAGTACATTGTGGACCTTTGTCCATCTCTTTTCCTCATTGACCAGCCGGAAAACTACGCCTACCAGGACTACTACATTGACTGGACCGCTGCGGAACGGGCAGAGCGGGGCGAGAAAGTGAATCCCGTTATGGGTTACAATCACTACATGCCAGATATTCGAGTGTATCCCGAAAAACGAGAGGAGTTGCTCAAGAAAAAGTAATCGGTATAATATGGGAGGCCTCTTTGGGGCCTCCCTATTCCTCTTGAGGTTGGTGGAAAGCAATGCATTTTTCCCGGTATATTGTGCGGCGGCTTGGGTATTCGATTTTTGTCCTTATTGGTCTCTCTATTGTTGTTTTTATCATTGCCCGCCTTGTGCCTGGGGACCCTGCTCGAGCTGCCTTGGGTCCTCGAGCAACCCAGGAGGCGGTGGAAGCCCTTCGGGCGAAACTCCACCTTGATAAGCCCATTTACGTCCAGTACTTTTTCTGGCTTCGGTCGGTTTTTCAAGGGGACTTTGGAGAATCCCTCTATACCCGCCGACCAGTTGTTGAGGACATCAAGGAGTTCCTCCCCGCGACTCTCGAACTTGCTCTTTTTGCTGGCCTTTTTATGGCTGTGTTTGGGCTCCTTCTTGGCATTGTATCAGCGAGGTATGCGAACACCTGGGTGGATAACTGTATTCGGGTCTTAGCCTATATTGGAATTGCCACTCCCGCCTTTGTGGTGGCAATCATTCTCATCCTCCTTTTTGGGATGTACTACGAAGTCTTTCCCACCATTGGGCGCTTAAGCCCGGGAATTGCCGCCCCTCCTCGTTTCACTGGTCTTATGACCCTTGATAGTCTTCTTTCGGGAAACTGGAGGGCTTTCTTTGATGCCCTGAAGCACCTTTTCCTTCCAGCCCTGAGTTTGTCCTTGGGTGGTCTTTTTCAGGAGGCTCGAATTACTCGAGCAAGTATGCTTGAGAACGCAAAGAGAGACTTTGTTTCGGCCGCGAGGGCATACGGCATTCCTGAACGGGTGGTGGTGTCCAAGTACCTTTTCAAACCGTCGATTATCCCAACCGTTTCCATCCTTGGACTCGATTTCGCTTCGCTCATTGGGAATGCTTTTCTCGTAGAACTCCTCTTCAATTGGCCGGGGCTTTCCCGTTACGGCATTAACGTTATGCTCCGCAAGGACATTGAAGCTATAGTTGCTGTGGTTATGGTTCTTGGGGTTGTCTTTACCGTGGTGAATATCCTGGTTGACCTTGTCGTGGCATACCTTGACCCAAGAATTCGCCTGGTGGAGAGGGGTGAGTAGGATGCGACGGACACGTCTTGGTAGGTGGTGGTACAAGTTCTCCCGAAACCCTCTCTCGGTAGTCGGACTGGTTATTGTGGCTTTTATCGTTTTCTGCGCGATTTTTGCCCCTTGGGTGGCACCATATCCTGAGCATGCTGGTCCATACGTGAACTATGGTGAAGCGAATAAACCACCCTCGTTAACCCATCCTTTTGGGACAGACGTCTTCGGCCGGGATGTTTTAAGCCGGGTGTTCTTTGCCTTTCGGTCCTCCCTCCTTATGGGTGTTGTGGTTCTGGCAATTGTTGTTCCGGTGGGTGTAACCCTTGGACTTCTTGCTGGGTACTTTAAAGAATCCTGGATTGATATTCTCATCATGCGCATCACCGATATCTTCCTCTCTGTTCCCCCACTCATTCTTGCCTTGGCAATTACTTCGGTCCTAAAACCAAACCTTACCAATGCCATGATTGCTGTCTCGGTTATGTGGTGGCCTTGGTACACACGCCTTGTGTATGGGATGGCCACGTCGCTTCGAAATGAGTACTTCGTTCAGTCGGCGGAACTTATTGGAGCGAGTAAGTTCCACATCCTTTTTCGGGAAATACTCCCCAATTGTGTGTCCACCATCCTCACCAAAATGACCCTTGATATGGGATGGGTTATTCTCATTGGAGCAGCTCTGAGCTTTGTGGGATTGGGTGAACAGCCTCCCAAGCCAGCTTTGGGGACTATGGTTGCCGATGGGGCGAAGTACCTTCCTGAGTACTGGTGGATTTCCGTCTTTCCTGGTCTTGCCATCATGCTCATTGTCCTTGGTTTTAACCTTCTTGGTGATGGCATCGGAGACCTCTTCTCGCTGGAGGAAGCATAAGATGCAGGATGTGCTTCTTGACGTTCAGGACCTTGTTGTCCACTTTCGCGTGTATGGAGGATACCTTAAAGTCCTTGACGGGGTGACCCTCCAGGTACGGTCACAGGAAAGGGTCGGTCTTGTAGGGGAGACAGGTTGCGGAAAAACGACAACCATGAAAACCATCATGGGGATTCTTCCTCAACCCCCAGGAGTTATTCGAGGGGGAAGGATTTTCTTTCGGGGTCAGAATGTCCTTGCCATGCGTCCTCAAGAACTTGAGCGTCTTCGGCGGTCAGGAATTTCGATGATTTTTCAGGACCCTACGGCAGCGCTCAACCCGGTGTTCACCATAGGGGAACAGCTTGAGGATGCTATCCGGTATGCTCTGGGGAGGACAGATCATGCTTCCATTCGAGAGCGAGCTATTGAAACTCTGCGGAGTGTTGCTCTTCCTGATCCTCTGCGTATCCTCGAGAGCTATCCGGTACAGCTTTCGGGTGGCATGCGCCAGCGAGTGTGCATTGCCCTTGCTCTTGCTTCTCCAAAGGAACTCCTCATTGCCGACGAGCCAGGAACCTCCCTCGATGTGACGATTCAGGACCAGATTCTTCGGCTCATCCACCGGCTTGCTGAAGACCGGAAAATGGCGGTTATCCTCATTTCCCATTCCCTTGGGGTTATTCGAGAATGGACAGAGCGGGTGTACGTAATGTATGCCGGAACTATCGTGGAGGAAGCTGTAACCCAGGAACTCTTTGCTCAGCCGTTGCATCCCTATACAAAAGCTCTCATAGCCTGTGTCCCGAAACTCACCGGGGAGGGTATTGCTGAGGGGATTCCAGGACGCATTCCCGATTACTTTGAACCTCCCTCGGGGTGTCGATTCCATCCCCGCTGTCCTTATGCTCTGGACATCTGCCGCAAGGAAAAACCAAAGCTTTTTGCGGTTTGCGAAAACCATCGTGTTGCCTGTTTCCTTTTTGGGGAGGAGAACCGATGAAGGAACTCCTTATGGTAGAGAATCTCCAGAAGTTTTTCACCACCTCTCGGGGTGTGGTAAAGGCGGTGCACAGGGTGAGTTTCGCCATTTACCCTGGGGAGACTTTTGGACTGGTGGGAGAGTCGGGTTCCGGGAAGAGCACCGTGGCGTATATGGTTATGGGTATGTATCGTCCTACTGCGGGTCGCATTCTCTTTAAGGGTCAGGACATCACCATGCCTCACACTCGACGGCCTCTTGCCCTCAAAAAAGATCTGCAGATTGTCTTTCAAGACCCTGGGTCTTCCCTGAATCCTCGCCGTTCCATAGGGGAAATTCTTGAGCTGCCCCTTCGAGTGCACCGTCTTGTGGATACGCGGAGAATTCGAGAACGGATTGAGGAACTTCTGAGTATTGTGGAACTTCCTCCTGAGTACGCCGAGAAGTATCCCCGGGCCCTTGGCGGGGGAGAAAAGCAGATGGTGGCCATTGCTCGTGCTTTGAGTACTGAACCATCGCTTCTTGTTCTTGACGAGCCAACCTCAGCGCTTGATGTCTCTATCCAGGCAAAGATTATCAGTACCCTCGTGCGTATCCAAAGAGAAAGGAACTTAGGATACCTCTTTATCACCCACGATTTGAGTCTCATGCGCAATATTGCCCACCGGGTGGCTATTATGTACCTTGGGCGTATCATGGAACTTGCTTCTGCTCGGGTCTTTTTTGAGAAGCCTCTACACCCCTATACGAAAATGCTCCTTTCCTCTATTCCTGTAGTTTCTGAGGAAGAGGAAAAACTGAAGCCTGCAAGGGTTTTCTCAACCGGGGAGATTCCAAGTCCTATTGACCTCCCCCCGGGATGTGTTTTCCACCCTCGTTGTCCGGAGGTTCGGGAGGTATGCCGGGAAAGGGAACCGGAAATGGTCGAAGTGGAGCCGGGGCATCTTGTTCGGTGTCACGCGGTTTCCTCTGGTAGCTAGGGGCTCTCTCTTCTCTTCTTGCTGGGGTTTGGTGTATAATCTTTTTGCCTCTGCGAGAGTGGCGGAACGGCAGACGCGCTGGACTTAGGATCCAGTGGGTGAAAGCCCGTGCGGGTTCAACTCCCGCCTCTCGCACCAGGATCCTACTGCGACGCATGGAACGGTTAACTAGTCCCTGAGTATTTTGGTACACGAACCACTGGAACTCGTTGCCAGGACACATAAAAAGCACCGCTTTGAAGTACTTACTGGATTGTTCGGCGAGGGTTATTCACGTCCTGACGTTTCGTTTGAGGGGCTTTCAAGGGAGAATGGGCCATCCTAGGATGCGTTCCCCAGGATGGCCTAGGGTTACCTTTGAAAGAGCTTCAAGTATTCGCTGTAGCCCTCTTTCTCTAAATCTTCCTTGGGGATGAACCGGAGTGCTGCAGAGTTAATGCAATACCGTTTTCCAGTTGGTGGAGGTCCATCGTCGAAAACATGCCCCAGATGCGAATCGGCGTAACGACTTCTCACTTCAGTACGGACCATGAAGTGACTCCGGTCTTCGACTTCAACAATGTTTTCCGGCTCTAAGGGCTTGGTGAAACTTGGCCAGCCAGTGCCAGAGTCGAACTTGTCGAGGGAGCTGAAAAGCGGTTCTCCAGAAACGATGTCCACGTATATCCCTTCCTTTTTGTTGTCCCAGTATGCATTTTGGAAAGGTGGTTCAGTGGCGTTTTCCTGCGTGACGCGGTACTGGAGGGGACTGAGTCTTTGGCGGAGCACCTCCGGAGGGGGTTTGCGGAAATGCTTCCAGGGCTTTAACCAGTATTTCTCTCGGAACTGGTCCCTACCAGAATGGGAACGGTACAGTTCGTAGCGTAGCGGGCATTTCCTGTAGTAATCCTGATGGTACTCTTCGGCTCGGTAGAAGGTGGTAGCAGGGCGGATTTCGGTGACAATGGGTTTCCCGAACCGACCTGAAGCTTCGAGAGCTCTTTTGGACTGTTCAGCAAGGATGCGTTGCTCCTCGTTGTGATAGAAAATGGCTGTGCGGTACTGGGGACCTCGGTCCACAAATTGCCCCCCTGAGTCGGTAGGGTCGATGTTCTGCCAGAAGATATTGAGGAGTTCCTGGTAGGTTACCTTTTCCGGGTCATAGGTAATTTGCACTGCTTCGAGGTGACCAGTTGTACCAGAACACACCTCTTCGTAGGTCGGGTTTTCTTTGTGTCCTCCAGTGTATCCAGAGACAACCTCGATAACACCGGGGACTTTTTCAAAAACACTCTCTATGCACCAAAAGCAACCTCCCGCAAAGGTGGCTTTTTCTCGACGGGGTAATTGCTCCTGGGCTAGGACGGACCGGGACCACAAAAGGGATATTGTCAGTGTGGCTACAAGAAACACCATGGTTTTCATGTTGCATCACCTCACCCTTTTTGAACCGTTCTACCTTCCTCCTATTCCCCTTTGTACCCTTGCTTGGTACCTAGGTCTTTTCTAGAACTTATCGGGATGCCGTTTTTTGGTGCTATTTGCACCAGCTTTTTGGTGTACAGTGTGGTCGGTTAGGGTTCTTGTAGTGTAGAGAGGGCAGAAGAAAAGGGAAAAACGAATCCATAGCGGGGTTTTGACCTTTCATCGCGGCGGCGCTTTGAGGATATACCGTTCTTTCCAGATGACCCGCCTGGTTTTGGTGAGAATAATGGAGGACCATCCGATGAGGGTACTTATGACCGTGATGAGGGGGTTCAAGAAAATAGACCAGGGAGTGAGGCAGTAGAAAAAGCTTGCCACCCACCAGGAGAAGCCATTTGCCCCGATCGTGAGTAACGCCCGAGCCAGCTCGTGCTGTCTGAACAAAAGCCAAAAAGGGTATATAGTGTAAAACACAAGCCAACTCCAAACAAAAATCGAAAAAGCAGTGTTTCCTCCGAAAATCCAAAAGTAGCTCTTGGTGAGGCCTCGAAACGCCTCTTGAAAATTGCGGTACATTCGGCATGAAACAATCTCGGTAAGATTGTACAAGCGGTAGCGATACCCATGTATACGGAGCAGTCGGGCGAGTTCAATGTCTTCCACCACTTTGCCTCGCACAGCCTGGTGTCCGTTGATAGCCCAGTATGCTTTTTTACGAAATGCCATAAGTTGACCATTTCCTACTGCGAGGGCACGCCAGCGAGGGAAAAGGGAAGAGAGGAAATGAGGGTACAATGCAACCACACTCCAAACAAGAAAAGGAACAGTAAGCTTTTCTCCAAGCGTTTTGGTTTCTTCTTGAGCAACACCGCTTAAAGCATCAAGTCGAGAAACGAGCATCTCGTTCACAAGAGTATGTACCATTGAAGGTTCATGCCAGGTATCGGCATCGGTAAATATAAGAATTTCTCCTTGGGCATTTTTGGCCAGATTGAAGCAAGCCCAGCTTTTTCCTAGCCACCCTGGTGGTGGTTCGGTTCCAGAAATCCAGCGGAAGCGTCCATCACGAAAGGTTTGGAGGATTTCTCGTGTTCTGTCGGTTGAACAGTCGTCCCAGACGAGTATCTCAAAACGTGGGTAATCCTGAGAAAGGAGCGATTGGAGGCATCTTGTGATTGTACCTTCCTCGTTGCGAGCCGGAATCAGAATACTCACCAACGGTTTTTCCAGAGTAACAATTTTTCGATTTGGTTTCCGGAGAGTGAGGAGATTGCAAAGGGCGATTCCTACAAGGGCTAGAGCAAAAATATGAACCCTTTCAAAATGGGCAAAGATTGTCTCCTGAGGAAACATCGCTGCCATGTCTCCTTTTCCATTCGTGACGATGGGCAAAAAGGATGAGGAGGCTGTTGCAAAAGGCGATAAAACCGTAGAGATACCCGTAACGGAAGAACGCCCATCCAGTGAGATGGAGCATCCCTACCGTAACGACGAAATGGTCGGGAAGTGCAATGGTAGCCAAGTAGCGGAGGAAGAGGAAAGCAGAAAATGTACTTCCCAGAATGGAGGGTAGTACCCAGTACGTAAGACCGGACCAAACCCCAAAAGTGGTTGCAATGCCTTTTCCACCTTGAAAACGGAAAAAGAGGGGGAAAATATGCCCTGCCACCGGGGCAATGGCTAGTATTACTCGTAAGGAGTGTGTTTTCTCAAAAAGGAGAAAGACTGGAAGGAAACCTTTGAGGAAATCACCAAGTAAAACCAGCGTTCCTAAGACAATGCCTCCACAACGGAAAGCGTTCGTTGCCCCAGGGTTTTTGTCTACTCCCGCTTCGCAGGGGTCTACGCCAAAACACTTTCCCAAAAGAGGGGCATATAACACTGACCCGGAAAGATACGCTATTACACAGTAAAGAATCTCTTTCCCCATCGTTCTTTTTGCTTTACTGCAACCACTCTTTTTCGGTAGTATTCCCTCAAAAGCGGTTTTCGAGGTGGTAGCAATGCCAAAACTGCAGAAAGGACAGTGGGCTTTGGTGACTGGAGCTTCCTCAGGAATTGGAGAACACTTTGCCTATGGCTTAGCCGAGAGGGGTCTTCATGTGGTTCTTTTGGGTCGGGATGAAGCTGCTCTGCAACGTGTAGCGACACACATCAAGGCCAGATACGGAGTACAACTGGAAGTGGTACGCTGTGATTTGACCCGGGAACTGGAAAAAGCCATAGGGATTCTGCAGGATTTCGATATCGACCTTCTGGTGAACAACGCTGGGATTGGGGTTTATGGGAAGTTTTTAGAACGGGAGCTTTTCCGATACCGGGAGATGATCGAGCTCAACGTTACCGCTTTGACTGAACTTACGTTTCAGGCGGGAAGACGTATGGTGGAGAAAAGGCGCGGCGGTGTGATTAACGTTGGCTCTTTGGCAGGGTTTTTCCCAGTAGCCAATTTTGCCGTCTATGCAGCTACCAAGGCCTATGTGTACAGTCTCTCCTTATCCCTTTGGGCTGAGTGGAAAAGACACAATGTTCATGTTCTCTATGTTGCTCCTGGTCCAACGAGAACACAGTTTTTTGAGCGTTCCCGTGATGGCCTTCAGCGACCAAAGGATTACCCCGGTGTGATGGAGCCGGAAGTTGTAGCGCGAGAATCTCTCGCCGCATATGAACGCGACAAGGTCGTTTACGTACCCGGGTGGAAGAACCGTTTCGGGCCTCTTGTTGCGCGCCGCTTGTTCCCTGACTGGGTTATGGCTCAGTTTTTGGAAAAGTACTATCGGTAGGGTTGAGGTTTCTTGAGAGGTGGGTCGTGTTTCAGGTGAGCCGTCCCCTTGGATGAGGTGAGGTACCAAGTGCGTATTGGTTACCCATGCATCAATCTGAGTCTTTCGTGTCGCCCCAGTACTACCTTTCGGTTGGCTTCTCTTTCCTGGGAGCGTTTGCGAGAGACAGTTGCCAAGAATCTCGCCTGTCTTGAGGAGATCGTTCACTGGAATGCACAACACGGGCTTCTCTTTTTGCGTATTACTTCTGAACTTGTTCCCTTCGCCTCACATCCCAAAAACTGCTACCCCTGGGAGGAAGAGTTTGCTGGGGATTTGGGTCGAATTGGCATGCTTGCCCAAAGTTACGGAATGCGTATTTCCATGCATCCAGGGCAGTACACCGTTTTGAATGCACCTAAAAAAGAAACGGTGGAAGCGGCCATTGCAGACCTCGTGTACCACAATCGCGTTTTAAGCCTCATGGGGCTTGACCAGACAGCGAAAATCCAAATCCATCTTGGGGGACGATACGGGGATAAGAAGGAAGCTTTAGCACGATTCATCAAGGTTTTCCGTTTCTTGGATGCAGCTATTCAGAGGCGATTGGTGATAGAAAACGACGAACGTATCTACAACCTGGACGATTGTCTTTGGGTGAGTGAGGTCTTGAAAGTACCAGTGGTGTTTGACGTGCTTCATTGGCGCTTGAATCCCGACCGCCGTTCGCTTCAAGAGGCATTGGAGGCTGTCTCAAAAACCTGGGAAGAGAAAGACGGTATCCCAATCGTTGATTATTCCTCACCCCTTTTCGAGGGCCGGATGGGACATCATGCCTTGACCCTGGATGAAAGTGACTTTCAAAGGTTTTTGGAGGAAAGTTTCCCTTACGATTTTGATGTAATGTTAGAGATTAAAGATAAGGAGCAGAGCGCCCTCCGGGCATTGGCGATTGCCCGCGCTCTGGGCGATAGACGCCTTGTGGTGTATCCCTAAAGAACGCCGCAGCGCTTTGTATAACCCCAGAGTGACCTTGAAGAATCAAAGGAAGGAGGAACACACTCTCCTCAAGATATTCTTGTGGATAGTCTCAAAAGTGGGCAGAGCGGGTAGAGCCTATCTTTTCAGCACAGTCTTTTCCGCATCTTCGTTGAGGAAGAAAATCTCCCCTTGCCTTGGACTCTAGTAGACCCCTCCTGAATTTCCGCAAGGTTGTACCCATTCCTGGAAGTATGGAGGGTGATGGAGTAGGGTAAAGAAGTGGTAACCGTTCGTTCTTGGGGTACGTTTTGGGTAGTCTTGAACTCCAAGAGGAAAGTCACCTTTGAGGTTTGGCATCGTCGTCTTCGGGTTCTGAGGCTTTTGGTTTTGGGGCTCTTGGGCAGGAGCGGAAACCCAGCAAAAAACCACGGGTCCCAACAGACCTTTGACCTCAATCTCCCTGGGGAAAACCCTCAGGGTTTCAGGCTCAGCTTCTCATCCTCACAAGGAGGATTTTCAAACCTCTTCTCTCGGGAAGAGGTCCTTTTCTGAGCCTCCGGTCTCCAATCCCTCGGAACCCGTGGCAACTTTAGAATACCATACTCTTTTGGGGGTGTCAAGGGAGTGAAAAAAAATTTTAGAAGATTGTGGGAAAGTCTTTTGGAGAGAGCCCATAGTTTTTGGTTTCTCATCGGCACAAAGAGATATAGCGTCAGCCCCCAGCTTCAAGGGTGATTTTGAGAATCTTGGGTTTTTGTTGAACATCGTGGTGTGTATGCGGGGAGTCAGACCGTGTTTCTCTTTGGCGTTCACCTCTGCTCCTGCTTCAAAGAGAGTCTTAAGGACTCAAGGGTCTTTATTCCGCCACGTGGCGTACATGAGAAGGTAATGCTGTCGTCGTCTCTGGCATTGATGCGCGCTCTGGTCTCAACGGCACTCTGCACCTCCTTGGGGGGTCCCAGACTCGCAGGGTCTGAAGAAATCAGAAGCCAGAGCGTGTATCCCAGGGAGAAAAATCGTCCCCATAATCCCCAGGATAGCTTCCCAAAAGAAAACACTGTTTTTGGGAACTTTGTCTTACCGAGAAGCCCTTTCACGGGCACCTGACTCCTGGATTGGTATGGGGAGAGAGAGGAGGAGATTGAAGCATAAAAGTTAGCTAAAAACAATAGTCCCTCCGCAAAAACATTATAGGACAGAGGGGGGAGAAAGGCAAGGAAAACTTGAGTTAAGACCAGGGCAGCAAACTCTTCCTGGAGCGAAGTTTCGGGAGTTCGTTCACCTACCCCGCAGAACCACGTTAAATTAAGGCTTTTTCACCGACTCCAAGTTAAAAGCTCCTGATAAACGGCGGTGTCCTTGAGATTCAGATATCACCCCTGGTTGAAACAAGGCTTTTTGGAGATTTCATCACCTGATAGACGGAGACGGACAAGGGGGGTTTGGCAGTAGGAAATATTTCCTATACACAATTCGGAACTATGTCCTTATGATAGAAGCAAAGGTTCTCAAAAGGAGATGAGAGGAAATGAAAAGAAAGTCACTATTGGTGGTCCTTGCGGTGGTGGCAGGATTCATGTTCCTGCTTTTTGCCTCGGGGTGTAACGAAACCATGGCACCCTCGGTGGGTCAGGTAACCAGGCAGGGTCAATCGGGAACAACTCTCACTGCAAGTAAAACCGCCCAGGGTTTTTGGAAGAGGACTATTACCTATGATTGGAGTATTGTGAAGAAGGTGTACGACGCTCAAGGAAATGAGCTGGGCTCTGGAACCAACATCCCCCTTGCGATAGGTGAGTCGGTGACTCTCACCTACAAAGTCACAGCAACCCGCACACCAGTCTCTGCGATGGACGTCTACGGGGTACAGGGGACAATCACGGTCACAAATGGTGGTGGCAAGACAACCGAAAATCTTACAATTGTGGATCAAGTGGAATATAAGACCGGTAGTGGGCAGTTTCAACCCCTTTCTGGTGCAAGCCAGACTATCATTCCGGCACAGCAGCTTTCACCTGGAGAAACAAAAACCTACGACTACGAAATTACTTTCACTCCTATTTCTAATGCAATTTATAGGAACG
>CALAIW010000014.1 GCA_937922705.1 uncultured bacterium | reverse complement strand
ACTGCGGCCGTAGATGCTAAGGACCCCTATACCCGAGGACATTCTGCCCGGGTGGCTGATCTTGCTTTACGGATTGCAGACCACTTGCGTCTTTCTGGAAAGCAGAAAGAAGTCATTGAGTACGCAGCGATTCTCCATGATGTAGGGAAGATTGGCATCACCGATGCGATTCTGGGCAAACCAGGACGGCTCAGTCCCGAGGAGTACCGAATTATTCAAGAACACCCTCTTATTGGGTATAAGATTGTCAGGGGGGTGGACTTTTTGCGCCAGGTGGCCGAAGTTATTCTTGCGCACCATGAGCGGTGTAACGGCAAGGGGTACCCTTGTGGAAAACGCGAGGAAGAAATTCCCCTTGAGGCTCGAATTGTGGCTGCTGCAGATGTTTTTGATGCCTTGACTTCAGAGCGTCCGTACCGGAGAGCGTATACCATTGCGGAAGCTTTAGGAATTATGGAGAACGAGGAGAGGGGGCATTTCGACCCTAGGGTCCTTGCCGCCCTTAAAGAGGTTGTGCAATTTGGGGAGTGGCGCCGTGATACTTATTGATTTTTTCCTCGTTGGTCTTGTCCTTGGTCTCCTTTTGGGTGGGAGACTTGAGCGGCTCTCCCGTATTCCCCTCTCGTTTTTCTGGTTTGCAATTGCAGGGTTTGCGGTGCGCTTTTTTGCTCTTGGATTCTCTCAGGTTCTTGTTCCTCCCTTGCAAACCCTTGGCATGGCCTTGGTCTTTGTGGGGACTCTTTTTGGTCGTCGCCTCTTTGGGATGCCTGTAGTTGCTCTGGGGGCTTTGTGCAACCTTCTTGTGGTTGCTGCGAACGGCGGTCGCATGCCGGCCTCAAAGGATATGGCTATACGTCTTGGACTTCTCTCTATTGCTGAGCGTTTGCAGTATGGTGCGTATCCTGAATATGTTGTCATGAGCGAAACGACACACCTCAATTTTCTTGGTGATATCCTTCCATACTTTTCCTTTGTCTTTCGACGGCCTTTTGTGGTAAGCATTGGCGACTACCTTCTTGGTGTTGGAATTTTCCTCGTTCTTTTCTACTACCTCCGGAAGGAGGAAAGAAATGGAGCAGCGCATTAGAAAAGCGGTTTTTCCTGTAGCTGGGCTTGGGGTTCGGCTTTTGCCAGCAACCAAAACCCAGCCCAAAGAAATGCTTCCCATAGTTGATCGGCCAGCCGTTCAGTATGTTGTGGAAGAGGCGATTGCCTCAGGTATCAGGAATCTCCTTTTTGTTACCGGGCGGGGGAAACGGGCTATTGAAGATTACTTTGACTTTGCTGTGGAACTTGAGTACGAACTTAAGAACCGAGGAAAAGAACACCTCCTTGGAGAAATCCGGGGAATTGTGAACTCTGCCCAGATTTTCTACGTCCGACAAAAGTCACCCCGGGGTCTTGGAGATGCGGTGTTTCAGGCCAGGGCCTTTGTTGGGGAAGAACCCTTTGCGGTACTCCTTCCTGACGATATCATCATGAGTGATTCGCCATGTCTTTTTGAGATGCTCCGCCTTTTTGCGGAACGCCCAGGAGTCTATGTTGCCCTTATTGAGGTTCCGCACAGTGAGGTCTCTCAGTGGGGAATTGTGAGTGGCCGAGAAATTGCCCCAAGCCTTTACCTCATTGAGGACCTTGTGGAAAAACCCGAACCCTACGAAGCACCATCAAACCTGGCGGTAGTAGGTCGGTACCTTCTTCCCCCCTCCATTTTCGATGCCCTTGCAGAGACCTCGCCGGGAAAGGGGGGAGAGATTCAGTTGACCGATGCGATACGAAAACTCATCGGGAAAGAGCCAATCTATGGGTATCGTTTTGTAGGGGAGTACTTTGGGGTGGGGAGTAAGCTTGGATATCTGAAGGCCAACGTCGCTTTTGCCCTTAAAAGGGAGGACCTTGCTTTTGAGTTTCGGGCTTTTCTTCGGGACCTTGTGGAAAGGGGGATTATTTAGTGGAGATCGCGTTCTTTGGTGCTGCTCGTGAAGTCACGGGATCCTGTTACCTTCTTAGAGAGAAAGACGTTCGTTTCCTTGTGGATTGTGGTATGTTCCAGGGAGGGGGAGAAGAGCGGAATGTCCCACCTTTCCCTTTTTCTCCAAAGGACATAGACTTTCTGCTCCTTACCCATGCGCACCTTGACCACTCGGGGAGAGTTCCTCTTCTTGTCAAGGAGGGTTTCCAAGGAAAGATTTTTGCTACCCCGCCTACCATTGAGCTTTGCCGAATTCTCTGGCTTGATACGGCAAAACTTATGAGGGAAGAAGTAGAGCGAGAGAATCGTCATCGGAGGCGCTCAGGACGGCCAGAAATTGCCCCACTCTTTGGGGAGGAAGAAATAGAGCAGGCGCTTGCCCTTTTTGTTCCAATAGGATACGACGAGATTGGAGAAGAAAAGGGCATCGAGTTTGTCTTTCGCGACGCTGCCCATATTCTTGGAGCAGCGACTTTAGAGGTTTGGGGTGGGGGAGTCAAGGTCGTTTTTTCTGGAGACATCGGGCAATTTGGCAACGTTATGGAGGGGTCACCTCCCATTATCGAGGGAGCCGATTTTGTGGTTATTGAGTCCACATACGGAAACCGCCGTCACAAGACCCTTGAGGAAACCCGGAAAGAGTTCACCATGACCATTCAAGATGCTTTAGGGTCATGCGGGAAAATCCTCATTCCTACCTTTGTCGTTGACCGAGCACAGCGGGTACTCTATGAACTGCATCTCCTTCGGGAAAACTTTGGTCTCGATTGCCCGGTGTACTTTGATAGCCCTCTAGGAAAACAAACAACGGACATTTACCTCAAGTACCGGTACCTTTTGAGTGGTGAAATTGCCGAGTTTCACCTACGAGATGAAAATCCCTTTGCTTTCCCGAGGCTTGACTATGTCACAACTCCTGAAGAATCAAAGGCCTTAAACGATCTTGACCATGCCATTATTCTTGCAGGGAGCGGTATGTGTACCGGAGGGCGCATCCTCCACCACCTTCGACACAACCTCTTTAAGGATACGACAACGGTACTTTTTGTGGGTTTTCAAGCACGAGGAACCCTTGGCCGGGCGCTTGTTGATGGAGCAAAGAGAGTACGAATTTTTGGGGAGGAGATTGCTGTTCGAGCAAAGATCGCTACCATCAACGGTTTTTCTGCTCATGGGGATCAAGAGGACCTCCTCCGCTGGGTGGGATATTTCAGGGAAAAACCGACTTTCCTGGTTACCCATGGGGAGAAAGAGATTGCTGAAGCCTTTGCCTCTGTTCTCAAAGAGAAGGGATATGATGCTCTTGTCCCTGGGTTTGGCGATACTTTGGACCTTTCTCAAAAAACCATCGTTTCCCTTTCCCGTCCTTCTTTTCGGGAAGATCTTTTTGGTGAGCTTGAAGAAGAAGTTCAAAAACTTCGGGAACATGAGGTTGTCCTTAGCGAGGAAAGCGAGGTCTTCGTGCGGTCTGCTCTTTTTCTCCTGAGGGAGGCGCGCAAGCGAGCTACTTCATCCAATGAACTCTCGAAGGATGGAGTTTGAGGGAACAAAAGACGGATTGAGGAGCATAAAGTGGTTGAGGAAAGAGTACAGCCTATATGCCTCAAGGTAGTGGGGGCTTTCTGGAGTTATTGCTCGAAGAAGGGCTTCAGCGTACTGGCGCAACACGCAGAACTCATAGATGAGCGATGAATTAAACATGACGTCGGCCTCTTCTTGGTAGGGGAAGATGTACTTTTCTTCTCCTGCTCGGACCCGAGGCCAAGTGGCAAAGACCTCTTCAGCCTTGCTCCCTCGAAACTGGCTATCCCGGACAATACGACGGATAAGGCGGCAATCGGTGGTGGGAATGCGGTTGTGGTCATCAATGTTGAGGGTGGTCAGAGCGCTTACGTAAATTTTGAACTTTCCTTCCTTGGGGATGCTCTGGCCGAGATTAGGATTCAGAGCGTGGAGTCCCTCAACAAGAATAATGCCATCCTTTTCGAGACGGCTTAAGGTCCCTTGAGGTTCTCGCATCCCAGTGATGAAGTTGTACCGGGGAATTTCGACTTCTTTTCCTTCCACAAGGAGGACGAGTTGCTCTTCAAAGAGCTCAAGGTCTAGAGCTTCAGGGCTTTCGTAATCGGCTTCAATTCCCTGGAGTTCGTGGCGGGAGAGGAAGTAATCATCAAGGGAGATGGTTATGGGTTTGAGACCATTAACCCGAAGTTGCGTGTAAAGCCTTCGAGTAAAGGTTGTCTTTCCTGAGGAGGACGGTCCGGCAATAAGTACAAGGCGTACACTGCCTTTGCGCTGGGTGATAAGGTCAGCAATCTGCGCAATTTTTTTCTCATGGAGCGCTTCAGCAATAGCAATGATTTCTCTCCCTTCCCCCCGAGCGATAGCCTCATTAAGTTCTCCCACGTTTTCAATATTAGAGATTTTTCCCCACTGTGCTGCTTCCCGAAAGGCAGTAAAGAGCTTAGGGCGAAAAACGTATGGAGGGAGTTTTCCAAGGTCTCCCTTGGGAAACTGAACAACAAAACCCGGTGGGACCACAACAAAGCCAAAAGAGGTGAGATAACCTGTTCGAGGACATAGAGGGCCATAATAGTGGTCGTAGAAATCTTTCAGGCGGTAGAGAGTCACTGCCTGCGTTCTCCAGTACCGGAAAAGCCGCACCACATCTTCCCGACCCTGGCGGGCATAGATGTGGGTGGCTTTTTCCCAGTTCACCACCTCGCGTTCTATGGGGATATCTTCGCGTACTGCCTGGCGCATAACGGCTTCGACCTGTTCGAGGATTTCAGAAAGCTCACGCTCTGTTCCTTCCACCTCGCAGAAGATTCCGTCGCTCATCGAGTGGAGAATTCGAAGCCTCTTTCCTGGAAGGACCTGGGAGACAGCGTAGCTCAAAAGGAAAAGAAGGCTCCGAATATAGGTTCTTTGCCCCTCAGGATGCGTGAAGGGGAAGAAAACAAGATGGTGATCTTTCTCTACGCGAGTGTGGAGGTCAACAATTTCCCCATCAAGTTGTGCGGCAAAAATGAAACGGTGGTTTTCTGGGTAAAGGCGCTGCGCGATGCTCTCTAAGGTTTCTCCCTTGTGTGCCAGAATGCTTTGCCCATCCTCAAGCTCAAGAGTGCACACTTCAGGATGTGTCACTTTCTTTCTCCTCGCTCCTTTGTATTTTTCTCTTTCCCTTTCTCGTATTTTATCCGAAAATAAGGGTGAGGTGAAGGAAAGTGTATCGAGTGTACCATCTTGGACTTTCGAGAGAGGATGTTGCCGGTGTGAACCTTGCCCTTCTTCCTGGAGCACCAGAACGGACCGAGGTTCTCGCCCAGGCTTTTGGGAAGGCAAGGGTTTTAGCGTTCCACCGGGAGTTTAAAAGCGTTCTTGCGGAGAACGAGATAGGTAAAATTCTTGTAGTCTCCACGGGCATTGGAGGTTCGTCCTTGAGTATTGCGGTAGAAGAACTCGCCCGTCTTGGAATACAGTGGTTCATCCGGGTAGGAACATGTGGCGCGATTCAAGAAAATATCGATGTAGGGGACCTGGTAATTAGTGAGGGAGCTGTACGTCTTGATGGAGCTTCAGAACACTATGCCCCTCTTGCCTATCCGGCAGTTGCTGATTGGAGGGTAGTAAGGGTACTTCAGGAAGCCTGCGAGCGAGCAAAAATCCCATACCATGTTGGCATTACCTGTTCTTCGGCAACCTTTTACCCAGGTCAGGAACGGTACGACACTTTTTCCCGGTATGTCCCAAGGCCATTTCAGGGAAGCCTTAGAGAATGGCAGGCTTTGCGGGTTTTGAACTATGAGATGGAAGTGGCAACGCTTCTTGTTATTGCCCGAGTCTTTGGGCTTTACGCTGGAGCGGTGTGTGGGGTTTTGGTGAATAGGACACAAGAAGAGCGGGTAGTGGAGGAAAAAATTCCTCAGGTTGAGGAACGCCTCGCAAGGGTTTCAGCCTTAGCTGCCCGGCGAATTCTTGAGGGCTTTTGAGGGAGGATGCTATGCAAGAAGATTACGTTGTTCGTGTGGTGGTTGAGGGAACGCAAGTTCTTGGGTACGTGGCAAGTTCGACTCGCCTTGTAGAGCGAGCGCGAAAGCTCCACCGTACCACCCCTATAGCAACTGCAGCCTTAGGACGAGCGCTGACTTTAGTGGGAATTTTGGGGATAACGCTTAAGGAAAATCAGAGAGTATCGTTGCAGATTGAGTGTCAGGGACCTCTTGAGGGCATTCTTGTTCAGGGAAACGCAAAGGGGGAGGTTCGGGGATATGTTTCCCAACCCTGGATTATCCTGCCTTCAAAAGAAGAGGGGAAGCTTAACGTGGAAGATGCTGTTGGTGCAGGGTCAAAACTCATTGTAGTGAAGGACCTTGGGTTTGGGGAACCGTACCTTGGGAGTGTCACCATGCCCCGAGGAGGCATTGCCTATGACCTTGCTTACTATTTTACCACTTCTGAGCAACTTCCCTCAGCCTGCAGCGCTGGGGTATACGTGGGGAAAAAGGGCAAGGTTCTCTCAGCAGGAGGATTCATTATTCACACTCCTTTAGGTACCTCTCTTGACGTCATTGGTATTCTCGAAGAGAATATTGCCCGTCTTGGCCCAGTGAGTCAGAGACTCTTTTCGGGGGAGACCCCAGAGGATATTGCTGCACTCCTTTTTGACCGTCTCCCATACCAGATTGTTGGAAAAAGCGTTCTGCGGTACCGTTGCCGGTGTTCACGCCGGCGAGCAAAAGGTGTTCTTCTCCTTCTTGGAGAAAATGAGCGAGAAGAACTTTTTGAGACTCAGGGAAGAGCAGAAGTACACTGTGCATTCTGTAATCGGACGTATGTTTTTGTGCCCGAGGATTTTATAAAAAAGCGACAGGAGGAATAGGACTTGCCTTGTATTGATTACGAACGGGAGCTTAACGAGGAACAGAAAGCAGTGGTTTTTGCTGGCGACGGCCCTATGCTTGTCATCGCTGGGGCTGGGAGTGGCAAAACTCGTACCGTGACCTACCGGGTGGCCTATCTCGTCGAGCGAGGAGTACCACCCGAAAGGATACTCCTTGCCACTTTTACGAACAAGGCTGCTCGGGAGATGTTGCACCGAGTGGAGGACCTCCTTGGGGTGGACCTTTCGCGCCTTTGGGGAGGAACATTCCATCATATCGGGAATCTCATTCTGCGTCGCGAGGCTCGCAAGGTTGGATACGAACCAAATTACACTATTCTTGACCGGGAGGACCAGAAAGACCTTCTTGCGGTGTGTGTTGAAGAGCTTGGCATTGACCTGACAAAGCGTCGTTTCCCAAGTCCTGAAGTTCTTGCCAATATCATTACCTTGAGCCGTAACACCTTAAAATCTCTTGAAGATATTCTGGAAGCTCACTATCCCCAGTTTCTCGATTGGGCAAGCCATGTGGTACATCTTTTTACGCTCTACCAGGGGAGGAAGCGACGTCTCAACGTGGTGGATTACGACGATCTTTTGGTGTACGTTTTCGAGCTTTTGCAAAACGACGATAGAACCCGGCGCAAATACGGTGAACTTTTTCGGTATATCCTAGTTGATGAGTACCAGGACACCAATCTCCTTCAAGCAGAGATTGTGGATCTTCTAGCAGAAGTGCACCGAAACCTCCTGGTTGTGGGGGATGACGCGCAGAGTATCTACGCCTTTCGGGGAGCAAATTTTGCCAATATCCTTGAGTTCCCGAAACGATACCCAGATTGCCAGATTTTTAAGCTCGAGACGAATTACCGCAGTACCCCTGAGATTCTCAACCTCGCTAACGAAGTTATTGGACATAACACTCGCCAATTTCATAAGGTCCTTAAGCCGATACGACGAAAAGGACAAAAACCCCTGGTTGTTGCTTTGCGCGATGTTATAGAACAGGCTGATTTTGTGGCTACAAAGATTCTCGAGCTTCGAGAAAAGGGGTATTCCCTTGATGATATGGCAGTGCTGTATCGCGCGCATTACCAGAGTATGGAAGTACAGATGGAGTTCACAAGAAGAGGTATTCCTTTTGAAGTTCGTTCAGGGATTCGCTTCTTCGAGCAGGCACATATCAAGGACGTTGTGGCCCATCTTCGTCTTATTGTGAATCCGTATGATGAGATTTCTTGGAAGCGAGTTTTGCGGCTGTATCCTGGCATTGGTCGCCAAATTGCTGAACGTGTGTGGCGCGTTGTGGCGGAGGCTGAAGACCCCCTCTTTGCTTTGGAACGAGAGGAAGTCCTTTTGGCTTTACCTTCAGGAGCACGAGAAAGTGTCACGGGAGTACGAGAGCTTCTTTTGCGCCTTGAGTCCCTTGAGAGGGACCCTGCTTTGGCAATAATGGCGGTTCTTGACGGGGGATACCGGGAATACCTTGTGAGCCACTACGCAAACGCTCAAGATCGCCTTGAAGACCTTGAGGAACTTGCCCGTTTTGCCACACGGTACAAATCCCTGGAGACTTTCCTCAGCGAACTTGCTCTTCTTGGCAGTATGGAAGGCGAAACGATTCTTGCTGGAGGGTTTAAGGATGAAAAGGTTGTCCTTTCAACGGTGCACCAGGCCAAAGGCCTTGAGTGGGCTTGTGTTTTCCTCATCTCCCTCTGTGAAGGTGCTTTTCCCTCACCACAGTCAGTAAACTCCGAGGAGGAACTTGAAGAGGAGCGTCGGCTCTTTTACGTTGCCTGCACAAGAGCAAAGGACTACCTCTTTTTGTGTTATCCTGTTGTTGGTGAACGCTTGCGGGGAAGACCTCTTATTCGTAGGCCCTCGCGTTTTCTCCAGGAACTCTCACCGTCACTCTACGAGCGATACGACCTCAGGGGGAGGGTTTTTTGATGCTTTCCCGACGGGACTATATCTTCAACTTCTTTGTCGACTCCTTTGACTACGCGTTTTTTTCTCTAGCTTTATCCTTTGGTTCAGTGACGACCTTTTTACCCCTTTTTGCTAAGCACCTTGGGGCAAGTAACGTTGAAATAGGGCTCATTCCTGCTTTGGCGTACCTTGGCTGGTCGCTTCCTGCGCTTTGGGGTGCAAAGGTTTCCCAGCGCCTTCCACGCAAACTCCCCTTCATCCTTCGGGTAACGCTTCTTGAACGCTTGCCCTTTCTTGGAATCGCTCTGGTGGCAATGCTTTTGGCTGTTCCCCATCCCCGTCTTGCGTTATACCTTGTGTTTGTGTTTCTTGCACTGGCCTGCTCAGCTATGGGGTTTCTTGGACCTATCTGGACGGAGATGATTGGGAAGGTCATTCATGCTTCCCGGTGGGGATTGTACTTTGCTTGTGGAAACGGGATTGGGGCTCTTATGGGGATGTGGGGGTCACGCCTTGCGGAACGCCTTATCGCTTCGTACCCTTTTGCCTGGAATTTTGCGGTATGCTTTTTTCTTGCCTCTTTGGCCATGGGTGTGTCGTATATCTTCCTTGCTCTTACTCGGGAAGAGGATGGTCCAGTGGGGAATGAAAGGGGGAGTTATTTCCGCTCCTTTTCTCACATTGTGCGGGAAGACCCGAATTTCTTGCGCTTTCTTGTTGCTCGGGTTTTCCTTGCCTTAGGAGTTATGGGAGCGGCCTTCTACACCGTATCGGTTCTTTTGCGCTTTGCTATTCCGGATACATTCGTTGCGCGGTACAACGCAGTACTTCTTGTGTCTCAAGCGCTTTCAAACTTCTTCTGGGGACCTTTAGGGGACAAGAAGGGGCATAAAGTTGTACTCCTTTCCGGGGCTTTAGCCATTGCTCTGAGTAATTTCTGGGCCATTTTTGCTTCTTCTCCGTGGCACTTCTTCCTTGCCTTTGGACTTCTTGGTCTGAACTATAGTGCCATCTCGGTCGGAGGGGTGGCAATTCTCCTTGATTTTGCTCCCCCTGAGAGGAGGTGGCTTTACCTCGGATGGGGCAATTTCTTTTCTGGATTTCCGGCTTTTTTTGCCCCAATTCTTGGGGGGAAGCTTGCTGACCTTTTTGGGTATGTTACCGTATTCTGGGTTTCTCTTCTTGTAAACGTTGTAGGACTTGGCGTTCTTCTTTTGGGAGTGAAAGAACCTCGAGTGTTTGAGAACTTTGAGGGGTGAATGCGGTGGCAAACCTTCTTATGGTTCAGGGGACAGCCTCGGGGGTGGGAAAAAGCACAGTAACTGCTGGGCTTTTGCGGTACTTTGTCCGGAAAGGTTGGCGCGTTGCTCCCTTCAAGGCTGTAAATATGTCACTCCATTCTGGGGTAACTCCCCAGGGGGAAGAAATAGCGCGCTCGCAGATACTCGAAGCCCAGGCAGCAGGAATTGTTCCCGATTCTCGCCTGAATCCAATCCTCTTAAAGCCAGAAGGAGGGAGTATTCAGGTTGTTGTTCGGGGAAAAGTCTTTGGTCGCTTACGGCCCTTTGAGCCATTCCCTCAAGAGGTTTTCTGGGAGGCCATTGTCCAAAGCCTTGTGTCTCTGAAGTCTGAGTGTGATTGTGTTGTCGTTGAAGGCATGGGAAGCCCGGCAGAGATTAATCTTCGTGAGAGAGACCTGGCCAATATGCGTCTTGCCCGGCACTTTGGTATCCCTGTACTTTTGGTTGGTGACATTGAGCGAGGAGGGGTTTTTGCTTCGCTTTACGGGACTTGGGCACTGTGTGGAGAAGACCGAAAGTACATCAAGGGTTTGGTCATCAATAAACTCTGGGGGGAGAAGGGCATTCTTGAGCCGGGGATTAGAGAGCTTGAACGCCTAACTGGTGTTCCGGTCCTTGGAGTGATACCCTACTTCTCCTTTTCCCTTGACGATGAGGATGGGGCATCTTTTGCTTTTCGTAAGAGATGGCCGCCGGGGTCGCTTCGGATAGGAGTGGTTTGTCTCCCTCATGCGGCGAATCTTACCGACTTTAGACCTCTAGAGCTTGAGGATGATGTGGACATTCGCTTTGTTTCTTTAGAGGAGCGTTTTGACGATTGTGATTTTCTTATTCTCCCAGGGACGAAAAATACTTTTCGGGATCTTGCTTTGGCCCATGAAGTATTCCTTGGGGAGAGGCTCAAGGCTTTTGTCGAGCGGGGTGGGGTGCTCCTTGGTGTTTGTGGAGGGTTTCAAATGCTTGGGGAAGAACTTAAAGATCCTTATGGGGTGGAAGAAGGGGGAGAGATCCAAGGATTTGGCTTGCTTCCCGTGGTCACAGAGTTTGCTCAAGACAAGGTCCTTTCTCTGGTTTCAGGACAAACCCCTTTTTTGGGCGAAGAGGTTCGGGGTTACGAAATACACCATGGAAGAAGCTTTTTGACCGCACCGTGTGATTCCCTTTTTCTTCTCGCAGATGGACGTCCAGAGGGGGTTGTAAAGAACGGACGCATCTTTGGGACCTACCTCCATGGGCTTTTCGATGAGGGTAGATTTCGCCGGGCTTTCTTGAATTACGTTCGAAGCCTTCGCGGTCTCCCACCGTATCCCGGAAAAAGCTTATCCTGGCAAGAATTTGTGGATAGAGAACTTGACCGTCTTGTGGATTTCCTCTTGGAGCACCTCAACATGCCGCTTCTTGAAAGGGTCTTTGGTCTTTCCGGATGAGGGCTTTTTCCTCCCACTTCCCACCAAGGTAGTAGAAATAGGCGATAAGGTATCCTGCTACAGGTCCGGCGATAAAACTCACCCAGATGCCCCGTTCGGCTAAGGACGTTACGGACAAGAGTTTTGCTACCGGTATCCGCACAAGCCAGAGGGTCAGAAGGGTATTCACCATGGTTTGGAGAGTATCCCCTGCTCCCCGAAGGAACCCATTGTAGGCAAACATTAAGGCAAAGGGGACATAGGAAAAGCTCACGATTCGCAGGTACTCTATGCCGATGCGAATGACTTCAGGGTCAGTAGTAAAGATTCGAATCAGTTGTGGGGCAAGGGCAAAGACGATAATTGCAATGGGCAAAGCGAATCCCCCCGCTACAATTGCTCCCCAACGGGCAACTTCCCGTGCTCGGGTGAAGTTTCCTGCCCCAACATTTTGCCCTGCGAGGGAGGATATGGCAATACTAAAGCTTAAAGCAGGAAGAAAAGAAAACTGATCTACTCTTGTTGCAGCTCCAAAGGCAGCGACTACTGTTTTTCCAAAGCTATTCACAATAGCCATCATTGCCAGGTGTCCTAAAGAGACGATGGTCTGCTGTACCCCTGCAGGGAGACCAAGGCGAAACAACGTCCGCACAAAAGAAACGCAGGGAATAAGGTACGATTTCTCAAAGGCGAAGAACTCCCCTCGCTTGAGGATAATTGCTCCCCAAATGGCTGAAAATCCTTGGCTTATTGTCGTTGCGATAGCAGCTCCTGCTACCCCAAGACGTGGAAAAGGGGGAATACCGAGAATCAAAAGAGGGTCAAGGATAATGTTAAGCAGCGTGGCATACACAAGAAGAAGCAGTGGGGTTTTTGAATCTCCAGCTCCTCGCAAAACGCTTCCAATGTTGTTGTAGAGAAACATGAAAGGGAGACCAAAGAGAAAGAAGTACAAATACGATGTGGCAAAGTTCATGATTCCTGAAGGTGTCCGGATAAGCGCAAGAAGGTTTTGGTGAAAAAGGAGTCCAACAACCATAAGACCTATGCCAAGGAGGGTGAGAAGGACTGTTGAAGCTGTAGCGGTGCGCTTTACCTCCTCTTCCTTTTTTGCTCCAAAGTACTGAGCCACCATAACACTTGCCGCCATACTTAAGCCTGTGGTGAAAGCCACAAGGAGAAAGACAATGGGAAAGCTCACTGATACTGCGGCAAGGGCTTCAGGACCAAGGAATCTCCCAACCCAGATGCTATCCACCGTATTATAGAAGGTCTGAAGCAGGTTACCAATAAGCATAGGAATAGAGAAAACAATGAGGTGTCTGGGAATACTCCCTTGAGTAAAGTCGGTAAGATTTCCCCGCTGCATAGCGTTTTCGCTCCTTAGATGTCTAATTGATGGTTCCCATTGTAGTCACTGAGCTTGGTGAAGTCAACTAAAACGAGGTTTGCACA
>CALAIW010000013.1 GCA_937922705.1 uncultured bacterium | reverse complement strand
CCGTGTGCCCTTTGTAACTTGACCGCAAACCTTACAAAACTTTTCAGCAGGATGCTTCCCCAGACGGTATTCACTTTTCAAGGTACATGCCCAACAGGGCAAGTGGTATTTTACTCGGTTTCATTCCAGTTTGCAAGGGGGAATCGTGGTCTCCTTAGTAAATAAGATTCTACAGTCCAATTGGCTTTTCTCTCTAGCTCCACTTGGCTCAACTATTTTTGCAGTAGAGGTTTCTGCGAAGGGCCCTGAACCTAAAATACAGGATGAGTCGTACATTGGTAACCCCTTCGCAAAAACCTCTTCTCTTAATCCCATAAGGCCCTTTACCGAATTCCTTCTATCACTTCGCCTTCTCGAGTTCTTGGATTCGTTCTTCAATGCAGGCGAGTTCCTGCCGTATTACCTCAGCTTGTCTTCTCAAAAAATCAAGTTCTTGCTCTGATGAGATCGGGCAATACCAGAATGGTGTTCCCCACAGCCCCGGATAGGCACACCGAGGAAGTCCTCCTCCCATCCCCACGTAAGGCCAGGGAGGCATGGCTCCTCGAAACCGCATCCTAATCACCTCCTTCCTCAATGATTTGCATCAGTCTCTCAACCATTTTCAAATTTTTCCGCGCCTTTTGACTCCAATCCCGCAAAAAAGCTCGCCCAAGCTCAGTTATGGCGTAAACCCTTCGCGCCGGTCCGGGACCCTCGGTATCCCAAAAGGAGGCAACCAACCCTTCCATTTCCATCATACGCAGCATCCGGTAAAGAACGCTGAGATGGCATCCAGGAGTTTCCACGCCCAGCGCCTTTACCCTTTCAAGGAGGGTATACCCATAGCCCGGCTGCTGCAGCAAGGCTACAAGAACCGCAGGTATGAGAATGTCCATCCCCATAAAGGGATTCCAGGCACAGCCACAAAATCTCCGCCGCATTGGATCACCCGTAGCGATGTTGATGGCGATCACCAACTAATCCAGAGAGTCTCCCCTCTCTATAAAGCGATAGAGCTTCTCCGATGGTCTTGGCATCACTTCGCAAAACCGTTACCCCTGTGTCCTCAAAACGAGCTATAGCCCGAGGACCCATACTCCGAGCGATGACCACCTGAGGGTTCAAAGATACAATCTGATCTGCAGCATGCCTTCGTCCTTCAAGGTGTTCTTCAGAATTGGCGATGGCCTCTACCTTCAGTGCCTCGTTTCGCTCATCCAAATCGATCACAGTATAGTACGGCGCCTGCCCAGAACGCTCCGAAATCTTACTCTCGATTCCCTCGTTCCCCAAAGTCGGAATGACCACTCTCATATCGACAAATCCCTTTTCTCAATTTCTACATGTTTAATTTTATTACCTATGTGCAATTTGTCAATAATGAACTCACATAGGGGCATGAAATTGGGATTATAGACCCACATCATATGGAGGAACACTTAAGAACGTCTAGGGAGAGAACGCTTATTAATGACACGAAAGACAACGGCGCACAACCTCGTAGGCATCAGCACAGGAGATATTCTCTTGCGTTACAAAGAGGGGTACAATGACACACCTCTTCCTTTTGCCCCGTATAATCTCTGCAACACACTGCGCAACTTTTGAGGGTTTTGTATCCACCACGCCATCGATTTTCCCATCTTGAAGTGCAAAGAGCGCTTCCGTAGCCGCTTCAAAGATAACGAGAAAAGAAGAGCCCTTCCTCTCCTTGAGGAAAGGGCGGGCGCGAGAAACTCGGTCAACACAAATGACACGTCCTGCAAAGGTACTCTCATCAGAGTACTTACCCTTGCAAAGCTCTGCAAGGAGCACAAAAAGAGGGTGATCATGCTCGCCTATACAGAGAATGTCCATTTTTTTATTGGCACACAGCCTCTTACCAATTGCCAAGGCGGTGTCCTCCCAAGAAAAAACAATCTGCCCCAGGAGAAAGGAAGAAGTCCCGTCGTCCTCTCCAAGGAGAATACTGTACACTCTTTCCTTAGAGGGCCTCAAGCGCTTTAGAGTCTCGGGAAACCCTACAACAATGTATTCTTCACAGGGAGGAAAAGCATTCTCAGGGGAAAGGGTCACAACCTCATACTCAGGCAAGATGCGTCGCAAAAAAATCTCAAGAAAGGGGAAGAAATACACGTCCTCCTGGGGAGAAAGAAGCACAATGGTCGGAAGTGTCTTCCCTTCTCCGTGTCCCGTCCAAAAAAGGACAAGGCAAAGGACAAGGAAAAGCCAAAATCTACATTTTCCTTCGGGCAAGGAGCATCTGATTGAGGAGCACGCTCCCAACAAGTATAACCCCCAGAGACCCAAGCTGCCAGATTTGGTGGATTCCAGCAAGCTGCATCCCGTTGTAGAGGAGGGTAATGATAGCAATTCCTAAAACCACCCCTCCAATTCTCCCTTCTCCTCCTTTGATGCTCACCCCGCCTAAAACGGCAATAGTGATAGCCTGAAGTTCATACCCTGTCCCAATATCCGGTCGAGCACTGGCGATGCGAGAGGTGATAATCCACCCGGAGAGCGCACTCAAAAGCCCAGAAAGGGTGTAAACTGTTACCCGTACCCTTTCAACGTTGATACCAGAAAAAAGCGCAGCCTTTTCATTACTTCCTACTCCATAGAGGTACCGCCCAAAAACACTCTTTTCAAGAAGTACATAGAGAAGGAGAATGACCGGGATGAAAATACAGAGAACCTGAAAGGGAATACCCCCAATACGATACTGTCCTACAAAGTAAAAGGATTCAGGAAAATTTGATACCGGCATAGGGTTTGGTCCAAAACGAGGATCAACAGCGATAATGAGCGCAAGAGACTTGTATACGTAGAGAGAAGCAAGAGTGACGATGAAGGGGAGAATTTTCGTATAGCTCACCAGGACTCCGTTGAGGTATCCCATTCCCATACCAGCAGAGAGTCCAAGAAAAATTGCAAGAGAAGGATTGAGACCAACTCTTCCAATGAGGACGCCAATAATCATTGCCACGATGGTGAGCATGGAACCAACCGAAAGGTCAATACCACCGCCTCCCGAGAGAATAACAAGCATTTCTGCCAGAGCTAAAAGCCCAAGCTCCACCCCATACTGGGTCATATTCGTGAGATTATAAAACGTGAAAAAGTTTTGAACACTTATGGCAAAAACAGCAAAGAGAATGACAAAGAGGACAAGAAGGAAAAATACCCGGTTTTCAACAATTTGGTCAAGAACCCGTTTCATATCCGTTCTCCTCTTACTCGGATAACATCGATCATCACAGAGAGAATAATGAGAACCCCAATAACGAGGCCTTCGCTCAAGGCTGGAACGTTGAGAAGCACCATACCATTTTTGATTATACCTACGAGGAAGGCTCCAAGAAGGCTCCCAATAACCGTTCCTCGTCCGCCAAGAATACTTGTTCCTCCAAGAACAACTGCAGCAATAACCTCAAGCTCAAAACCACTCCCCGTATTGGTCTGTACAATCCCCGTTCGGGCAACGTATACAAGACCAGCAAACCCTACAAGAGCTCCAAGAACAGCATATACAAAAAGGGTTGTCCTTCTAAGATCAATACCCGAAATACGCGCTGCTTCGGGGTTATTTCCCACCGCATAGATTGCTCGACCAAGAGGACGGGAAGACAAAAAATAGGTGAAAAAGCCGATGAGAAATGCTGTCACCCACATGGAGATGGGAATACCAAGCCACTTTCCAAGACCAATAATCCGAATTGCCGGTGGAATACCAGAAATCCAACGACCCCCAAGAAGCTGGTACATGAGACTTCGCAAGATGCTCATCATTCCAAGAGTCGCAATAATAGGGGGTATGTTTCCCCAGGCAATAAGCATTCCATTAAAAAGACCAATAAGAAGGCCAACACCAAGAGAGGCAAGAAGAACAAGAATGGGAGGATACCCACCCATAAGGAGTTTCCCTGCCACAACGGAGGCCATACCAAGAGCAGAACCAACAGAGACATCGATTCCCCCGGTTATGATAACCATGGTCATGCCAATAGCTGATATGGCCGTTCCAGCAAGCTGGAGAAGAAGATTGGAGAGATTGCTTACCGACATGAAACGTTCAGTAGTCAAAGAAAAAAGTATGACCAGGGCGAGAATAAGTCCAAAAACAGTGAATTCCCGCCGCTGAAGGATACGACGCAATCCTGTATTCGTCACGCACCTACACCCCCAGAAACAACCATCCGTTCCCCAGTAGCTGCGCGGATAATGTTCTCTGCGGTCTTTTCCTGTCCTTCGAATACGCCAGTGATTCTTCCCTCGTGCATGACAATGACCCGATCGGACATCTTGAGAATTTCAGGAAGCTCCGAGGAAATCAGCATCACCCCAAGTCCCCGGTCAGCAAGTTGGGCGATGAGGTTGTGAATTTCCGATTTCGAAGCCACATCAATTCCTCTGGTCGGTTCGTCAAGGATAAGGAGCTTGGGGGTTACCGAGAGCCACTTGGCGAGGACGACTTTCTGCTGGTTTCCACCGCTTAGGCTGTAAACCCGGGTATAGAGACTGGGGGTTTTAATATTGAGCTCCCGAACATATCTATCCGCAAGTCCTTGTTCCTTTTGAATATCTACGATACCGAAACGACGCGAAAGCTCTCGAAGCATGGTTACAGAGATGTTATACGCCACACTCTGAATAGGAAAAAGACCTTGGACTTTCCGGTCTTCAGGGAGGTACGCTATCCCCGCCCTCATCGCCTCCTCAGGAGAAGCAAAACGAACCCTATGGCCATTAAAGATGATTGCACCATCTTCGGGAGCAAGAAGGCCAAAAATACTCTGAGCTACATCGGTTCGTCCTGAACCGACAAGACCAAAGAATCCCAGAATTTCCCCTGGGAAAAGGTCAAAAGAAATATCGAAAAAGCGAGGCTTTTTCGTAAGCCCACGAACCGAAAGAAGGGGTTCCTCTCCTCGAGACCGCTTCCGAGCAATCTCCTCAACAAGGAGTTTTCCAGCCATGAGCTCCACGATTTTTGCTCGATCAACAGCTTCAATAGGAAATTCACCCTTAACCTCACCATCTCGCATGACCGTTACCCGATTGGCAATGCGGAAAATCTCTTCAAGACGATGGGAAATGTAGATAATACCAACACCTCTATCCCGGAGTTTCTGGATAATACTGAAAAGTCGTTCTGTCTCGTGCTCAGTGAGGATGGCCGTAGGTTCATCAAAGATGATGACTTTCGCCTCGTACACTAAAGCCTTGGCAATAAGGACAAGCTGTTGCAAACCCACGCTCAGCTCTCTCATAGGCTCCCGAAGGAAATGATACGGAAGTCCTAAGGAAGTAAAAAGCGATTGTGCTTTCTCCTCTTCCTTTTTCCAATCGATATTTCCCCGGGGAGTTCGGATTTCTCTCCCTAGAAAGATGTTCTCTAGAACACTCAGCTCTCCATACACCAGAGGTTCCTGGTACACCGTGGAAATACCCATGTCTTGGGCTTTTCGGGGAGAATCAATTCGCACTGGCTGTCCCATGTAGAATATGTCACCGCGATCCGGAAGCAGAGACCCAGAAATGATTTTGATAAGCGTAGACTTTCCCGCTCCGTTTTCTCCCACAAGAGCATGGACTTCGCCAGGTTTAAGGGTAAAATCTACCCCTTTGAGAGCTTGCACTCCACCAAAAGATTTGAAAATACCACGGCACTCAAGGATATACTCCATCGCGTCTCTCTCCTAACAAAAAGGGCGCCCTCATCGGGCGCCCTAGGAAAATCAGAAGAACATGTATTGGTCGATGTTAGAGGCGTCAAAGACCTTCGGAGGTCCAAGGACAAGCATTTTGTCCTTGGCAATGTACTTTGGCTTTGTCTCGATACCTGGAACTTCGTACTCTTTTCCGTCCTCAAACTGGTTCCCATCAAGGAGGTACTTTGCAGCCCAAACGGTGAGGTACCCAAGGTCAATAGGATTCCAGAGAACAAAGCTCTTTACCGTGCCACTTTTCACGTACTTGGCCATCATAGAGGGTACCGAAAGCCCTGTAGCTACAATCTGACCACTCTTACCAGCTTGCTCAATGGCTTCTGCTACACCTGGAGCAGAAGTGCTGCACTGACCAATGACGCCCTTGAGGTTCGGGAACGCATTGATAAGGTCAAGCATGACGTTAATAGCCAACTGCACATCCTCTTCTGCATAGCGGATGGTTACAAGTTTCATCTTGGGATACTGGGCAAGACGCTCAAGCTCATAGGCAATCCAAATGTTAAGGTTCCAAGCAGTAGGACCACAGGAAACGATCGCAAATTCTCCTTCGTAGTTCATTGCTTTGGCAAGCTCATCCATAACGGTGTAACCAATTTCATCCTGGAGGGCCTGGTTGACGAAGAGGTCTCGCACCTCCTGAGCACCATCAGTGTCGCTAGTCATAACCAGAATGCCCTTTTCTTTAGCTTTTTTGAGGACTGGAGTAATAGCTGCAGGGTCGTTGGGTGCTACCGCAATAGCATCAACACCCTGGGTGATGAGGTTATCGATAATTTCAATCTGCTTTGCCACATCGGCAGTTACAGGACCAGTGTAAATGAATTCCACATCAAGGTCTTGCGCAGCCTTTTTGCCACCTTCCTCCATAGCGTTAAAGTAAGGAATGCCAATAAGCTTTGGTACAAAGGCGATCTTATACTTTGCTTCAGCCAGAGCCACAAAAAGGAGCAACACTACAAGGACCACAAAGAACACAAATACCAACTTTTTTTTCACACCACATCCCTCCTCTTTTTTGATACTCTCAATATAAAGCTCTTCTTGACGCTTTTCAAGGAGGCCCAAAAGGAAAAGTAAGCAATCTCTACCGATTTCCCGAAAGGTCCTACACCCTTTTACCTCAACCGACAAAACTTAGACCCCAAACCCCCTTCTTGCCTACGCTGTCACTTTCGCATGCGTTGTCTCATAAAATGCCCGGTAGAAAGCAGCGTTGAACTTACAACCAGGATCTGGTCCAAGGTAATCACCAGAGTACGCGTATGCCCGAGCCCGACAACCTCCACATACTGCTTGAAATTCACAGACCCCACAATGGCCACGATAGAGTTCTCTCAAGCGCAGCTCCCGCAAGACCTTTGCATTGTCCCAAATCTCTTTAAGCGGTTTTTCAGGAAGGCGCCCCACAGGGATAGGCATAAAGACACAAGGCGTAACCGTTCCATCAGGTTGCAGAGCACAGTAAGCTCTACCTGCTCCACACCCTCCCACATATTCTGCTCCCACCTTAGCGAGTTTCCCCTCGGCAACCGAGTAATGCCCAGTAATCACAATACCCTCGGGGTTTTTCTCCACACACTTCCTCCCAAACTGGGGACTAGTACTGAAAACCTGAATCTCTTTTTCCATGAGGCAAGAATAGAGAAGCTCAAGCATTTCCTCTCTTTCCTCAGGGCTTAGGTCCTCACTCCATATCTCCCTCCCCCTCCCTGTAGGGATAAAGTTGAAAACGTAAAAACGATGCGCCCCGAGTTCCTTCACAAACCGATAGAGTTTAGGGAGATCCTTGAGATTTTCCCGAGTCACGGTAGGAGCCACACCTACCATAAGTCCAGCTTTCACCGCGTTCTCAATGCCCCGAACTGTCCTCGCCCAGAGTCCAGGAATGCCCCGAAATCGATCGTGATACTCTGGATCAGAGCTCTCAAGACTCACTTCCACATATTGAATTCCATGGTCTTTAAGCTTCTGGCACATGTCCTCCGTGAGTAAAGTACCATTTGTGGCTACCGAAAGATATATCTCTTTGGAGGCAGCGTACTGAGCTACCGTAAAGAACTCTGGGTCACAGAGGGGTTCCCCTCCTGAGAAGGCCAAGGTAGGAACAAAGTTCTCTTCAAGCTCATCGATAACCCGCAGACGGTCTGAAAGGGAAAGTTGCTCGGTTCTGGGACCTGCATTCTGGTAACAGTGGCGACACCGCAGGTTGCAGAAGTTGGTAAAGTTCCACACTACGAGCAAAGGACTGGCAAACTTCTGTGGCCTTGTAGCTCCATATTCTGCTACGCTCCGAGCTAAGTTTATGGTAGCACGACGTATATTCCGAGACCCAAAAATTTCCTTAACCAGATACTCCTTTTTCCAGCGCAGAAGAATTCTTAAAATATCGATAGCAAGATAGACCGGCATAAAGGTTAAAAGTTCCAAAAAAGACAAACCCTTTTTGGGCTTGCCGTACCACAAAAGGAGCTTTTCAAGCCTTACCCTGCCATCAGAGGTTTTCTGGGTAGCCCAACGGAAAAGAGCGCGAACGATAAAGAGGTTTAAGTATCGCCTTACCCGCTCAGGATTCATGAGGTAGCGATGCATCCTCTCACCCCCCTCTTTTTTATTGTATCAGGTTTTTGCAGTATTTGAGCCAGAAAGACCTCTGTACCTCCAAAAATAAAAAGCCACCCCTTTTGGGGTGGCTTTTTATTTTTGACCCTTTTTCTCTTCATACCCAACCACGAAGTTTCATGGCTTCCACAACACGGCCTACTGCAGTTATATACGCCCCAAGGCGCATGTGAACGCCGTATCTTTTTGAGGTCTCAAGAACAGTATGATAGGCAGTAGTCATTTTTTTGTCGAGACGCTCAAGAACCTCATCTTCTTCCCAGTAATACATGTAGAAATTCTGTACCATCTCAAAGTATGACACCGTAACCCCACCAGCATTGCAAAGGAAGTCAGGAATGACATGGACTCCTTTCTGATGCAGAATGCTATCAGCTTCCGGTGTTGTAGGACCATTGGCAAGTTCGGCCACAATTTTAGCCTTAATTCGAGGAGCGTTTTCGGCAGTAATGACATTCTCAAGAGCAGCAGGAATAAGAATGTCAACCTCAAGCTCAAGGAGTTCTTCATTCGAGATACGCTCCACTCCAGGAAGGTTGACAACCGAAGAGGTCTCGCTTTTACACTTTAAGGCTTCTTCAGGGTCGATGCCCTGCGGATTGAAGATGCCTCCTTTGCTGTCACTCACTGCCACTACCTTTGAGCCGAAAAGAGAACGGACAAGGCGTGCTGCATGGTATCCTGCATTACCGTATCCCTGAATAGCCACTGTAGCTTTAGCAAGATCAATACCAAGGACTTTAGCCGCTTCCCGAATGGTGACCATGCCCCCCCAGGCCGTTGCTTTGTCCCGACCCTTGGAGCCACCAAGGGGAATGGGTTTTCCAGTTATAACCCCAAATTGGTTCTTTCCAGCCATCTTGGAATACTCATCCATCATCCAGGCCATAATCTGAGGATTAGTGTACACATCAGGAGCAGGAACATCCTTATCGGGACCGATAAGGGTGTACACGGCACGAATATACTCGCGGCTCAAGCGTTCAAGCTCCCCCTGAGACATCTCCTTGGGGTTACAGACAACGCCTCCCTTGGCTCCTCCCAAGGGAAGATCCACAACCGCACATTTCCAGGTCATCCAGGCAGCAAGGGCCCTCACAGTATCGATGGTTTCCTCAGGATGGAAGCGAATGCCACCCTTTGTAGGACCTTTGGCATCGTTGTACTGCACGCGAAACCCCTGGAAAACCTTGACAGACCCATCATCCATACGTACTGGGAGAGCAACATGAATTTCTCGCATGGGGACCCTGAGAAGCTGATGGACACCAGGGTCAAGCTTCATGATTTGGGCGCACTCATCAAGCTGAGCTTGAGCTACCTCAAAAGGGTTACGCCGAACCACAACCTTTCCTCCCTTCATCAGGTACTCCACACAGGATTTTTGAAGAAGTAATCTCAGGGGGTCCATCATTGGACAGAGGGGCACCATTGCCTGCTAGCAAGTAATATACCCTGATAAGGAGCAAAGGTCAAGAAGATACACGAAGGCATTCTTTCCAAAAGAAGGGAGAACTCTACTTCCAAGTTTTCTCCCCCAAATGCAAATGGTACAATTAAGGGAAATCTCAAACGAGAAGCGACTTGAAAGGGAGGAAAATGGAATGGAACAACGGGTGTTTGTCTTCAACCCTGGTCCAGCAGCTTTGCCTCTTCCAGTTCTCGAACGCATACGAGATGAAATGCTGAGCTTTCGTGGGACAGGGATGTCTATCCTTGAAATGAGCCATCGCTCAAAGACTTTTGAGAATGTTTTGAACGATGCTGCAATGCGGGTAAAACGGCTTTTGAGGCTTGATGAACGTTTCCGCGTGATTTTCCTCCAAGGCGGAGCAAGCCTGCAATTTGCCATGGTTCCGATGAACCTCGCTCTTGAGGGGAAACCCGTGGGATACATTGATACGGGGTACTGGGCATCCAAGGCAATGAAAGAAGCACAGATATTAGGGAAAGAGGTAAGAATTCTGGCCTCATCTGCAGACAAAAACTATGCTTATATCCCAAAAAACCTTGTCCTTGATGAAAATCTCGCCTACCTTCACTTAACCTCAAATAACACCATCGAAGGAACCCAGTGGCAGAGTTTCCCAGATACTCAGGGCATTCCCCTTGTAAGCGACATGTCTTCGGATATCTTCAGCCGGGTCTTTGACCCCTCACCCTTTGGACTCATTTACGCTGGAGCCCAAAAAAACGCTGGTCCCTCAGGGGTAACCATCGTTATCGTCCGAGAAGATATGCTTGGGCGGGTCCCCAAAAACCTCCCAACCATGCTCAAGTACACGACCTTCGTAGAGTCAAATTCCCTCTACAATACTCCTCCCTGCTTTGCAGTATATGTGGTTGATCTTGTCCTTGAATGGCTTGAGGAAACTGTTGGCGGTCTCGAAAAGATGGAAGCCCTCAACCGAGAGAAGGCAAAAATCCTCTACGACTACATTGACAGTCAAGACTTCTACTCCTGCCCCGTAGTCCCAGAAGACCGCTCAATGATGAACGTAGTTTTCCGACTCCCAAGCCCAGAGCTTGAAGATCAATTCGTTAAAGAAGCAGAAAAGGAAGGCCTTGTGGGCCTTAAAGGGCATCGCTCTGTTGGTGGATGCCGCGCATCCCTTTACAACGCAGTAACAGTAGAAGCTGTGCGAGCGCTTGTGGATTTCATGAAAGAATTCGTTCGCAAAAACGGCTGACTCAAGCAAGACCAAGCCGGATGCATTCCCGGAAAAGCGAGGCGTTAACTTTGTAGAGCCTTTCCCAAAGTTGGAAGAGCTCTGCGTAAAATAGTGAGGCTTCCTTTTCCGGGAAAAGGGTCTCCTCAAGGGGGAAGAAATCCGAAGGAAGTTCTTCAAAAGATGAAATCGCCCCCAGAGCTTTCAAGGCCAGGATGAACGCACCCTTTGCCGAAGAGGAAGGATACGTGCTCACCGCAACAGGAACCCCAAGAACGTTACAAAGGACCCTCCTTCCTGTTTGCGACAGGGCAAAACCTCCACCAATGACAACTTTCTTTGGGTCTCCCATAACTCGTCGAAGCACTTCAAAAACCGCCCGGACGGAAAACGCTACCCCTTCGTAAGCTGCTTGAAGAAATTCCTGAGGAGTGTGGAAAAAGGAAAGACCAAAGAGGATTCCCCGGGCATACGGGTCCCAATACGGACTCCGTTCCCCAGTGAGAAAAGGAAGAAAAAGTGGGCGCCTTCCAAAGGGGTCAATGGTCACTTCCTCCTCTTTCACCAGGTCCCGCATCCAGGAAAAGACGATACCCCCATTGTTAATTGCCCCTCCACCGACCCAAATACCTGAAGCGAGATAGTAACACCAGGACTGTCTTTGGGGGTCAAAAACCGGCCTTTGGGCACACATGCGTGCTGCTCCAGAGGACCCCACACTCACCACCATTTCTCCTTCCCGAAAACATCCTTCTCCGAGATTCGCAAAAGGCCCATCACCTCCGCCCCACACAACAGGAATACCAGGAGGTAACCCAACCTCAAAAGCAAAATCCTGATTCTTAAGGGGCAAGGAAAGTTCCGGTTCGCAGAGAGGAGGAAGAAGTTCCAGAGGAATTCCAAGGAGTTGACAAATTCTCTCACTCCAGGTTTTCTTCTCCAGCTCAAGAAGACCTGTTCCAGAAGCCGTGGAGTAGTCACAGAACAGTTCTCCGGTAAGCCTCCAAAGCATCCAATCTTTGATACTCAAAACTTTTGATGCTTTTGCTAGAAGATCTTGAGCATGTTTTTTGAACCAGAGAATCCGGGGAGGGTGATAGATGGTATGGAGTGGAGCAGCAGTGTACTCGTAAAGACGCTCTTCTTCGTAAATCTTTCGAAACGCCTCAACTTCCTGGAAGGACCGGGTATCCATCCAGTTCAAAAGTGGGGTAAGGAGGACACCATCTTTATCTACAAGGAGGAAACTATGGAGCATAGTATCGAAAGTTACAGCTTCAAAGGTATTCTGAGGAAAGGAAGCCGTTACCTCCTTCAGGGCATCCACAAAAGCAGCAAAAATATCCTCTGGATTTTGCTCAGCATATCCAGGCCTTGGTGATACTGTGGGATACTCTCGCTTCGCGGTGTGGTGCACATTCCCTTGGAAATCGAAAACACAAACCTTAAGTGCAGAGGTCCCGATATCCACCGCGATAAAGAATCGCTTCCCCATTTGAACCTCCAAAGACCTTTTTCCAATTATACCCATGTCACCCGTCCTCTTTAAAGAGTAGAGAAAGATTGGCAAAAAGGAGGTACGTTATGCGACGAGAACCAACCCTTGAAGACATACGGCATGTGGTAGAAATCGCCCGGGCGTTCCTTGACGATGCGCTCACGCTTCTCTCCGCGTATGCGCAATCCCCTGCCTCCCTATCTCAATTCCTCAAAGACCATAGATTGAACCCCGAAACTGTACTCTTTTCCTTCTCTTTCCCTGAGGAGCTTTCTACTATTCTCTCGATTGCCCGCCGCTACTTCCCCAGGGAAGAGAGTTACCCCGTGAATCCCTATGCGCTACTCCTTGCTATCCGGGAAGCAGAGCGGGGGAGAAAAGGCTTTGAGTTTGGAATTGGAGCCGCCAAAAACACAGACCTCAAGACCCAGTGTGAGTGGGCCTGTGCCACAATCAGAAAAAACTTTGAACGCTTCCGGGAAAGTGGGGAGAAAGACTTCATTGCTTTTTTGGGGAGGCGCTGGGCACCCATCGGGGCCGAAAACGATCCCCAGGGCCTGAACCGGTTTTGGGTGGATAACGTGAGATACTTTTACAATCTTTTCCAAAAGGGGGAAGGTCAATGAGCATTCAAGAACTCTTTTCTTCAGCAGTATCCCTGTTCCTTCTTGGAGCGGGAAGCTATCTCTTTTCCCGATGGCATATTGACCGCCTTGCTCTTGAGCGATATCGGAAGATCCTCACTCTTGCCGAAGAGGCGGTGCTCTTGGTGGAGGATGCTTTTCCTGAAAAAAGGGGCCTCGAAAAACTCCAAAAAGCCATCCAGTACCTTAAAGAAGGGTGCGAGCGCCTCGGCATCCTTCTCAGTGACGAAGAAGCCGAGGCACGAGTACGAATTGCGTACCAGCGTCTTGAACGAACAAAATAAATCTACCGCTCCTTAAGGAACTCAAGGGTCCTTGCAACTCGGGCAAGGACCCGTTCCTTCCCCAAAACCTCAAGGAGCTCAAAAAGCCCAGGTCCAACCTTCTTCCCCGAAACCGCCACTCGCAAAGGATGGATAAACCGTGCTGCCTTCATACCCCGCCGTCCTGCCTCTTCACGAATGGCCATCTCGATAGTTGCAGCATCAAACGCCTCAAGGTTCCTCAAAAGTTCAAAAGATACCTGAAGAACTTCAGGAACTCCATCCTCGCAAAGAACTGTCTCCACTGCTTGGGGATCGTACTCATAGTGCTCGGTGAAAAAGTATGCTGCATCCTCAAGGATTTGGGCCACATAACGGATACGTTCCCGCATGAGGAGAATAACCTTTGTGCAGTACTCCAGAAATTCTGCAGTACACTCCTCATCCCGAATAACGCCATGGCGTTTGAGAATATCAACGAGAATATCTCGCAGCCTCAAAGGATCAGCAGCTCTTAGGTATACGCTGTTCATCCAATTGAGTTTGTCAAGGTCAAAAACCGCTGCGTGCTTTGTCACCTGCTCAAGAGAAAAGCGTTCGATGATTTCCTCCCGAGTAAAGATCTCCTTTTCCTCTTCCCCCGTTGCCCAGCTCAAGCGGGCGAGGTAGTTCACCATAGCTTCGGGAAGATACCCCATGTCCCGGTAGTAGGTAACTGAAGGGGACCCATGGCGCTTACTCAAGCGGGTTTTGTCTTTCCCCAGAATCATGGGAACATGGGCAAATTGCGGACAGGGAAATCCTAAAGCCTTGTAGAGAAGAACCTGACGTGGGGTATTGGAAATATGGTCGTCCCCCCGAATGACATGGGTGATGCGCATCAGGGCGTCATCAACTACACAGGCGAAATTATACGTTGGCATGCCATCCGATTTGAGAATGACAAAGTCGTCGAGTTCTTCGTTGTCAAAGGTTACTTCCCCCCGAAGCATGTCCACAAAGGTTGTTACTCCTTCGGGAACGCGAAACCGAAGCACAGGTTTTCTCCCCTCTTCACGAAAAGCCCTCCGCTCTCTTTCGCTCAGGTGCAAGCATTTGCGGTCGTACCGCCAGCTCCTTCCCTGAGCGATAGTTGCTTCCTTGCGCATTTTGAGTTCCTCGGGGGTGCAATAGCACTCATAAGCGAATCCCGTACTTTTCAGTTTTTCTGCGTACTCCCGGTACAGATGGAGACGTTGACTTTGAAAGTATGGACCATAGGGACCACCGACTTCCGGTCCTTCATCCCAGAAAAGACCAAGCCATTTAAGGCTTTCCAGAATAACTCCTACTGATTCCTCAGTCGATCGTGTGAGGTCAGTGTCTTCAATTCGAAGAATGAAAACCCCCCCATGCTTGCGGGCGAAAGCCCAGTTAAAGAGAGCCGTCCTTGCTCCTCCAAGGTGAAGCATTCCCGTTGGACTTGGAGCAAAACGAACCCGAACAGTTTCACTCATCATGCGTCACTCCTTGACTTTGGAACCACAAAAGTTCCTCGACCTTCAGCAACTCTCTCCCCATCATAGAGGATTTCTCCAAAGGCTTCAACGATTCTCCCTACCCTTTCCCCAACTTTACCCCGGATAGTGAGAATACGTTCAGTCGGACAGGGCTTCAAGTACTTCACTTGAAGCGTTCCAGTAACGGCAAAAATTCCAGCACGCTTCACGCTGTGAGACATAACTTCATCAAGAAGGGCCGCTACAATGCCTCCATGGGCAACCCCAGAAAAACCCTGGAGGTACCAGGGAAGAACCACCCGAGTTTCGGTCCATTCTCCGTTACTCTGAAAACGCAGGGAAAAGCCGTGAGGATTCCGTTCTCCACAAAAGAAGCATCGCTTATCATCCGTAAAAACCATTACTCTCGGCTCCTTTCACCAAGGATTTCCGAAAGAAACACGAACTCATATTCAGAAGGAGACTCAGAAAGAAACTTTCGAAGAGCTTCATAGGTGGCTTCTTTCGGATGTCCGATAGCCACGGCAAAACCATGTCTTTGTGCTATTGCAAGAGCCTCCCGGAGTTTCCCAAGAACATACCCTACATCTGTCTCCCCATCGAGAAAGACATCACGGCGAAGTGCTGGAACCCCCATCTCCTTCATAACTTGGAAAGCAAGAGAACGTGGCGTTGTGAGACTGTCAAGAAAATATACGCCTCTCTTTCGAAAATGTACTGCACAGAGTTCCATAAGGCGCCTATCTTGCGTTGCTTTTGAACCTTTATGATTGTTCACCCCTCGTGCCTCAGGAATGCGCTCAAAAGCCTCCCAAATCATGCGAGCAACTTCTCCTTCTGCCATCCCTACCCGAAGCAAGAATCGCTCTCCCGAATTCTCGCCAGGGGAAAGAGCTTCCATAGGGAAATGGATAAGAACTTCTTTCCCTTGCTGTGCCGCCCGCCGCGCAAGGGCAATGCCATAAGGAGCATGCGGAAATACAGCTACGTTAAGTTTTACAGGCAGCGAAAGGAACTTCTCTGCAATGTGCGGATTATAACCAATGTCATCGATGACGACTGCTATTTTAGGAATCTTCTTAAAATGGAAACGAAAGCGAAACCACATCGCATCCCCCCAGAAAAGCTCGTAGACATTCCCCCTTTTCCTCTCAGAGAGTCCAAAAGGGCGAAAGGGTGCAAGGAAAACCTCAAGGCGACCGAGGAAGGAATCCCGTTCCCTTGCGCTTGCAAAGGTAACCTCGACCTCCCAGTATGGCTCTGAGGGTAAAGCGGGATGAAGGACAGAAAAGGATGTATTTCCTCTTTTCAGCTCATGGAACACGAAAAGGGCAAACCAATCCCCGGGACTAAAGAGAAAGCCGAAACGAGAAAGGGCGCTCTGACCCTCCTGAAGGAGGTACTCCTCCACACCAAGGGCAAAAAGCGCCGCCCCCCATCCCACAAGACCAAGAAGAAGGAAAAGGACAAACTTATGAGGCCAGCGCATTCTCTCTAATACGTTTTTCTAGTTCTTCAATCCCACGCGCAAGCTGCTCTTCCTCACCACTTACCGCAACATCAGGCAAAAGACCTTGACCGTTAATATCAGTCCCATCGGGGAGATAGTACTTGGAAACGGTAAAAACAACCCCCCCTCCATGGGAGAGAGGCAAGATTTCCTGAATAACGCCTTTTCCAAAAGTCTTCTCTCCTACAAGGAGGGCATGAGCACCGATACGAAGCACTCCCGCCAGGATTTCTGCACCGCTTGCAGTCCCCCGGTTCACAAGAACTACAACTGGGGAAGCAACTAGAGGGTGGACGAAATTGGTAATAGTCTCACGCCTTCCATTCCGGTCTTCCACAAGAAGGAGTTTCTCTCCATAGGGCACAAAAAAGCCCGAGGTAAAGAGAGCTGAAGAGAGAAGCCCCCCAGGGTTATTACGAAGGTCAATGATAAACCCTAAGGCTCCCCGAGCAAGGAGCTCAGAGATGGCCTTTTGAACCTCATCAGCAGTTTTTCCGTGGAACTCTGAAATTCGTATAAGACCTATGTTCTCCGGAAGGAGTTTGTAAGTGACACTTTGAATTTTGATAATGTCCCGAACAATTTCCACAGTAATATCCTCGGAAACCCCTTCCCGTCTCAGGGTAAGGGTAACCTTTGTCCCTCGCTCTCCGCGCATTTTACGTACTGCCTCATCAAGGGACATTCCTTGGGTAGATTCCCCATCGATGGCAAGAATGATATCTCCCGCCTTTACTCCTGCCCTGTCTGCTGGAGACCCCTCAATCGGGGAGATTACCGTAAGCTTTTCGTCCTGTATAGCAATGACAATACCGATTCCTGAAAACTCTCCCTCCAGAGTGTCACTCGTCTCAATCGCATAATCCTCGGGGTTCAGGTACCTCGCGTAAGGATCAGGAAGTGCTCGTAAGACCCCTCGAATAGCCTCCTCAAGAAGTTTATTCTCGTCAACAGGAGTTTCAGAGTAAAATTTTTCCCTAATAAGGGAAAGGGTCTCAAAAAGGGGTTGCCAGTTCCCCAAGTCTTCATTCTCTCCTAAACCCAAGGCTCCAAACGGCCACTCCGCGAGAAAAAACAAAACAACACAAACGACTAAAATTCCAAAAAGTACCTGTATTTTGGCTCTCCTTGTACTCACGCTCTTCACCTCGTTCTACTGAAGCCAGAGGAGAGGATTCTCCTCTCGAGCACTCGTTCCCACCCGCACCTCAAAGTGTACCACTGGTCGTTCCACAAGACCAGAGTCCCCGCTGAGGGCAATGACCTGCCCACCCTTCACCTTATCACCAGCTTGTACACGAAACTCTCCAAGATGAGCATACACTGTGATGAGGTCATTTCCATGGTCTATAATGATGGTTTTCCCATACCCCCGAACGGTGCTTGCCAAAATCACCACCCCATCAGAGGCAGCATACACTGGTGTCCCTAAAGGACAGGCAATATCAATCCCAGGGTTGTAGAAGGTAATGCCATAGTGAGGGTCCTTCCACTCTCCGAAGGGGCGAAAAATCGTCCCACCCTGTACAGGCCAAAATAACTTTCCACGTTTCACCGGAGCTTGTGGGGGAGCAGGAATCCTTCTCCGGGCAAGTTCTTCTCGAAGCCTTGCAATAGTGCTTTCGAGATTTTTCCGAGCTTGAAGAAGCTCTTCGCGATTCCTCTCAAGGCGAGCCTTATCTCTTTCAAGCCGTCTAAGGATCTCCTCTCGAGCTTTTTTGAGCTCAGCAAGACGCTTATTTTCAAGAACAAGCTTCTCCTTAAGTACCACTTCAAGTCGGATACGCTGCTTGAGTTCCTCAAGCTTTTTTGCCAGGTTCCCCTGGCGAAGCAATGCATCCTGGATACGTTCACTTTTCGCTTTGAGGCACTGTGCCGCCAGGTACTCAATGCTTTCCCGGTCGCTCAGAGGAACCCTTGCAACAAAATCCTCAAAAAATACCGTCCCACCGCTCAACTTGTATACTTTTTGAGCAATTGCCTCTTGACTGCTCTTTTCCTCTAATATCCCCTGAGAGAGACTTGCAACTTCGCTTTCGAGGGCTTTCCGCTGCTTCTCGAGAGCAAGAATCCGCTCCCGGGACTTGGCGATATCTCCTTCAGTACTCGCAATCTGCTTTTCTATCTTGGCTAACTCCCCTTGAAGGTCCTTAGCACTTGAGAGAGTCTTTTGAAGCTCTTGCTCAAGACGAGTTTCTTCTCTTTTAAGCTCCTCAAGCTTCTTTGTCTGGAGAGCAATCTCTTCTTCAAGAGTATCCTGAGCCCAAAGAAGCGAAAAAGGAGAGAAAACGAAGAGAAAGAGAGGTATCCAGAGAAAAACCTTCATCGTATGCTTTGCCGCACCCCCAAATACCCAAAAAGGGTTCCTACCATTCCCATTCCACATCCCCCAAGAAGATCCAAAACAAAAAGCCAAAGAAGATGCTCTTCAATCTGCACCCCAAAAAAACCAGGAAAAACCTCCTCCGCAAGACGAAGCAGGGGAAAAAGGAAGAAAGCAGCGCAGAGGTACGCTCCTATGCCACCGCAAAGGCCAAAGAGAATCCCCTCGAGAAAGAAAGGGGAGAAGGCAAAGCCATCTGTTGCTCCCACGAGAGAGAGAACCGCAACCTCTCTCCGTCTCAGCTGTACCGAAAAAGCCGTAATAACCACGATGACGCATACTCCAAAGCCAAGAACACCAAGAAAAAATCCCCTGCTGAAGCGAACAAAAAGTTGGAAAAGGCGAAGAAAATTCTCTACTTCCTGCCCCCCATAAAGAACCTCTCCAAAAGAGGGATTCTCTTTAAGCTCCCGAACAATGTCCAGAAGATTCTCAATGTACTTTGGGACAACCTCTAAAGAAGCCGGGAATGACACACCCTCAACACTCTCTGGTGAGAGCCCAGTACGTTCAAGGAAACGCTTTTTAGCTTCTTCAGGGGGGACGAGAACCACCTGGGTGATGTAAAACGACGCCGCAATCTCTTTGGCCACTTTATGCATCGTTTCTTCGCTTACGTCCTCCCGAAAAAAGGCTCGCACCATGAAGCGCTCCCGCCAGTGTTCCCGAAGCTTCGAAAACTCTAGGTACCCCAAAGAGATCGTATTAATGAGAAAGAGCACAAGGAAGGTGCTCAAAGCCCCCATGAAAAAAAGAGCAGGCTTCCGAAGAATATAGCGAGAAATACGTCCCATTACCTCTCTCCTTCCCAAACCCGTCCCTTCTCGAGAAAAATGACCCGGGCTGGAAAGCACCCAAGAAGGGCCCTGTTATGTGTAGCCACAACGACTGTCGCCTTCTCACGTCGAGAAAACTCAAAAAGAAGTTTCAGTACCTCCATCGCCGATACTTCGTCAAGATTCCCCGTAGGTTCATCGGCAAGAACAAGTTTTGGTCGGTGAATTAAGGCTCGTCCAACACAAAGCTTCTGCTTCTCACCTCCTGAGAGGCAACGAACCTGAAAGAAACTCTTATCTTCAAGCCCGAGTAGGGAAAGCATTTTTTTCGCCGCTTGCAAGGCTTCCCTCCCGTTCATTCCCAGAACAAAAAGGGGTGCCACGAGGTGCTCGTATACTGTCCACTCTGGGACAAGCTCAAGATCCTGGAAGACTACGCCAAGGCGTTGCCGTAGAAAGGGGACAAGTTGCGAGTCCAGGTTATCAATCCGCCGTCCCGAAAACCAAATCTCCCCTTTAGTGGGTCTTTCCTCCCTGGTGATGAGTCGAAAAAGCGTTGTTTTCCCCGCCCCCGTTGCTCCCTGGACAAAAACAAATTCCCCTTTTTCAAGGGAAAAAGTCACGTTCTCTAAGGCTCTAACGTTCGGGGGGTATACTTTCGAGACGTTGCGAAATTCAAGAAACGCCATTACTTCCTCGCACCCAAGAGGTATTATACCACCCTCCTACGCCACCATTCCTGAAAGAGAAGCACCCCGAAACGCGCAAAGGCCGGAACGATACGCCGTATCCTCGAAGGCTCACAAGTCACTCGCCACAACCACTCAAGCCCAAGGCGACGGAAAAGGAAAGGAGCCCGTCTAAACTTCCCTGCCCAAACATCGAAACTCCCCCCCACACCCATAAAAACCTGAACAGGGAGGATACTACGATAGCGAGCAATCCACATTTCCTGGCGGGGAACCCCCATCCCCACGAAAAGAATATTCGGAGCAGAACGGATAATATCCGCAAGGACCTCCTCGTTACTGGTGAAGTACCCGTGATGGAATCCAGAAATACGCAAATCTGGATACCGACGCTTGATATTTTCTATTGCCTGAGTGACCACTGATTCCTGAGCTCCAAGGAAGTAGAATTTCCATCCCTGTTTTTGTCCCCACTCCATCAGTATCTCGGCGATCTCAATTCCAGGAAACCTTTGCAATTTTCCGCAGCGAAGCACCCTCGCTCCCAAAACTACCCCAATTCCATCGGGAAGGCGGATTTCCGCACTCCTCAGGACACTGCAAAAATCAGGATTCCGAATAACGAGCATCTCCGGATTCGCAGTGACAATATGCAGCTTTTCTCCATTTCGTATCGCCTTTTCTACGGCTTCTTGGAGTTCTTTAAGAGTCCCGGCAAAAAAAGGGTATCCAAGAAAGGTCACAGTCCTCATTGGCCACCGAGAACATCCAGGAAAAAGCGCGTAAGTTCCCTTTTTCCCTCCTTCGCCCGCTCCACTAAAACTTCTCGGAGGCGAAGCGTCTCGCTCTGAAGCTCATCACGATTCCTCAAAAACGAGAAAACCGTTTCCGGTGTTACTTCCGCAAGGGAGAGGAGATTCCTTCCACCCCAATACGCCCCAAAAGAGCGGATTTTGGGGTCAAGATCAAAAGCGCACCAGGGAATCCCAAAACAGGTAGCAAGAACAAGAGGATGCAAACGCATGCTGATGACTCCTCCAAGGGCCTGGAAATAGGCAATCACCTCTTGAACACTCTGGAAATACCGCACAGGCACTCCAAGCTTCTCCCCAAAGAAGGACGCCACATCCCAGTCTGCATCACGGTGAAAGGCAACACACTCAAGATCCACACCTTCACGCTGCAACTGCCGAAAAGCTTCAAGGAGCACCTCCACGCGTTCCAAGGCTTGCCTCCGGAGAAAGACAGCTACCCGAGATGAGGGAAAGGCTTCTTCTCCGTCCCAGAGGAGGAAAACAGGGTCTGCAGTAAGGAAAGCTGGGCAGAGATTATACTGCTTAAGGAAGGAGAAGGTTTCTTCGTCTCGGGCAAGAAAAATCCCCGAACCCCGAAGGAGAAAACACGTAATCCATTCACTCACCCTTCTTTGGAAAGGACCAAGTCCACAACCGAAGAAAACGCGCTTTTTCCCCACTCCTTTCGCTAGAGTAAGAAAGACAGCGTAGTAGAGGAGAGAACGAAGGCTCGTTACATCCTGAAGAAGGCTTCCTCCTCCAACAACGAAAAAAGCACTTTCCCATGACGCCTTGAGAACTCTCCATACCGAAGACCGGGGGACAATGTGGCATCTTTCAGGAATAGGGAGGGGTATTTTGGATTCTCCTGAGAGAATATGATACACAAAGGGAAAACCGCATTCCCTCCCTATGTCTTCAAGAACCCTTAGGGTTGCAAGAAGACTAAGCTCATCTCCCCAGTTCCCAAAACCATAGTATCCAAGGAGAAAGATGGGTATCATGCTCCCCATCGACCAATTGTTCTCCAAAGGAAAAGCCCCAGGGTAATGATGAGAAGATACGCAAAAAAGACTGGAAAGCTCAAGATAAAGGCATTGGCAAAGCGAAGGAGGACGAAAAGAAGAGGTGTATGGAGATGGCAGAAGGAATTGAAGAAGGTTACAAAGCCCACTGTAACCCCAAGCCAAAGAATCATCTTGTAAATTGGGCGAAGCTCTTTCCTCCTGAAACTCACAAGAAGCCAAAGTGCTGGGTACCCAATCAGGAACTCCTTAGTACGGGGACGGGCAAAGAGGACTCGCTCGAGAAAAACCCGCATCCGGCTCTCAAGCTCTCCTGCCCCAAGGAGAGGAAAATTCCCAGAACGCGTAAGGTAGAGTACAAGGGCAACACCAAGAAAAGCAAGCACGAGCACCTCAAAACGCCTCAAGCCTCCAAGAAGTACATCTTGGATGCTCCTTCCAAGAAGGCCACACCGGAAAAGATAGAGGAGAACAAGAAGGGGTGGAAGAGCAAGGGCTACCTTTACTCCAAAGTACTGCTCAACTCGCAGAACAAAAAGCCAGTGGTACATTCCTTGGGCAACAATACACACTCCCGCAAAGGACACAAGAAAAGCAAGAACAATCCCTGAGAAAATCTTTCGCTCCTTGAAACTCTCAATAAGGACAAACACTGCAAGCGTGGGAACAGCTATACCGGCAAGGAGCCCGGTAATTTTCATGGCCCAGAGCAAGTCCCCAAAAGGGAGCAACCCTCCAAAAGCCCCAAGTACAACCCAAAACCAGAGAGGAACTCGGGGGAAAAGGAAGTTAAGAACTAACGCCAAGAAAATTCCCGAAAGAGCAGCATAAAGAGTGACAAGCCACCGAGGAGGAACAAAAGACTTATGGGGAAGGGACGGGTATCCAAAGACAAAACCCAAAGCTTCAATGTCTTGCCGAAGAGCTCGCAAATACTCAAGGTTTTTCTCCCAACCCACAAAGGAAGGATCAGTAAAGAGGCGAACATAGAGTACTCGGACTGAGCGCTCTTTGAGAGCTCGCAAAAAGCGGTCTCGGGCTGCAGAAGGAGTATAGTTTTTGAGCTCATCCGGGGGAATGCTGTGTACCCGAAGGACCCATTCAGGAACAAGGCGTGCTAAGCTGTCTTCACCCTTTTGTCCTACAAACTCCACATATCCGAAAAACTTTTGCTCTTCCCGCAAAAAAGACGCAAGAGTCCTGAGGGATTCGAAATTCCCATACCCGAGGATGCTATCGCCTGAAGCTATAAAACCCTTAGCGTCTTCCCAGACATCCTCTGCAAGGAGAGCAGAGAGCACCTGAGGAGGTACATCAAGATAGTTGTATGGCCGAAGGATTACAGAAAATCCCCGTTCTTTCAAACTCTGCAAAACGCCTCTATTCCATCCAAGGCCAATTCTCTCCTCTTCTTCAGGGAGAAGACTCAATCCCACTACATTCCCGAAAACTTCTGCTCTTTTTCCAAGAAGCTGAAGACGCTCCACAATGGTTTTTCGCACCGTTTCAGAAGCAACAGAGAAATACTGAAGGAAACGAAAAGCACCATCTGGAGGGGGCACGGGAACGAGTACCCCTCGGTTGCGCAAGGCTTTCAGCGACCATTCGCTGAACCCAAAAACGGTAAAACCCTCTTTCTTGAGGTCCTCAGCAAGGCTCAAGGGGTCCACGCCTTTCGTGCGGGCAAACCACTCTACATCGTCCCAGTCAAGGACCACAAGAACCATCCGATTCTCCCGCTCCTGTGCCACTCGTTCCAAAACGAAAGGAATGCTCGCCACAAGAAGGAGAACACTTAAAGCAACAAGGACAAACCGGGGCATTACGAATGGACCTCCTCAATCTCAAAAAGGGGGTCCCCAACGTCTACAGTATCATTCTCTTCCACATAGACCTGAGTGATGACTCCATTGTGTTCTATAGGAATCTCGTTTTCCATCTTCATAGCTTCAAGGATAACGGCAACCTGTCCAGCCTGGACCTTATCTCCTTTCTTTACATGCACTGCCACAATACGCCCAGGCATAGGGGCACGGACAGTCGTTGTTACTCGAAGGAGGCTTTCAGAAGGCTTTGAAGCACCAAGCTTACGTACCTCGCTGATGGCAAACCCCTTCTGATCACCCTCGGTGATTTCCATGACTTCCACTTCATACGTCTCGCCGTTCACCCGAACAAGGAATCTCCGCACGTTCCTTACCTCCCTAAACGAATACGCAATGCTCCTTCTCGAAGTGCCAAGACCTTCCAGGCGTGGCTTTTTCGGGGAACATACGGCCGATATCGTGGAACCTCTTCGGCCTCAAGAAACTCCATAATTGCTGCCACAATAGCTGCAACAACTTCTGGCTTGATTCCTGTACTCACATTAGACGGGGAAATTGCCATGCTTTTTCCCTCTTCGCTCTTCTCGTTTTGACCAGAACACCTCGAGAGCTCGTCCAATCTTGAGCCGTGTCAGGCGTGGGTCGATAATCTGGTCAACGTACCCCCGCCGGGCTGCTTGATAAGGATTGTAGAACTCCTGACGGTATGCCTCAAGGAGACGCTCCCGTTCTCTCTCTGGATCGAGAGCACTCTCAATTTCTCGACGAAAGATAATCTCCACTGCTCCCTCTGCTCCCATAACGGCAATTTCTGCAGTTGGCCAGGCAAAGACAATGTCTGCCCCAAGGTCCCGGCTGCACATGGCAAGATATGCACCACCATAGGCCTTTCGGAGAATTACGGTGATTTTCGGAACCGTAGCTTCAGAGTATGCGTAGAGCATCTTTGCTCCATGCCGAATGATACCCCCAAACTCCTGATTTGTTCCCGGCAAAAACCCAGGGACGTCGACAAGAGTTACGAGAGGGATGTTGAAACAATCGCAGAACCGGATAAAACGAGAAGCCTTATCGGCAGAATCGATATCCAGGCACCCTGCAAGGTAATACGGCTGGTTCGCCACAATACCCACCACATGCCCTCCGATTCGAGCAAACCCCACAACAATATTCTTGGCAAAGCTTTTGTGAACCTCAAAGAAATCTCCGTGATCCACAATAGCACGGATAACCTCTTTCACATCATAGGGCTTGTTGGGATTTGTGGGAACAATATGGAGTAAGCGCTCTTCCTGACGCTCTAGCGGGTCCCCCGTCTCCCTGTATGGAGGGTCCTCAGCATTGTTGGCTGGAAGAAAAGAAAGGAGCCTTCGCACATCCTGGAAACACTCTTCTTCTGTTCGAGCCGTAAAATGGGCAACGCCGCTTTTGGTCGCGTGAGTTAAGGCTCCTCCAAGCTCTTCGGGGGAAACTTCCTCGCCTGTTGCTGCTTTGACCACCTGGGGACCAGTCACAAACATTCGGCTTGTACCTTCAATCATGAAGATAAAGTCCATAAGTGCTGGAGAATATACTGCTCCCCCCGCACAGGGGCCAGCAATGACGGCAATCTGCGGAATGATTCCAGAAGCCTGAGTATTGCGGAAAAAGATTTGACCATACCCTGAGAGGGAGTCAATGCCTTCCTGAATTCGCGCTCCCCCCGAATCGTTAATTCCCACAAGAGGTGCGCCCACCTTAAGCGCCATGTCCATGATTTTGCAAATTTTCTTCGCCTGCATCTCCCCCAAAGACCCACCCATGACGGTGAAATCCTGGGAGTATACAAAAACAACACGACCATCAATAGTGCCAAACCCCGTGACTACTCCATCAGCGGGAAGCTTCTTCTCAGGCATGCCGAACTTTTCTGCCCGGTGCTCAACGAAGAGGTCAACTTCTTCAAAGCTCCCCTCATCAAGAAGCAGAGCAATCCTCTCCCGAGCAGTGAGCTTGCCGCTTTGGCGTTGCTTCTCAATAGCTTTTTCTCCCCCACCCCGGAAGAGCACAGCCTCTCTTTCCCTAAGTTCTGCAAGAAGTTCCTCCATAGTTTTACGAGACATTGCCTTTCGCCTCACTGATTCTCGTATTTCCTACCAGATACCCCAAGGATTGTCAAGAGAGGAAGAGAACCCCCTCCACATTGAGATGCACTGCCTGAAGCTCTATTCCGGTAAGATACTCCACCCGCTCTTGAAGGTACTTTTGAAGGAAACGACACACCTGAGAAACAGGAAAACCATTTTGGAGAACACAGGAGAGCTCTACTTCGATCCCTTTCTCCGTTTGACGCAGGGTAATTTCGCTAATCTTTCGCACCCAGGGGGTGTGGACAAGGCAGAGAAACACGAGCGTCCGCAGGGCGTTCTCGCTTACTATGAGTTTTCCAAGATAGCTAAAGGGTGGACGAACCACGGTTTTCTCTCGAGAAGCGTAAAACCATCTCCATACCCCTGCTGGAAGCGTGTTGGTAATTGCCCCCCACAGGTTCCGTTTGACCTCCACAAGGGGAACAGGAATGGTGTGTTTTCCCTCTGACTCCCGGGCAACAAGAGCAAGCTGAATCTCGTCCAGAGGAACAAGGTCGAAGATATTCCACACGACTTCAGGAGGTGGAAGTTCCAGACGCTCGCAGATCTTCTCCACCATGGGGAGGGAAATCCCAAGGACAAGAACCTTATCGGGGGAGAGTTCCCGAAGCGCCTTTTTCACCTCTTCCCGGTGATCGGGAAAGTAGAAAACGGCAACCTTTGCAGCCCGGATTTTGCTAAGCTCCGCTTTGGCAGATCTCCCGGCAAGAATTTTTCCCGAAGCGATGAGAAGCCCATCATCGATAATGCAGTCGATGCCGTGTTCTGCCGCAAGGTGAGGGGCTCGGTAGCTTTTTCCTGTTCCTGTGGGACCAACAAGGGCATAAACCCTCATAAGCTCCGTTCCTTTTTAAGAAAAGCCTCGATAAAGTCATCAATTTCCCCGTCCATAACCCGCTCGATGTTTCCCGTTTCATGCCCAGTGCGATGGTCCTTCACCAAGGTATACGGATGAAACACATACGTTCGAATCTGGTTACCCCAGGCAATGTCTTTGCGTTCCCCCTTCAGTTCCTGGATTTTTTTCATCTGCTCCTGACGGTAGTACTCATAAAGGCGCGCTCGAAGAATTCGCATGGCAACGGCTTTATTCTGATGCTGTGAACGCTCATTCTGACACTGGACCACAATACCTGTAGGAAGGTGGGTTATACGGACCGCAGAATCCGTAACGTTGACGTGTTGTCCACCATGGCCACTAGCACGGAAGGTTTCAATCTTAAGGTCCTGAGGATTAATATCCACTTTCACGTCTTCACCAATTTCAGGGATGACGTCCACAAGGGCAAAAGTCGTGTGTCGACGCTTGTTAGCATCAAAGGGGGAGATACGAATAAGACGGTGTACTCCATGCTCGGAGCGAAGGTACCCGTAGGCATACTCTCCCTGAACGAGAAAAGTCACGTGCTTCAGTCCAGCTTCTTCTCCCTCAAGGATATCGGTAACCCGTACATCGAAACCCTTCCGTTCGCAAAAGCGCAAATACATGCGAAAAAGCATCTCCACCCAATCCTGGGATTCCGTTCCCCCTGCACCGGAATGAATGGTTACAATGGCGTTACTCCGGTCTTCTTCTCGGCGAAAGAGAAGGCGTATATCGAGGTCCTCCACCGCTTCAGAGAGGCTCTTAATCTCTGCGACAAGTTCCTGGTACTCGCTGTCTTCGGGGGTCACAAGATGCACAAGCTCTTCTGCATCCTCGAGGCGCTTTTTCAGAGTAACGTACGTATCGAAAACCTGACGATACTTCCGATACTCAGCTAAAAGTTCAGCTGGCTTTTTCTCGTCCTCCCAAAAATCCCCTCGGGACATTTCAAGTTCTATGGATTTTATTTTCTCAGAAAGCTTCTCCTCCTCAAAGATAGCCTCCAATTTCTTCGAGCTTCTTCCGAATAAAAGAGAGGCCCTCGGCAAGATCAACCTGCATGGATGCTCCTCCTTTCACTTCTTTCCGCAACAATACTTGTACTTGAGCCCACTCCCACACGGACAGGGATCATTCCGACCTACCTTTTTCTGGGATCGTTCTGGAACCTTTGCCGCTGCAAGCTTTCGTGGCTCTTCTCTCCGTTCTTTTGGCACCACACGAACATGGAAGAGGTACCGGAGTGCGTCTTCCCGAATAGCCGCTACCATACTCTGGAACATATCGAAAGCCTCAAGCTGGTACTCGACAAAGGGGTCTTTTTGCCCCACTGCTCGAAGACCAATGCCCTCCCGAAGATGGTCCATATTGTGGAGGTGGTCTTTCCAGTGGTGGTCCACAACCCGCAAAAGAACGTACCGTTCGATATCCCGAAAAATCTCCTCTCCAATCTCTTGTACCCGGCGCTCATAGAGAGCCTTCAAGGCTTCAAAGAGTTTTTCCCGAAGACTCTGAGGAGTGAGGCGCAGGCGCTCTTCCTCTGGAACCCGAAACTCTATTCCAAAAAGCAGACGCAAACGCTGGTTCAGACCCTCGAAGTCCCACTCTTCCGGGTATAGGCGCTCATTGGCATATGCTGTAACAAGGTCCCCAAGAACAGTGTCAAGCATATCGTACACGAAAGGACGAAGGTTCTCTTCAAAGAGGACTCGTCGGCGCTGCGCATAAATGACTTCCCGCTGCTTGTTCATCACATCGTCATACTGAAGGAGAGTCTTTCGAATGGTAAAGTGGTGTCCCTCAACGCGCTTTTGGGCTGCTTCCACCAGGCGAGTCACAAGAGGATGCTCGATAGGAACGCCTTCCTCCATACCAAGACGAGCCATAATTGAAGCAAGGCGCTCTGGCACAAAAAGCCGCAAGAGATCGTCCTCAAGAGAAAGGAAAAACTGGGATGATCCAGGATCCCCCTGACGTCCTGCCCGACCTCGAAGTTGATTATCGATGCGACGGCTCTCGTGACGTTCTGTACCGATGACATGAAGCCCTCCAAGGGCTTTCACTTCCTCAGCCTCTCTGTCGGTCTCTTCCTTGAAACGTGCATAGAGTTCCCGATACACCTCCCGGGCTCTCTGGACCTCAGGGTCATCGGTAGGAATGCCAAGGCTCAAACGGACAATGACGTGCTCTGGAAAACCCATCTCTCGCATCTTTTGCTTAGCGAGGAAATCAGGATTCCCTCCAAGGAGGATGTCTGTTCCTCGACCGGCCATGTTTGTGGAGATGGTTACCGCCTTCTTTCGTCCAGCCTGGGCAATAATTTCTGCCTCTTTTTCGTGGTGTTTAGCATTGAGTACCTGATGGGGGATACCCCGCTTTTGCAGCATTTCGCTCAAGCGTTCTGATTTCTCAATGGATGTTGTCCCCACAAGTACTGGACGGCCCAAGGCATGCAATCGTTCAATCTCCCGGACCACTGCCTCAAATTTTTCCCTTTCGGTGCGATAGATAAGGTCAGGAAGAGTTGTGCGGCGAAGGGGTTTATTGGTAGGAATCACCACAACGGGCATTCCATAAGTATAGATAAATTCTTCTTCCTCGGTCTTTGCTGTTCCAGTCATACCGCAGATTTTCTCATACATTCGAAAGTAGTTCTGATAGGTGATGGAGGCAAGAGTTTGGTTTTCGCTGGCTACCTGGAGCCCCTCTTTCGCTTCAATGGCCTGGTGAAGACCATCGCTGTAACGCCTTCCATACATAAGCCGGCCAGTGAATTCGTCCACAATAATGACCTGACCATCTTTCACTACGTAATCCACATCTCTCTTGTACAGATAGTGTGCCCGGAGAGCTTGCCGGACAAGGTGTTCCAAGGTTCCTCTCCCCGTCTCTTCATAGAGGTTCTCGACGTGAAGAAGTTTCTCTACCTTAGCAATGCCCTTTTCGGTAAGCCAGATAGAACGAGTTTTCTCCTCAAAGTCAAAATCCTCTTTAGGAACGAGCTTCCGCACTACCCGGTCGATCTTATAGTAAATTTCCGTATTTTCTTCGGCCGGTCCTGAAATGATAAGAGGGGTCCGGGCCTCATCAATGAGGATAGAATCCACTTCATCAATAATGGCGTAGTGGAGTTCTCGCTGCACTACATCCTCTTTGCGCAAAGCCATGTTGTCTCGAAGGTAGTCAAACCCAAACTCTACGTTTGTGCCATAAGTGATGTCGCATCGATACGCTCTTTTGCGTTCCTCGAGAGTTGACTCGTGCTGAATAAGTCCAACAGAAAGCCCCAAAAACTCAAAAATTGGCCCCATCCAGTAGCGGTCACGCTTGGCTAGATAGTCGTTGACTGTGACAATGTGGACACCTTTTCCCGTAAGGGCGTTAAGGTAGGCAGGCATGGTGGCGACTAGAGTCTTTCCCTCACCGGTCTGCATCTCAGCAATCTTCCCCTGATGGAGTACGACCGCTCCCATGATTTGCACATCAAAAGGGCGCATGCCTACAACGCGCCGAGCAACCTCCCGCACTACGGCAAAGGCTTCGTGGAGAAGAGCATCAAGCGTCGCACCTTGAGCAAGCCTTTCTCGAAACTCCTCGGTCTTTCGGGAAAGCTCTCGGTCCGAAAGGTTACGTATGCGTTCTTCAAGGGCATTAATGGGTTCAACGTATTTCTTCTGGAGCTCCCGAATGATACGCTCCTGGGCCTTTTTTGCCCATGCCTCTTTCAAGAGGGCAAACATCTTTTCTCCTCCCGCGGTCATCCAAAAGCAAGTACCATTATAACACAGAAGAATACCAAACCAGGGGAAAGAAGGTTCCAAGGGAGAAGGGTTTGTTTTCTGCAGCGGGGAGACCCCGCTGCAGATTACTGCAAAACGCACACGGAGCGAGGTTCACAAAGAAGAAGGGTTAGGCTTTCTGAAACCGAAAAGAGGTACCCATCACCTTCCGGACCAATAAATCCAACACTCAGGTCTTGACCAAGGACAATTCTGGCAAAGAGAGGGTTCACAGTAACAATGACACCCCCCTCCTTAAGGTATGGCACCTTCACCACTCGATCCCCCAGGATACGCTGAAGATGCTCGAGTTCCGTTTGCGCAGTTCCAGGGTAACGGCGAAGGAGAAGATTGTACCGGCTTGGAGCAAGAGCCAGAGCAAAAGGACCGTGAAACCCCAAAGCATCAAGGAGGGATATTGCTTGAATAATGTCTTCAGCAGCCTTCCCTGGTTCATCCCAGGAGGAAAGGGTGCCTCTTTGAGCTTCCTGGGCAGTGCAGAGACCCACTGCATCCCCAAAACCATCGAAGATGAGTTGATCTTCAAGACGAACCACTTCCCGGACAGCCTGGACGAGCGGACTGGTATCAAAGGCTATACCACTTCGCTCAAACTGAGCTATATCGACTTTTTTAAGATGAAATACCCGCTCGAAAGCAAAAAGAGTTTGCCCTTCAACAGTGACAACGCCTTCGCCAAGGGATTTTGTTCCCCGGGGAACAAAGGTGAAACCAAGACCAAAAGGACCTTCAAGGGGGAGAATTTTCCTCCCTCCCAATTCTCCTTTAGCAATACTCACTGCAATGTTGTCAAGGGTCTCCCAAAATTCCTTCCTAAAGGGAGCATCATCGCGGCCAAGGTATGGAGTACTCATTGCCCTTCCTCCTCTCTGAGGGATCCCAGGGTGGGATTCTCCCGCCCCACAGATCGAGCCATATCATCAACCTCTTTTGCTCCTTCCCGCATGAACTCTGCCTCGTCCCCAGTAAGGATTTCAAGAAGCCGCAAGAATTCCCCCGCGTGAACTCGTTCTTCGTTGGCAATGTCGATGAGTACCTTCTTCGCTAAGGGATGATCCGTGGCCTCCGCATGAGCCATGTAGAGATGCACCGCTTCTTCCTCCGCCGCAAGGTTCAAACGAATAGCACGAATAAGTTCTTCTTTGGTCATTTTCCTACTAGGCACCATTCCACTGAAAGGGTTTACAAACTCCGGCATGGTAACACCTCCTCTGTTGGGAATCAAAACGCACTTCCTCTTCCTAAACTGGAAGCTTCACGACGAGAAAACGGAGATCCCCAGAACCCTCGTTACGGACAGCATGCGAAAGGCCTCGAGGGCTTACGACAAGGGTATGAGGACCAAAACATCGTTCCTCAGTGCCAATGACAAAAACTCCGTATCCTTCAAGAACGTAAAAGAGAACATCTTGAGGGGTAGCATGTGGAGGAATGGAACCCCCAGGGGGAATAAGAATATGGACAACCTGGGTACCTCCCTGATCGTACATTTTCCATCCAGAGAAAGCCTCCGACGAGGTCAAAAGGATCGCCTCATCAAGCAAACAGTACTCCAAGTTATTACCCCCTTTTAGCACACCTGAGAAAGTGTGTGAGAAGCAAGGTATTCTCGGAAACGTAAAGCAAAATCCCCAAGAAGCCCTCCAAAAATACACTGACCGAACGGACACAATGTCTTTCCAAGAAGGCATATCTGCTCTGGAACTGGCCCCTCAATGGCTTCGTATATTTCAAGGAGCGTGATGCTTTCTGGGGGACGGGCAAGGGTAAATCCTCCCTTTGGTCCCCGAGCGGATGCTACAAGGCGGGCTTTGCGCAAGCGCTGGAAGACCTTGGCTAAATGGTGAAAGGATGCCCCCGTTTTCTCAGCTATTTCACGCACCGTAAGTGGAGAGGGGTAACGCGCAAGAAAAACCATGCTGTGCAAAGCAAGAGATACCGCTTCACTAAACTGTGGGAAAGGCGACACTGATTCCCCCTTTTTGAGTACACAAATACTTTAATCATTATATCACAGAACACGAAGAATGAAACACTTGAGGTAGTGCGATTCTGGATACCCCACAAGAATGGGATGGTCCTGAGCTTGCCCCCGCCGCTCAAGAATTTGGAGACGCCGCTTTGCATCACAAGCTGCATCACTAAGAACTTCAAGAAAGAGGTCCTCACTCAGGTGATAAGAGCAAGAGGAAGTTACAAGAATACCACCAGGCGGCAAGAGCTTCATAGCAAAAAGATTGATATCCCGGTAGCCGCGAAGCGCTCCCTCAAGAGACTCCTTACTCTTCACAAAGGCTGGAGGGTCAAGGATTACAAGATCAAAGCGTTCTCCTTTTTTGGAGAATTCTCGAAGAAGGTCAAAGACATCGGCAACGAAAAAGTGCACTCTGTCTTCTACCTTATTCAAACAGGCGTTTTCCCAAGCAAGAGTAATGGCCCGCTCAGAAATGTCAACCCCAATCACTTCGCGGGCTCCAAAAGCTGCGGCGTGAATCCCAAACCCTCCAGTATAGGTAAAACAGTCAAGAACCCTCGCATCCTTCACATACCGACTGAGAGCATATCGATTCTCCCGCTGATCAAGGAAATGCCCTGTTTTTTGCCCTTGAGCAATGTCCACAAGAAAGGCAAGACCATTCTCCCGAATAAGGACTTTAGTGGTACCCTCACCGTAAAGCCATCCTGTGCATTCCTCAAGGCCCTCTTTTTTCCGTACTTCAACATCGCTCCGCTCATATATTCCTTCTGGAGAGAGCACTTCTTTGAGAGCTTCAAGAACCTCACTTCGTCTCCTCTCCATTCCCAAAGTAAGAAATTGAACTACAAGAAGGCTACCAAACTTGTCCACAATAAGACCTGGAAGGAAATCAGCCTCGGCGAAGACAACACGAAAGGCGTTTGTTCTATCCTCTTCAAAAAAACGCAAGCGGTACTCCAGAGCCTGCCTTATCCTCCGAGCAAAAAAGGACGGGTCAACCTCTTCTTCAGGATTTGCAGTAAGGAACCGCACTGTAATAAAAGAAAAAGGATTGTAGTACCCAAGACCAAGAGGTTTTCCTCGAGAGTTTTCTAAAAGCACTATATCCCCAGGGTGCACCGGACCACGGACAACATCGACATCCACGCGGTATACCCAAGGGTGGCCAGAGAGAAGACGTTTCTCTCTTCCTTTTTTGAGGCGAACCCGAGCAAGAATTTTCACTGGCGAGTTGTCGTCCCCTAGAAAACGCACTCTTTTACTTTTCCTACAACAAGTTTACTATATTCCCAAAAACCCCTGCCAACAAGGCGCAAGACAAAAATTCTGCTCCCACCCCATAACTTTGTGTTACAATGAAAAGCAAAGAGGACAAAGGAGCACAAGTTATGAAGGTTTTCATCGTGGCAGTGTGTTTCCTTCTTTGCTTCTCCTCTATTGCTTTTGCCTCTTTGGAGGACCTCCTGAATCAATCTATTGAGGTGCTCTACGAACTCTCGAAATCCGTTGACCGAAAAATCCTTGCTCCTCTCTTTGCAAAAGCTTGGGGTATCGCCATTTTTCCTCAGGTGAAACGGGTCGGTTTCTTTGTAGGCATAGCCGAGGGAGAAGGAGTCCTCTTTGCCCGAGGGAGGAACAAAGAAACCTTCTTTGGTCCAGCCTTCTATACCATTCGGGGGGTTACTTTGGGCATCCAGGCGGGAATTCAGTCTCAGGACATTGTGCTCTTTTTCATGCGAAAGCCCTCTGGGGCAACCATTGTTCTTGGGGGAAACTTCTCTGTAAGCCTGGGACCTACTGGGAGGGGATTCTCAGCTGCAGTAGATACGGAACTTACTTCACCGTGTTACGCGTATGCCCTCTCGCGGGGAATTTTTGCTGGGGTTTCCTTTGAGGGAACACAAATGAGAGAAAACACCAAAGCAAATCGAGAATTTTGGAAGCAAGATATCCCAGCTCCAACAATTCTCTCGCAGTTCCTTCCCCCTGACTTTGCCTCCCGAAACCTTGTTCGACTTCTTGTAACGCTGGCTCAGGGAGGTGACACAAAGTGATGCGTTGCATTTTTGCGTTTTTTGCTTTCCTTGCTCTTGTAGTCATTGCCGCCATTTTCCTCTACACCTTTCCATTTTTCTTCCCTTTTCTCCTCGGAAGCCTCGCTCTCCTTGTGTTCTTTGCCCTTGGTGTTTTCGCTCTTGGGTGGGCACTCTTTTTTGTTCTCCCAGTTGCTCTTCTTGGATTCATTTTCTGGATGCTCTTTTGGATTCTTTTCTAGACAATGCAGGCCCTGGGATACTTCTGCAGCTACGTTCCAGAAGAACTGGTAATCGCTTGCGGCCTCTCGGCTGTTCGCTTTGTACCTGATTTCTCTTCTCCTGTTTCCCCCCTCTTTCCCATTCCTTTCTGTACTCTGTGTAAATCCTTCACACAGTGGGCCTTAAGCCAAAAGGACCTTTTGGGGTGTATTGTCCCCCTTTCCTGTGATGCCTCACGAAGAACTTATGAGACTTTGCAGGCACTCTCCCTTCCTGTCTTTCCTCTCGACGTTCCCGCCTTCCCTTCCCCCGAAGCAGTACGGTACTTTGCCGAGAACTTGAAAGCCCTGAGCCTGAAACTCACCGACATAAGCGGGATACCCTTTACCACTTTTGAGAAAAACTTAAAAAACATCCTACAAAAGAGCCATTGCAACACCAAGCAAGAAGAACGTAAGGACCGCCCTTCCCTTCTCCTCCTTGGGTCACATTATGCTTCGACGATTCTCCCCCTTCTCGAAGCTCGAGGGTTCACGGTCTTTGCCGACCTTCCAGAGAAACGCCCTTACCTCTTTCTGGATTCTCCATCGTCTCCTCCTTTCCCCCTCGACGGTTTGGCACAGCGTGTGCTTCTTGAGCGCTTACCCTGCCCTCGTTTTCCAGGGAAAGGAAGGAGACAGTTCCTCAAAAAGCTCTGTACAGAACTCTCTATAAAAGGGGTTATTATCTTTTTCTCCAAGTTCTGCGATCCACAGCTCTACGAGATTGGACTTTTACGAAAAGAGCTAAGCATTCCTACGCTTCTTCTTGAGCACGATTGCACTGCATCTTTTGCCCAGTGGGAGACACGTCTTGAAGCCTTCCTGGAGATGATTTCCCATGGATAGGATTCCAAAAGCTTTCCTTAGAATACTTCGCTTTTGCATCAATCGACCAACACCCTTTCGACTCCTTAAGGTATACGAGTGGTGGCTTCGGCGTACATATCCCCAACCGGACCTCTCGCAGTTCTCTTGGCAAACGACTATGCACACCATTTGTACCCTTTATGGGCGAACACAGAAAGTCGCCTGGGCGAGTCTTTTCTTCCCATCAGAGTTTCTCTATGCCGCATCTCTTGCCCCCTTTTACCCTGAAATCGCTACCGGGCTTGTCGGAGCACTGGGGTTTGCTCACCTTCCCCTTGAAGAAGCCGAGCGACTCTGGTTCTCTCAAGACCTCTGCAGCTATCACCGGGGGAGCCTTGGAATGAGCTTTCTTGGATTTTTCCCAAAACCCGATTTCCTCTTTGCCACCTCTACCATCTGCCAGGGGACAGTAGGGTTTTTCGAAACGCTTCAGGAAATCTGGAAAGTCCCACTCTTTCTCGTGGATGTCCCAAAAGAGGGAGGACCTCGAGCAAAAGAATACGTAGCTTTACAGCTTGCCCAAATTGCCCAAAGGCTTGAAAAAGAGTGGAGAGTGCGTTTCTTCTGGGATGAGGCCTTTGCCCTTTCGAACAAGACGCGGGAGGTTCTCCGTGAGGTAGCACGTCTCCGTCAGCGGAGCGATCGGATGCTCCTTCCCCCTACAAAAAACCTTGATTACCTCCCGTACTACTACGAATTCCTGGGAAGCAGGATAGCCCTGTCTTTTGCTGAAAAGCTTAAAGCGCGTCTTTCCAGAGCTTCTCCAACCCTTCCTCACCGTCTCATCTGGCTCCACCTCAAGCCCTTCTATATGAAAAATCTTTCGAAAATGCTTGAAGAACTTGAACTTGGGGTGGTCTTTGAAGAATTTACGGACATCTTCCCTGGAGAGCTTTCACCTTCTTCACCGTTTCTCTCTCTTGCCGAAAAAATCCTCTGGGCAAATGAAGTTTTGGCAAGCGCCCAAGGTCGTGTCTCTCACATCCTTAAAGCGCTCAAAATGTACGATGCTGAAGGAGCTATCCAGTTCACCCAGTGGGGATGCCGCCAAAGTCAGGGAATGACTTCTCTTCTTCGGAAAGCGCTCCTTGACGCAGGATACCCTGTTCTTACCCTTGATGGAGACCACCTTGACCGACGCCACAGAGGGGAAGAGGGGCTTCGTACCCGCCTTGAAGCATTCAGGGAAATGCTCTAGTCTCCAAAGCGCCCCTTTTTTCCACCCATATTCTCAGTTTGCAAAACCTTGCAAATTGGGAATGCTTTCGCTACTATTCCCTTACAAAGGAGAAAAAGGAGGTTGCCTCATGTACCGGGTGACTCTCATACCGGGCGATGGAACTGGACCAGAAATCGTTGAAGTGGCCAAAAGGGTCCTCGAGGCGACGGGGGTACCCATTGAATGGGATATTCAGGAAGCGGGTGCCGAAGTTATTGAGAAGTACGGTACTCCTCTTCCACCACAGGTTCTCGAGTCTATCAAGCGAAACGGTGTCGCCCTTAAGGGCCCCATCACCACACCGGTAGGAACAGGCTTTCGAAGCGTCAACGTAGCACTTCGTAAAGAGCTTGACCTTTACGCTTGCGTGAGACCCTGTAAAACCTATCCTGGGGTTCGCTCACGGTATGAGAATGTTGACCTTGTCATCATCCGAGAAAACACTGAGGACCTCTACGCTGGGATTGAATTTGCAAAAGGGCAACCCGAAACCTTGGAATTTATTGCCACAGTGGAGCGCTTGGGAAAAGGGAAAATCCGTCCTGACTCAGGAATAAGTGTGAAACCCATATCCGTTTTCGGCACCGAACGTATCGTCCGCTTTGCCTTTGAGTATGCTCGAAAAAACGGTCGCCGCAAAGTCACTGCAGTCCACAAAGCAAACATTATGAAGTACTCCGATGGACTCTTTCTCGAAGTCGCCCGAGAGGTGGCCAAGAACTACCCAGATATCGAGTTTGAAGATCGCATTGTTGATAACATGTGCATGCAACTTGTACAGAAACCCGAGCTCTACGATGTTCTTGTCCTTCCCAACCTCTATGGCGACATCGTTTCTGACCTTGCTGCAGGACTTGTGGGAGGACTTGGCGTTGCCCCTGGGGGAAACATCGGAGACCACTATGCAGTCTTTGAGCCGACTCACGGAAGTGCTCCAAAGTACAAGGGACTCCACAAGGTCAACCCTATCGCTACAATTCTTTCTGGGGTCATGATGCTTCGCTATCTTGGCGAAAAAGAGAAAGCCGACCTTCTTGAGCAAGCTGTGGCCATGGTTATCAAGGAGGGCAAAAAGGTCACCTATGATATGAAGCCGGACCCCAACGACCCCGAAGCAGCGAAAACCTTCGAGGTGGGTGAAGCCATTATTGAGAAAATGGAGGAGCTGAAGAAAGGATGAGGGTGCTCCTCGTACAACCTCCCTCTCCAGGAATTTACGACTTCATCGGCCTGAAACTTCCACCCCTTGGTCTTGCGTATCTTGCAGCGTCATGCCGCAACCGCCACGTAGTACGCATTGTAGACCTCCAGGTAGAGAATAAGAAACGTTTCCAGAGAGAGCTTGAACAATGTGATCTTGTGGGTATTACAGCAACAACGAGCACTTTTCCCAAAGCCCTAGAAATTGCTCAGGAAGCCAAAAAAGCAGGGCGTATCGTGGTTATGGGAGGATACCATGCTACTTTTCAAGATGAAGAAACCTTGCGGAGTGGATATGTAGATTACGTTATTCGAGGAGAAGGAGAGGAAGTTTTTGCCCTTCTTCTTGACGCTCTGGAAAGTGGGAAACCTCTGGAGAACCTTCCGGGCATCTCTTTCCTCAAAGAGGGTAAGCATATCCGGACTCCTGCGCCCTTTCCTCCCCAGGACCTCAATGCTTTGCCCTTTCCAGCCCGGGACCTGCTGCAACTCTCCAAATACTGGATGACGCAGCTTGAAGGGGAACCCCTCATGAACGTTATCACCAGCCGGGGATGTCCCTTTGCCTGTACGTTCTGTGCCTCATCTCACTTTTCAGGAAGAAGATGGCGGGCTCGCTCTCCAGAGAACGTCCTCCGTGAGCTCGAAATGCTGTACTTTGATTATGGGTTTCGAGCCATTGCCTTTGTTGACGATAACTTCACCCTGCAACCAGAACGAGTAGAACGCCTTTGCGAGGAAATAGAACGGAGACGCCTGAAACTCAAATGGTGGTGCTTTTCCCGGGTAGATACAATCGCCCGATACGAGTCTCTGGTGAAAAAAATGGCTCAAGCAGGTCTTCGCATGGTGTACCTTGGATTGGAAAGCGCTGAGAGAGCTCTCCTTGAAGACTACGGAAAACAAATTACCACTGAGATTGCCAAGAAGGCCATCGACGTTCTCCGTAAATACGGAGTAAAGAGTTGGGGCTCCTTTATCCTCGGAGGACTAAGGGAGACTAAACTTACGGTGTGGAAAACCATTGAGTTTGCTCGGAAGATTCGTCCAGACATTGTACAATTTTCCCTTCTTACTCCCTTCCCAGGAACAACGCTTTTTGAGGAACTCCAAAAAGACCGTCGCATCCTCCACTTTTCTTGGTCACTCTTTGATGGAGCCCATCCTGTAGTACAACTTGACGCTCTCAGTCCTCGAGAGTTGCGGCAGTTGCTCCTTCGGGCGTATTTTGAGGTATACAAGGGAGTCCATGCCCTCCCGCAGGTTATACAATTTGCCAAAAAATTGTGCCTGGTAAAAATCCCTTTCCTCTCCCGCATAAAAGAACATTGGTACTTGAAGGAGCGGATGCGTCGTGAAAATCCTTCGTTTTCTTTGCCCTGATCGGAAAAACCCTACCTGGGGTATTCTTGAAGAAGGAGATAGAGTCACCGAGGTTACCTCCCCTTTCGGAGGAGAGATGCGCAAAACAGGGAGACAGTTTTTCCTGGGGAACCTCCGTCTCCTGCCCCCGGTTCGTCCAAGCAAAATCGTTGCTGTTGGTCTCAACTATAAAGACCACATTTTCGAGCTCGGTCAGGCCGTACCGGAAAATCCCATCCTCTTTCTCAAACCATCAACCGCCGTTATAGGACCTGGAGAGCCAATCCTTTTGCCCCCTCAGTCGCAGCGCGTAGATTACGAAGCAGAACTTGCCGTAGTCATCCGTAAAAAGGCCTTTCAGATTCCTAAAACCAAAGTCCACGAATACATTCTGGGATATACCTGTTTCAATGACGTTACCGCTCGAGATATACAAACGAAAGATATCCAATGGACAAGGTCAAAGTCCTTCGATACCTTTGCTCCCCTTGGTCCCTGGATTGCAGACGATATCGACCCAGGCAACTGCACCGTACGCTGTTTCGTTAATGGCACTCTGAAACAAGAGGGGAACACCCAGATGCTCCTTTTCCCCGTAGAAGAACTCGTAACCTTTGTCTCTTCAGTTATGACCCTTCTTCCTGGAGACGTTATTGCGACTGGAACTCCTCAGGGCGTTGGTCCTCTCCTTCCCGGAGATATCGTGGAGGTCGAAATTGAGGGTATCGGTATCCTTCAGAATCCTGTTGCGGTGAGGAACGCATGAGCCAAGTCCTGGGAGTAATGTTTATCCTCATTGGACTTGGATTTTTTTTGCGAATACTACGAGTATTCCCAAAAGAAACCGCACCTCTCCTCAATCGCTTCGTACTCTACGTTACCTTTCCTTGTCTTGTCTTTCGATCGCTCCAGGGGGCAGAGCTGGACCGAAGACTCTGGGGGATTCCTCCCTTAGCCTATGTCAGTATAAGCCTTGCGTTTCTCTTCGCCTTCCTCTTGGGAACTCGCCTTTTCCGTCTTCCTCCCAAACAAGCAGTAAGCTTTGCCATGGGGTCTGCCTTTGGAAACACTGCATTTTTGGGGTATCCCTTTATTCTTGCCCTCCTTGGAGAAGCAGGACTTCCACCGGCGATTTTTTACGACCAGCTTGGAAATTTCCTTTCGGTATATACCGTCGGGGTGCCTTTCTGTGTTTTTGGAAAAACTGGAAAGTTTTCTTCACGAAACATTCTGGAATTTCTTAAGCTTCCACCTTTTCTTGCCTTTCTTCTTGCCCTTGCTTTGAACCGCCTACCCATTCCTCAGCTTCTTTCGGGTGTTATCACGCGTCTTGCCGATGCCACTGTCCCCCTTACTATGGTAGCCATTGGGCTTTCTCTCTCCCCGGCAAATCTCTTCAAAGAAGCACAACTCCTCGGGCTTGCTTCCCTTTCTAAGCTCTTCCTCCTTCCCCTCCTGAGCTTTTTTCTTGTCCGATGGTTCCCTCTTCCTCCACTCTTTGCAAAAGTTCTCGTGCTCCAGTCCGCAACACCGACACTGGTAAGTTCCTACGTCTTTGCCTCAGTATATGAACTTGACACCGAGCTCTCCTCAAGCATCATTTGCGCTACGACTCTTCTTTCCCTTGGCACTCTACCCCTCTGGAATCTTGCTCTGCACCCGTAAGAAAACTCGCATCGGTCCAGCAGTGAAAACATCGCTTTCGGCCACCGCCTCAAGAAGCACCTCTCCCTCACGCTTCTCTAACTCTCGGGTAACCTCACTCAAATTCAGCGCCGAAATGACCCCAACCTTTCCCTCCTGGGGAAGCACTCCCTTTTCAACCCCAAGGATGTTAAGGTCTCGAAGTATCTCGGCAATGACAAGATCGGGATTCGTCTTCCCTCGCTCAAGATACACTGTCTTTCGAAGGATAACCTCACCCTGAGAAAAAATCTTCTTGTTCTCCTCAAGAACAAATCGAGCGATAACTGGTTCCCCTCGCAATGTGTTAAGAGCAGCAACAAGGCGCACCACATACTCCCCATTTCTCGCGAGGAGCTTTGCAGCCACTTCCCTAAAATTCTCTTCCTGGACAAAAACTACACCTCGCCCTTCCCGATCCTGTCCTGCTCCTCGTGCTTGAGCAATGACTGTGGCCCGCCGGATAAGAGACAAAAGAAAATTCTCCGCCTCGTCCTGCGAAAGTCCCCCTTTAGCCACCACCCGAAGGATCTCTTCTTCATCACGAAAGACAATCTCTCCCTGACGCACGGCAAGAAGATTTGCCCGAAGACGGGAGAGTTCTACTTGAAGCGACTGAATCTCGTCCTGAAGAGCCTTTCGTTGTTTCTCAAGCTCTTTTACGTTTTCCTGTAGAGACCGCACCTGCTCCTCAAGACTAGCCTTAGAAAGGGAGAGTTCCCTCTCTTTTTCCGAGAGAGCAGCCACCTGTTCCTCATAAAGATGCACCGTCTTTTTCATGTGTTCAAGCTCAGCATTGCGCTCCAAGACCTCTCGGTTAAGAGACTCAAGCCGCTCCTTCAGTTCCTCCATGCCAAAAAGAGCAGTCCGTACATCTTGAGAAGCTATACTCAAAATGGCCAGGGTAACGGTGGAAATAAGAATGCCAGTAACGATGCTTACGAGAATCGCCGTGTAACGAGGACGAAGAGCAAGAACAGAAAGTTTCCGCTTCCCAACGCGCCGACCAAGGAAATCCCCCACGTAAGCAATGACGCCACTTAAAAGAATAAGAACGAGAATAAGAAAGAAACCACTCGTACCCACACTCTCACCTCACTATACTCTGTTTCTCTTCCAAAGGAGCACGCTTCCTCCAAGAGTTCCGAGGATATTCGTCGCCCAAGTACCTAAAAACGGTGAAAGCACACCGCCTTCAGCCAGAGTGCTCATGATAGAAAAGAAAACATAATACCCAAAAACAATAAGGATGCTGAGACCGATTCCCAAAGCCTTTCCCGAACGGGGAGAGGTAATACCCAGAGCCACACCAACAAGGGCAAAAACCAAGGCGGCAAAGGGAATGGCAGTTTTGTGCCAAAGAAGGACCTCAAGGTTTCGGGTATTTTGCCCTCGCGCTTTTTCCCTCTCAATGTACACCCGAAGCTCCGTAAAACTCATCTCTTGGGGCCGCTTCTTGGCTTTTAAGATATCTTCCATTGTCTCTTGGGTTTTAACCTCCTCCCGTGCAAAGCGTACCACCCGTTCAACCTCTCCTTTCTCATTCACCTCGTAGTACACCCCATTTTCGAAAATCCAATGACCCTGAGAAACCCTCGCACGCTCAGCGTTGACGATGCGTCGGAGCCTCTCTCCGCTATACTCCTGCACCACAACTCCCTCAAGGAGACCATTTTTTGCATCTACCCCCCGAACGTAAAAGAGACGCTCCACGCCTTCCTCAGAAGTATCCCGGAAAAAGGTCCGTTCTACTACAGGCCAAGAGGAAACTGGCCCTTCCTCCCAGATTTCCTTAAGTTTCTGCGCCGAAAAGGGCAGGACGATTTCCTGAATGATGATGGTCCCAGCACATACCCAGAGAGAGAAAAGGAAAAAAGGTACAAAAAAGCGAAATAGACTCACTCCAGAGGAACGGAGGGCAATAATTTCACTATCCCCGGCCATGCGTCCTACAACCAGCAAAACCCCAAGAAGGAGTGCCATGGGAAGAACATAGACAAGAAGCTGAGGAAGGCTCAAAAGGAAGACTGCTATAACCTTCTCTCCGGGGAGTCCTTCCCGAAGCCACATTCTAGCCAAACGAAAGAGGAGGTCTCCAGCGCTCAGAATCGCTACAAAGAGGAATACTCCAAAAAGAAAGGAACCACCTACCTGTCGTACCACGTACCGATCAAGAACACGCATTCAGAGGTTAAATCGCTCCCCTAAGTAGTACTTTCGGCTAAGCTCCGACTCGATAATCTCTTTTGGAGTACCGGAGACAAGGATTTTGCCCTCGAAAATAATGTACGCTCGGTCAGTTATAGCAAGGGTCTCCCGAACGGCATGGTCTGTTATGAGCACTCCAATACCCTTTTGGGCAAGGTGCTTCACAATACTTTGAATACCCTCAACGGCAATGGGATCAATACCGGTGAAGGGTTCATCAAGGAGAATAAAGGAAGGAGAGGTTGCCAGAGCCCTTGCAATCTCGAGGCGCCTTCGTTCCCCACCGGAAAGAAGATGTGCCGAGGATGCAGCAAGATGCGCAATACCAAATTCCTCAAGAAGCTCATTCCTCCGCCGGACAATTTCCCTTCGAGGAAGTCCCTGCATTTCAAGGACGAGATCGAGATTTTCTCGAACGGTAAGTCGACGGAAAACCGAGGGCTCCTGAGGCAAGTACCCAATACCCATCCGGGCTCGAAGGTACATTGGGTAATGGTTGAGCTCGTAATCGTCAAGGAAAACCCGTCCTCCTGTGGGGCGAATAAGTCCAACAAGCATGTAAAACGTTGTGGTCTTCCCTGCCCCATTGGGACCAAGAAGTCCCACAATCTCTCCTCGCCGAACAGTGATACTTACCTCATTGACTACGCGCTTTTTGTTGTACTCTTTAGTGAGCTTCTCCCCAGAGAGACTCTTCCAGTTTCGCTCTATCATCGTTTCTCTTCAAAAGGCACGAGGAAAATCTCCACATTGCCTTCCACTTTCACCTGAGAAGTATCAAGATTCACGGTGATGCGTTCCCCCCGAAGGAGGTTTCCCTCTCGGGATATTTCTGCCTTTCCCTCGAGAATGAGAAGATTCGTTCCCTCGGTGTACAGAGCTTTCTGTGCTTTCCCACTCCAACCTTCCCGAGATATCGAAACATCACGCCCTTGCCAGGTCCTCGTTGCAAAGATGTACCCGGCTTCACCAAAGTGAAGTACGAATCCCCGCACAGAAAGGGAAGGATTCCCCGAAAATGTGGCCACACCCCTTTCAAAATCAAAAAGCCCCTCTTGCGCCGCGAACACAAGGTCTTGGGCCTTCCCAGAAAAAGAGAGCGCACGAAGTGTATTGGTCGCGCGAGAGTAGAAAAGACTTTCTATACGGGCTTCAAGGTCCCCAAAGGTTACTCGAACCTCTCCTCGAGTTTGAATTTCCTGGGTCTTTGTATCCACTTCAAGCGAAGGACAAAAAACCGTAAGGTCCTTCCAGGTCAAAATGGCATCACGGGTAAGAATCTTTCCACTTTTTTCATCGTACTCCGCCTCTTGGGTACGCACGACAAGAAAATTACCTTCCTCCCCAAAGAGAAACTTTCCAGGGAAAAGCACGAGAAAACAGAGCACTAAAACCCATAGCCTCATTGTTTTCCCATCTCCAGTTTCACAACCACGTCCCCCCGAAAGTGTGCTCTCCTTTCTGCTACATTATAAACCAGGACATCACACCGTGCCGAAAACTCTCGTCCAGAGAATGAAACTCCCTCCATAAGGAACTCTTGGTCTTTTCCCTGCCAGGTCAACCGCTTTCCGGAAAGGCGCTCCCCCACCTTTACAGAGTAAAGCACCACATTTTCGAGAATAACCGTACTCGTCTCAAGGAACACTATGCCAGCTTCTGCCTGCACTTCATAGAAAGGGATGCCATTGCGCAAAAAGGACCCTGCAACAGAAAAGAGCGTCACCGTATCTCCTTGCTTCTCGATCCGAGGAGCTTTCAGCACCCACTCCTTTCCCTGCTCGGTAACCTTCATTACCTCGGCTCCTACAAGAAGCACGCCAACCTTTTGAGGCATCTTTTGAGGAACTTCCTCAAGAGGCACAGGGCGGGGAAAAACGAAAAAGTACCATACCAAAAATCCTAAAAGGGCAAGAGAAACGGCAAAAGCTCCGCTACTTCGCAGTGTCATCGACCATGAGGTAGTACACGCGCTGGAAACCCTTTTGAGCCAGGGAAGCAGCGAGCGTCTTTCCCTCAGCACCTGTGGTGGCAAGAACAACATACGTTCCCTGAGGGTCTAAAAAGGAAAGATCGTCACCCTCGGAAACAACTTTATGTTGCAACCCGGGTATCTCTGGGAAGGGATTAGAAGCATCCTTCCGGAAATCCAAAAGCGTAACCCCCTGAAGGACCGTAAGGAGATTTCGCACCTCTGGCAAGAGCAATCCCCGAAACCATAAGATGCGGTCAAGTTTTCGACGAATGGTGGTTTCGTTGCTTCCTCCAATGATAACATCCGCAATTCTCCCCCAAGGGTCGATGAAAAAGAGCATAGGAAGTCCAAGAACTCGATAAGAGGAGGCTGACTCTCCTTTGGCATCGAGGAGCACAGGAAAAGAAATCCCAATCCGTTCGACGAACTTCCGCACCACTCCTTCCGATTCCTGGAGGTCAATCCCCAAAACGACCAGAGAGGCTTTTTCCCGATACTCTCTGTATAGCTTCTCAAGAAGGGGAAGCTCTTCTGCACAGTACGGACACCAGGTGGTGAAAAAGGTGAGAATAACTGGCTGTCCCCGGAAATCAGAAAGGGCATACTCTTTCCCATCAAGACCAGGAAGGCGAAATAATGGCGCTTCCTGAGCTAAAACGCAAGAAACACCACAGAGTACCGTCACAAAAATCCCAAAGATAGTAAACGCACTCCGAATTTGCACAAGTATCTCTCCTATTCTTTCGGGGCATTCCCAAAGATTTCCTTAAGAGTGTGAACCATCGTCTCAGAAGCAAAGAGAGCTTCTTTGTTCCCTTGCACCAGAGACCGATAGAGCTCCTCCCGGTAGATAGGAACATCGGGTGGGGCAAGAACTCCAAGACGGACTTTGCCTCGTTCAATGGCTACAACTTTAACTTCAATATTATCTCCAATACGGATGCTCTCGTTAAGCCTTCGAGTTATGACGAGCATCGGCCGTATCTCCCTGTCCCTTGAGGACGAGGGGGTGATAGAGCGTATACCGTTCATCCTCAAGGATGATCTGCTTGCCCATTTTCAAAGTACAGTTTATCACAAGAGGGGCAAGAAGGTTAACCCCCACCTCCTGAGGAGAACGGACATTCATAATGGCAAGGACGACGACCTCGTCACTTTTGGTGATTCCAAGAGCTTCGCATTCCGCAGTGGGAATTTCAACCTCATAACCTGGAAAACACACAAAAGGATCGCACACTGCAAAGACTACATCTTTGTCATCCACGCTCTGAAGCCAGAAAAATCCTCGATCCTCTAAGAGGAGAAAACGGCGGAGATGCTCAAAACCTGGGATACCCCAGGGGAAAAGGAGCACCTTGCTTTCCTCAACCTCAATATCTCCAAAGTACCGTGTGGTGACCCTCATCATCGGAGAAAATCAAGAAGAGTGGGCTGCAAAAGCCGCGCTGCCGCAGCAAGAGCCATCTGGTAGACACTCTGATGCTCCTGGAGCTGCACCACAACCTCAGCCACATCGATGTCCTCGTCAAGGGAAAGAAGCTTTTTAAAGTTCAAGGTAAAGTCATTAAAGCGATTTATAGCATTTTCCATCCGGAGGGTCCGAGCACCAACTTCGGCTCGAACTTTAAGAAGAAGGTCAAGAACTTCATCAATCCGTGCCAGATCTTCTTGAGAGATGCGCTCAACCTCATTTCCCTTAAGGTGTGCTACCAGGTCCTGGACAATTTTAAGGATGCCAGAGGCTCCTCGTGAATTTGTCGCGGCGATTTGCCCAGAACTATCGAGAAACCCCCACTCTTGAAGTAGTGTTCCTGACACCTCCTCAAGGGTAAAGGCATCTTCAGTTCTTGAGCGCAAAAAGAGACGTTTCCCATCAGTGAAAGCGTACACCGAGTCTTTGAGAGCAACGTTAGTGTTAATGGAAAAAACAAGGTCATCAAAGGTAACCGTCCCACTCCCATCGTGGTCATCAACCGTAACTTCGACACCGTTAATCCGAAAACTCTCTCCCTGGTACGCTGCAACATCAATGCCTTCGTTGCTCCAAGCTTCAAATCCCCGGAAGAAAACCTCATCTCCTGGAACTCCAAGTTTCATGACCACACCCTCTTCAACTTCCCGAAGGAGAGAAGCACCGTTTCCCTGATACACAGTGCGTCCATCCCGAAGCACAAAAGGCATTGTTAGTGTCTCGGTCCCGGCAAAGATGTACTTTCCTGCATAACTCGTATTCCCAACCCCAACGAGTTCCTCGAGATACTTCTCGACTTCCGTGGCAATCATCATACGGTCCTCAAGAGTCAGGGTACCATTGGCACCTTGAATGGCTAAGGTCCGAACTCTTTGCAAAAGCTCTGTTGCCTGGTTGAGGCTTGTGTCGGTAAGGTTGAGCCAGCTCGCCCCGTCTTCGGCATTTTGCATGTACTGCTCAAGCTTGCGGATAGAGGTACGTAAAAGAAGAACATGGTTTAGTTTCACCGGGTCATCAGAGGGCCGACGAAGGGTTTTTCCTGAAGAGAGCATATCTTGAACTCGGAGAAGCCGTCCAGTGATGGTGCTAAGGTTGGTCATGACTTGATGAGTAATCATGCGATGGGTCACACGCATACTCCCACCTACTTAATTCTGTGTACCACGGTATCAAGCATCTCGTCAATTGTTCGCACAAGAATCGAAGCCGCCTGGTATGCATACTGGTAACGGATGAGGTTGGTCATCTCTTCATCAAGAGAAACTCCTGAAATCGATTCACGTCGATTCTCAAGTTGCTGCACAAGAAGATCTTGGTTTTTGGCAATACGCTGTGCTTCCTCACGCTCAACCCCAAGTCGAGAGATGATTCCCCGGTAGTAATCATCAGGGCTTGATCCGCTGACCACAGGCTGGCTTCGAAGTCGAGCAATCGCTAAAGCATTTTCCCCATCGCCTGGTGCACCACTTAAAGAAGCGGCAATCTTCAAAGGATTCCCAAGGATCTCAGGGTGCACCGCAAGGTCTTTTGCTCCACTTCCTATGAAGAAATCCCCACCCCGCACCGGTGGATTCTCAAGGGTAAAGCCCTTCTGGTGTACCATATTCACCGCATCCCGAAGATTCTGAGCAAGAACATCCAAAGCACCCTGGTACTTTGGAACGATGGTATCCCTAAGGTCAAGAATGGCCTTGAGCTCCCCATTCTGGTAAGTGAAGTCAACAGCTGGACCACCCTCAAGAACAACCCGGTTCATTTGAGAGGCATCGCTTTCAAGAGCAAGGAAACTTCGTTCCCGGTCGCTTGCAAGAATCCTGCCCTGGAGCACAACAGTATATGTACCGTTACTGTTTTCCCGAACCTGGACCTCAAGAATCTTCGAAAGGTTATCCACCAGGACATCAAGCTGGTCTTTGTAGTCGTTGATGTTGCCCCCAGCAGGGGCTACACGGACAATCTGCTGGTTAAGGTCGTAAATCTGCTGGATGTAACTGTTGACCTCCTCTACTTTGATGGCCACCTTCTCGTTCAACTCCCAACGCTGTACTTCAAACTGAGCGTAGGTATGACTAAGAGCTTGAGCAAGAAGATTCCCGGTTTCTGCCACAAGGACTCGAGAAGCTTGGGATTCTGGAGATTTGGCAAGTTCTTGCCAGGTGTTCCAAAAGCGGTCGAAAATCTGGGAAAGACCACTCTCCTCGCTGGGTTCCCCAAAGATAACCTCAATCTGCTCAAGGCCTTTGTCAATGGTATTCCAGTAAGCTCCAGTGCGAGACTCCTGGCGAATCTGAAGATCGATGAATCTGTCTCGCATTCTACGAATTGCATCCACATCAACTCCAAGACCGATGTTTTTAAGATGCGGGGGAACAAAAAGGCCGCTCAAAGGAATGGTTTCTTGGGAAAGATGAGGTACCTGGCGAGTGTAGCCGACAGTATTGGCATTGGCAATATTGTGGGCGGTGATGTTCATTGCCGCCTGGTGTGTCTGCAGAGCCTTTCGAGCAATTTCAAGCCCAAGAAAAATCGTGCGCATCTTCTTTCCCCCTATACGACCCCGTCAATAAGAACACCCCGAGTGTTTCCTCCAGGAAAATCCCGGCAGAAAGTGCCGTAAGGATTTTCCTGACGTTCCACTTCCCGAAGAAGGAGCGAAAAAACCACGCTAATATAGTTCAAAATATCCTCAATGAGTATAGCGTTCTGGTGATTGAGTTCCCGAAGCTCTTGTACAACCTTGGTAAGCTCCTCTTGAACCTTTTGAAACTCCCCTCGTATATCGTCACTAGCAAGCTCAATAATTTTAGAGAGGCTCATATCTCCAGCATCTGGGAAAAAACGTTCTGAAAGCTCCTTCCAGATATTCTTCAACCTTTTCTCAACGCTGCACGTCCGAAAGACGAGATTCTCCTCCTGCTCAAGAAGCGGTACAAGAGCCTCAATGTCATTTTTTAGAAGGAGATCCTGCTTTTTTCGAGCAGCATCAAGGAGCTCACGCTGCAATTCAAGCTCTCGCTTAAATCCCTCAAGGAGGTAAATAAAGTACTCACGCGGAGTGGTCAACGCGTTCCCCCTCACTTATGATAAAGTCAACCGCTTCACGGTAGAGCATCTTTCGAGCCACTTCAATACCACTTGGATGGTACTGACCTGCAGCAATACGCTCTCGAAGAGCCGCAACGAGTTCTTGACGAAACAGGGGAATTTCCCGGAGCCGATCTTTAAGCATACTTGTTTCCTGGGCCTCCGGAGAAAGAGTGAGAGAATCCATCCGAGAAGGCTCAGAAGATACTTTTTTCCTTTGTTCTTCTCGTGCTCTTTCGAGATACACCCGCAGAAGATTTTCAACCTGGTTCCCCGAGATTTTCACGTTCTATCCCCTTCTTTCCTACCCTTTCTGCTTCTTTATATCGGCGATGTCTCCTCTTTCTTTAGTCCTTTTCCCCTTTTTTTCGCAAAACATCTTTAAAGTAAAAATCAGGACCTCGGGGCTTCTTCTCTTCCGCGCTTTGGATGAGTTGTACAACCTTACTACGGCACTCGTCACAGAGCCTTCCAGAAGCAATAGGCTTTCCACACCGCTCACAGAAAAGCTCAAAAAGGGGTTCTGTACCTTCGGTCACCTGGAGACGCCCCTCCCTCAAAAACTCGAGAATAACCTTTTTATCCACGCCCGTTGCTTCACTTACCTCTTCAAGGCGAGCCCTGGGATGCTGGCGAAAGAACTCTTTGACTCTCCGAAACTCCTCTTCCTCCTTTTCAAGACAAGAAGGACAGAGGTCTCGATCAATAACCTTTTGAAAAATTGCCCCACACCGCTTACACCGTGCCAGGGTCACGAGGTTTCTCCTCCTTCACAAGGTATGCAAAAAGGAGTCGGCCCAAACCGACCCCGCCTTGTGCACTTGTCCTTTTTGCCACTTCTTCGACCCAAAGTTCCCGGAACCATAACTCTTCTCGATTCATCGAATCGCTAAAAAGAGGGGTAAAAGCTCTTTTAAACACAAAACTCAAGAAAAAGGCCTCAAAATCATTACAAGCCTCCTGGAGCATTTTCCTCGATTTTTCGTATTCTGTCAAATGCAGACCCTTCTCATTTTCAATACGCATTACTGGATCACAAGCTCCCCTTGCAATGCCCCCGCTTCCTTGAGAGCTTGGAGAATAGCGATAAGGTCTCTCGGACTCGTGCCTAAAGCGTTAAGCACCCGCACAAGGTCATCAATGGTGTTTCCTGATTCCACACGGAAAAGACGGGCTTCTTGCTCTTTGACTGCAACTTCCTCCTGGGGCACCACAACCGTTTCCCCAGGGGAGAAGGGCGGTGGTTGAGAGACCTCGTACTGCGTCTTGATGGTTACCGTGAGATTCCCATGGGCTAAAGCTACCGGAAGAATCCGCACATTCCCTCCAATAACAATGGTTCCGGTGCGCTCATTCACCACAACCCGCGCCGGCATGTCTGGTTCCACAGGAATTTCCCCCACAAGGGCAATAAGTTGCGATACACGATTTTTGTAGTACTCAGGGATACGAACCTCTACCCGATTGGCGTCAAGAGCACGAGCGGTATCGCCACCAAGCTCAAGGTTAATAGCTTGCGCGATACGAGAAGCAGTGACAAAATCGGGGTTTTTCAGAAGCAGTGTAAACGTCCCCCGGTTAGCGTCAAAAAAGGTTGTTTCCACTGTTCGCTCCACAATGGCCCCATTGGGAATCCGGCCAACAGTGGGATGGTTCCGTTGCACTTGATTGCCCCCACCAGTTCCAGCCACAAAACCTCCAATGGACACTGGACCCTGGGCTACAGCATAGACTCTTCCATCAACCCCCTTGAGCGGAGTGAGAAGCAGGACTCCACCCTGGAGGCTTTTGGCATCCCCAAGGGAAGAAACGATACAATCGATCCTCTCCCCATTCCGGACAAAAGGGGGGAGCTCCGCGGTCACAAGGACTGAAGCCACATTTCGAGAGCGAATAAGCTCAGAATTGATTGGAATTCCAAACTTTTCAAGGACATTGCCTAAGGCCTGATTGGTGAAAAGACTATTCTGGCTATCTCCCGTCCCCGAAAGCCCCACTACAAGCCCGTACCCTACAAGCTGGTTTCCTCGAACGCCTTCAAGCTCGGTGATGTCTTTGATACGTGTCACCTCAGCCCCAAGAGGCGAAGAAAAGAAAAGAAGGAATCCACAAATCCCAAGCATGAAACCTATCCACCGCATGATTCTTCCCTCTCAGAAGAGGATATCAAGAACTGAGCCAAAGAACCCCTGGAGCAAACCCAAAAGTCCACCTTGCTTTTTAGGTTTTAAAGTACCTTCAAATCGAATCACCGCATCCATCACCCGGGTCGAGGAGATGGTATTCCCAGGAGAGAGAAAACGCGGATCAATGATTCCTTCGATACTCATCGTTTCCCGCTCCTTGTTGAGAAAAATTTCCTTTTTTCCGGCAATCTTCAGATACCCATTGCCAAGAATTTCGACAACTTGGCATGCAATGGTTCCTTCAAGTTTCACCCCTCGGCTGTATGACCTTTTACCGCTTTGAGAGCTTTCGTGGCTCAGCCCTGCCGGGGGAATAAAGTCAAAAATTCCCTGCCCCGCGTTGAGGTTCACTGTAGTCGTGTTACTCCCCTGAGACGAAGCCGTGGCAGTTCCTTTTGCGCCTTCCTCAAGGACTACAATGACCATATCTCCCACATTTTGAGCTCGTCGTGCCACATATGGCTCGGCAAACCATGCATCATCTCGCCACAGAGATTCCCCAAAAGCAACGCCCCCAAAAACAACACAAAGACTCAAAAGGAATACTACCCAGAGCAATCTCACTGGACTATCACCTGCACTGTCCGTTCATCGACAATAATGCCTTCCATTCGCTTCCGAGAAGAAAGGTTCTCGACAACAATCCGATCTCCCAAACCCCCTTCACCCCGTGCTTTCCCAGCTGTTGTCACCACAATACCCTTGTACTGCGCAACGAGCGTCACAAGATCACCACGCTTTACCAAAACATCCCGAGCCAAAGAAGAAGAAACAACAACATCCCCTGCCCGCACCACCCGGCGAAGAGACCTTCCAAGAACCGCATCGAGATTTCCTAATGCCTTTTCATTCTCTGGCGAAAGGGGTTCAAGCCGAATCGTAACGTCTCCCTCACGCAGTGTTTCTCCAGGAGCAAGATTCCGCGCCGCTCGTACAACAGACCGATACACCGAAGGCATGAACCGCACTTCTCTTTTGTACGTTTCCGTTACATCAACAAGCACCGCACGCTGGGTTCCCCAGGGTTTTACAGTTGCTGGAAGAATCACCGCAAAAGCTGCTGAAGGAAAAGCAACCTCCCTCTCCTCTAAGAGCGTAACCTCAATCCGCTCCGCTTGAGGAAAGCGTTCCTGCAAAGCAGCACGAATCTTCTCCGCAATAGCCTCCTTTGGGAGAATCACTCCCTCTGTCCGTACTCGTACTGCAGAGGCTCCTGAAAAGTAGATGTAATCAAGACCAGGAACCCCTCGCTCCACAATCCGGGTGTAGATCTCACGAGGAGTGATAGTCCTTTCATTCCCAGGTGGGGGAAGAACCCCAAGGCTGAGTTTCCGCAAAGCATCTTCCCAATAAGGGTCGGGATACGAAATCTCTGCCACATCTCCAAGAACCAGGGTCTCTCCGAAGACAGTAACCACCTCTTTGAGGTGCACTTCCAGAGTCAGAGCAAAGGTACAACCTCCCCAAAAAAGGAGAGCCCCCAACGCAAAAAGCCCAAACCACCGGAGCACAACAGTGTCACCTCTTCATGTTATTGGTGATACTCATCATCTCGTCAGCTGTGGTTATGGCCTTAGCGTTGATCTCATAAGCACGTTGAGCAGAAATCATGCGAACCATTTCCTCCACAATCTGGACATTTGAAGTTTCCAGAAATCCCTGAGCAAGCGTTCCGAAGCCTTCAAGACCTGGCGTTCCTACTTGAGGCTCCCCTGAGGCTGCAGTGGCCACATAGAGATTGCGACCAATGCTTAAAAGACCCGCAGGGTTCACAAAACGAGCAAGTTCTATGACTCCAACTTCCTGAGGCTCAGTCTCACCAGGCATTTTCACTGTGACTGTCCCATCCTGGGCAACGGTGATGGATTCAGCACCCTGAGGAATGGTAATAGGTGGCTCAAGAGGAAACCCATCACTTGTCACCATTCTCCCCTGAGCATCGAGCTTAAAAGAACCGTCTCGGGTGTATGCAACAGTTCCATCGGGAAGGAGAATCTGGAAAAACCCATCCCCTTCAATGACAAGGTCAAGGGGATTTCCTGTTTCATAGATATCTCCTTGAGAGAAAATTTTCTGAATCGCTGCTGGGCGAACTCCAAGACCAACCTCAATGCCTGAGGGAACCTGAGTTTCAGGAGAAGTGGGTGTTCCCTTAAAACGGATAATCTGATACATGAGGTCTTGAAAATCAACCCGGCTTTTCTTGAAACCTGTGGTATTGACGTTTGCGAGGTTGTTGGCAATAACATCAAGGTCGAGTTGCTTGGCCTGCATGCCGGTTGCCGCCGTCCATAGCGCTCGAATCACCGGTCTTTCCTCCCTTCTTAGCCAAGGCGTGGAATTTCATTCACCGCTTTCCCCAAAGTTTCATCCTGGGCTACTACTGCTCGCTGAGCGAGCTCATACTCTCGAAGAGCCTCAATCATCCGTACCATAGCCTCTACAACGTCGAGGTTAGCCTTCTCAAGAAAACCTTGGTGGATGGTATACCCTGTGGCTTCTTCGGGGAGGACACCTTCTGGTGCCCGAAAGAGATTTCCCCCAAGCTTTTCCAGAAGCTGGGGATTAGAAAAGCGAACCACACGAAGTTTGCCCACCAATTCCCCTCCGACCCTTATATTGCCCTCTGCATCAACAACCAGCTCCCCTCTCTCGGGGAGCACAATGTCTCCCGCCTCCCCTTGAACAGGGTACCCAGAAAGGGTCACAAGTCTTCCATCAGCGCTACGGGTAAAATTTCCTGCTCGAGTGTATGCTGGGCCCTTCTCCGTTTCCACGACAAAGAATCCCTCGCCGCTAAGGGCAAAATCAAAGGGATTCCCCGTCGCCTCAAGTCTTCCCTGGGAGAAATCCGTTGAAAAGTCGACCTGGGGCTGTACGGAAAGAGGCAGTGTACCTATAAAGTTTGGAACCTCGCCAGAAACAAAGCGAAAAAGCTCCACTTCATTTTGTCCTTCTATCGCCAAAATGTCCTTCTTGAAGCCTGGGGTGTCAATATTAGCAATATTGTTGGCAAGGATACTCTGTTTCATCTCGTAGAGGTTGAAACCTGACAAAGCCGTGTAGATTCCCCGAATCACAATTCCACCTCCTAAGGGGAAGAGATAAATATGCTTGCCAAAAGGTAGGCTTTTGGGGCTATTTTTGGAGGAAAACCCTGGTGAAATTCTCAAAAAGCTTTTCCTGAAGGGTTATGAGATTTTCCCCTCGAAGACGGGAAAGGAACAATGCGGTTTCCACAAGAAATGCAGGCTCATTTCTTTTGCCCCGTTTGGTCTGGGGCGAAAGATACGGGGCATCGGTTTCAAGAAAGAGCCGCTCCAGTGGCACAGATTGTGCCACTCCCTGGAGTTTTGTTGCCTTAGGGTAGGTTACCACACCTCCCAGAGAAATGTACCACCCCCGGGAGAGAACCTCAGAAAGGAATGCGAGGTCTCCAGAGAAACAATGCCACACCACGGGAATATTCTTCGCCCTATCAGCAAGAATAGTAAAAACGTCACGCTCAGCCTTGCGAGAATGGACTACAACCGGAAGACCATGTTGCTCCGCAAGCTCTATCTGAGCAACAAAAACCTCTTTTTGCTTTTCAACGTACGTCGTATCCCAGAAGTAATCGAGACCAATTTCTCCAAGAGCAAGGATTTTTTTCTCCCCAAGAGCCCCCTCGAGGAAAGAAAGATCCACTTCTCCTTGGACCTCCTGGGGATGCACGCCAACACACCCATAGACTTCAGGATACAGGCGCACAAGCTCTAAGACTCTCAAGGAAGACTCACAGGAAGTAGAGGCAGTAAGGATAGCGCAAACCCCAGCCTCTCGAGCACGAACCAGAACATCAGAGAGATCTGGGGCGAATGCCGCATCATCAAGGTGGGCATGAACGTCGACCCAGAACGTCATCGCACCTTGCTTCCTGGAGCGATATCCCGGTCAACAGTCACAAGGCTTACATTACCTTGGCCGTCATCGGCAGCAAGGAGCATTCCCTGGGATTTTATCCCCCGAATGACCGCAGGTTCAAGATTTACTACCACAATGACCCGTTTTCCTAAAAGTTCCTCCGGAGTGTAGTATGGAGCAAGGCCTGCCACAAGCGTCCGCTCTTCCTCGCCAAGGTTTACCCGAAGCACTACGAGGGCTCGTGTTCCCTCAACCCGTTCAGCACTTACAATTTCGCCAACCCGAAGGTCAACTTTCTGAAAGTCCTCAAGGTGAATCTCCTGGGGTGTCATAGCTTCACCTCCCTCATCCTTCAAGACGGGGAAAAAGCGGCTCAGGCTGCTGTACTGAGAAGGTCTCCGGTCCTTTTCCCCAGTCGAGGAAAGACATAAGATTACCCTCAGTAAGTATAGCCTCCACCCCTAAAAGCGCAAGGAGTTTCCGAGCCGTTTCCGGCATGAAAGGAAGAATAAAGATTCCAAGAATCCTCCCACAATCAAGAAGCCTATAGAGCACTTGGTCAAGCTCTCTCTGAAGACTCGTATCCTTAGCCATCCGCCAAGGGGCTTTCTGATCGAGATACCGGTTTCCAAAGTGCACCAGTCGCCAAACCTCACTTAAAGCCTGAGAAAAGGCAAAGCGCTCCATAGAAGCCAAGAAGCGTTCCCGAACCTCATGAAGAAGTTCTTCCCATTCTCGATCTTCATATCCTGAAGGACGCGAAATCCTTCCGTTCCGGTACCTTAAGACCATACTCACGGTTCGATGTATAAGGTTGCCAAAGTTATCCGAGAGATCTGCATTACTTCGCTCGATAAAAGCTTTTTCGGAAAAATCTCCATCAAGGCCAAAGCTCACTTCCCGAAGGAGAAAGTACCGGAAACGGTCCACACCAAATCTTCTAATAACCTCAAGGGGATCCACCACATTCCCTCGGGACTTTGACATCTTTTCGCCATTCACTGTCCACCAGCCGTGGGCAAAAACCCGCCTGGGGAGGGGCAAACCTGCCGCAAGGAGTATACCTGGCCAGAGGACTGCATGGAACCGAAGGATATCTTTTCCCACAAGGTGGTGCGCCTCGGGCCAGAAGAGAGCAAATTGTTCCTCATCTCTTCCAAATCCTGCAACAGTAAGGTAATTGATGAGTGCATCAAACCATACGTAAATGGTGTGGTTTGGGTCCCCGGGAACAGGAATTCCCCAGCGTACTCCTGCTCGAGAAATACTCTGATCCTTAAGGCCACCTTTTACAAAGCTATAAATCTCATTGAAACGGCTTTCTGGCATGACAAAGTCGGGATACTTCTCAAGGTACGAAAGAAGAGGTTGAGTGAAACGCGAAAGAGCAAAAAAGTAACTTTCTTCCCGGAGGCGCTCAAGAGGCCTTCCGCAATCCGGACACACAAAACGTCCCTCAAGCTGCGACTCTGGCCAAAAAGTCTCACAGGGGATGCAGTACCATCCTTCGTATGCACCCTTGTATATGTACCCTTTTTTCTGGAGGAGCAAGAACATCTCCTGTACAGTCCTCTCATGTTCTGGGTCCGTTGTGCGGATAAAGACATCATAGGAAATGTGCATTTTCTCCCAGAGATCCCTAAAGCGCACAACAACCTGATCCACAAGTTCCTGGGGAGCAAGACCAGCTTCCTGGGCAGCCTTGGCAATCTTCTGGCCATGTTCGTCCGTTCCCGTGGAAAAGAGGACCCGCTCTCCCATCATCCGGTGGAAGCGCGCTAAGACATCTGCCGCACAGGTGGTATACGCATGCCCAATATGGGGAACGTCGTTCACATAGTATATAGGCGTTGTGATGTAAAACGCTCGCATTGCCTCTCCCTCAGCTTTCAGCTTTTGCCCTAATTAGTACCGCACTTTCCCTGGGGTGTCAATCCTTCACTAACTCCAGGGAATATACTTTTATTTGACATAAACTGATTTTTTGACTATAATAGAGACGTCCTCTTTTCCATTCCTAATGATCTTACCTAATGACCTTGCGTTCATTCCTTCTGGGAGGTGTCTGTTATGTTTGAGACCGTTGTTCAACACAACACAAACCGTAAGAGCCGACACACGCGAGAACCGTGTATTGAGGAAGTTCGTAAGCCCTGGGGACGTTTCATCCGCTATACCCTGAACGAACCCACAACAGTGAAAATCCTCGAAGTCAACCCAGGAGCACTCCTCAGTTTACAATCCCATATGATGCGGGATGAACTCTGGATTCCCCTTGAAGGAGAAGCCGTTGCAGAACTTGAAGGAAAAGCGTATAAACTTCGGGAACTCCAGCCCCTTTTTATTCCGCGGGGAGCGAAGCATCGCCTTAAGGCCTACAGCACTAAAGTTCGTATCCTCGAAATTTCTTTCGGGCACTTTGACGAAGAGGACATTGTCCGCTTTGCAGATGAATACGGACGCGCATAAGGCCTTGCAAGGAGGTGGAATTCGTGAAGGTGGTCTATTTCTCGACGTACCCTCCAACGGAATGCGGCCTCGCTACGTTCACTCAGGATCTGTGCGCTTCTTTAGCCTCTCAAAGCCCTATTCTCCCATTGGTCATTGCCATTGAACAGGGAGGGGAAAAGACTTCAAAGCGACCTCAAGAGGTTGTCTTCGTGGTGCGGCGAGACCATGAACTCGACTACCTTAAGGCAGCACGAATAGCAAATGACACCGCTGATATCGTCAGCATACAGCACGAATTTGGAATCTTTGGAGGGGAAGAGGGGGAATTTGTCCTCACATTTCTGAAGAACTTAAAAAGGAAAGCGGTGGTCACCCTTCACACCATTCTTTCCAAACCAGACCCCAAAAAGCAGGCCATCATTCGGGAAATATCCCACTACGCAACGGTATGTGTTTGCATGAACCGTTTGGCCATTCCCATTCTCGAAGAGGTGTATGGCATTCCACCTTACAAAATCACTTATATTCCTCATGGAGCTCCCTCAGAAATTCCCGGTGACCGAGAAAGCATAAAGAAGAAACTCGGACTTGCAGATCGCGTTGTTCTTGCCACGTTCGGGCTCCTTGGACCAGGAAAAGGTATAGAGTATGCTATTGAAGCCTTACCACAAGTTGTTCGTCGCTTCCCCAACGTCATCTACCTTGTCCTTGGAGAGACACACCCGAAGGAACGCGAAAAGCACGGTGAAGCGTATCGAACGCTTCTTGAGGAAAAAGTCCACAAACTCCGCCTTGAGAACTATGTACAATTCGTTAACCGGTACCTCTCCTCTGAAGAGCTCTTGGCCTATCTCACCGCTACAGACATCTACCTTACACCATACCTTAATCCAGAGCAGGTTACAAGCGGTACTCTCATTTACGCTCTACGCTTTGGGAAAATCATCATCTCCACACCATATCTTTCTGCGCGAGAAGTTCTCCAAGACGGAAGAGGAATCCTTGTTCCCTTCCGAAATCCAAAAGCCATTGAGGAAGCCCTTCTTGAGCTCCTCAGCCATCCTGGAAAGATGGAAATTCTAGCAAAGAAAGCGAGAAACCTCGGCGAATTCTATTCCTGGAAACAAGTGGGGAAAGAGTACGTAAATCTCTTTGCCAAACTCGCTCACCACACTTCCATATCAAGCTATGCCCAAGGAGAGTGAAAAACCATGTCCTCTTCGTTGCAGACAAGAATTCGAAGACCCCCTCTGCCTCTCACCCTTGATTACCTGAAGGCGCTTACCGACGACTTTGGTCTCTACCAGCATGCGGTTTTTGGTGTGCCTGACTTCCACCACGGGTATACAACTGACGATGTAGCAAGAGCCCTTCTTGTGACGATTCGTTACTTTGAACTCTCGGGGAAAAGGTGGGTCTTTCGCCTCCTCAGAAAGTACCTCGCCTTCCTCCAGTGGGCACAGCGAAGCGATGGACTTTTTCACAACCTCTTCGGTATCGACCGCAAACCCCGTGATGAAATTGGATCAGAAGATTGTCAGGGGAGAGTTTTTTGGGTGCTCTCGCGTCTTCTTGTCTCACCTCTTCCTCGAGAATTCAAAGAACCCGCCCGAAGAATGCTTGAACGAATCCTACCGCACATTCCTTCCTTCCAGCATCCTCGCCCAATGGCTTTTCTCCTTGAGGGCCTTACTGTCCTTATCCAAGGCGCAATGTTCCCCCACTCCCTCATTGCAAAGTCCGTAAAATCCTTAGGCGAAAAACTCTTGAGGCGATACCAGGAATATGCTGACTCCTCCTGGAAGTGGTTTGATACAGTTCTCACCTGGGGAAACGCTCTTCTTCCTGCAGCACTCTTCAAAACCTTTGAACTCACCCAAGAGGAACAATACTTAAGGGTTGCTCAGGAAAGCTTCGAGTTTCTTTCTAAAGAAACTCTGGCAAATGGTATCTTCACTCCTATAGGAAACAGAGGATGGTATACCAAGGGAGGACCCCGAGCGCTTTTCGATCAACAACCCATCGAGGCTTTCTGGATGCTTATTGCTGCTCTTCGTGCTTCCAAATTATACGATCCTGAAAAGAATCGCAAAAGAGCTCTTGCTTCCTTAGAGTGGTTTCTTGGGGGGAACATCCACCATGTGAGTCTTTACGATCCCCACACGGGTTCTTGTGCCGATGGGCTTACCCCTTCCGGCCTTAACGAAAACCGAGGCGCGGAGAGCACCATCGTATGTCTCTTGAGTCTTTTTGCTGCCCATCAGGCAGGCTTGCGAAAAATTCAAATTGTCTAGCCCTTGTTCCCGAAGAGAAGCTCTGCGATAATGGAAGCATGGAACGAATGGAGCAAACCCTCAACCCTCGGAAAATCCTAAGGCAATCGCTTCTTGGAGTTGGTGGAAGCATCGGAGCCCTTACCATCATTGTTCTCTCCCTTTTCCGTCAGGAGGAAGAAATACCCCTCTCTCTTCCCGCACCCCACTATCTTCTCTTTGGTGTTCTCCTTCTTGTTCTTGCCTGGTCCTGCGACGCAGTGCGCGTTTCAGTCACAACGCGCCTTTGGAAGAAGCGCATTCGCTTTCGGGATGGTCTCACCGTGGTGCTTTCTGGATACTTCTTGAGCGGTATCACTCCAGCAAATACTGGTGGAAACGTTGCAGAAATCTACGTCCTTGTCAAATCTGGGCTCTCCCTTGGAGAGGCTACAAGCCTTACCCTTGTCGGAGGAGCACTGTATTCTTTGAGTCTCGTTATCCTCTTTTCCCTCTTTTCCCTTTTCTTCTCTGAAGATGTTCCTTCACGCATTTTTCAGCTTGCACTGTACCTTCTCATCCTGTACGTGATTCTCGTCGGTATCCTAGCCCTCTTTCTCTGCTTTCCCAAGTCCCTTGTACTCCTTACCGAAAGGGTAAGCGCTTTTCTTAGCGCCCGAATTCCCCGTCTTGCCCATCTTGCGGATAGTGCCCCTATCTTTGTGGGTAATTTCCTTGGAGACCTCCGAGAGAAGTTCCTTCTTTTCCTTCGCAATCCCCATTACCTTGGATGGAACATTGCCATGTATTGCCTGCATTTTGTCTGCCTTTTTGCCACAACCTATTGCATCCTTCAGGCACTTGCAGCCTCTAACCTCTCTTTGCTTTCCGTTGTGCGCCTCCAGATACCCCTTTTCTTCGCCCTACGCTTTACCCCTCTTCCCGGAGCAAGCGGAGTAGCAGAGCTTTCCTTTGCCTCCCTTTTTGGGTCCTTCCTTGAAGGAGGAAGGGTGAGTCTTCTTGTGTTCTTCTGGCGCTTGTACACGTATTACGGAGCCCTGGGAGCAGGAAGTATCGCCCTCTTTCGAACTCTCGCTCGCTAACCCCTTGCCCTTGAGAGAACTTTTGGAGAAAATACTTCCATGGACCACATATTCTGGGGCATTGCAGGAAGCACTTTAGCGGGCTTAGCAACTGGGCTAGGAGCCATTCCTGTTCTTTTTCCTTCTCTCCACTCCCTCTCCCATCGCCTCAAGGATGAGCTTCTTGGTTTTGCTGCAGGGGTTATGCTCGCCGCCACGTCTTTTAGTCTCCTTGTCCCCGCTATTGAGAGAGGTGGACCAGGAATAGCGATTCTTGGAATCGTAGCAGGAGCTTTCCTTATGGACCTTCTCGATCGAATCATTCCCCACGAGCACTTTGAAAAAGGGAAAGAAGGCCCTTCCTCAGCACTTCGAAAAATCTGGCTTTTTGTTTTGGCTATAACCCTCCATAACTTTCCAGAAGGGCTTGCCGTGGGGGTGAGCTTTGGGAGCAAGAACATCGCTGATGGTATCACCGTAGCCGTAGCCATAGGGCTCCAGAACGTTCCCGAGGGTCTTGCCGTTGCAGTGTCTCTTCTTGGTGTTGGATACCGCCGAAAGCAGGCCTTTCTCTACGCTCTTCTTACCGGTCTTGTAGAACCCCTTGGGGGAATCCTTGGTGTTGGGCTTGTGTCCTTCATGCATGCTTTTCTCCCCTTTGGTCTTGCCCTTGCTGGGGGAGCAATGCTTTTTGTCATTGGCGACGAAATTATCCCCGAAACGCACCATGGGCCCGGAGCAAGATACTCCACCTATGCTCTCATGATTGGCTTTGCCCTTATGATGGGGCTTGACACTGTTTTAGGCTAGGGGAGTGTGTCGTTGCTTCCTGATCACAAAAGAAAAATGCGCCCAGAGGCGATAGCAAAGACCAGTTTGAGAAGGAGTGAAATTCCAGGCCGGGGGTAGCTTCCCAGGCTCAATCTTCAGCTTCTTCGGCTTCCTTCCACAAGTTCTATACCTACTATAGGACTTGCGATCTTAACTTCTTTTCCCTCAAAGAAAATTTGCCTCTCGTCCAGACGGTTAAACTTTTGAGAAGCTCCTCTCTCGATGAAGCATTCACTGCAAACCCCTTCCCCGTGTTCCTTACTAATCAACATATTCTGTCATTTTATAGGCATAGGCTACCTCTTCTAGCTGCACGGAGATGTTGTCCATCCTTATTAACAGGTACCTGCCGTCGTATCCGGTTTCTCCATCCAAGCTTATCTTTTCCCTGGCGAGCTTTAGGTAGTGCTGGTAGACGCTGTTGGTAATGAGTTGTTTCGCCTCCCCTTTTTCCAGCCTCTCCTTTAGCCTGGCCACTGCCTTCCCCCATACCAGCTAGTCGCACCCTTCTGCTTCAGGATTAAGGCAGATTATGGAGTGCGCCCTTTAGTGGTTTACTTCCCTGACCTTGAGGTTATCGTCCGCCTCATGGTAGCACCTAAGCCAACTGAGTATCTCCTTTGCTGCCCGATTTTGCGCATCTTCACCCCGAGGATGTACTCTAATTCCACCCCTTCATTCTCCTTCAACACCCTCTCGGCTACCATCCCCCGGTCAGTAGCCAGGATGGCCTTCCTTAAGTGAAACCTTTCCCGTACCTGGGCTAAAGCCTCCCGGAAGGTGTTGACCTCGGCGGTGTTCCCGAGAAAGACCTGGTGCGCAATGGGGAAACCATTCCAAGATATGAGCATCCCGATCGTGATCTGCAGCCGATCAGGTATTTTGTCCTTAGAGAAGCTGTACTCCACCAGTCTTGCGCAGGTCTGGCCTTCGAATTAGGTGGTCGTGGTGTCCCAAAAGCAAAAGGTCCAAAGCCAGGTTGAACACGCTCCGTACCTGGGCATGCAGCGTTTCCTCGATCTGGGTCTTGTGCTCAGCAAGGAAGTCCAAGGTGCGGTAGAAGTGATTGAACCCCAGCCTCTCCCACTGGGGCCGGTAGATCGTCTTGATCCCCCCCAGGTCGTAAACCTGGCATGACCCAATAGACGTTTAGCGCCATGGCAAAAGAAGCCCCTTTAAAGTCGCTAGTGATGGCCGTGCCTGAAAGCAGGCGGGCAAAGATGTCGGGAAGACCCAGCTCCTGCCACAGCCGACCGAAGATTAACACCGGCCCCCAGGTCTTGGCCCACCTAGTTGAGAGCTTCATGGCCTCCTCCCTAACCCACCTGGTCCTGGAGAACCTGGCCAGGGTCTCAATGATATGGTCAAACCCACCCCTATACCTCCTCAAGCCGGCCCAGGTTGGCTACCACCTTCTGACGCACCCAGCCCCCAACCCGCTCGCCGGTGACCAGTCGCAGGTAGGTACGGGTGATGCCGTCTTTGTTACGGAACACCTTCGTCCTGACGAACATGGCAGTTACATACTACACACCACGTCAGAAAGTGAATATGGCCACCGCAAAACGTGGCACACATTTTCAGGCCCATGGCAGGGCTGATCTCGATTTTTCGAGTGTTTGGTGCCCCCATGGCGCTCAAAACCCTGGGTTGGCTTCCAAAGTCGAGCCTGAGCTCAACAAGAAGTCGAGAACAAGAAGGCTCGAGGGATTTGCAGAAATCAAAATGGAAGGCTACCATGTTGAGAGACAAAACAAATAGGATACTATGCAATGACTCGTCAAGGTAGTTAAAGGAGGTGATTGAGTGAAACACCAAGACATAATAGCCAAAGAGCCCTGGCACGCACTGCGTGCAGAAGAAATCTTCAGTGAGCTTAAAACATCTGAGAAAGGTTTAAGTGAGGTAGAAGCAAAGAAAAGGTTAAGGTTTTACGGCGAGAATACATTGCCTGAGGGCAAAAAGGTTACCCCCATGCAGATTATCCTGCATCAGTTATCGAGTCCATTAATCTTTATCCTTATTGCTGCTGCCGTTGCATCGGTTGCTATTGGCGAAGGAAAAGATGCGATATTCATTTTTCTGGTTATTTTTATCAACAGTGCTTTGGGTGCTTACCAGGAATACAATGCCGAAAAGAGTGCGAGCAGCCTCCAGAAATTAATGAGAATCAAGGCAAGGGTAAGAAGAGATGGCAAAGAAAAAGAAGTGCCTTCTGAAGAACTTGTGCCGGGCGATATCGTGCTCCTTGAATCGGGCATGAAAGTGCCAGCAGATATGCGTCTCCTCGAGGTATCGGGATTAGAAATCGACGAAAGCTTTCTCACCGGTGAATCGATCGCAACCAAAAAGCAAATTGGCGTGTTACAGGAAAACCTTGGTGTTGCTGAAAGAACCAATATGGCCTTCGCCGGTTCTACCGTTGTGAGGGGGCGGGGTGTAGGGGTTGTCGTGTGTACAGGGGTCGATACACAGGTGGGCAAAATCTCACAGGATGTGGCCGAGTCAGCTTCGGCCAAACCACCCCTTGTGCTGCGTATGGAGAGGTTTATTACGCAAATAAGTATTTTCATTGTCGCCTTGAGTGCCATACTGGCAGTCATACTCCGAGCGCGGGGTATGGATTTCGCCTCAATCTTTTTCTTTGTTGTCGCTTTGGCTGTTTCTGCTGTTCCCGAAGGGTTACCGGTTGCTTTAACCGTAGCGCTATCCATTGCGGCTAAGCGAATGACAAAACGAAACGTTATTGTTCGCAAACTTACGTCAGTTGAGAGTTTAGGAAGTTGCACTGTTATTGCCAGTGATAAAACGGGCACACTAACCGTAAATGAACAGACAGCAAAAATCATACAGCTTCCCAATGGGAGCCACTATACCATCGAGGGGCAGGGATATAATGGCGAAGGAAAAGTTGTTGGTTCACAAGGAAAACCAATCGATGTCTCAGAAAACCATGAAATTGCCCAAATTGCCCGTATAGCCATTTTTGCCAACGAGGGCTCATTAATAAAAGAAAACAGTCGATGGTCATACCATGGTGACGCCATGGATGTTGCTCTTTTAGGAATGGGGTACAAGCTCGGAGTGAATCCTGAAAAATGGGTACAAGAGGAAAAAATGATTGGAAGAATTCCCTATGAATCGGAACGAAAATTCTCTGCGGCACTTTGCAAAGTAAACGGTTCGGTTTTTATTCGAGTCAAAGGTGCTGTGGAAACGATTCTCAATTTTTGCACAACCGTGTCCGTTAATGGCGAGATTCAGCCAATAGACAAAGAGAAAATACTTTTGGACGCAGCACATTTGGCTAAAGACGGCTATCGGGTATTGGCTTTCGCAAGCGGGGAATATAAGGAGTACCAAAAAAGGAAATATATAAAGACGAAGATATCCCCCCACTTACATTTTACGGACTTGTGGGCTTTATCGACCCGTTACGACCGGAAGCTCAAAAAGCGGTTGAAAAATGTAAGGAAGCTGGCATTAAAGTAATAATGATAACTGGAGACCACCCCGAAACAGCTTTCGCCATAGCGCGTGAATTGGGAATAGCCGATGAAGGTACTCCTGTGGTGACTGGATACATGCTTACCGAAGCTGGAGCGCACGACAGCCCTGCTTATGCAAATTTAGTTGCATCAACAACCGTGTTTGCGAGAATTTCACCCACGCAAAAATTGGAAATTGTAGATGTATTGATCCGCGAAGGTGAGTTTGTTGCCGTTACCGGTGACGGTGTCAATGACGCTCCTGCGCTCAAGCGCGCCAATATTGGTGTGGCAATGGGATCCGGCACCGATGTGGCCAAAGAAGTTGCGTCCATGATTGTGGTTGACGACAACTTTGCGTCAATTGTGGCGGGTGTTGAAGAGGGGCGTTTCGCTTACGATAATGTGCGGAAAGTCATTTACCTCCTCATTTCCACAGGTGCTGCCGAAGTGATTCTCTTTTTGGTATCAATCTGTGCCGGCTTGCCTCTGCCGCTACTCGCCGTACAACTATTGTGGTTGAATCTGGTTACCAATGGGATACAGGATGTTGCCCTTGCGTTTGAGGGTGGAGAACCCGGTGCAATGAAACGTCCTCCCCGTAAGCCCTCCGAAAAAATATTCAACTCTCTTATGATTCACCAAACCACTGTATCGGGGGTAACTATGGGGCTGATAGTTTTTGGACTTTGGTATTACTTAAACACGTATACCAAGATGGACGAAGTACACGCCCGCGACCTTATCCTGTTACTCATGGTATTTATGCAAAATTTCCATGTTTTTAATTGCCGTTCGGAAAGCGTTTCAGCATTTAAGGTGCCATTAAGAAGAAACATTGTTCTTGTATTTGGGTGCTCGCAGCACAAGGCATTCACATCCTCAGCATGCACATTCCATTGATGCAAAGTATACTGCGAATTGAACCCATTTCGTTTAATGAGTGGTTATCTATTTTGGTTTTAGCGATACCTGTGATAGTGGTCATAGAAGTATTCAAGTACTTTCGCAGAGGTCAAGTTAAGCTTTAGGGATAAATCCCCCCAGGAAAGAAGATGAGCGTGTTTCAAGCT
>CALAIW010000012.1 GCA_937922705.1 uncultured bacterium | reverse complement strand
TTTCCGTGGCCAATTTCCAGAGGATATGCTCTTCTGGTACCAAAAGAAAGGGTTCACGGTACCACCTTTCTCTTTAGAAGAAGCAGAGCTTGTCTCCCAGCCCCTTGATTTTCTGGGCATCAACTATTACTCCCGACATGTTATACGGCAAAGTCAAAAACCTCCCCTCGAAGCTGAGATTGTCCGCCATCCCCAAGGAGAGTACAGCGACATGGGCTGGGAAATATACCCCGAGGGGTTGTACGAAATCACAAAGCGGGTATACGACGAGTACGCTCCTAAAGCCCTCTACATTACCGAAAACGGATACCCCTTTCCTGATACTCCCTTGGAGGACGGATCGATTTCCGACCACAAGCGCATTGCCTACCTTAAAGCACACCTTGTAGTGCTTAGCAAAGCTATAAAGGAAGGATATCCTCTTCGAGGTTACTTTGTGTGGAGCCTTATGGACAACTTCGAGTGGATTTTTGGCTATACCAAGCGCTTCGGACTGGTGTACATTGACTACGAAACACAAAAGCGTACCCCAAAACAAAGCTTTTTTTGGTATCAAAGGGTTATAAGGCAAAGAACTCCCCTTTGTTAAAAGATTTTTACCTCCCCTTTATCCTCCCTTAATTCACCTCATGTACATTGGACACAGATTCCTTTGAAAGGAGGAGTGGAACGTGCGAAAACCCCTGTGGCGCATCGTCATCACAGCTTTAAGTGTGGTTCTCCTTTTGGGTTCCTTTGCTCTTGCAGAGGCCCAAGGCAGTGCGAAGTACGTCTTCCTCTTCATCGGTGATGGCATGAGTCTCCCGCTTATCCATGGTACCCAGATGTACCTCCATGCCTTAAAAAGCGATACCCCAGGAGCAGAAGAGCTCTCTTTTACCACCTTCCCTGTAGTAGGGCTTTGCTCGACCTTTGATGCAGGACGATACATCACCGATTCTGCCTCAGCCATAACTGCTATAATGAGTGGACAAAAGACTCTCGATGGTGTCCTCAATATGGATCCTTCCCTCACAAAGACCTTCAAAACCTTTGCCGAGGAAGCGAAAGAAAAGGGTATGAAAATCGGCGTTTTGACTACCGTGTCCCTGGACCATGCAACACCTGCTGGAGTCTACGCCCACCAACCCTCTCGAAACAACTACTACGAAATTGCCCTTGAAATCCCTAAAAGCGGTTTTGATTTCTTCGCTGGTGGAGGCTTTCGCGAACCGAAAGGGAAAAAGGGTGACCAACGGGATATCTTTGAAATCCTTAAAGAGGCTGGATACACCATCGTCACCACTCGGGAGGAGTTTGAAAAGCTTACCCCACCCAAAGACAAGGTAATCATCGTCAACCCCAATCTTGATGAAGATGCAGCTATGCCCTACGCCATAGACCGAAGCGCTACTGACTTTTCCCTCGCCGAACTCACCAAGAAAGCCATAGAACTTCTTCAAAATCCCCAAGGTTTCTTCATGATGATAGAAGGAGGAAAAATTGACTGGGCATGCCATGCCAATGACGCCAAGGCAGCCATCGGGGATGTTCTCGACTTTGAACGTGCTGTTGCTGAAGCCGTGGAATTTGCCAAGAAACACCCTGAAGAAACCCTTATTGTCGTTACCTCCGACCATGGCAACGGAGGCTTAAGCCTCGGATACGCCCTTACAGGATACGACCTTTTCCTCCATCGCCTCGAAAACCAGAAGGCGTCGTACCTTGTCTTTACTGAAAAGGTGAAGAGTTGGCGTGAAGGAACTCCAAAAGAGGAGCAGAAACTGGAAAACTTCCTCCCGGTTATTAAGGAGTATTTCGGGCTTCCCATTCTCTCCAAGGAAGAAAAAGAGCAGCTCAAAACCAAAGCAAAAGAAGGAGACAAAATGGCCCAAGAACTCCTTGGCCTCGCCTTGGAGGATCACGAAATCGCTCTTCTTGAGCGGGCTTTCGCAGCGAGTATGAGTGGCGAAAAACTCACCGACCCTGAAAGTCGGCTCCTTTTTGGCGGTTACGACCCTCTCACCGTGACCCTTACTCGCCTCCTTGCGGCAAAGTCAGGAATTGGTTTTACCACCTTTGCCCACACTGCTGAACCGATGCCAGTTTTTGCTCTCGGTGCAAAGGCAGAGCTCTTTGGTGGGTTCTACGATAACACCGATCTTTACGCTAAGTTCAGGGTAGCCCTGGGACTTGTCCCTGCTGAGAGTACCACGCGATAGACAGACACTCCGTATATCCCCCCCTCCCGAAGCCCCTGAGTTTCAAAGACTCAGGGGCTTTCCTTTTAGGATAAGGTATTCGAAAATTTCCTCAACAACACTTAAGTTTTTGCACGCTCTCGCCGATAATACAGAATGAAGCGAGAAAGGGGGTTTGTGACTTGAAAATTAAAACCAAGATATCCTTTGGATTTCTTATTCTTGCTGTCCTTGCCGGCGTTATAGGTCTCGTAGCGATTTTCGCCCTCAGTGAGATAAACACCACCTTTAAGGAAGTCGAGGAATCTTTTCCACTCCTTCTTGCTACCTCGCGCCTCAAAGACATTCTCTCAAGCTACAATGCCCTTATCTCCTCATACCTTGCAGAAGAGGACCTCGAGAAGCTTAAAGCGTACGAAACGTCCTTCAGTACCCTTAACACTCGCTTTGTCATGTATCTTGAGGCTTTACGCCTTGGGAGCACTTCAGAGACGTTTACCTCCCGGTATGGAGAACTCTGGAGGGCTGAGGGATTCCCGTATGCGCTTTCACCCATTCCCGAGGGAAGTGACCTTGCCAAAAAACTCCAAGAACTTCGTACCCTTCAGGCCACCTACGCTATGAAGGCCGATGCCTTGCGAAAATCTTGGCAGGAACGCATTATAGCCATTACCACCAGGAACGAAAAGGCTGTTGCCATGGACGAACCGGCTAATACCATTGTGAACTTTGTCCGCATCGTAGGGGATATTGTCGCTAAGCAAGGTGATCCTGTGAACGAAATTTACTTTTGGGTGTTCCGCTCCCTCTATGGTGGTGAGGAAGAGAGCCGAGTACGGGCGAACATAGGTTCGTATTTCGAGAGTTTTCGCAAAGACTTGGAACAGAGGGAATTCTCAGAAGAAACTAAAAAAACCATTCTTGAACGAGTAAACGCTTTCCGAGAAAAGACCGAAGTCCTCTTGAACACAATGTACACTCCGGGTGCCATCCGTAAGGATGAGGAGTTCATGGAATTCTACCGGGCATACCGTTCACTCCAGAGCACGCTCAACGCCCTTCGCCTTGATAAGTGGGTGGATCGCCTCTACACCTTAAACCAAGACAGGAAAAACTACCTTCTGCTTTCAGGCGAGGCAAAAGAAAAAGCCCGGGAAGCAGTGGATAAAAACTTCGAAGTACTCACCAAGTTCTTCGAAGGTGACTTCCTCAATGTCTACGCCGCTGTTGCGGCACAAACCATCGTCAACGACCGCTTCAAGCCTCTCAAATCCCTCTGGCAAGAAGTAGTACAGCTTGACAAAAACCTTGCACTCCTCGAAGGGCAGATACAAAGAGCTATTGAGGAAATGCGGGGTATTGAGAGCAACATCACCCAAGCTATGGAGGCTATAAACGCAGATGTTCGAAGCCATTTCACCCACGGCATGGAAGTGGTAGGAAAAACCCAGGCAACCCTTAACCGAATACTTTACCTTATCGTCGCTTTGGTGGTTATTTTTGCGGTTATTCTTGCCCTTTCTCTTGTTCGTAGTATCACTACTCCTCTTCGCCAAGGGGTGGCCTTTGCCAAGGTCTTAGAGTGTGGAGACCTTACCCAGCGTATGGAGACAAGGCAAAACGATGAAATTGGAGAGCTTCTTGCTTCTCTTACCCAGGCCTCTGCGTCTTTGTGTCACTTCTTAACCGAGGTTGCTACCTCTGCCCGAAACATCCTCAAAGCCATGGACACTCTTAAGAAAACCTCTCGGGAAATCGCTGCAACCGGAGACCAAATTGCCCAAACCATTGCTCAAGTGGCCAAAGGTTCTGAAGAGCAAAGCCAAAATCTCAATCTTGTTTCCCAGAAGATGGAGGGACTCCTCTCAGAAATGAAGACGATGGGAGAAAAGCTCCTTCTTGAAGTAGAAGAAGCAACCAAAACCCTCGAAGAAGTAGAGCGTATCGAGCACGAAATCACCGAAATGGGTAAGAACCTTGAAGAGGTCCGCAAAGCTGCCCAAAGCGCTTTCTCTGCTACGGAGCGAGGAGAGAAAACCCTTGAAAACGTAGTCAAAGCCATGGAAAGCATTCGAGAGTCGGTCTTCTCGGTGGGGAAAGTGGTGGAAAAACTTGGAGCAAGCTCCAAAGAAATCGGGAGTATCACCGACCTTATCACTGGGATTGCCGAGGAGACCAACCTCCTTGCTCTCAATGCTGCCATTGAGGCAGCCCGAGCGGGAGAGGCGGGACGTGGTTTTGCGGTGGTAGCTGAAGAAGTGCGAAAACTTGCCGAAGAATCCGCCCAAGCAGCGCAAAAGATCGCGCTCCTTATCCAAGAGGTCCAGAAGGAAGCTGAGCGAGCAGTGCGCTCAATGAGCGAAAGCGAAAAACGAGTAGAAGAGGGGAACGAAGCCGTTGCTCGAGCAAAGGAGGCTTTCAAAGAAATCCACACCGCCAACGAGGTGGTAACAGAGGAAGCCGAAAACATCACTACCTCATTCCGGAGGGTCGAAGAAGCAGCAAAGACTATTGCAAAACTCTCTCAGGAAGTTACCACCGTCTCCCGGGAGAATGAAGAGCGAACTCGAAAGGTCATCCACATGGCTGAAGAAGTTTACGAAGCACTGAGTAACGTCGCGGCTATCTCTGAAGAGAATGCCGCAGCAGCAGAAGAAGTGGCAGCGTCCTCTGAGGAACAGAACGCAGCCCTACAGGAGATGGACAGTACCATAACCGAAACGGCAGAACTAGCTCAAAAACTCGAAGAGGACCTTGCTCAGTTCAAAATCTGAAAAACCCCAATCTTTCCAGGAATACACCCGGTGGATTACAAGGAGGGGTGCTGTTGTCATTCTCCTTGGTTTTTGCGCCTTTCTTGGGGCATCCCTCCTTTTCACTTCTTACTTCTCTTCAGTGATGATTTCCGCCATTGCCACCATCGCCACAAAAAGCGCCCAGGAAGCGCAGCAAAGAGTCCAGACAGTGTTTCACAAGTATACCCCAGTCTTTCAAGAACTCCTCCTGTCTTTGCGGAACAATCCTGAAAACTTTGAAGGAAAGGTTGCCGCAGTATGTGTGCTCCCTGAGATTGAGGACGTCCACTACTACTTGATAGACCCGACAGGCGTTATTTACCATACAAACTATCCCAAAGATCTTGGACTCGACCTCTCCGCCTTCCCCAAGTTCTGGAAGGCCCTCGAAAAAGAGTTAGCCCAGAAACCTGTGGTCGTTCACCCTTTCGCCTTTGAGACAAGAACAGGGCGTATTCGAATGTACTTGTACACTCGTATGCAAAGTGGCGACACTTTTGAGCTTGGGCTTACCCTCCGGCAAGACTTCCTTGATCCCCTTTTTGGAAACGTACTCCATCTCCAAAAACTCCCCTTTGTAGAGCGTGTTGGTCTATACTCAGCTCAGCTCTTGCCCATTGCCCCTATCTTTTCCCCTCTTCCCGAAAACCTAAGAATACGTATTGCGACTTTCCCTAATAAAGAGCGCTTTGGCTTTGTGCATCAGACTATGGTGCGGCGAGTACAAGTTCCGCTCCTTGGTAACGTCGCAACCACCCTTTTTGCTGTTGCTCAGTTTAACTTTTTGGGCCTACACATGTTTTCTGCAGCGCTTCTTCTTGGTGGGCTGCTCTTTCTTCTCTACCTTACAAAGCAACACAGCACTTGCTTTACCAGGATAGTCGGTGATCTTAAGACCCTAAGCACCATGGACCAGCCGGCTTTCGAGAGAGAATTTGCCTTTTTTGAAACACAACGCATTGCCAAGGCCCTCTTTACATCCTACAAAGAAACAGAAGAAGTTTTCACCGTTTTTGCCCACAAGCTTGCCCTGGTTGCCGAAGGATATGACGTAAAAACCTCAAAGCACATGCAACGAGTAGCAAAGGTTGCCGAACTCGTTGCCCGGGAACTGGGCATAACTAACCCTGACATTCCCCGCTATGCGGGTCTTCATGACATTGGGAAAATATTCATTCCTCGAGAAATTCTCAAAAAAGAAGAGCCACTCACCAAAGAAGAGTGGGAAATGATGAAACTCCATACCGTCCTTGCTGAGCAACTCCTTGACCACCCTCGTCTTGCAGTTGCCCGAAACATGGCTCTGTACCATCACGAGAATTTCGACGGTACAGGGTACCCAAAGGGCCTCAAAGGCGAGGAGATTCCTATTGAGGCTCAGATTCTCAAAATCGCCGATGTCTACGACGCCTTACGGGATGAACGTCCGTATCGAAGAGCCTTTTCTCATGAGGAAGCAATGGGTATAATTCTTGAGGGCGATGGGCGAGTGCAAAGAGAACACTTCCATCCCCAGGTGCTTGCTGCATTTCTGAGAATCGAAGAACTCATTCACAAACTCTACGACGAGGGTATAATAGAGGGAAAAACGAGGGAAGCGTAAAGTGCAAGAATTTCTCCAAGCGGTACGAGGCGTAGCGGTTATCCTCATCCTTCTTGGGCTTGGATATCTCCTTGGCCGCACAAGATTGATTACAAAAGAACATTCTGAATTCCTTACGCGCTTCGTGGTTACCGTTACCCTTCCACCATATATGGTGGTCCACCTTACTACCAATTTCACAAGAGAAACCCTCCTTGACCTTGGGAGGGGACTCCCGGTACCCATTGTATCCATGCTCCTTGCGTATCTTTTCGGCCTTGGCCTTGCTCACGCTTTTCGTCTACCTCAAACAAGGAGGGGCATTTTCATTGTTGCTTTCTCGCTCTCCAATACCATATTCGTTGGTCTCCCTGTGTGCCAGGCCCTCTTTGGCGAAGAGGCTACCCCCTTTGTCCTTCTCTATTACATGGTCAACACAACGCTTTTTTGGACTCTTGGAGCCTTGGGCATTGCTTTTTCGGGAGACCAAAGGGGTAATCCTTCCTTCCTCAGAGTAGCGCTACAGTGTGTCCTAAACCCCCCTTTTGTAGCCTTCTTTGTGGGGGTTATTCTTGTTCTCCTGCAATACTCTCTCCCTGGAATCGTCTTTGAGACAGCAAAGATGGTTGGAAGCCTTACGGCACCCTTGTCGCTCCTTTGCGTTGGAACGACAGTGAATACCAAACGCATATGGCTTGGTAAAGACCTTGTCTCCATCCTTTTAGGGAGATTCGTAATCTCTCCGCTCCTTGTCCTTTTTATTGTCCAGTTCTTTCCTCTTCCCACCCTCATGCGAAACGTGTTTCTGGTCATGTCAGCCATGCCAGTTATGATGCAGTCATCTCTTCTTGCCCGTCTGTACCGCGCGGATTACGAATATGCCACAAGCCTCGTTGCAGCTACAACAGCACTCAGTGCCCTTGTCATCCCTCTTTTAAAGGTTTGGGTGACACGTCTTCAGCCATGAAAAATTTGGAACTTCTTTTCCTTGCGTTTGGACTTGGACTGGATGCGTTCTCAGTAGCAGTTGCCTTTGGCATGTGCCAAAAGGTGTGTCCTTTTTCGGCAAAGCTTCGACTTTCTCTTTCTTTCGGAAGCTTTCAGTTTTTCATGCCTCTTTTGGGGTTTTTCGCTGGAGAAAAGATAGCACAATTCGTCGCCTCTTTTGACCATTTCGTAGTTTTGGGAATTTTGACCTTTATTGGCCTTCGAATGATCCACGAGGGGTTTTCTCAAGACAATCCGGAAACATCCCCAGACCTCAGCCGGGGGTTACCCCTTCTTTTTGCCTCTCTGGCAACGAGTCTTGACGCTCTGGCCGTAGGATTTTCTTTTGCCCTTCTCAAAGACACCGTACTCTACGAGGCTCTGGTTATCGGAATTTTTGCCTTCACGATGACGTACCTTGGGGTTTCCTTCGGACACCGAATACAGAAAAAGGCCCTCCTTACGAAACCTGAGGTCTTTGGTGGAATAGTCCTTATCCTTATCGGGTTGAAAATATTTCTCGAACACCTTTAGAGAGAAGGCGAAACGGTGCGAAAACAGTGTGTTTTTGGTCCGATTTTTTCCCGAAGGCTAGGGAGTTCCCTTGGAGTAAACCTCGTTCCTTATAAAACTTGTAATCTCGACTGTGTGTATTGTGAATGCGGGAAAACCCTCAACCTCACTCTTGAGCGGAAAGAGTATCTGCCCTCTGACCTCGTGATTGCGACCCTCAAGGAAGCAGCATGGCGCCTGAGGGACAACCCTCCTCAGTGCGTGACTTTTGCTGGATGGGGAGAACCCACCCTCCATGTGCACCTTGGAGACATTGCGGAGGCAGCAAAGCGCATCTTTCCTCAAGAACGCCTCGTCCTCATTACGAATGGCACTCTCTTTGCTCGATACCGGAATCTCCTTGAGGAAATTCAGGTTTTTGACCTCGTTATTCCCTCTCTCGATGCAGGATGCGAAACAACGTTCCAAGTGGTAAATCGACCTCACCTTTCTTTAAGCTTTGCGGAGCACCTTGAAAGTCTCCACCTTTTGCGGCAGCACTTTACCAAAGACATCTGGCTTGAGGTTTTCGTCGTTCCTGGGGTGAATGACACCCCCAAAGAGCTCCAGGAACTTAAAAAGCACATCCAAAAGCTCTCCCCAGAACGTATCCATATCAATAGTCTCGATCGACGCCCTACCTGTGAATGGGTCAAGGCACCATCTCAAAAGGAGCTCCAAAAAGTTGCTCGTTTTCTTGGTGGTGAAGTCATCCCTTCCCTCCAGAAAACCAGAAATCCCGGGCTCTCTTTAAGGCGGCAATATGACCCTCATGAGTCCCGCAGCACCCCCCAATAATTCGAACACCAAGCTCAAAAAAGTAAGGTGCCAGGGAAAAGAAATCCTCGGGAGTCTCATCGTAGACAATCTCTTCCCCCTGGAGGCGAGGTACCCCTGCGTTGGGCTTGGCAGAGAAGGGACCAGGGTGCTCCTTTCGGTATCCTTCAAATATCGCTAGAGCCTCCCGAACCCCTGTACCACAGTTTGCTCCAAGGATAACCCCTTCCTTCTCTCGAAAAAGACGGGCGATGCTTTCTGGAGTCTCTCCAAGGAGGGTAACCATCTTCCCTCCTCGAGGCTCAAAGGTAAAGCTCACAATAGCTTCGCCACCTACTGCTTCCACAGCCTCAAGAGCAAGAAGGGCTTCCTGGCTGAAACTAAAGGTCTCAAGATGGAAAAGGCGTACCCCAGCCTCAGAAAGCACGTAAATCGCTTCTTCAAAAACCTCACGTGCTTGCCTCTCGGTCAGGTCCCCAAAGGGCTCCATAAACTCCCCAAGGGGCCCCAAAGATGCAGCAAGAAGCACTCCTGGGCGAAGCGCATCACGAGCAATACGCACACCCTCCTTCAGGACATCCGAAAGACGCCCATCGAGGCCGTGCCGTGCAAGACGAATTCTATTCCCCCCAAAGGTGTTCGTCTGAATCATGTCGGATCCACTCTCAACGTAACTCTGGTGCACCTCAAGAACTTTTTCAGGGTGGGAGAGGTTCCACTCCTCAGGAGGATGCCCTGCGGGAAGACCAAGTTTTTGAAGCCGTGTTCCCATAGCACCATCAAAGATAAGAATGCGCTCCTCAAGAAGCTCTGAAAGCACAACCTTCGCCTCCTTTTTCGGGGATTGTACCACAGGAAATGTTCCACGTGGAACACTTCCTGTGGTATGCTAAAAGTAAGAAAGGAGGAAAACGATGCAGCGCATTGCCTTCATCCAGGCTGGTTTTGGATTCTTCGGTGAGGGATGGACGGATCTCCTTTTGCGGAGCGAAGAGGTAGAGCTCTGCGCGGTTGTGGACCCAAGTAAAGAAGCCCAAGAGCGTTTCATGAAGCGTTTTGGAGATAGAGGGATTCCCTGCTTCTCAACCCTCAGAGAAGCCCTCAAAGCGACCCAGCCTCAAGCAGTGCTCGTGGTCACCCCAAATGCCGTACACCGGGAAGTTGCCGAAGAAGCCCTCGCCGCAGGACTTCACGTCCTTTCTGAAAAGCCCCTTGCTGACACCTGGCATAATGCCCTTGCCATATACACCGCCTGGGCAAAATCCCCAGGGCTAGTGTACGTCGTGAGCCAGAATTATCGGTTCCGTCCTGAGATTCAAGCCCTCAAAAAGGCACTCCTTGAAGGAAGATGCGGCACCATTGCGTACGTGACCTATGAATTCCATGAAGCACTGCAACTTGGGGGATGGAGGACCTCGATGGAACATCCTCTCCTTGCAGACATGAGTGTTCACCATTTCGACATCCTCCGCTTTGTCCTGGGAAAAGAAGCGCTTTCCGTTCGTATGGAAAGCACAAACCCCCCCTGGAGTCCGTTCCAAGGTGACGCTGTAGCCGGGGGGACCATCATCTTTGCTCCCCAAATACTCGTACACTACTTTGGAAGCTGGGTAACCCGGGGATACAAAACAGGATGGAACGGCACCATTCGCTTTTTTGGAAGTGAGGGAACACTTTCTCTGGAAAACAACCGTATCTTTTTCGACGATATAAGCGGTACACGTGAAGAGATACTCTTCCCTCGCTACGAAACCGATGGGCGAGTGTTTGTCCTTCGGGAATTCGTGAGAGCAATCCAAAGTGGTACGACACCGGAAAATGCCCTTTCCGACAATATCAAAACCTTCGCCTTAGCTTGCGCAGCTATCGAATCAGCACAACGGGGGGATACGGTGGAACTCCGCTACTACTTCGAAGACCTTACCAGCATCGCCTAAGGGGTTTCGAAAACTTTTCGGGCAAAAATCATATATGTCGTGTGCGCCACCATACGGTCAAAAGGTCGGAATGTCGAGGGATTGGGCTTATACTCCCGAAAGAGGCTTTCCCACACCTGGACAGCAACAAAGGGAAGCGCTCCAAGCCCTCGAAGAACCTCTATAACCTGCCCGGCTGTAGGAGAGACAATGGCCAACCTTCCGCCTCCCCGCAGGGCATCCCAGCACTGCCTTAAGTACTTCCAGGGCTCTGGAACGTCAAGAAAGAGGGCATCAACGTCCCTCTCCACAAACCCCTCCTCAATGTCCTGAAGATGAATGGTCACTCGATCGATGACTCCCCACTCCTTAAGGTTCTCTTGGGCTAGGGCAATAAAGTCTTCCCGGCGCTCATAGGCATACACCCGACCACTTTCTCCCACAAGGCGAGCTAAAGCTCCACACATCGCTCCACTCCCAAGGCCTACATCAATAACCCGGTCACCTTCTTTCACATCAAGCATAAGGAGGATGTACCCCAAATCTTTAGGATACACAATCTGGGTCCTGCGACGCATGTGGAAGATATTCTCCACCACTCCAGGTTGCAGGAGAAAGGCCTTTTTCCCCTTGGAGGTAAACACCCACTCCCCAAATTCTTTTCCAAGTAACTCCGACAATTCAAGGTTTCCAAGGTGCGTTCCCAAGGATTTTCCCGGGGTCACCCGCACAAGGTAATCTCTTCCATCCTCAAGGAGGATATACACCCGATCGTCCTTTTCGATTGGCATACCGTGTCTCCTTTGTCGTGGCAGTATTATAAACCACAAAGCACTTTTTTCTCTGTGGATAACTTGTGGATTTCTTGTATCCTCCGATATACTCTTTTTAAGAAAAGAACGTTTCTGGACGATATCCACAGAAAAAAATAGAGGAAAAACGCCTTTTTGTGTCGCCTATCGCAGAAACTGTTCAAAAAATGTTTTAGAAAAAAGCGGAAATGGAGTTGTGGATAAGTTGTGGACAAACTGCGAAAACTCCTTCGTGACGGAGAGACAGCGCTTTGTGTCCACTTCACAAACGACCAAGAAGAGAAGATTCTTGCTTTTGTACGCCTTCTCCACGAAGCCAACGAACGCTTGAATCTCACCGGCTTCAAAACCGAGGAAGCAATCCTCACCGAGGGAGTACTCGACAGCCTCACCGCATCCACCTTTAGCCATATCCTTGGGAAAACTGCAAACCTTATCGATGTTGGAACAGGCGGAGGTATTCCAGGAATCCCCCTCAAAATCGTCTATCCTACAATGCAACTTGCCCTCCTTGAAGCCACTGCAAAGAAATGTCGTTTTCTTGAAGAGGCTGTCCGTACCTTGGAGCTTGAGGACGTTTCAATCCTCTGTGGACGCGCTGAAACCTTAGCTCATGACCCAGCACTTCGGGAACGGTTTGCCCTCGCCACTGCTAGGGCTCTGGGAGAACTGCGAGAAATCTTAGAACTCACCATTCCTTTTGTCAGACCTCAAGGTTTTGCCCTGTACTACAAGGGTCAAAACGCTCAAAAAGAGGTTAAGGAAGCACAAAACGCCCTCTCTATTCTCAAAAGCACGGTCGTTGCACTGCAAAGCGTATCTGTCCCCTTCCTTCCTCGGAAGACCACTCTTATCCTCGTCGGAAAAGAAGCTCCCACTCCTCCTCAATATCCTCGCCGACCTGGAATCCCTAAAAAACGCCCTCTTTGAGAACGCACAAGAAGAATGTTCCACGTGGAACAATTACTTCCCAACGCAAAAATGGGAGAAAATAGTGTCAAGGAGCTTCTCGTCTATCCGCTCGCCCGTGAGGCGTTGCATTGCAGAAAGCGCTTCACCCACGAGAACACCCAAAACATCAAGGGGTGCACCACTTTCTTGAGCCTGCTTGGCCTCCTCAAGCACCCTAAGAATGCCCTCAAGCTCCTCTCTTTGGCGAATGGTAAGCAAAGAGAGGTCCTCTTCTGGACCGATGTACTCCTGGGCAAATTGCACAAGGGCTGAGAGGAGATTTTCTCTTCCCTCTCCGGTAAGGGCAGATATTTCAATAATGGGTTCCCCAGGGTAGAGGGCTCCGATTTCCTCTCGAGTGAGCACCTGGGGGAGGTCACTCTTGTTCAGGATGACAAGGTGAGGACGTGACTGGACAAGTTGTGCAAGTTCCCAGTCTTCCTTCCCAAGAGGCTGGCTTCGATCAAAAACAACAAGAACACAATCTGCGCGTTCAAGATACCCTCGCGCCCTTTCTACTCCTATGCGTTCCACAGGATCTTCACTGTCACGGAGACCTGCCGTATCCACAAAACGGAAGGGGAAACCTTCAAGGAGCACAAACTCTTCAATGGCATCTCGGGTTGTTCCAGGAAAGGGTGTAACAATCGCCCGGTCTTTCCCAACGAGAAGATTAAGAAGGCTCGATTTTCCCACATTAGGCTTCCCCGCTATAACCACAAGCATCCCTTCTTCAAGAGGTTTAAGACGCTTGCTCCGGTCAAGCTCCTCCTTAATTTCCAAAAAAAGAGTAGTAATCGTACTCCGGATATACTCTTCTTCACCCTCTATGGAAACATCAAGAAAATCGCAAGAGGCTTCAATATGTGCCGCAAGGAGAAGAAGCCTCTTCTCCCACTCCCGTACCTTACCTCCAAAGGCCCCTTGGAGATGCCGCAAGGAGAGCTCAAGAACCTTCTCCGAGCAAGCCCGAACAAGGGTTGCCACTGCCTCTGCCTGAAGAAGGTCAATGCGTCCATTGAGGAAGGCCCGTTCGGTAAATTCCCCGGGACGTGCGAGACGAGCCCCCTCTTGAAGACATATCTCCAGGGTCTTCCGCACCACAAGAGGACCCCCATGGAGATGCAACTCCACCACATCCTCCCGAGTGTAACTCTTGGGAGCTCGCATAACCACACAGAGCGCTTCGTCGATGGGCTTTCCCGTTTTTGGGTCAACAACTACTCCTAAGTACATCCGGAAACTTTGGAAGTCCTCGACTTTCTTGCCCGAGCGGGAACGAAAAAGCCGGGACGCAATAGACACTGCTTCCCGGCCACTGAGACGAACAATCCCAATAGCTCCTACCCCGGGTGGAGTAGCAACGGCAACGATAGTATCATCCCGGATCATGAGGCTTTAGTATTTCCTCCTTTGTTGCGTCGAGATTGCGTCTGATGCTTCGATTGGGACTTCTTCTTTTGAGCCTTAAGGTCAATAACCACGCGTCGATTGGGTTCTTCCCCAATGCTGTAAGTCAGAACCTCTGGATGGTCCTTCAAAGCCATGTGGACAATGCGCCGTTCTCGAGCATTCATGGGAGCAAGGCGAACCTTTTTCTTTTCTCGCACTACTTTTTTCGCCATCCGTTCAGCAAGCTTACGCAACGCTTCTTCTTTTCGCCTTCGATAGCCAGCAACATCTATCTCGAGGGGAACTTCTCCGAATCCTCGACGAACGAGAAAGGTCCGTACAAGAAGCTCAAGAGCTTCAAGGGTTTCTCCCTTCCGACCAATGAGGATGCCTGCATCTTTCCCATCCAGTGCACAGCGAAGCGCAGTGTCATCCTGAGCCACATTCACTGTAACCTCAAGCCCCATCCTTGCTATAAGTTCTTGCAAAAATGTCTCGACCGCTTCCTTTGCCCCAGAGAATTCGCGCGTCTCCTTCGGAGTTCCTGAAACTTCTTCTGTTTCCTCCTCATTTTTCACCCAGACTCGAACCTTCACCATTCGGGGAACAAAAACACTCAAGAACCCCTTGGTTTCCGAAAGGATTTCGTAACCCAGTTGCTCTTTGGGAACGTCGAAGTAACGCGAAGCCCGCTCAAGTACTTCTTCAAGCGTTTTTCCAGAAACTTCAACGCTTCTTTTCACGACGTTCTCCCCCCTTTTTTTCTTGCAGACGCACTGCTTGACCTCCCTGAGGCGAAGGCGTCAGGGCAGGGGAGGCAGGCTTTGCTCTGCGGAGTTGCACTTCAAGCATGTACTGCTGGAAAATGTAAAAGAGATTGGAAACAAACCAGTACAGAAGTACCCCCGAAGGCAAACCCCAGCTAATGAACACGAGAAACACCGGCATTACTACCATAAGGAGGAGATTCTGCTGAGCCGCCTCACCACCAGAGGGAGGCGTACTGATCTTCTGCTGCCAGAAGGTTGTTACTCCCATGGCAAGAGGTAAAATGTAGTACGGATCGGGGCGGGAGAGACTTGGAAGCCACAGAAATCCCGCCTGGCCATAATCATAGGTTACCAGAACGCGATAAAGGACAAAGAGAAAAGGAAGCTGCACAAGGAGAGGGAGGCATCCCCCGAGAGGATTCACGCCTTTCTCCCGATAGAGCCGCATAATTTCCTGGTTGAGCCTTTGCGGGTCTTTGCCGTACTTCTCCTGGAGCTTCTTAATCTCTGGCTGGATTTCCTGCATGGCTCGGGCAGAAAGGTTTTGCTTGTGGATGATCGGATACAGGGCTAATCGCACTACCACAGTGAGGAGGATAATGGAGATACCATAGTTCCCCGTAAGCTGGTAGAAAAAGCGAAGAATAAATTCCATTGCTTTTGCTAGACCATCCCAGATCTGTGAAAACATATCCATCACCTTTCGCTCTTATTTCACCGGGTCATACCCACCACGAGAATAGGGGTTGCAGCGGAGCACTCGCCAGAAACTCAAGAGGAGACCCTTCCAGAGTCCGTATTTGCGCAGCGCCTCTCGAGCATATTCAGAACAGGTAGGCTCAAAACGGCAACTGGGAGGAAAAAGGGGAGAAACGTATTTCTTGTACCACACAAGCATCCGGTCAAGAACCTGTACCAAAGATCTCTCAACACTCACCCGTTCCGTTCCACCCTCTCAAGAAGTTCTCCCATCCACAGCACCAGGGAAGCAAAATCAACCGAGGCGACACTTTCCTCCCCGAGGAAAAAAAGGTCAAAGGGCTTGTCCTTCCAAGTGGGGTAGTAGTGCACACGAAAAGCCTCTCGTAGCCTCCTCCGAATACGATTCCGGCGCACTGCCTTTTTACTCCGCCCTGCAAAGCACACCCGAACTGGGCCTTCTTCTCGCCGATAGAAAAAAAGACGCAAAGGGCCTGAACCCACCCTTTGCCCCTTCTCAAAAAGGCGCGCAAAGTCTTTTTCTCTTTTAAGAGTCTCCATCATACAGTGAGGCGCTTCCGACCTTTCTTTCGCCTCCGGCGAAGGACTTCCTGCCCTCCTTTAGTTTTCATTCTAGCGCGAAAACCGTGTTTCCTTTTGGCACGAAGATTGTGTGGTTGATAGGTTCTCTTCATGGACTCTGCTTCTCTCCTTTCACGGGGTGTGCTGTGGTATCATTATATTGCAAGGAGGTACTTCGGTCAACATGAAGGAGCCACTACTTGCAAGACAGGGATTGAACTTTCCCATTCCGTACAATGGAAAACCGTCACTGTCGTCGTAAGGAGAGCATGGAATGCAGTGGGAAACCGCACCTGTTGGGCGATTACGGTGACGGTACAAGAAAAATTGCATACCCACGGATGGAAATATGCCAGAGCTTCCTGAGGTCGAAGTTCTCCGAAAAGAACTCGAACCTATCCTCACGGGGAAAAAGATTGTTGAAGTCAGTATCTTAGACCCTCGCCTGAGAGTACAGAGAGAGTCCCTTGAGGGAAAAACCATCCTCCCGCTTAAGCGCTTGGGAAAATACCTTATCGTCCCCCTTAAGGAGGGAGGGTACCTTGTTGTGCATCTTGGAATGACCGGACAACTTGAGGCAACCCCCGAAAATGTGCCTCACAAACACCAAAGGGCTTGCTTTGTGCTCTCTTCAGGGACATACCTTTCCTTTATCGATTCACGAAAATTTGGGAAAATTTTCTTCCTTGAAGAATACCAGACTCTTCAGGAGAAACTTGGGGTTGATCCCCTTTCCCCGGATTTCACCTTCTTGAGGTTTCTCTCCCTCCTTCGGGGCACCAAACGCCTCAAAGATTTCCTTCTTGACCAGAGAAAGATTGCAGGCATTGGCAACATCTATGCCAGCGAAATCCTCTTTCGAGCCTGTCTCCATCCGAGACGCTCTGTTGCCTCCCTTTCTTCTGAAGAAAAGGAACGGCTTTTCACCAGTATCCTTGCAGTCCTTAAGGAAGCCATCGCAGCAAAGGGAACAACCATCAGAGACTTCCGCCGCCCCTCAGGAGAGGGGGGAAACTTCCAAGACCTCCTTTCCGTTTATGGAAAAACCCAGTGTCCCCGATGTGGAACTCCTATCGTGCGAGAAGTTATATCTTCCCGAAGCACGTACTTTTGTCCTCGGTGCCAGCCCCTTAGGTGAAGCGTAACTAAGAAAGACAAAGAAGTACAAATCTCTATTATCCAGGGGGCAGAAAAGGTGGGACCAAGCAAGCCGGACATGGCGCACATCCCTCGCCAGTCCATGACAAATTGCTCGGCAAAAGAAAAGCAATCTCGGCTCAAACCTAACGGGAAGGCAAACTGCCATCGCCGTGAAGCAGGGGCTTACAGATTCCTCTTCTTTAACAGCGTATTCTCGTACCCCCGGTGAGGAGTTCCCTTTGTCTTTGGAAAAGGATTGCAGTAATCACTCGCTTTGTCCCAAGATTCTCCATCTCCCCACTTCTAAAACGTGAAGAGTTTTGTACTACCCTGGCAACAACATCTTTCCCAGAGAGAACCAATCCTCATAAAGCGGATGTCGAGATTCTACGGGACGGTAAAGTCTCTTCCCCGACGTTCTGCCTCTTTAAGGAGGAGAGCAGCACTTTTTCAGCAACCATAAGACACTCAACTCGAAGCTCAGCAATAGAGTAGGAGAGGCCCCAGAAAAAAGAAGCCTCCCTCCAGCGATAAGAGCAACTCCTTCTGCAAAAATCACTGTGAATCTGTCCCCCTTCGCCTCTCCAACCTTTCCTAGGTAGATCTCTTCTTTCCCTCAGGGGAAATGTGCTGCAGCCGAACCCTCACCCCTGGGTGAAGGAAAGGAGTTTGCCCCTTTGCCCAGGTGGGGTAGTATTCGGGAAGAATTCCAAGGAGAACTTAGAAAACATCACCATCAAGCTTCCCCCCTGGGTGAGGGTACGAAGTTCCCTAATGGCTTCTTCAAATGTCGAGGTTCTCCAGTAGGGCCTTGCATGGACCAAAGGATCAAAAACATCGCAAACCACTAAAACCCTGGCTTCTAAGGGCATACCCTCCCTCTTGAGACCTAAGCATTCGCTTCCGTCAAGCTGCTTGCAATGGAGGTAAACCAAAAAGACCAAGATATCGAGCTAAGCTGGCACCAAGAAAGGCCACCCACAGGGAGTATTGGTAAGCATAGAGTTTGACGTTCCCAAGGAGAGGGGAAAGTACGTAGATACCCACCTAGCGAATCACAAAAGTAACAGAAACATTAGGGAAATGCATCAAAAACATGATTGACATTGGCCTTGATGTCCTTGAGCCAGTGCAACCGGTGATGGACCTTGAGTACCTGGGGCTTGTCTAAAACGAACTCTGTTGTATCTTATCCCTACCATGGTGAGAGGAAAGCATATCTACAGACCCAAAAGGGTGTTTGAGACCGTTCTTGAGCTTTCCAGTTCTTTGGAGGAAGAAGAAAAGACGAGAAGGGGAAGGCCTCCTATGTACTCTGATGCCCTCTACCTTGTTCTCCTTGCCTTCCGCTCCCACTTCAACTAGACCTACCTTCCAGGACCTTTTCCCCGAGAAACCCTGCCTGAGCTTACAGTCCCTCCACCGAGGTAGGAGAAGGATGTACCCCCAATCCTTTTTTGGGGTTCAGGCTCTCTTTACCCTTGAGGAAGGAGGTATTCTCCTCCCTGATGTTGGTTTTGACTTTGGTGTTCCAGGTAGCTCAGAGAAAGTTTATTCCCATGGCTTGCCTGATGTGAGGGATGCAGAGGGGATCTCGGTGTCACTGCCGGAGAAGCTTCTTCTCCAAGAGTGTTTAGGTTGTTGGTAGAAATTTATGAGACAAGCTCATATAGTATTGCCAGTATTTTCTATTGACAGTATTTTATTGACAGCATTTTCCTTTGTACTTACAATTTTTATGAATCGTATACATAGGAAAACTGGCCTTTTAATAATTTTTAATAATATTTGAGAGCATATCAAAAAAGGTAACCTTGGTCGACGTTGCTAAAAAAGCTGGGGTTTCTGTAGCAACTGTCTCTCGAGCTATTAATGATCCAAACAAGGTTCGACCCCGAACCTTAGAGAAGATAAGAAAAGCGATGAAAGAACTGCATTACTCTCCTAATCTCATAGCTCGAAGCTTAAAAGTTCAGAAAAGTTTCATGGCTGGAGTTATCGTTCCCAACATTCTCAATCCGTTTTTTTGCTAGGGTTGTCAGAGGAGCTGAAAATTTTCTTAATGAGTATGGTTACACAGCAGTGATTCTTGATACTCAAGAGGATCCTGTAAAAGAGGATAAGTACTTGAAGAATCTTCTTGAAAGAAGGGTAGATAGACTAATTGTTGCTCCATCCAAGGAAGATACTGGTATCCCAGAAACCCTCAGGAGTGGAACTGTCCCTGTGGTTTTTGCTGATAGATATTTCAGTAGAGATTTTGATTCTGTGAAGGGAAATAATTTCAGTGGCATTAGCTTGCTGGTCTCACACTTAGTTTGTAGGGGTTACAGAAGAGTCGGCTTTATCTCCGGTCCTCTATAGACTTTACCCGGTAGGGAGAGGCATGAGGCCTTTGTAAAGGTATTAGCTCTGTATGGTCTAAAAGTAAAAAGTGCTTACATAAAGATAGGAGATTTCTCCATAGAAGGAGGATATGTAAAGACGCAGGAACTACTCGAATCAGGCGATCTTCCAGAAGCGATCGTCGCTGCTAATAATTTTATGGGCGTTGGTGCCTTGAGAGCTATAAAAGAGAAGGGTTTAGAAGTTCCTCGGGATATAGGACTAGTAGTGTTTGACGAAGTTTTTCTTGCAGATTTAGCGGATCCTCCACTGACTGTGGTGATCCAACCAGCCGAGGAGATAGGAAAGATTGCGGCAAGAATGTTATTAGAGAGAATAGAATCGAGGGAATTAATCCCCCCTAGGGAAGTCATTGTAGAACCGACATTAATAGTGAGAAAATCAACCCTCTAAGGAATGCACGAATTGGAGGTGGTGGCTCTTGAAGGTTCTTTTTGCGGGTGAATCTTGGTTCGTTTACTCGGTTCACCAAAAAGGTTTTGATTCTTTCGCTACCTGTGAGTATGGTGAGGGAAGAGAGTGGTTAGAGTCAGCCCTTAAGAATGAAGGTATTGAGGTGGAGTATATCCCTAATCATTTGGCTCCGATTCAATTCCCCTTATCTAAGGAGGAACTCCAAAAATACCAAGTAGTCAACTATGAATAATTCGGGGAGTATAAGGTATGCTGAATAAGCATGGCATAAATAGTTCTAAGCAATTTGTTAGCCCAGCTGCAACAGCTTCCATATAGGTCTTTCCTCTTTCTCTAAGTCTAAGATAGAACTCCCTAGATTTGCCCTCGAACCTTATAACATTCATAGCCATAAGGTATGCTGTTCTTCTAAGATGCCTAGTACCTTTCTTAGAAATGCCAAGCCTACCTCCATATTGTCCCGAGCATTTCACAAGTGGCTCAACTCCTACAAAAGCTACAAGACTCTTGCTGCTTTTGAAGATTCCGATCTCTGGAACTGCACATCTGAAACTTGTAGCCAGAGACTTTCCTATACCTGGAATAGATGGATGTCTTCAATTCTTTCAGAGATAACTTATCAAACCGTACTGAACCCCTGAGAAGGTGGACACCTCCAAGAGATAGAGTTTATACTCAAAATTGGAGGTAGAAGCATGAAGATCAGGAAATGGACGGCTGAGGAGAAAATGGCCATCGTGCTCAAGGGGCAGAAATCGGTGGCTGAGATATGTCGGGAACATCAGATCAGTCAAACTCTATTTTACCGGTGGTGTGACCGTTTTCTTGAGGGAGGGCACAAGAGCTTGATGAATGGAGGCAGGGCCGGGGAAGCGGATGCTTTACGCGCAGAGATTGAGAAGTTGCAAAGGATCATCGGCTGGCAGACGATAGCAATCGAGGCTTTAAAAAACTCAGGAACTCATCTCCGGGAAGCGGTAGAGCTCGGGAGGGAGAAAGGAGAGAGCTTGAAGGTGTCTTGCGAAATACTGGGCACAAGCCGCAGCGGCCATTCTCGGAAGATGGGTTCAAGAAAGAGCACTTCATTCCTGAACGAAATGCTGGTGGAAAAGATAAAGGAGCTTCGCCTGGCTCATCCGTTTTGGGGTTATCGACGGATGACGGCTTGGCTGCGGTTGCGGGAGGGCTACTCTGTCACCCATAAGCGGATCTAACGACTGATGAGGAAGAATGGTCTTTTCAGTAGACTAGACTCGTCATAAAACATTGCGGAAGTCTCAGAGAGCTAAGCCAAAGGCGACGCGGCCAGAAAGTACTGGGGTGTCGACATGACGAAGTTTCTCTTGGGGTCTGTGGGCTGGTGGTATCCTTTATGAGAGACATAGCCTTTTTGGGGTCAACCAGATCTTCTGTTCCTACGACAGTCCCAGGGGGAATGCGGAAACGGAGCGGGTGATACGGACAATAAAGGAGGAACTTCTCTGGCTGCATGAGTTTACCTTGTGAGCAAGCCTATGAGGCGATTGAATCCTGGATTAACAATGATTATAGCCGGCTTTATGTCCATTCGGCATTGGGCTATCGAAGTCCGCTTGAATATCGTCAACAGTGGGAGCAACACCAATCACAGGTGACTGTTTTTGGGAGATGCTAAGATATGGACCATGCCGAGATCTTTGCTCTTGGGGCAAATGGTGAAGATAATTTTTTAATGAGCTCTAACTCTCAAATGGAGAAAATCTCAAATGGAGAAAAACTGTCTTGATTTTCAGGGGTCAGTACAGAAAAAGAACAAAACTTAAAAGGTACCTCTGTGACTATGAAGCACTCCTCGCCTCTCAGAAATTCCAACTCGATACGAAACATCTCATGGATAAAGATTCTCGTCCTTTGGGAGTCTATGAGCATATGAAAAGATATACCTTCTTAAGATATGAATAGAATGTGATAGGGGTGAAAACAAAAGAACGTGATGTACCACCTATTCTGACGAACGTAATACGCTTTTTGTTTTTCTTCCCTGGTCGTTATTTACTTATGGTTAAGAGCTCATGACATGAGACGTAAAAGAGAGATACGGTTTTGATAATGGAGAGGAGTTTCTCGTAGAAGTTTTGCAACCCATTCTGCATTCATAAGCCCAAGACTCAAGGCAGCTTCTGCCTCCTCCACCCGATCCATCTTTAGGATTTGTCTTATATCTCCCTTTAGCTAGTATAATTCATAGAGGAATGGGTGCTCACTCCTCACCTCCTCAAGCTTTTCTTGTTGTTTGGGAATAAGTCTATCCCGAGCCTCCGTCAAAGGTAGCCGGGGGTATATTCTCCCTGCTTCTTGTTCTCTCTTCGGTGAGAATCTTAGATGGCGTGGAAAAGGGTCTATCATTACCAGAAGTAAGATCGGGCTGGGCATACCTGTCCGCTCATCTCACAATCTTAGACGGGATAAGGTGCAGCACCTGAGCTGCATAAGCAAAGTGCGTCCTCTGTGCATAATACACTACTATCTGTGCCCCTAATTCTGTAAACATGGGTCAGAGGATAGTATCCGGAGAGCGAAGGGTATATGTCTTCTCACAATGGTAACACCTGTACCGCACAGGAGCCCAGGATAGGATAACCCACCCCATATAAGAAAATTCCCCTTGTCACCTACCAGACACACCCTTTTAGGGTCCACGGTCACTTGAACACAATATCTTCTGGGCCCGGGTTCCTTCTGAAATAGGCCGCAATATTTTTTGGAATTCTCTTGTCTTGCAAAGATGAAAGTGTTAACCCTGTACAAGGGTCACTCCTTTCTTAAAGGTTTGTTTGCCCGTATCCAATTTGAACGTACCCCCATCCTTTTCCTCCTATAACCAAAATTTACTTGCTCACTTACTTAATTCCAAACACCCCTATCCCACACTTTTTATTATAGAGCCTTCGGACTCTTGACAGCTTATGACGTTCTTTGTAAAATTTGCGCAAAACAAAAATTTTTCGCAAAGAAGGGAAAAATGTGGCCACACTGAAAGAAATCGCCCAAAAGGCAGGGGTTTCCATAACGACGGTTTCTCACGTAGTTAACGGTACACGTCCGGTAAGCGAAAA
>CALAIW010000011.1 GCA_937922705.1 uncultured bacterium | reverse complement strand
CTTGACAGCACCTTTATCATCCCTTTAGAATTCCTAAAAAACAGGCTTTTTCCAAGTTTTTATGAGACAAGGGTTGTACCTTTTTCTTGGATTCGTTTTTCTTCTCAGTTCGTGTCAATTAAACGGGGATCTGGACATCATCAATCCTCCTGCGTACCTCTTCTGCGGGGCGAAGTACCAGTTTCTTGTGACCTCTTCTCGTCTCCCTCTGTACCCTCTTTTTTGGGATGCTCGTTACGGTTCCATCGACTCTCAAGGTCTTTACCAGGCCCCTGATTTCCCCTGTCAGGAGGTGGTGAGGGTTACTTCTCGATATCTTCGGAGGGAAGTCACTTTTCCCGTGGTTGCGAATCAAAGCGATCCAGAAGTTTCAGAGGTGTTCCCTTCTTTGCCCTTTTTTGAGGTTCTTGCCGATCCCCCCTCATGGGTGCGCTCAAAGTACCTACCTTTTACCTTCAGAGTCCGGGGAGGCTTCCGTGTTGTTCTCAATGGGGTTGCGGTGCAAAAAGGCTTTTGCGAAAAGACGAGAGAGATTTCCCTCTCTTTAACCCTCGAAGAGGGAGAAAACGAGCTCTACGTTTTTCTTGGGGACAGAGAAGTTTTCCGAAAGCATGTCGTTTGTGATACGACACCACCAACAATTTCTCTTTCCCGGGCAGTTGCGACCTCTGAGGGGATTAGGGTCTTTGGGGTGGCAAATGAAGAAGTGCGTCTCGGGGTTGCAGAGAGTTTTAGCCAAAACTGGGAGGTCCTTGTTCCCTGGCAGGGGGAAAGAAGAGTTCTCCTCCAGGATCGGGCAGGGAACATAAGAGAAGAGGTCTTTTCTGTGGCGCGGGATGTCTCTTTTGAAGTTACTGGTCCTTCTCGGGTCAAAGTGGGACAAGAAGCCTCTTTCTTTGTGCGATGTAGGTATAGAGACGTATCCCTTGAGGGCGGAAAAGTGAAGTGTGGGGATGTGCAGGTATCCCTTGAAAAGGGCGAAGGCACCTTAGCGTTAGCTTTTTCCCAAGAAGGAGAGTTTACCCTCACCTTGAGCTTGGAGGGCGTCAAGGCGCTGAGTGTTCCTCTTGAGGTTTACGCCCCTCCGGTCGCCCTGCTTTTCGTAACTTCTTGTATTCCTGAGGAAGTAGTGGCAGGATTTCCTTTCGTGGTTTTGGGGATGCTCCAGGATGCCGATGGCGACCCTTCCCCGGGGAGAAAGGTATGGGGTGAGGTTCGTTCGAGTTCTTCTGCCGTTCAGCTAGAGACTGTGTCGGATGCCCTGGGGAAATGGGCTCTTACCTTTGAGAACCTTTCTGGTTTTGGAAAGCGAACGTTACGGCTCTCAAGTGAGGGAAAGGAGTGGCAGAGGGAGTTTTACCTTATCTTGGGACAGCCGGTTTCACTTTCCAGAGGGCAACCGGGTCCGGTTTTGCGGCCTGTGGCAGGAAGCAGGGAGCACTCCTTTACGGTTCGGGTGGTAGACGCTTTGGGGGCTCCGGTATGCGGTACAAAGGTGGAATGGGTGTGGAAAAGCGAAGGTGAGGTGTTTCCCGTTCCTCCAGAAGATCTTTTGGTACATGAGAGAACGAATTCCTCTGGAGAGTGCTCAGGGACTATCGTTATGCCCCGGAAAGTGGGAACGTATACCCTTGAGGCTCGCTTGCCCTTTTGGGATGTTCCACCCATATCTTGGGAAGTCACTGTTCTGCCGACAAACCCAAGGTACTTTGACGACCTTTCTTGTCTTCCTTCTCTAGGCAAAGTTGGCGAACCAATTCCTTTTGCCGTCAGGGTGCGAGATACTTTCGGAAATCCCTGCCCTGGGAAGACGATAAGTGTCTATCGCCGGGAAAATGGTACTCCTGTGAAGGTCTTGAGTGTTTCTACGGACGGGGAGGGAAAGGCCCTCTTTTCCCTCGTTCCAGAAAAAGAGGGTGTCTTTGCCGTTGAGGCTTGGGTATACCAGGCCAATCTGTCCCTTACCTGGTCTATCCCTATAAACCCATGAATCCCCTGCTCCACCTTTTTCTCCCTGAGCACTGTGTAGTCTGTGGCGCCTATATACCTTTCCCTTCCCATTTCCCCTTCTGCAAGGGTTGTCAAGAGAAAATCGTCTTTCTTCGGGATCGGATATGTGCTAGGTGTGGGAGAGCGATTCCTTATGGGGGAGCACCGTTGTGCCATGTGTGCCGCCGTATCAAGTACCATTTCTCTTGTGCTCGGGCAGTCGGTGTGTACGCTTCACCGCTTCGGGAGGCGATTCATGCCCTGAAGTATCGGGGTGTGGTATCATTGGCGAAATTTTTGGGAACGCTCCTTGTGGCGTACTGTGAGGAGTTTCCTTTGCTCAGAAGCGTTGACCTCATACTCCCTGTGCCGCTCCATCCTGTACGGGAGAGAGAGCGGGGATTCAACCAGGCTTTCCTTCTTGCCGATTTTGTGGGGAGAGCGCTTCGCCTTCCCGTTCTTGCCCAAGGGGTGTCGCGGATAAAGCCCACGCTTCCTCAAGCAGGTCTTAAGGCAAAAGAGCGCCGAAAGAATGTGGAGGGGGCGTTCCAGGTGGAATGGCCTGAGGCTATCCGGGGGAAGCGTATCCTCGTTATCGATGATGTTTTGACTTCCCGGGCGACAGCTGAAAGCCTTTCCCGAACGCTTCAAGAAGCTGGGTGCTCAAGTGTTTTCGTTCTTGCGGTTGCCTCAGGAAAGTAGATGAATTTTTATTCTTTTTTGTAAATTATTGACGATTTTACCCCCGATGTGCCAAAATTATTTTGAAAGATTATTCCAAAAAGGAATATTCATTCATGAGCACGGACGAGCTTGAACTCTTAACGCGAGTTGCCTGGCTCCATTTCATGGAGGGGGTCACCCAGCGGGAAATTGCAAGGTACCTTGGCCTTTCGCAGCCTAAGGTAGCCCGACTCCTCGATAAGGCACAGAAGTGTGGCATTGTCCGCATCTCTATTGCTTCCCCGTATGCCAACTGCCTTCGCATTGAGGGTGAGCTTCGCAAGCTTTTTCCCCATCTTAAAGATGCTGTAGTTGTCCCAACTCCAAGGGGTGGGAATCTCTTTGAGAGCCTCGGGCGGGCTGGAGCCTGGTACCTTGAGCGGGTGCTGCAAGATGGGGATCTTGTGGGAATTGCCTGGGGAAGGACCCTGAAATCGGTGGCTTTGTCCCTTCAGGGAGTCACAGTGAAAAACCTGAAATTCGTCACCCTCATTGGAGGATTAACTGCCTCAGCTTCTTTGAATCCCTACACCATTGGTGAGAAACTGGCCTCAATTTTTGAGGGAGAGTGTTACTACCTTTATGCTCCAGCGGTTGTAGAAAATGAAGAGACCCGAAATTTCTATCTGAGTGAACGTATAAACCAGAAGACTCTGGAACTTGCTCGGAAAGCCCGCTGGTCCATTGTGGGCATCGGAGCAGTGGATGCCCAACACTCTATCTATGCCCTCACCGGGTTCATCGACTACCACGAGCTTGAGCTCATCCGAAGTAAAGGTGGGGTTGGGGACATCCTCGGCCAGTTCTACGACATTCAGGGAAACATCATCGATACACCCTTGCACCGGCGAACTGTGGCGCTTCCCCTCGAGGATTTACGCGATATGCAGAACGTTATAGGTATTGCTGGAGGAAAGGAGAAAGTTGAGGCCATCCTCGGGGCTTTGCGAGGGAGGTACATTAAAATCCTCATTACCGATGAGCATACAGCACAGCGTATTGTAGAGCTTGAGGCAAAGGAGGGATAGAGGTGTCTTTTGTAACCTGCATAGGAATTCTTGTTGCTGATCTTATGGGGCGACCTATTAATCGCTTTCCCGAGAAGGGAAAACTTCTCCTTGTGCCGGAGATGGAGCTCCATGTGGGAGGATGCGCCCACAATACGGCAGTGGATTTGAAAAAGCTTGGTGAAGAAGTTCTTGTGGTGGGAAAAGTAGGGGACGACGATTTGGGGGATGTGGTCATCAATTCCTTGAGGCGCCATGGGGTCGATACCCGGGGAGTGACCAAAGATCCTCGTTTTCACACTTCTGCTACCATGGTACTTCTTGATGAGGCGGGAGAAAGGACTTTCCTCCACTACCCCGGTGCAAACCAGGCTCTTCGGGCACACGACGTCAAAGACGAATTCCTTCAGGGAGCAAAAGTTGTGCATGTGGCTGGGAGTTTTCTCATGCCTGGCTTTGATGGAGAGGAAACGGCAAAAGTCTTTGCCCGAGCAAAAGAGTTTGGCGTTTTGACTTCCCTTGATACTGCCTGGGATGATACCGGGAAATGGTTTGCTACCATTGCCCCGGTGCTCCCTCTGGTGGATATTTTCATTTCGAATCGGGATGAGGCGTCACGAATCTCAGGGAAAAGCACCCTCTCCGATATAGCCTCTTTTTTCCTCGACTATGGGGCAAAGGTTGTGGCTATCAAGATGGGAGAGGAGGGGAGTTTCATCATGACCAAGGAGGAAAAGGTTCTCGCTCCCCCCTTTAAGGTTCAAGCGGTTGACGGCACGGGCGCAGGGGATGCCTTTGCCGCAGGGTTTCTTTTTGGGTACCTCCGAGGATGGGACCTCTATGAGATTGGACGCTTTGCCAATGCCTGTGGAGCAATGTGTGTGGAGAAGATGGGGGCTACAGAAGGTGTGGGGAGTTTTGCAGAGGTGCAGCGGTTTATAGAGGAACACGAGGCGGTGTAGCGATGCAACCATACGGAGTGCAGTTTGGTGCAGGAAATATTGGACGAGGGTTCATTGGGCATCTCCTTGAGCAATCAGGTCTTTACACGGTCTTTGTCGAGGCAAACGAAACCCTAGTTGCTGCACTTAGAGAGCGGGGATCGTACCCTATACGGCTTTTGCGCAAGGATGGAACCTTTGAAGACGTGCGAATCAGCCACTTTGAGGTTCTATCGGCACAGGAAGAGGAGACCATCGCTGAGCGCATTGCCTATGCTACCCTTGTGCTTACCGCTGTCGGGGCCAAGAACCTTCCTCATATTGCTCCTCTTGTAGCTTTGGGAATCAGGAGGCGAAAAGAGGAGAACCCAAAGCCTCTTAACGTCTTCCTCTGCGAAAATCTTAAAGATGCCCCCCATGTCTTCGAAAAGATGGTGCGGGAATACCTTTCCCAGGAAGAGGAAGAGTTCCTTAAAGAGAATGTTGGCTTTGTGGGGACGGTTATTGCTCGGATGGTTCCGGTGGTGAGCGAGCGCTTTGGGGTTTTGGACCCTCTCTGTGTGGTTGCTGAAGCGTACACGAGGCTCCCCTTTGATGCCAAAGCGGTAAAGGGTTCTCTTCCGCCTCTTTTTGGTTTTGAGGGGACGGAGCACTTTGAGGCTGAGGAAGAGCGAAAGCTCTTTTTCCACAATCTGGGGCACGCAGTGCTTGCGTACCTTGGGTATCGCTTTGGGTACGCGTACATCCACGAAGCTCTTTGGGACGATCGCATTGCTAGGGTGTTTTCTGGAGCTTGGCAAGAAGTCACCGAAGCCTTTTTCCGGAAGTATCCTTTCTGGGAGAGGAAAGAACACGAAGCATACCTTACGGACCTCAAAGAGCGTTTTGCTAACCCCGCCATGATGGATACGGTTACTCGAGTGGGGCGAGAACCACTCCGGAAACTTGCTCCAGAAGATCGCCTTATTGGGGGTGCACGGTTCTGCCTCAAATGGGGGGTTTTCCCCGAGAATATCGCCTTCGGGTGTGCCGCAGCTTTGCTTTACGACTTTCCTGAAGATGCCGAGGCGAGAGCGCTTCAGGATATGCTGGTAAAAGAAGGGGTCGAAGCGGTGCTTGAGAAAGTCTGTGGGGTATCACCAAAAGAACCTTTAGGAGAGCGAATTCTTGAGTATTTTGAGCGACTCAAAAGGGGAATGCTATAGGGGGTGACGGTATGGAAGCACGGGTAGAGCCCAAGGGTGTGCAAATGGAGTCGAAAGAGCGGCTCCTTGGCATGTACCGGGATATGCTTCGTATTCGCCGTTTCGAAGAGACGGTAAGTGATCTCTTCAGTCAGGATAAGATTCGGGGAACGACGCACTTGTACATTGGGGAAGAGGCGGTAGCAGTAGGGGCATGTTACGCTATACGTCCAGATGATTACATTACCTCGACGCACCGAGGCCATGGCCACTGTATTGCCAAGGGTGCACGTCTTGACCGGATGATGGCGGAACTATACGGGAAGATTGACGGGTACTGTAAGGGGAAGGGCGGTTCCCTGCACATTGCCGACCTCACTGCGGGGAACTTAGGAGCAAATGGTATCGTTGGCGGAGGCATTCCCATTGCTGTTGGTTCGGGCCTTACTGCAAAGTACAAAAATACTGGGAAAGTTACGGTGTGCTTTTTTGGGGACGGGGCGGCCAATACCGGAGCATTTCATGAGGCATTGAACCTTGCCGCGGTGTGGAAGCTCCCTGTGGTTTTTGTCTGCGAGAACAACCTCTATGCCATGTCTATGCCGGTGAAGGAGGCCTTCCCGATTCAGGATATTGCTGAGCGTGCCGCAGCCTACGGGATGCCTGGGGTGGTAGTCGATGGCATGGATGTCTTAGCGGTGAAAGAAGCAGTGGAAGAGGCGGCAGAGCGTGCCCGCCGGGGTGAAGGACCAACCCTCATTGAGTGCAAGACGTACCGCTACCTGGGGCACTCCAAAAATGACCCTCGGGCGTACCGAACTCGGGAAGAGGAACAGGAATGGAAAGCTCGAGACCCCATCAAGCGGTACCGTACCTGGCTTTTGGAACAGGGGGTGGCAACGGAGGAGGAACTCCAGAAAATCCACGAAGAGGTTGAAAAAGAAATCGAGGAGGCCATTGTCTTTGCTGAGCAAAGTCCATATCCACCTTTGGAGGAAATCACCAAAGATGTCTACGTTGAGGAGGACTTTGCCGAAATTGAGCGGAAAAGGGGCACAAAAGTGGTACGGAGCATCAAAGAATTTGACCCGGCAAAGATGCGAGTTATCACCTACCGGGATGCCCTCAACGAAGCCCTGCGGGAAGAAATGCGCCGAGATGAGAATGTCGTTCTTATTGGGGAAGACATCGGGCTCTATGGCGGAGCGTATGGAGTTACCAGAGGCCTCTGGCAAGAATTTGGAGGAGAGCGAGTTCGCAACACTCCCATTTCTGAGGCGGCGATCGTGGGTTGCTGTGTGGGGGCAGCAATGACTGGTCTGCGCCCCGTGGGAGAAATCATGTACATCGACTTTACGACCCTTTGCATGGATCAGTTGGTGAACCAGGGGGCAAAAATCCGGTACATGTTCGGTGGCAAAGCCCGGGTTCCCATGGTTATCCGCACCGAAGGAGGGTGTGGGCGGTCTTCCGGTGCGCAGCATGCCCAAAGCCTTGAAGCCTGGTTTATCCATGTTCCGGGACTCAAGGTGGTCATGCCGGCAACGCCTTTTGATGCCAAGGGTCTTTTGAAAGCGGCAATTCGGGAAGACAATCCGATTCTTTTCATTGAGCACAAAATGCTCTATAACACCAAAGGTCCAGTACCTGAGGAAGAGTACCTTATCCCCATCGGTGTTGCCGACGTGAAACGAGAGGGAAAAGACGTCACCATTGTAGCCTATTCTCGAATGCTCCTTGTGGCCCTTGAAGCAGCAGAAGTTCTGGCCAAAGAAGGCATTGAGGCGGAAGTGGTGGACCCAAGAACCCTGCTCCCTCTTGACATTGAGACTATCTGCGAGTCGGTGCGGAAGACAAACCGAGTTATCATTGTGTACGAAGGCTGCAAAACGGGAGGCGCAGGGGCAGAGATTGCTGCCCAAATCATGGAGCACGCCTTTGATTACCTTGATGCACCTATTGTCCGCCTTGGGGCAGCCGACGCCCCAGTCCCTTGTAGCCGCTACCTTGAGGATAACTACATTCCCCGGGTGGAAGACGTGGTCCAGGCGGCACGATCTCTCTGTGGCAAGTAAAATGGACAAAAGAGCAGTTCTTCGGCTCTCGGTTACTGTTGGTATAGCGTTTTTCTTCCTGGCGGTGTCCATGCTCATCACCGGGGCAGTCCTGCCCCGGTGGATTGAACTTTTCCACCTTTCTGCTACCCGGGCAGGACGCCTCTTTGCCTTTTACTACCTTCCTTATGTGGTGACCACCTTTGTGAGTGGAGCACTCTGCGATTTCTTTGGGAAAAAACCCATCATTGTGATGAGCCAAGCGTTCCTTGCCCTAGGATTTTTCGTGGTGAGCCTTGCGGAAGGTTTTACCACCATTGAGTGGGGAATATTCCTTGCGGGAATTGGTGGGGGATTCTGCGAAGCACCACTTACTGGGCTTCTTTCCCAGGTTTTCCCAGGAAAAGAAGGATCGGCACTCAACTTAAGTCAAATCTCTTTTGGCCTTGGAGCGGCAGTGGGTCCTTATCTTTCTGGGTTTTTGCTTGCCCGTGGGGTGAGCTTTAGAATACTGTATTTTGTCCCTGGCATATGCTCCCTCCTCCTCTTTGGGCTTTTTCTCCGGGAGCGAGAGCTCTTTGCCTTTGGGAACAACGAAAGGTTTTCTGGGAAGAGCCTTAAAGCACTCTCGCCTTTTGCAGTTTTTCTTGGAATGAGCTTTCTAGCCATCTTCCTCTACGTGGGGGCAGAAATTGGTTCTTCCGCCTGGATGAGTACCTATTTTGTGCGGGAGCTCAAACAGAACATTGCTTTGGGCGGAGCAGCCATGGGGGTTTTCTGGGGCATGATGACCGTAGGAAGGCTCATTTTTGGGATTCTTGCCCGAAAGGCTTCCTATCCTCTGCTTCTTCGAATTGCGGTCATTTTGAGCTTCTTTGCCCTTCTTGGCCTCAATGTGACACGCCAGGTTCCCCTTGCTCTTTTGTCTCTTCTTGTTCTTGGTTTCGGCTTTGCTCCTATTTGGCCTCTTATTGTCGCCTGGGTAGCAAAGCACATCAACTCGCTCCAGGCTACGGCTATTGGCTTGACCGTTGCTTCAGGGGGTTTGGGAGCACTCTTTTTCCCCTGGTTCATGGGGATAGTGGCAGACGCTATAGGGCTTCGGTGGGTTTTTCTTGTTGCTCTGATTCTTGTGGCGGTTCTTTTTGGTGTTACCGAGAGCCGGCTCTTTCGGAGGGGATAAGTAATGGCGCTTCTTGGTATTGATGTGGGAACTGGAGGATGCAAAGTGGTGGCATTCCGGGAGGATGGAAAGGTTCTTGCCTCTTCGTTTCGAGAGTACCCTTTTGTGACTCCAAGACCTGGATGGCTTGAGATTGACCCGGGAAGGATTCTGCATGCAGTACGTGAAGCCCTCAGAGAAGTAGCTGCAAAGGTTGGTGCATCTGTTGATGCCCTTGCTGTAACCTCTCATGGGGAAACTCTTGTGCCCCTGGGACACGATGGCTCTCCCCTGACCCTGGCCATTGCGAACTTCGATACTCGAGCAAATACGTACACTACCTTTTTCCAGGAGCATTTTGACCTTTTTACCCTTTTTACCATCACCGGAATGCCTCTCCATGGGATGTACACAGTGAATAAAATCCTCTGGCTTCGGGATAATGAGCCTCGGATTTTTGAAAAGGTTTGGAAATTCTCCTGTGTTGCCGATTGTGTCACCTTGTACCTTACTGGGGAAGAACCGGTTATGGACTACTCGCTTGCTTCCCGAACCATGATGTTCGATGTACGAAAGAAGACTTGGTCGAAAGAAGTTCTTGAGGTGGCAAACCTTGACGAGGCAAGACTCCCCAAACTCCTTCCCGCGGGGTCTTTGGTGGGATACCTTCGAAAGGACCTGGCCTGGGATTTGGGTATAAAGGGGAAAGTTCCCGTTGCCACTGGAGGGCACGACCAGCCCTGTGGGGTTTTGGGGTGTGGGGTACAGAGGCCTGGTGAGGCTATGTATGGTATTGGGACCTCCGAATGCGTGGCGCTCAACATTGGTCCAGAACCCCTCCTGAGCCGGGATATGATGGAGCATGGATTCTGTGCTTCCCCCCATGTGGGCGAAAATGCTTACCTTACCTTGGCTTATATCGCCTCGGGAGGATCCATTGTCCGCTGGTTTCGGGATGCTCTAGCCCCTGATATAAAAGAGAAGGCGCAGGATCCTTACCGGGCTCTCTTTTCCTGCCTTCCAAAGCATCCTGTTTCAATCTTTGTTTTGCCCCACTTTGCTGGTTCTGGGACTCCCTACCTTGATGAGCACTCTCGGGGAGCGATTGTTGGTCTTACTCTTGCTGCCTCTCGTTTTGACATTCTCCGGGGAATCTTAGAGAGTTTGACGTATGAGATGCGACTGAATCTTGACCTTCTCGCCTCCTTTGGTCTTCCCGTTTTGGACCTTCGGGCAATTGGTGGGGGCGCACGGTCTCTGGAGTGGTTGCAGATAAAAGCGGACATTCTGGGGAAACCCTTGCTCCTTCCTGAAACGGAAGAGGCGGTTGCTTTAGGAACAGCCATTCTTGCAGGGAAGGCAAAAGGAGTTTTCGCCAACACCCAGGAGGGTATCGAAGCCATGGTGCGTTTCCGAGGGGAGATTCGTCCTTCTCCTCAAAGCGCCGTGTACGAGGAGTACTACAAGGTGTATCAGAAGTTGTACAATGGTCTTCGAGAAATCAACGTGCTCATAAGCGCTTTGGAGCGAAAGGAGGAGCGTTATGAAGAGTAAGGGATTTGCTACAGGGATTTGGGTTTTTGGAGGGTGCCCAGATCGCTTCTGCCCTCGAGGGTACAAGCAAGATGTGCCTCTTGAAAAGGCACTTGATGCCATTGCTGCTACCCCTGACCTCAAAGGAGTCATCATGCACTACCCAAACCCTATCAACGAAGAAACGGCTGAGCGCATTAAAAAGGAGCTTGATGCCCGTGGTCTTGCCCTTGCTTCCTGTGACGTGGACCTTTTTGGAGATCCCGTTTTTGCTTTAGGGAGCTTGATGTCAGAGGACGAAGCGGTGCGAAAACGAGCCATTGACCTTGCTAAAAAAGCCATGGACATGGCGGAGTACTTTGGGGCCGAGGTCATGAACCTCTGGCCAGGACAGGACGGCTTTGATTACCCTTTCCAAATTGACTACCGTGCCCAGTGGGACCTTCTCCTTGATGCTCTTCGCGAAATTGCAAGCCACAATCCTCGGGTCAAGCTGAGCCTTGAGTACAAGCTTCGGGAACCCCGGACGCACTCGACTATTGCCACTTCAGGGCTTGCGCTCTTCCTCGCCAGAGAAGTTGGACTTCCCAATGTGGGAGTAACGATTGACCTTGGACACTCCTTTAACTGCAAGGAATCCCCAGGAAACGTCGTAGCGCTTCTTTCTCGCTTTGGGAAACTTTTTGCCCTCCATCTCAACGATAACTTCCGAGACTGGGACGACGATATGGCTGTGGGAACGGTGCACTTTTTTGAGACCTTAGAGTTCCTTTACTACCTCTTCCACTCTGATTACGAGGGGTGGCTTGGTTTGGACATCTTCCCATATCGGGAGGATCCTTCTTTGGCTTGTACCGTAAGTATTGAAAACATCACAATGATGCTTGCTATTGTTGAGAAGATTGATGTGGCGACACTGCGAGAGTACCAGAAAAAAGCCGATGCACTCTCTGCTTTCCGATATATCCGAAGCCTTATCTGAGGAGAGTGGGTGGTGTGAGCTACCTTGGAATTGATGTGGGAACCACGGGGTGTAAGGTTATCGCCTTTGACGAGAAAGGGGATATCCTTGCCCAAGCGTATGCCGAGTACCCCCTCTACCGTCCCCAGAATGGGTGGAGCGAGCTTGATGCTCTCGAGGTATACGAGAAAGTCCTTGCATGTCTCCGGAAGGTCACCGAGAATATCCGCCATGACCCCCCGGTAAGCATCGGTATCTCCTCTCAAGGTGAAGCGGTGGTTCCGGTTGATGCTTCGGGGAAACCCCTTGCCCGAAGCATTGTGACTTTTGACACTCGGGGGGACGAGTTTGTCCCCCTCTTTCGGGAGAGGCTTGGGGAAGAACGTTTCTTTACCATTACCGGAATGCCCCTCTCAGGTATTGGGACAGTGCATAAGATCCTCTGGTGGAAAAAGTACGCTCCAGAGGTGTTCAAAAAAGCCAGGTATTTCCTGTGCTTTGAGGATTTCCTCATTTTTCGCTTTGGCCTTCCTCCAGCAATAAGTTTCCCCCTTGCTTCTCGAACTATGATGTTCGATGTGGAAGGGGGTACGTGGTCTTCGGAAATCCTTGGTATTGCTGGGATTGAGCCGGAACGCCTTGCTCAGGTATATCCTTCAGGAACTCCTCTTGGCGAGGTATCTCGAAAGTTTGCCGAAGAGCTCCGCTGGGCAAATCTTCCAGTTGTCGCTACTGGAGGTCATGATCAGCCTTGTGGTGCTCTGGGGGCAGGGGTTGTGGCCGAAGGCCTTGCCATGGATGCCACGGGGACTGTGGAGTGCATTGCTCCAGCTATCCCCCGCTTTATTGCCGGAGAGGCCATGTGGCGAAATAACCTCTGTTGCTACCACCATGCCTTCCCAGGACTCTACACGACCTTGGTGTACAACTTTACTGGAGGGGTGATTTTGCGCTGGTTTCGGGACCAATTTGGGGAGAAAGAAAAGGAGATGGCGGAGCGTCTTGGAAAAGACGCCTATGAACTTCTCCTTGCGGGACTTCCCGAAAACCCCACAAATCTCTTTGTCCTTCCCCACTTCACGATGACTGGAACACCGTACTTTGACAGCCGCTCTGCAGGTATGGTGGTTGGTTTAAGTCTCAACACCACCAAAAAGGAATTCACCAAGGCTCTCCTTGAGGGTGTGAGCTATGAAATGAAGCTGAATCTCAAACTCCTCCGTGAGGCAGGAATTCACGTCAATCGTCTTCGGGCTATTGGGGGAGGGGCAAAGAGTCCCGTGTGGTTGCAGCTTAAGGCGGATATCTATGGCATGCCGGTTGAGACCCTTTCGGTCTCTGAGGCAGCCTGTTTTGGGGCAGCGCTCCTTGGGCGAAAGGCAAAAGAGGAAGTCAGGGATTTTGGGGCTTTGGTCAATGACCTTGTTCGAGTACAAAAGGTGTATGAGCCAGATCCCGAGAGAGCCAAAATCTACGAGGAGCGCTTTGTGGTGTACCAGCGTTTGTATCCAGCGCTCAAAAATGTTATCTTTCAGGGAGGCAAAGGCCTATGAAAGCGGCTGTTTTCCTTGGTCCGGGGAACATTGAGGTTCAAGATGTCCCGGAACCACAGGTTGGTCCAGGAGAAGTGCTCATCCGGGTCCATGCCTGTGCAATTTGTGGGACGGATGTACGGATTTTCCAATTTGGCCATCCCCATGTGAAGCCTCCGCAAGTTACTGGACACGAGATTGCGGGAGAAATCGTTGCCGTAGGAGAAGGAGTTGAGGGATACAAGGTAGGAGATAAAGTCGCAGTGGTTACGGTCATTTCCTGTGGGAGGTGCCGGTACTGTCGTCGGGGTTTGCAAAACCTCTGTCCGGAGCAGCGCTATATCGGATACCATTACCCCGGGGGTTTTGCCGAGTACATGAAAATGCCCAAAGAGGGTGTGGTACGGGGCAATCTCCTCGTCCTTCCACCGGATATGGACCTTCTTGAAGCAAGCCTCATTGAGCCTCTGTCTTGTGTCATTAACGGGCAGTCGTACCTCCACATTGGTCTTGGAGAAACAGTCCTTATCATTGGTGCTGGCCCCATTGGGTGCATGCATGTGGCTATGGCGCGCAACCACGGAGCAGGAAGGATCTTTCTTGCCGATATTTCTGATGAGCGTCTCGCCTTGGCTCAAAGGGTTCAGGCCGATGTCTACATCAACCCGCAAAAGGAGAACCTCAAAGAGCGCATTCTTGCACTGACTGATGGCCTTGGGGTAGACGTGGTCATTGTCGCCGCTTCTTCTGGAAGTGCCCAGGAAGAAGCTCTGGAACTTGTGGCTCCTCAGGGGCGTATTAGCCTCTTTGGGGGATTGCCCAAGGATAAACCTACCATAACCTTTAACAGCAATATCGTGCATTACAAGGAAATTGGAGTTTTTGGGGTCTTTGCTTCCCACGCGTCCCAGTACGAGGAGGCAGCTCGACTTATCCACGCCAAGAGAGTCCCGGTTCGGGACCTTATCACCCATATTTTGCCTCTTGAGCGTATTGTAGAGGGTATTGAGCTGGTGAGAAGCGGAAAAGCCTTGAAAGCAGTGATTTCTCTTGTGTGAGGTGAGGGATTGTGCATCCCCAACCATTGCTTGACAAAATTGCCATTGTAACGGGAGCGGCTTCAGGTATTGGAAAGGGCATTGCGGTACGCTTTGCCCAAGAAGGAGCCCATGTAGCCTGTTGCGATGTAAACCTGGAAGGTGCAGAGAAAACTGCCCAGGAGATTCAAGCTCTTGGTCGAGAATCCATGGCTATCAAAGTCGATGTTACGAAGAGCGATGAAGTTGCTGCAATGGCTCGTCAGGTGTATGAGCGATGGGGGCGAATTGACATTCTCGTGAACTCAGCAGGGATTATTCGGGCTCACTTTATCACCGACGTTCCCGAGGAGGTTTGGGATGCCATCATCAACGTGAACCTTAAGGGGACGTTTCTTTGCATTCGGGAAGTGGCAAAATACATGGTTCAGCAAAAAAGCGGGAAAATTATTAACATCAGCTCAAAGTCGGGAAAGCGTGGAGGTCTGTGGCTTGCGGCGTACTCTGCGTCAAAGTTCGGCGTCATTGGCCTTACTCAAAGCGCAGCTATGGACCTTGCTCCGTACAAAATCAATGTTAATGCCATATGTCCTGGGAACGTTTTCGCTACTCCCATGTGGGACCTCCTCGACAAAGAGTACTCGAAAAAACTCGGTGTGCCTCCTGAGCAGGTGCGGAAAATCTACGTTGAAAAGGTTCCTCTTGGTCGGGAATGCACGATTGAGGACGTTGCCAATGTTGCAGTGTTTTTAGCTTCCTCATACTCCGATTACATGACTGGACAGGCAATTAACGTCACTGGTGGACAGGAAGTGCATTGAATGGCAACCATTGGCCTTGTGGTGAACCCGGCAGCAGGAAAGGACATTCGCCGCCTTGTGGCCTGGGGGTCAGTTTTTGGGAACCGGGAAAAGGTGAACACCCTTATCCGGTTCCTTCAGGGGTTTTTGGGGGTAACCTATGGAGAACATCATGTGGTCTATATGCCTGACCCCTATGACCTTGTGGAAGCGGCTCTCCGGGAATACTCTTCTCCGGCGAGACTCTCCTTTGAGCGAGCGCCCATAGTTTCTTTCGGAGATGCTTCCGATACCCTCCGGTTCACGGAGTGGGCAGTCGAGGAAGCGAAGGTTTCTGTTCTTGTGACCTTTGGAGGAGACGGAACGAATCGGGTAGTGGCCAAAAGAAGCGGTGATACCCCTCTTTTTGCTCTCTCCTGTGGTACAAATAACGTCTTTGCCGAGACCATTGAACCAACTCTTGCTGGCATGGCTTTGGGGTTTTTTCTTGAGGGGAAGGTAGAAAGGGACCAGGTGCTGAGGCGGTGTAAGCGTTTGCGTTGCTTTTCAGGGACTCGTGAGGACATCGCTCTTGTGGATGTGGTATTTGTGACCAAAAGGATTCTGGGTACAAAGGCCGTATGGGAGCCTGAAACGGTGCGTTTTATTGCGGTGACCCAGAGTAGCCCGCTGACTATAGGCTTGAGTTCAGTCATTGGAAGGATGGTCCATATTCTCCCTGAGGAGCGTTACGGAGCCTATGCCCTCCTTGGGGAGGAAGGGCAGCGGGTTCTTGCCCCTCTTGCTCCAGGGCTTGTGCGGGAAGTGTGTGTTTCGGAGTTCCGAGTTCTTGAGGTGGGGGAGGTGGTGCCTCTGCCAGAAGGACCTGGAGCGATTGCCCTTGATGGGGAGAGGGAAATCCTCGTATACCCTGGAGAAGAATGGCGGGTTTGCCTTGAACATGACGGCCCTATCCGGGCGGACATGGTACGTATTCTTGAGCTTTCCCAGGAAAGGAGTGGATGGTGTGGCAAAGGAAGTCATTATGCCGAAACTTGGGCTGACTATGGAAGAGGGAGTCATCAATAAATGGCTGGTTAAAGAGGGTGATCGGGTAGAAAAAGGGGATCCCCTCTTTGAGGTGGCAACTGACAAGGTCAATATGGAAGTTGAATCTCCTGCATCCGGGGTTGTCCTCAAAATCCTCTATCCCGAGGGGGCAACCGTCCCTATTACCGAGGTTGTGGCCTATATTGGGGAAGTAGGCGAGGAAGTTCCCCTTCCTGAGAAAAAGGCACAGGCAGTTCAAGCTGAGGAAAAACCCGTTCCAGAAAAAGAGGAGGCAATCCCGAAAGAAGAAGTTAGAGAAGAACGTATCAAAGCTTCTCCCCTTGCCCGAAAACTGGCACAAGAATATGGCATTGACCTTGCCACTATAAAGGGTACTGGACCAGGAGGCCGCATTGTGAAAGAAGATGTGGAACGGGCCTGGAAGGCTCTGGAAGAAGAACGGAGGAAAGTTGCTGCTCCCGAGAAGGTGGAAGAAGTTACGGTGGCACAGGAAGTCCCCGAGAGGGTCGTGCCCCTCTCCCGAATGCGCCGCATCATTGCCGAGCGTATGACCGAGAGTGCCCGGACAAAACCACACTTTTTCATCTTTCAGGAAGTCCTTGCTGAAGAGCTTGTACGCATGCGGGAACGGCTTTTACCCCTTGTGGAGAAGCAAACCGGCCTTCGGGTCTCCTACACAGATATCCTAGTGAAAATGGTGGCTAAAGCTCTAGAACGCTATCCCTTGCTTAACGCTTCTTTCACCGACGAAGGTATCGTGCTCCATGAGGACATTAACATTGGCGTTGCGGTCGCTTTAGAGGATGGACTCATTGTTCCAGTAGTTCGAGAGGTCCAGAAAAAGAGCATTGCCCAGATTACGGTTGAACTCCATGATCTTGTTGAGCGGGCAAAGAGCAACAAGCTTACTCCTCAGGATATTTCCGGTGGTACCTTCACCATTTCCAATCTCGGGATGTTCGGTATTGATGCTTTCACCGCTATTATCAATCCTCCAGAGTCAGCGATCCTTGCCTGTGGAGCGATACAGAAGCGCCCAGTCTTTGATGGAAAAGAGATAGTTCCTCTTTCGGTCATGAAACTTACCCTCTCCTGCGATCATCGTATTGTTGATGGTGCCTTGGCTGCTCAGTTCATGCAGTTTTTGAAGACCCTTCTTGAGGAACCCTTTGCCCTTATGGTATAGGGGAGATGGGTACGATTTAGGCTTATCGGTAGTGGCAGCTGGTGGCTTTCTCAGGGGGTATCAAGAAGCGCTCTTTGTGGGCTAAGTTTTTAGTACTAGAGAGATCTTGGTACATTCACAGATACTTCCCGAAGTGCGTTTTTGGGGCTTATCCAGGAAACGAGCAGTAAGGTATAATACCTGCTGGGTGGGGGTTCCATAATGAAACATATGGAAACGGCGGCAAAGGAGACCTTTTCTTGTCCAGTGTGCCAGCAATACCAGGGAGAGAAACTGGGGAAACACCTCCGAGAAGTACATGGAGAAGAGATCTTCCGGAAAGCCATTCTCGAGGCAAAGAAGTCTGGACTTTCTGATTCCCAGATTGGAGAAATATTTGGGATCACTTTCCGGCAACTTGAGCGCATAATCACTGAGGCGTATGGAGTGAATATCTCGACACTCGAACACCACCGGTGCATTACCTCTTGGGGGCCAAAAGATTTCCGAGAAGAAACAACCACGGTCTGGAGTTATCCCCGGCGAGGAGGCTGGGCCACACACCACGGAGGATATCGGGGGAACTGGTCTCCCTATATCCCCCGTAATGTGATTCTTAAGTACTCTAAGCCTGGAGATCTTGTGCTCGACTACTTTGTGGGTGGGGGAACGACAGCAATTGAGGCCAAGCTCCTTCGACGTCGGTGTATTGCAAGAGACATCAACCCTGCTTGTGTCGCAATGACGCGGGAACATCTGAACTTCTCCCCCCCGGAGACTCTCTTTGGAGACGGTCCGTTTTTTGAACCCGTGGTCTCTGTCGGAGACGCCCGAGACCTCTCGGATATTGGAGACAGTTCCATTGACCTCATTTGTACTCATCCACCCTATGCTGGCATTATCAATTACAGTAGCGGTGTAGAGGGGGATCTCTCGGCACTTGATGTGCAGGATTTTCTTGAAGAGATGCGCAAGGTTGCCAGAGAGAGTTTCCGAGTCCTCAAGCCCGGTGGAAAATGTGCCCTTCTTATTGGAGATACCCGCAGGCGCAAACACGTTGTGCCTATTGGTTTTGATCTCATGGGGGTTTTCCTTGAAGCCGGTTTTCGCTTGAAGGAGCTTGTCATCAAGCGACAGTACAACTGCAAGACTACCGGATTTTGGAGAGAGAAAAGTATTGCTTATAATTTTCTCCTCCTGGCTCACGAGTATTTACCCATTTTCGAAAAGCCCTTGAAGGAGGATTCCTGGAGTCTATGTAACCCTTCCTCGAAATTAGCAATAGGTGTTCGAGCTTTGAACCATGTGCCTCTCTCAAGTATCGATCTTGAAACTACCTCGGTCTGGGTCTTCCCCCAGGATGCCTACGATATATACCTCAATTCTAATGTCATACAGAGGTACGCCCTGGGGAAATCGTACCAGCTCCTTTCCATTGAACTCCAGTGTGAAGAAACAGAAGCATTTCTCTCAGGCCCTTTGAATCTTCTCTGTATTAGGTCACCCATTCTTCCAGAGGTAAGGGATCGGGAGACTGTTGCTTCGTATCTTGAGTTTCTGGAAAAAGTTGTGAAGAAAGGCCTTGGTTATCTTGTCTCGGGAGGCTTTCTTGCTATTGAGACGCAAGACATCCGTATCGAAGGATACGTCGAGCCCCTTGGTAGATATATTGTTGATCGCCTTCGCCAGGAAAAAGGGCTCTGGCTCAAGGAGATTGTAGTTGTAACAAAAGACGAGAAGAAACTATCTCCCCGGAAGGATCGTAACAACCTTCAAATAGTGCATCGGTATCTTCTTATTTACGAGGTGCTTTGATGAAAAAAATCCTTGCTTGGTTCGTTGCTCTCTATTATTACCTTCAATCATCGTACCGAATGTGTCGTGCTCGGAGCTTCCGAGTTGATGATAATATCTATATCACGAGAAAGGGTGTGGAGATAAACGTCTATCCTGGGAAAAAATCCCGCTGGGACTTTAAGGTAAAGTTCAGGGAGCCAGGTAAGGGAGAGCGGACTCCGGCACATGTCCATATAATTGTAGAGATGTATGTGAAGTATGCCTACAACCCAGATCTCACTTTAAAGCTCAAAGAACATATCCTCGAAATGATGCAGAGCATTAGACCCATCGATTACTTTCCTCCAAGTCTTCAGTTTTTCCAGCTTCAACATGTTGAACCCTTCCGAGAGCTTGACAGGGTTGGAGAATTCACTGTTGAGTTTCTCCTTGTTGTTACTGAACTTATCGCCATTCAGGAGAAAACAAACTATCCAGGAGGATCGCTTACCGAGAGCCTTTACAGGGATTTTGGTGTCAAAGATCGGTTCACAGTAATTCAGAGGGCTGTCCTTGGAAAGTCCCAGTTTGGCAGAAAGAGTTAAGGTCGTGGTACCCTCCTTTAGTAAGTTCTTTTTGGGATTTTCTCTAAATGTATCAGGTGAATCCCGATTGTGACCGAGTGTAACTAGTCCTCCATTGGGCGAAGGAATATGCCAGGGGGTGTTTTGCAGTATTGCGTATGCTTGCTGCTCATCGAGCTGTTCTGAACGTCTTCCCTTCTGATACGTTCTGAAATCTAAAGTCATAACGGCACAATACGCAATTGTATGGAAGCTTTTTAGCTTGGCCCAAGAATTTTTGTTTCCTGAGGGAGGGATAGAGATGACCGCTTTCCTTGATGTTGCTCGGAAAACGGGTGTGACCATACGGGAAGAGGATGGAGTTATCTTTTTCGAGGGTCAATATGCTGGAAAACGTAAACCCCAGGGTCCCCTTGTGGGGAAACGGATTGGTCTTCTTGTGGCAAGTGAGTTTAGCGACTTCCAGGCCTATTACCTGGCAGAGTATTTAAGCGAGTTTGGGGGGTTGCCAGAGTTTCTTCTCGTTGACTGGGTAACCTGGAAGATGACAAGACCCCATGTCAAGGGAAAAGGGGTTACCGGCATGTGGGATATGAGCGTTGACCCTATCCCTACTCTTGGGGAGAATCGTTATAGCTTCAAGCCCCTTAAAGAGGCTCATCCAGAGGACTATGATGTCCTTGTTGCCCTTGGAGGGCATTCAGCGGATATCATGATGACTGAGGATGCGGTTTTGGGTTTTGTGCAGAGAGTTGCCGAACGTGGAGCTCTTTTGGGGTCCATTGGAGATGGTGCCTTGGTTCTTTTGAGTGCAGGCATTTTGCAGGGAAAGCGGGCAACGGGGAGCAGAGTTGTCTCCTTCCTTATCGAGCGTATTGGAAGTTTCGAAAATGTCCCTGTAGTCCTTGATGGTACGGTTCTTACTGCTCGGGATACCGTAGATACCCCGCTTTTTGTTCGGAGACTCTGCCAATACTTTGATCCGGCCTTTTCCGACCCACGGGAGGGCATCCTTCGGGGAAAGCGGACAGTCATTATAGCTGGAGAGGACTTTGAGGACGTGGAGCTTGTGGTACCAGTCCTTGAGTTCCTCTTTCGAGGAGCTGCGATTACCCTTGGCACTTTCAAGGCACCCCTCCGGTCTCGTCCGCCCCTTCTTGGTCTTGACGTTGTCGTAGGAAACTTTGGTGTTTCTGTACCTCTTCAGGAAGTTCCCTTGGGGTACTACAGTATCGCTCCCCTTGAGGATATTGCTCCTCAGAGTATCGACCTTGTCATGGTTCCTGGAGCCTTCTGCCCGTGGAATTGCGTTGTTGCCGAAACCCCTCTTCGTTTCTTGCGCAAAGCCTATGAAGCGGGAAAAGTTGTCGCTGGCATATGTCACGCTCCTATTGCCCTTGCTGCTGCGGGGCTTTTAGAAGGGAAGAAGAGCGCTGGCTGGCTTGCCTGTAAGGACGCGGTGCCCATCATGGGCGGAGTGTATAGTTTTGAGTGGTCCGCAGTCATTGACGGTCGCATCGTCACTGGAAGGGTTCCTGACGATGTCCCTGAATTCATGGACGCCATGACTGAGGCGCTCTTGCAAGCTTAAAGAGGTTTATCTAGTTGCATCTGGGAAACGCTGTTTTCTCTGGTATTGTTATTGAGGTGTGCTATCGTCGAAACAACAAGAAGGGGATGATTTTCTTGTCGTCTCAGCTTTCTCCGCTTCTTCTTTCTGTGTTGAACATCGTTGGTTTTGTGGTTGTGGTTATGGTGAACACCTTAGCAGTACGACTTCCTCTTGCCGGGAGAACCACCGGAGAGCTTGCCGATCGATATCCTAACCTCTTCGTACCAGCTGGGATTACCTTTTCGGTGATATGGACTGCTATTTACGCTCTTTTGGGCATGTTCGTCGTGTATGGGCTTATCCAGTCGCTGAGAATGCCCACTCAGGCTCCATCGTTCATCCAGAAAATCGGCTTTCTTTTCCTCTTCACCTGTATTGCCAATGTCCTTTGGGTTTTCTCCTGGCACTATGAGGTGTTGCCCCTGTCTATGATTTTTATGTTGGTCCTTTTGGGAACGCTCGGGACAATCTACGTGAGACTTGGCATTGGTCAGGAAAGGGTTAGTGTGTGGGAGAAGTACCTGGTGCATTTGCCGATGAGTCTCTATTTTGGCTGGATTTCCATTGCCACCATCGCCAATATCGCTACTCTTCTTGTGGCCTACGGGTGGGGTCGGTTTGGTTTGAGTGAAGAGTTCTGGACCGTGGCGGTGATAGGCGTTGGAACCTTGCTTGCCCTCTTTGTCCTTTTTGGACGCAAAGACCCTTTTTACGCCCTGGTTGTGGATTGGGCAATTCTTGGGATCCTCCTAAAGCGCATGGCTGATACGACGACCTCTACCCCAAAAGTCATAGTTGCCTCGGTAATCTGTCTTGTGCTTATCAGTCTGTGCGTTACTGTCCAGTTCGCCCGAGGGAGGGTGTATGGTTGAGGAAGCCATACCCTTAGCCCGAAAGAAAGCAGGACATTTTCCCAAAATGCTCTTGGGACTTTTCCCCTATCCCACCTGGGTATTGCCCTCATTGGTGGTCGGGTCATTCATGGCTAAGAAGGGTATAACTTACCATGTAACGTTGCTGAAAAATGGAATACCCAAGGAGAAAACCACCCTGAGGTGAGGGTGGAGTGGAATGCATGGAGAGAGAGTGACATGCTCGCAAACGGGCGACTTTTGGCGTGCCCCTTTAGGAAATCCCAGCTTTTGGGTAATAAAAAACCATGGACCCCAACGAACCTTTGAACCTCAATCTCACCAGGAGATTTTACGGATAACCGCTTAATACCCCTAGTGTTTCAGGATTGGACTTCCACTTTCCTTGGCAGGAAAGCTTCGAACTCGTTCCTTCGCAGGAAGGAGTTCTTTTTTCCAACCCTCCGGTTCTCCGATTCCTCGGAGCCCATGGCAATTTTAGGATACCCTGGGATTCCTCCTTTGTCAAGTCGAGTTACACGAAAAAAATGCCCATTTTACGCCTATTCTCGGGTATAGATGCGGAATTTTTCCACTTGTAGAGCCAAAAATTCAAACTCTACAAAAAATTTTGTAGGGAAAGGCAAACTTATTCCTGGAGACTACAAAACACAGGGAATAATTAGAGAATTTTATGGCTATAAAAGGCATGAGCAAAAGAAAGATTCTCTCTAAAACGTTCTGGCAGGCAGTTCTGGGAATTTCTCTTTTTCTCTTTCCTACGTTTTTTGCTTTTGCAGCCCAACCTATCCTCTGGGTTCCTCTCAAGGATGTCCCCAATGTGGGAGCAGTTGAGTGGGGATTAGCAAGCTTTGTGAAGAGAGCTCTCCAGGAGGCTCAAAAGCAGGATGCTCAGGCGGTGGTCTTTGAAATCGATACCTTTGGTGGGCGGGTAGATGCCATGCTCTTCATAAGTGACCTTGTCTTTCGTGCACCCGTAAAGACTGTGGCTTTTGTGAATCCCAGAGCCTGGTCGGCGGGAGTCTTTCTGGCCCTCTCCTGCGAAAAGATTGTTATGGCCCCTGATGGAAGCATGGGGGCAAGTGAGCCGCGAGGCTCTCAAGAGGAAGCAGCAAAGCCCGATCCGAAAACGGTGTCGGCTCTTCGAGCTCAGATTGAGGCTCTGGCGCAGGCTCGTGGGAGAGACCCGCTTCCTTTTGCCGCCATGGTAGACCGAGAAGTGGTCATCGAAGGGGTGAAAGAGCGGGGAACTTTGCTCACCCTTCCGGCAAAAAAGGCCCTTGAGCTTGGGGCAATCGATGGAATTGCGCAAACTCAAAAGGAGGTTCTTGCCCAGCTTGGTCTTGAGGGTCCAATTGTGTCCCTTTCTCCCTCCTGGTCGGAAACCTTAGCACGTATTGTGACCCATCCTGCAATAGTACCCCTTCTTCTTTTCCTTGCCTTTGGAGGTATTTTCCTTGAAATCATGACTCCGGGCTTTGGGGTTCCTGGAATACTGGGTCTTACCTCGCTCTTTCTCTTTTTCGGCGGACGGTATCTGGCAGGATTGTCTGGGTGGGAACCTTTACTGCTTTTTCTTGCTGGCATTGTCCTTTTGGCTCTGGAACTTTTGGTTATTCCGGGGTTTGGGGTAACGGGAGTGACTGGAATTGGGGCTTTGATTGTTTCTCTCTATCTCACGCTCAGGACCACACAATTTTCTTTTATTGCTGCACTTTCAGAAACCCTTCTCTATGTAGCCATTTTGGGAGCGATTTTCCTGGCTCTTTTTTTCCTCCTTCCCCAGAATCCCATCTGGAAGAAGATAGGGCTTTGGGAACGAAGTCCTGCTCGAGAAAAAGAAAGAGTCTCCTCTTCCTATGAGCACCTTTTGGGGAAGGAAGGGGTTGCAAAAACCGTTCTTCGCCCAGCCGGTGTCGCCGAGATTGAGGGGAGGTCGTACGATGTGGTCAGTCGGGGCGAATTCATCGAGAAGGGGGCGGAAGTGACGGTAGATGCGGTGCAGGGTAATACCATTATTGTGCGACGAAGGAAGGAGGACAAGCCGTGAATATAGGCGGATATCTTATTCCGGCAGTACTGATTCTTCTTGTGGTCATTGTGTTCTTCTCCCTGGTGCCCCTGGGGCTTTGGATTTCGGCTTTGGCGGCAGGGGTACGGGTGAGCATTGTCACTCTCATTGGAATGCGGTTGCGTCGTGTTCCTCCGGCAAGCATTATCCTTCCTCTCATCAAGGCTACCAAAGCTGGTTTGGACTTGAGCGTTGGAGCCCTTGAAGCCCACTACCTCGCTGGGGGTAATGTTGACCGGGTGGTTATCTCTCTTATTGCTGCCGAACGGGCAGGTATTCCTCTCTCCTTTCAAAAGACCTGTGCCATCGACCTTGCCGGGCGCAATGTCCTTGAGGCGGTGCAGATGAGCGTACTCCCCAAAGTCATCGAGACACCGACGGTAGCGGCAGTGGCTAAAGACGGTATTGAACTTAAGGTTAAAGCCCGGGTGACGGTGCGAACGAATATCGATCGTCTCATTGGTGGGGCAACCGAAGCGACTATTATCGCTCGGGTAGGCGAGGGCATTGTTACCACCATCGGTTCGTCTCATTCTCACAAAGAAGTCTTGGAGAATCCCGATACGATCTCAAAGACGGTTCTTGACAAGGGTCTTGATGCCGGTACAGCCTTTGAGATTCTCTCCATTGACATTGCGGACATCGATGTGGGGGAGAACATTGGTGCAAGGCTCCAGACTGACCAGGCTGAGGCAGACAAAAGAGTAGCCCAGGCAAAAGCTGAGGAGCGGAGAGCTCTGGCTATTGCCCGGGAGCAAGAGATGAAGGCTTACACTCAGGAGATGCGGGCTAAAGTTGTGGAAGCAGAAGCGGAGATTCCTCGGGCTTTGGCTTATGCGTTGCGAGAGGGGAAGATGGGATTCCTCGACTACTACTCCCTCCAGAATCTTCAGGCCGACACCCGCATGAGGGAGAGACTGGGAAAGGAAGAGGAAAAAGGTGCAGAGTGATACCAAAAGAACCAAAGGGGATGTCCTTCCTTTCCCGAAGAGATTCGGGGAGGAGCTGAAATTCTTGTACCTCTTTCATGAAGTTCTCTCTGAGCCGGTGTGCCGGAGGATGCATCCCCTCTTTCGTGTGTCCTTTCAAGGGTTACTTCGAGGGAGGAGGTAATCTTTGTTTTTAGGCTATTGCACATACTCATTAGGATGTTTTCCAAAAGTCCCGTTCTGGGAGGAAATCCTCAAGCTCTTTAGGTTGTAGGGCTTCAGGATAGGGGCGGAAAAAGACCTGATGAGCAAGATAGGGTTCCTCGAAACGAATGATCCAAGATTCTACAAGCTTTGCCATTACCGGGAATGTGACTTGACCTTTCCGGAAGTCCTCAAGGAGGCGAAGGAAAAATGCTTTCTCCTTGGGGGTGATTTTGTCTTTAAAGTAACCAAGGACGTGGAAAAAGACGTTGACCACAAGCCTTCGGTTCATAGCTCTCCGTAAGGCTTGGAGAAAGTGCACCCTGTATTCCTCGAAGACCTTGTTGGTGTCCTCTCCAGCGCGAGCGACGATTTTCCCAAGAACTTGGGCTTCTTTCTGGTGGTGAGCCGAGAGAAAGAACTTGTAGCGAGTGTGGAAGTCCACGAGTGCTTTTGGGGACTGCTTTTGGAATACTTCTTCAAGGTCGGCAAGGGCAAAAATCTTTTGGAGGAAGTGCTCACGAATAGCAAGGTTCTCGAGGCGCTTTTCGCTCTCGATAGCTACGTGGGGATACTTTTTGAGAGCTGCTTCGGCAAACATACCATTTCCTAAGGAGAGTACTTTCCCCGAGGGTGCATGGATTTTCACATCCCTAAGGCCACAGGAAGGAGACTTGGCCTTAAGGATGAAACCATGAATTCCCTGAAGGGTGAGAAAACTCTCTGAAAAACGTCTCATAGCTTCGGTACAGTCTTTTTCTGTTTCTTCCTGGAGAAGATGTCTTTCCCCCTCTTTCAGGACTATACGGATGGGTTTTCGGGGAATTCCAAGGCCGATTTCGACTTCAGGACAGACGGGAATAAAGTCCACATAGGGTTTGAGTTCGCGGACAAAAGCATCCTCAATAATTGCCCCGTCGTACCGGCAGGGGGCAAAACCGAGGCATTTGCTTACCACAACTTTTGGTCGGGGAAAAGTCCTTGTCCAGAACGTTTCGCCATGCATCACTTGCATTATATCAAACTGGGTTCTCTATGGCTCCAGCAAAAAGGAGGACACCCGTCCGTTCATCCCGAATGCAGAGGAAAAAGGGATGGTCTATCCGCATAGTGAAGCGATCTAGGGGGACAGCAGTAATGGCAATGACCCCTGAGGTAACTCCCGCAGCTTCTGTTCCTTCCTCATGCACCTCAAGGAAGGTTTTGTGCCGCACCTCACTCAAATAGGCGTTGTAGGCTGGAGATAGTGGGAGCATTCCGCTAAAGTCGGCTCCGTAAGGGTCAAAGGCACGCCGTATCCCCAGTTCCTGGAGAGTGTCGTTTATGGTTTTCTCAAAGGTGACCCGAAGACGGGGGAGGAAAACCTCACCCCTTTTTTCTTGCATTGCCTCAAAATAGGCATTTAGGGCTTGCGCACTAAGAGTTTCAAGGAGTGTCTTAAGGCCATCTCTTTCCTTGGGAAGGAAAATGTACATACTGAAAGTTTTTCCAGTATAGGGTAGGCGTATTGCTTGGAAGGTGCTGCTCTCAAGATACAGGAACTCTCCCTCCTGCCACATGGTGGGGATATTCCTTGGACCCTGTGGGGTGCAAAAGGGGAGGTCTTCGGTACGGGCAGGGTCAAAGGCAATTTCCCACTTCCCTTGAAAGTATGTGGCATTGAGAAGAACAAGGATAGCATTTGCCGGCAAGGAGTCAAGAATACGCTCTATGGTTCCCTGGGTTTTTGTGCGTACCCAATCGTTGATTCGAGAGAGTATTCCAGGATTGGTAAGGTCAACACTGTACCCCTCAGCATAGTACAGGTCTTTTATAGCCTTAAGGTATTCCTCGTAAAAAGGCATGCTCTTTTCTGCCCAGAGGGAGTTTGCTGTCTTGAGGGTGATTCCAGAGGTGGTAACATGCAAAGACTCGACGAGTTTACGATTTTCCTCGTCAACCCTTCCGCTGAGTCCAGAAAGTCCCAGGGTCTTGTATATTTCCCTTTGGGTTTCTCCTCTTGCTCCATAGGCGATCATTGCCAAGCAGATTTCAAGACTTGCTGGAGAAACAAAAGCATTTCCTCCTTCTTTCTCCCAGGTTGTTCGCAAAAGTTTCAGGCCAAAGTCGTTTGTCCCCAGGACAAAGTCGGTTTCGAGAGTGGATATTTCCTGAGAAAGGCCAAAAAGACATCCTGAAAGGGCAAAAACACCAAGGGCAAGAATCAGAACGAAGCGCATTGCTTTCCCCTCCTATTCTTTTACCTTGAGGCGCTCACGGTAGCTTGAGTACTCGGGGACAAGGCGCTTGTACTCCCCGTGCATAAGAGGTGAAGAGATGAGGAAGTCTGCCGAAGCCCGATTACAAGCAAAAGGGATGTTCCAAACAACAGCAATACGAAAGAGTGCTTGGACATCAGGGTCATGAGGTAGGGCTCAAGGGGTCCCGGAAGTTCTTCTTTTTTGTTGTCGTGAGCAATAAGGGCAAGAGATTTTTGGGCTTTCATAGGGATTTCACTGTATTTCATAGCGCTCACCTCAAGGAAACTTCCGCTACCATTGTACCATGGGTATAATAGAGGTGCTATGGATGCCAAAGAGCTTTACGAAAGAGGAGAAGAATTTCGAGCAACGTCGCAGTTTCGAAAGGCGGTAGAAACTTTCCGTCAAGCTCTTGAGGTTGTCCCCCTCTCTGACTCTGCTCTGAGACTCCTCCTTTTGAGGCGTCTTGGAGACTGTCTGCGCATGGTAGGGAATTTTGAGGAGGCAAAGAGCGCCTATAGCAAGGCTCTCGAGGTTGCACAAGAGGTGGGGGATGACCTTGAAGTTGCGGACAGCCTTGTTGGTCTTGGATTGGCCCAGCGGGGGCTTGGAGAGCTTGAGGAGGCTTTTAGGAATTTCGAGAAGGCTCGGGAGATATACGAGGAATACGATGACCCGGAAGGAGAAGCCTTTACCCTCTGGGCCTTGGGCGGGCTTTTCCGGGTTATGGGAGAACTGAAAAAGGCACGAGAGGTGTTCACCGAAGCCCTTTTCTTTTTTGAGCACTGTGACGATCCTTCAGGTCTTGGGTATTGCCACTGCGGCCTTGGGGGTCTTGAGCGAGTAGCAGGGAACTTTGAGCGTTCACTGTACCACTATAGTACGGCGAATGCTCTCTTCCACGAGATTGGAGATCGTTTTGGGCAGGCGTATTCCTTCTGTGGTGTAGGGAATGCCCACCGGATGATGGGGCATTTTCCAAAAGCCTTGGAATACTTCCAAAAAGCGGCCAAACTCTATGAGGAAATCGGTGACGAGGTTTCCTATGCCTGGACCTTGTGGTCCTGGGGGACAGCCCTTAAGGTTCTTGGGCGATTTTCTGAGGCTCAAGAGAAATTTGAGGAAGCACAAAAGCTCTTCACTAAAACGCAAGACACTCGAGGAAGGGTGTACTATTGCCTCTCGATGGCGGAAATCGCGTTTCTTGAGGGACGAAAAAACAGGGCTTTAGCACTTCTTGAAGAAGCAGAGGCCCTCCTTGCTGGGAGACCTTTTCGGCTTGAGCGGTTACATGTAAAGCTGTACCGATGGATTGTTGGGCATGGTGAAGGTACAGAATTCGAAAAAATCCGGAAAGAGTATCAGATAATTGGGGCAAATTTCCTGCGTTTTCCATCTTCTTTTCCTCTTAATATCCCTTAAAATGGTTTTCTTCCCTTAGAATGTTGACAGCTGTTTGCTAAATATCCTAAAATTTTTCTAGAAAATGGTTGGGGAGGTGGGAGAAAATAACGATATAACTTGGGTATAGTTTAGCTTTCCTCAGAAAAAACTTCTGAAAGAAGGGGGTTGTGTTTATGAAGAAAAGCCTCGTTATTCTGAGTGTATTGCTTCTTGTGAGTGTGTTCTCCTCTTTTGCTCTGGCAAAAGGATTTACCATTGCTATGCTGGTCAAAAATGTTGGCAATCCATTCTTTGAGGCCTGCGCTCGGGGTGGTCAGGAAGCGGCAGATGCACTTGGAAACACCTTTATCTTCCAGGGGCCACCAACGCCAACAGTTGAGGGTCAGATTGAAATCATTGAGAACTTCATTGCGCAAAGAGTCAATGCTATTTGTGTCAGCGCCAATGACTTTGATGCCCTGGTGCCAGTGCTCAAAAAAGCCATGGCCAATGGCATTAAAGTCATTTCCTTTGACTCTGCAGTAAATCCCGAGGGCCGCATTGTCCACGTGAACCAGGCCGATGCAGAGCAAATTGGAAAACTCCAGGTTCAGGCCATTGCTGAAATGATTGGGTACGAAGGGGAGATTGCCATTCTCTCTGCGGCAGCTACGATGACCAACCAGAATACCTGGATCCGGTACATGCAAGAAGAACTCAAAGACCCGAAATACGCTAAAATGCGCCTTGCGGCTATCGTCTATGGCGATGACCTGCGAGACAAAAGCTACAACGAGGCTATGGGTCTTTTCAAGTCGTATCCCGACCTCAAAGGCATTATTTCTCCAACCACTGTCGGGGTGAGCGCAACGGCAAAAGCCATAACCGATGCTGGACTCATTGGGAAGGTTAAACTCACCGGCCTTGGTCTCCCAAGCGAGATGGCTGAGTGGGTCAAAAACGGTGCTTGTGAAGCTTTCTTCCTCTGGAACCCGGTGGATTTAGGGTACCTTGCAACATATGTTGCTGGGCTTCTCTGTGAAGGAACAATCACTGGCAAAGAGGGCGAAACCTTTACCGCAGGACGGCTCGGTGAGTACACCATTCGGAAGTCTCAAGACGGTGGAACCGAAGTTCTTCTTGGGCCTCCGTTCCGCTTTGATGCCTCCAATATTGACGAATGGAAAGACGTTTTCTGATGCGCATTTTCCCCCGGGGCAGGGTGACTCCCTGCCCCGCTTTTTTGTGAGGTGAGGCTTTTGGGCGAGCGTATCCTTGAGCTTCGGGGAGTCTCAAAGTTTTTCCCGGGAATCAGAGCCCTTGAACGGGTGGATTTTGACCTTGAAACCGGTGAAATCCACGCTCTTGTGGGAGAGAATGGTGCAGGAAAATCCACTCTTATCAAAATCATTACTGGGGTCCACCAGCCAGATGAGGGAGAAATTTTCTGGCGAGGGCAAAAAGTTACCATCCCAAACCCAACAGTTGCAAGCCGCTACCAGATAGCTGCAGTGTACCAGCAACCAGCTTCATTCCCCCACCTTTCCATTACTGAGAACATCTTCTTGGGTCATCCCTTTTTGCGCCCTTTCTCGAGGCGTCTTGACTGGAAAAGGATGCACGATAGGGCTCGGGAACTCTTGAAATCTCTCGGCTCTGACCTTGACCCTATAACTCCGGTAGGCACTTTGAGTACTGCTCAGAAACAAATTGTAGAGATTGCCAAAGCACTCTCTATTAATGCCCAGATTCTCATCATGGATGAGCCCACTGCTGCCTTGACGAAGCGTGAAGCCGAGGAACTCTACCGAATTATGCGGGAACTCAAGTCTCAGGGTACGGCGATTATTTTTATCTCCCACCGGTTCGAGGATATTTACGAAGTGGCTGACAGGGTTACTGTTCTTCGCGATGGGAAAAAAGTTGGAACCTGGATGGTCAAGGATATTTCGGAGAGAGACCTCGTCCGGGCCATGGTAGGTCGCGAAATTACCCAGCTCTTCCCCAAAGCTTGGGTCACCCCTGGGAGAGAACTCCTCCGAGTGGAGGGACTTTCCAAAACGGGGTACTTTTCGAATGTCTCTTTTACCCTTCACGCAGGGGAGATTCTTGGGGTAAGTGGTCTTGTGGGTTCAGGGCGTACCGAAGTGGCTCATGCTCTTTTTGGTATTGCCCCGGCGGATCGGGGGAAGATTTTCGTCGAAGGGAAAGAAGTAACCATCCGAAGTCCTCTTGATGCCATAGCCTGCGGCATTGGGTACTTACCGGAAGATCGCCTCCAACAGGGACTTTTCCTTCCCATGAGTATCAACGATAACATTACTATTGCTATTCTTGACTCGCTCACCCGACGTGGTTGGCTTCAGCCGGAGCGAGAATACGAGGTCTCTTCGAAAATGCTTGAGCTTTTGAAGATTAAAGCCCCCTCAATCTTTAGCCTGGTGAGTTCTCTCTCGGGGGGAAACCAGCAAAAGGTCGTTGTGGCAAAGCTTCTTGCCGCAAGGCTTCGTATTCTCATTCTTGATGAGCCCACTCATGGCATCGATGTGGGAGCAAAAGCGGCTATCCACCAGATTATGTCTGACCTTGCCCAGGAGGGGTTTGGCATCATCATGATTTCTTCAGAGATGCCCGAAATCCTTGGCATGAGTGACCGCATTCTTGTGATGTGTGAAGGACGGGTGAGTGGAATACTGACGCGGGAAGAAGCGACCCAAGAAAAGATTATGGAGATGGCCGTGAACGTGAACTGGGCAAAACTCCAAAAGAAGGAGAAGGTGGGTGTGGACTATGCGTAAAGGAGGTGGGGTACAGATTCGAGGTCTTCGAGAACTTGGTATCATTGTATTTATCATTATCATTTCTATCCTTGTTGGTATCCGGAACCCCCGCTTCCTCACCTGGGGAAACCTTCATGATATGCTCCTTGATACTGCGGTACTTTCGGTTGTCGCCGTGGGCATGATGTTTGTTCTTGTCACCGGAGGTATTGACCTTTCAGCAGAATCGGTCCTTGCTCTCACGGGGATGGTGGCAGGGATTATCATTAAAGACAATCCTTATCTTTCCCCGGTCTTTATGCTCCTTTTTGGCCTTCTCTTTGGAGGATTTCTTGGAGCTGTAACGGGTCTTATTGTTGCCAAGGGAAGGGTGCTTCCCATTATTGCGACCTTGAGCATGATGTATATTTACCGAGGAATTACCTTCATTGTAAGCCGGGGTGAGTGGATTGACGCCCACGAGATGCCCGAGTCCTTTAAAGCCCTGGCTACAGGGAGGGTTCTTGGGTTTTCTAACCTCATTGCCATTGCCCTTGGGGTATACCTCCTCTTTTACTATTTTGCGAATCACACTCGTACTGGGCGAGAAATTTATGCCGTAGGGAGCAACCTCGAAGCGGCACGTATCATTGGCATTAACACCGATTGGGTAATTTGGCTTGTGTATACCCTTTCTGGGGCTCTTTCTGGTCTTGGAGGCGTCATGTGGGTAGCAAGGTATGCCTCGGCACAGAATGACACCGCAGCAGGATTTGTGCTTACCGTCGTTGCTGCCTGTGTTCTTGGAGGAGTGAGTATTTCTGGGGGAGCGGGAACAATCCCAGGTGTTTTTCTTGGAGCGATTACCATTGGCATCATCAACAACGCGCTTCCCATGATTCGGGTTTCACCTTTCTGGAGGATGGCGCTTCAAGGACTGATCATTCTTGTCGCTGCCCTTGTGAATGTTGCTGTTGCCCGAAACGTAGAGCGTGCGCAACTCAGGCAGCGTGAGGAACTGAGGATGGTGCGCCATGGAGCTTGAAAGTCTTCGTGTGCAGCGAGCAAAGTCCCTTTCTTTCCGCTGGGAATGGCTCCTTTTGGTACTCATTCTCGGAGCCTTTTTCGTTAACGTGCGTCTTTCGCCGTATTTCTGGAACTACCGGAGTTTTATGGACGCTTTGTCGGTCTTCCTTGAGGCAGGATTTATGGTCTTCTCTATGGTCATGATCCTTGTTGCTGGAGACATTGACATTTCTGTGGCCTCTATTGCTGCCTTGTCCTCTGTACTTATGGCTCTGTCACACAAGGCAGGGCTTCCCATGGGTCTTGCGATGCTTGTAGCCCTTGGGGTAGGAGTAGCCTGTGGATACTTTAACGGGTTTCTCATTTCCCGGGTTCCAAACCTTTCAGCAATCATTGTGACTCTTGCGGGGTTTTCCCTCTATCGGGGCATTGCCTATGTTCTCCTCGGAGATAGAGCAGTGAGCGGTTTTCCCTCCTGGTACTCCTATCTTGCCTGGGGGTACATCGGAAACACGGGGATTCCCTTTATGCTTGCTGCTTTTTTTGCCTGTGCTTTGGTGTATGGACTTGTGCTCCACAGAACCGCTTTTGGGCGCAAGGTCTTTGCCATTGGAACGAATCGGACAGCGGCGCTTTTCTCGGGCGTTCCGGTAGCCCGTATCCGGCAAATCCTCTTCACCCTGAATGGACTTATGGCTGGGGTGACGGCAATTTTTCTGACCTCAAAACTTGGAAGCTCTCGACCCAATGTCGCTACGGGTTATGAACTTGAAGTCATTGCCATTGCCGTTCTTGGGGGTGCAAGCCCTTCTGGAGGAAAGGGGAGTATCTTTGGAGCTTGTCTAGCTTTTATTCTCATGCGACTTTTACGCTACGGTATGGGACTTCGGAATATCCCAGGTCAAGTCATGATGGTGGCCATTGGAGTCGTCCTTATTGGAGTAGTGATGATTCCAAACCTTGTCATGTCCCGAAAGAAAAGGACGGTGGTCTCGTAGTCTATGCCGAGGAAGGCGGGTCTCATTGCTGAGGAACGGCGACTCAAAATTCTTGAAGCTCTACGGGTTCGTCAAACCCTTACCGTGAAGGAACTGGCAAATATGTTTACGGTGAGCGAAGACACCGTCCGTCAGGACCTCCGTGCCCTTGAAAAACAGGGGCTTCTTCGGCGCATTTATGGCGGAGCCTCCCGGGTAAAGACGAGTAACGTCGAGATTCCGGTAGAACTTCGGGAAATTACCAACCGAGAGGTTAAAGAGGCTATTGGGAGAGAAGCGGCAAAGATCATTGAAGATGGGGACTCGGTGATTTTTGATGCAAGCACCACGGCTTTGCAGGTTGCCCGAAACATTGATCCGGCAAAGAGGGTTACGATTCTCACGAGCTCCCTGGATATCTGTGTGAGTTTGGCTCGGCAGCCAAATTTTAACATTATCGCCACGGGTGGAACACTGCATCCCCTTTCCTTTTCCTTTGTTGGGCCCCAAGCGGAGAACGCAGTACGGAACTACTACGCCGATAAGCTTTTTCTGGGAGCTCGAGCAATCCTTGTGGATGAGGGGTATCTTGCCGATGTCTTTGAGCTTGAAGCGCACCTCAAAAAAGTTATGGTTACCTCAGCTCAAGAGGTTATTCTTGTTGCGGAGAGCCGAAAGTTTCAAGAAGTGGCCTTTTTCAAGATTTGTGAGATTACAAAGCTTTCCCAGATTTTCACCGATGATGGTCTTGATGCCACAATAGTCCAAAAACTCGAAGATCTTGGGGTCCGGGTTACTTTAGTTCCAGTAAAGTCTGCCACTTGAACTTGAAAATAGGGTTTTCTTTGCGGTATACTCCTTTCCTGGAGAGGTAAGGTGCTTGTTCCGCGAGCCGAAGAGGAGAAGGAAAGGCCTTTTCCTTGGGTCTCCCCTGGGGGAACGTATGACGAGGTAAAACCCCGTGGGTGGGTTGGAAGTCTCCCTTTTGGTGCGGGGTATGCTCGGGTAGTTCCTCTGCTCTTTACCTTTTCTTCTCCGCCAAAAGGCAAGCCCCTAAAGCAGCGGTCATAAGTGGCTCTTTGGGAACGAGAATTGGGCATTTCAAGCGTTCCCCCAAAAGACTGAGTACTGCCTTGTTTTTTGCCACTCCACCGGTTACGACAAGAGGAGGAACAATTCCAAGGCGTTCTCCAAGTGCAGCGACCCGCTCAGCTACCGCATCGGCTACCGCTCGTACGAGGTCTTCCTTTCTCTTCCCCTGAGCGATGTAACCAATAAGTTCTGATTCGGCAAAAACTGCACAGGTATGAGAAAGGGAAAGGCGTTCTTTTGCCTGGGTGAAGAGTTCCCCATAGTCCTCAAGGTGTATCTCGAGGACCCGGGCCATAAGCTCTAGAAACCGCCCTGTTCCGGCAGCGCATTTATCGTTCATGACGAAATCAAGGACTTTTCCTCCTTCTCCAAGGCGGATGATTTTGCTGTCCTGTCCCCCAATGTCGATGACGGTCTTCGCCTTAGGGAAAAAGTACGCAACACCCTTGGCTTGGCAAGTAATCTCGCTCACTACGAGTTGCGCACCCTCGACCTGATAGCGACCATATCCTGTGGCGGCGATGAGACAGTGATTTCCTCTTTTTCCTGCTATTTCCAGGGTTTTTTCTAAAACTTCCTGGGCCCGTTTTTTGGGGTTTACACCGCTTGGGAGAACGGAAAAACCCAGGATGTTGTGCCCATCCCAGAGGACACAGGCTGTTGACTGCGAACCGACATCAATACCGGCAAAGAGCATAGGATAGTCACTCCTTGAG
>CALAIW010000010.1 GCA_937922705.1 uncultured bacterium | reverse complement strand
GCCTGGAGATAATGCCAACCTCGAAGTGAAACTCATTTACCCTGTGGCTTTGGAGAAGGGTTTGCGTTTTGCTATCCGTGAGGGAGGAAGGACGGTTGGTGCTGGGGTGGTCACGGAGATCATTGAGTAGGGGGTTGTAGAAGTGTCGGAAATCATTACTTTCGAGTGCACAGAGTGTAAACGGAGAAACTACCAAGGTAGCAAGAATAAGAATAAAAAAAGTGGGCGTTTAGAGTTTCGGAAGTATTGCCCATTTTGCCGAAAGCACACCTTGCATCGCGAAGTTCGTTAAGATATACTAAGAGTGAGCAGGTCCGTAGCTCTAACGGCCAGAGCACCGGATTCCAAATCCGGGGGTTGCAGGTTCGAATCCTGCCGGGCCTGCCAGTTTTTAAGCTTCTTATGATTTCCCTCTTGCGAAAGTCCTTCTTTGACAGCGGCTTGACAACAACGGGAGGTTACAGTACTTTTGGGGCTTGTTTCGAATCGCCTCGTCGCGCCTGAGAGTTCATGCGATGGGAGTGAGTCAAACGTACCTGAAAAAAGAGACTTCAAGTAACGGAACTGGCTCTACACTCTTAAAATCAGGCAAACCCACTTCTTATATTGCCAATAGAAGGGAGAAGCTCAGACTCAGCACCCTAAGAGGGTGTGCAAGTCTGCAATGTCGAGGTCTCTCCACCTTTTTCAGTCCAGATTTCTTCGTAATCTGACAATTTTCCTCCATCCAGACAACACTCGATAATTCGTCGGCCCAACGGATCGAGGTCAGGAGTCAGAAAGTGTACAAGCTCGGTACGGAAAAATTTTCGGAGAATCTCTGCTCCCTCATCATAGGCCTCAAGCCCAACCTCTGGTTGTTTCTCCACCCGGAAAAGGAACTCAGGTAGCATCGTTCCTTCGAGTTCGAGCTTTGTCAAGGTATAGCCCAAAAGTTCACAACGAGCAGGGACAAGCTCCCCAGGTGCAAAAGGAGCAAGCCCTCGTCGGGCAAGGTACTCTCGAGCTATCCACTCAGGCATGAATGAAACTCGCCAGGCTCCCACGTGTTGATTAGGGGTCAGAGTATACCGCACAAGAGGAGTGCTTTGCATCTGACGCAAAAGGAGATTAGCATGGTCTACATAGCGACCAGAGAGGAAAGGACCGTACGATCCCACTCCCTCGCTGCTTAAGCCAATGGTTTCAGTAATGCTGGGATTGGCAAAACCACGAGGGGCCACTAGTCGCCAAAGCCAGGCTAGGGCTTTCGGGAGGAAATGAAGGTACCCGACAATGCCATAGGTCGGCTTCTCTCGCGTGCAAGGTGGGGTACGGAGCCCGAAATTTCGGTAGTGAACCTCTACTGCTTCGTTAACTATATCCGGCATAATGCTCCGCGGCAAGATCACCCGGGGATTTGGGCAGGGCTTGCCGGGGGCATCCTCGGTGTGTTCCCAAATCAGGCATGTTGCGCCTGGAACACCAACCAGGTTAAGGAAAATAAGCGGTATCGGAGGATGGATTGTTAGTTTTTCAAGAAACGGGTCGGTACCATATTGCTTAATATGGTCCAAGCGTACAAACCAGGCCTCTTCTGCGTCCTCCACCACAAGCCAACCATTTGCCTTTTGTTTATCTGGTGGACAGATAGCCATGTCATCGCAAACACGCCGCAGCTTACATCCCCGAGGTAAGCTCAGTTCGAGCCTTTCTCCTGTAATAAGGTTTTCGCCTAAGAGAAGTCGACCATCTGGCTGGCGATGAGGGTATTCTAAAAATTCGCTCTTTCCCCCACCGCTGGCACCTTCGTGGAGGATAGTGACGATGTTGTTGTAAGGTGTCACTACTTGAGCACACGAAGCATGCAAGGTTGGCCATCCTTCTTCTACCCCAATGTGGAGAAGTGCTCCATAAACACCCTTTTTGGCACTAGGTCCGGGGTAGAGGTTGTAGGAGAAGATCTCGTAACAATCGTCCAGGCGATTGTGGACCACCACTTGCCGACCGTTGAAATGAGTGTGGCGGAAAGGTGGTGCAAGGTAGATAACAATCCTGACTATGAAGGGTTCAGGAAGGTTTTTCCAAGGAATCATGCCCTGGAGATCTCCAAGACCTCCAACAAAAAAACCAGCGTTAGCCGGAGCAATGAGTATCGCTCCATACCCATCCTGGTTCGTGGCACTTCCGGCCATGAAGGGCATAGCAATGAGCTCTTGGTGTGCAAGCCACTCCAGAGTCTCTTTCCGCAATGGCGCAAATTCACTTCCGAAGCGGTCCCGGAATCGAGGTTTATCGGTAGGTTTATCATCTCCGATGACCATGCAATCTGGATCACGCCGGCGCATGTAGGGCTCAGTATAGTTGACTACCAGTCCGTTGCGACACAAGGCAACGGTAGCTTCTACGTATCTACCTCGGCCGGGAATTTCATAGGCAACTTCGAAAATCCCCTCCTTTTTCCCTCCCATGGCTAAATTGAGAATTTCGTCTCGGCTTTCCGGAAAAAAGCACCGGGGAGCTCTCTCGATCACCATTCGCGCTTCCACCGGAAGGAATACCTTTTCCCATTTGGGAAACTTTGCTATTTGGTATTCCACCCTTCTTCACCTCATTAGGTTTTGCATTTTAGGCAAAATAGGTCAATAGAATCTCGATTCCATTGGCCTATTTTGCCCAGTTCTTCTGGTCAACACCAGAATAACCAAGGACCATAAACCACGTTTTCTTCCTTAGGTGCTGCCTTTCCGCGCCATGCGGACCGGTGGCCCCCAAGTTAGGTCTGATTGTAGCATAGAAAGCATTACCTGACAAGGGATGGAGCAGTGTTTACGTACCCTTTTGTTGCTCCTCCCGTATCGTGATAAGCTGAAATTGAAGATAGTGATGTTGAGGCGCTTAGTATGCCAACATTCCCATCAAAGCCGTACGTCATCCAAACTCTACTTCCAAGCTGCCCAAGTAATTACCTTTGTGTTAGTCTCTTAGGGAATCTAACGGGAGCAGGGCAGAGCATGCGTCCCGAGTGTTTAGAAGACACTTAGGAAGGCTCCAATATCTAGTATCTTGGAATTAGAGGCTAAGCCGGATTTTTTGGACTTCTTGACAGAGGAAAGCGATTGCTTTATAATGGAGCATATCATATATATGCTTTATTCATATAGAGTAATAAATCCTAAAGAAGGGAAGAGAGAAGAGTAATGTGTCAAGCTCACAAGTACTGCGAGTGTCCTGGGTTTCGGGTGGAGCGGTTCATCCAGCCCTGTCTCCTTTTGCTCCTCGCTCAAAAAAGGGCTCACGGGTACGAGCTCCTGGAAGAACTACGGAGTCTCTTCTTTCAAGAAGAAACCCTTGATCCAAGCCTTGTTTATCGAAGTCTCCGAAAAATGGAAGAGGATGGTCTCATTCTCTCGGAGTGGGTAACGGGTGGCCCTGGGCCAGCTCGCCGGGTCTATACAATCACCGAAGAAGGCAGAGCAGCCTTAGACTTGTGGGTGGAACACATTCGAAAACAACTGCAGCGTTTCGAGACCTTCCTCAGGGAGTATTCCGATATCCTCGAGGGGAGGGAAGGCCATGAGTGATCTCTCAACGTACCTCCTCTACGCTTTTGCCCTTGCGTGGTTTTTCTTCTCCTTGGCGCGAGACCGGAAAAAAACCGAACAGGCTTTGCGCCGGGCGTGGAGGAGTTTTCTGGGCATTCTTCCACCCTTTGCCTTCCTCATTCTTTTGCTCTCTCTGGTGGTGGTTTTCCTCCCTCAAGAGGCCATTGCCCGATTCCTGGGGGAGAAGAGTGGATTTTTGGGGTATTTTATCGCCTCGATTGTGGGGGCGGTGACGCTTATCCCTGGGTTTGTGGCCCTTCCCATGGCCAAATTGCTCCTTGAGCATGGTGCGGGAGTGGCACAGATGGCGGTTTTCATCTCCACCCTCATGATGGTGGGAGTGGTGACAGCACCCCTTGAGGCACGGTACTTCCGTTTCCGGGCCACTCTGTGGCGGAATCTTTTAGCCTATTTCTACTCTTTTCTTGTGGGGTATGCAGTATGGATGGCCTTCTTTTTGGTGCGGCGATGAAGCGTATTCTACGGGAGTATCTGGGGTTTTTGGTGATGCTTGGGGTATGCCTCGTGGTCCTCAAGTTTTCCCCCACCCTGGGGAGGAGGGTATTCCAGATTGCCTTTCGAAACGTCCTCTTTATGCTCAGCGTCATTCCACCTATTTTTATTCTGGTGGGGCTTTTCGATGTGTGGGTTCCTAAGGAGAAGGTAATGAAACACCTGGGAGATACCTCAGGATTTGTGGGAACGGCGATTTCCCTTGCCCTGGGGGCCTTCACTGCCGGACCACTTTATGCGGCCTTTCCGGTGGCCGAGGTACTCCTCAAAAAAGGGGTAAGTCTCAAAAATGTCTGGATTTTCCTGGGAGCTTGGTCGACGATGAAGATCCCCCTGCTCCTTTTTGAGTTACAGAACCTGGGAGCCCTCTTTGCTCTAACTCGTTATGGCATGTCGTTTCTCGGGGTTCTCGGCATAGCCTGGGTTTTAGAGCGAGTCATAGATCCGGAGGAAAAGAGGCTTATACGTCTACCCTTTACGGAAGAGTGGAAAAAAACCAAAGAGTCCGATATAATGGGGAAACAGGTTCTCTAAGAGAAGAAGGAGGGACGCACTATGCCCCCGATAGAGATACGACCAGGGATCTTCTGGATTGGGGTTAATGATCACACCACAGACCTCTTTGAAGGTCTTTGGCCTATCACCCAAGAAGGGGTTTCCTATAACTCGTATCTCATCGTAGATGACAAAAAGGCCATTATTGACCTTGCCAAATCTCTTAAGGTTGATGAGTATCTTGCGCAGGTGGGAGAAAGAATTGCCCTGCATGAACTTGATTATATCGTTCTCAATCATATGGAGCCAGATCACACTGGAATTCTTAGGGTTCTTCGTAAACTTGCTCCCCAGGCAGTAATTCTTTGTTCACCTCAGGCTAAGGAGATGGTCACAGCTTTTTACGGGATTACTGAAAACGTACGAGTTGTTCAAGACGGAGAGGAAGTGAAACTGGGAGGGAAAAAACTTGTCTTTTTCCTTACTCCTATGGTCCACTGGCCTGAGACCATGGTGACGTACGAGGAAGAATCGAAAGTTCTCTTCTCCTGTGATGCTTTTGGTGGGTATGGAGCACTCCAAGGGGCGATTTTTGATGACGAGTGCTCTCAGTTTGACTTTTACCTTCGGGAGTCTTTGCGGTACTTTGCAAACATTGTTGCCAAGTATAGTCCTATGGTACTTAGGGCAATAGATAAGCTTTCTTCTCTCCAGATTTCTGTGATTGCGCCTTCTCACGGTCTTATTTGGCGCAAAAGGCCAGAGCATATCGTTGAACGCTACCGCACCTGGTCTCAGTACGCAGAGAGTGGTGGAGAGAAAGGCGTGACGGTGCTTTATGGATCAATGTATGGGAACACTGAAGTTGTGGTTGATGCCTTAGCACAAGGCATTGCTGCTAGTGGAATTCCGGTTGATATGTATGATGCCCGCCGAATACATGCAAGTTACATCCTTGCTTCGCTGTGGGAGAAAAAGGGCGTGGTGATTGGAGCGCCAACTTATGAGGCTGGGCTCTTTCCGCCGGTGGCTCACGTGCTTGACCTGGCGCTCCGGAAAAACATGAAGCACAAAAAGATGCTGTACCTGGGAAGCTTTGGATGGTCGGGGGGTGCAAAAAGAGAGCTTGAGCGCTTGGCTCGGGAACTCGATTGGGAAATAGTTTCGACTTTTGAATTTCGCGGTGGGGGAAAAAGAGAGGATATAGAGACGGTACGAAAATTAGGAGAGGAATTTGGAAGGCTTGTTCGGGGTTCCTTTTGATAAGAACGCTCTGAGAGGAGGATGTTTATGTTGAGCAAGCACCTTGAGGAAGCGGTAAATGAACAGATTAAGAATGAGTTTTACTCGGCGTATCTTTATCTCGCAATGGCAGCTCAGTGCGAGGCTATGAATCTGAAGGGTTTTGCCCACTGGTTAAAGCTTCAGGCAAAAGAGGAGCTTTCCCATGGTATGCGTCTTTTTGATTTCGTGAATGACCGGGGAGGGCGGGTTGTGCTTCGAGGCATTGAACAACCTCCTTTAGAGTACCCCTCTTTGAAAGCAATGTTTGAAGCAGTTCTTGAACATGAAAAGAAAGTGACAGCGATGATTCACAAGCTCTATGAGATGGCTAGGGAAGAGAGGGATTATTCCCTTATGAACCATCTTCAATGGTTCATTGAGGAGCAGGTAGAGGAAGAGAAAAATGCCTCGGAGATTGTGGCTTATCTTAAGCTGGCTGGGGAAGGCCCTGGATTGCTTGTGCTCGACGCCAAAATGGGAGAGCGCAAAGACTGAGGGGAAAACCCCCTCAGTCTTTTTGTTTCTGGTAAGAGAGTGCTCTAGCGAAAGCGATTGAGCTCCCTGACTCGTCGTAAGCAGTAATATCGTAAATCCCTGTGCGTTTGGTACGCGCAACTTCCTTGGCTTCTGCAATGATTTTCCCTTGTGATACCGGTTTTATGTAATGGACGGTAACGTTCATTGCCACAGCATCTTCGAGGTGAGAATTACAAGCTAATTCGAAAGCTTCGTCAAGGAGCGAAAAAATTGCCCCTCCGTGAGCTGTGCCAAAGATGTTGTGGAAATTTGCATTTATTTCCATTCTCACTCGTGCATAACCTTCTTTAAGTTCCTCAAGCTCCATTCCAAGGGACTTTGCGTATCCCTCTTGAGCAAATTGTTCCCACAAAAGCGCAATCTTACTCATTTGGACCCTCCTCAAGAATTGCTGGGACAATCTGTGCCAAAGCTTGAGCAAAGGCTCTGTTTCCCTGAACGTCCCAGTGGATGCCATCAAAGGGACTCGTTGTGACTACTTTCTGCGCGTCAAAGAAGTGGCAACCAAGGATTTTTGCCCAGAGGCTGTATTGGTGGCCGAGCTCCTTAGATTTCTCTTCTCCACCCTCGAAGATTTTCATTTCCGGAGGAAGAGGACCAATAGGTGGTGGCGCTACAAGGAGAACAGAGGGGGCGCTGCCGTCTTTTCCAGCCCTACTCTGTCTAGCTATTTTCACAAGTTCTGCAGCGCTCTGAGCAATTTCTGCGGGATGCAGATTAAAGCGCCTTTTCAGGTCATTTGTTCCAAGCATAATGATGATAAGGTCAAGAGGTTGATGTGTCTCAAGAAGCATGGGGAGATGCCTTCGACCGTTTTTATCTCCCTCGATGGGGTCGTCGAAACCTGTGGTGCGTCCATTCAAGCCTTCCTCAATAATCTCGTAAGTCTCTCCAAGGAGATTGGCAAGAATTCCTGTCCATCGTTCTTCCTTGGAGAAGCGATCTCGGGTTTCTGGATTCCATCCCCAGGTGAGAGAATCTCCGAAACAGAGGATACGCTTTGCAGACACTGCCAGTCCCTCCTTTGACTGGTAAAGTTCTTCTTCAGAGGATACAATATTCTTGGGGGTAAGGGTAGTGCAGGATACGGAGAAAAAATTTGCTCTCCTTGGCGCTGAAGCCCGCTTCGATCTTTGTGGTTCCTGTTTCCGGGGGGAAGCGAGAATTCGCCATCCTCGGGGAGGATGGATTTACCCGGTTGCGCTCCCCAATGGAAAAAGAGTCCCAGTGCTTAAAATCCTCCTTTCGAATGAGTGTATGCATAACTGTCTGTATTGCGCAAACCGGGCTGGAAGACCAGCACCTAGAGCTACTTTCACTGCAGAAGAGCTTGCTCGGCTTTTTATGGATTTCTACAATAGGGGCCGTGTTCAAGGTCTCTTCCTTAGCTCAGCAGTTTTCCGTGAAGCCCCAAGGGCCATGACAGAAATGATAAAGGTTGTCGAGATACTGCGCTTTTCTTACCATTTTTTTGGATACATTCACTTGAAAATTCTCCCCGAGGTTGGGTTTGACTTTGTAGAAGAAGCCTCACGCCTTGCTACTCGTGTTTCAGTAAATCTTGAAGCCCCTTCTTCAGAGTTTCTTAAAAGAATTGCTCCTGAAAAGGATTTTTCGCAGATTTTCGAGAAATTTTCTTGGTTTAGGAAATTGCAAAAGGAGGGGACACTGCGGGGTGGTTTCACCACACAGTTGGTTGTCGGGGCAGCTGGGGAAAAGGACCGGGATATTTTAAGGACTGTTGCGACATTGTACCGTAATTTTGAAGCTCAACGAGTGTACTACAGTGCTTTTCAACCTGTTCCAGGTACTCCCCTTGAGGATGTGCCCTTTGCTTCCACATGGCGGGAACATCGCTTGTATCAAGCAGATTTCCTGCTCCGACGCTATGGATTCTCTTACGAAGAAATGCCTTTCGAAGATAACGGAAATCTTCCCATCACAAAAGATCCTAAAACTGCTTGGGCCATGCGACATCCTGAGTACTTTCCCGTTGAGATTTCTCGAGCACCTTATGAGGTTCTTCTTCGAGTCCCTGGAATTGGTCCAGAAACGGCGCGGAAAATCCTTCGTCTTCGTCAGGAAGGTGTTTCCATTACCCCGGAAGGGTTACGGAAACTTAGCCCTTCTGCAGTCCGAGCTCTACCTTTTCTTCTCTTTCGTGGGAAAAGAGTTGTCTCGCCGTGTCAGCTCTCTTTCTTCCCTGAAGAAGCGCTTCTTTGAGTAAGGAAGTTCCTCAGGAACGAGAGAAACGTCTCTTTTTCAGAAAGAGAACCCCACGCTTCAGCGACTAAACCAAAGCGGGGAGTAAGGGGAATCTGCTCGGGGGGGAGAGGAAAATCCCCCCCGCATCCGGCAATATGTGACCATCGCTTCCCAAGAATTTCCGCAAACCACATCCGGGCTCCAAAACGTTCAAAGGCCTCCTGAGCGATAATTTGCAAGGCTTCTTTAAGCTCTTGTGATGCCGTCATGTTTTCAAGATTTTTAAGCCATTTTTCAAATGCGGAGATCTCTTTCCCCATGCTCAATCCGAGTAAGGTACTCCTTGACAATAGGCTTTAGACTCTCGTCAAGTTCGGCAAACTTTTTCTCAACGAGTTCCTCGCCAATTCTTCTTGTCTCAGGGGAGGCGTAATCAAGAAGGTACTCTTTAAACGTAAGGATAGCGTTGGGCATGCAGAAGTGGTGGATTTTCCCCTTCTTAGCAATTCCCATAAAGTATTTTCCAGTTCTTCCGCAACGGTAGTCCGCAGTGCAGAATGAAGTAATGTATCCCATAGAAGCAAGTTCTCGCACCACCTCATCCAGAGACCTCGGATCCCCAATTTGGAATTGCTGTCTCTTGAGGTCCTGTTCTGTGTAACGCTCGCTGTATGCGCCAATGCCGATGCGAGTCGAAGCATCGGTCTGGGTGCATCCCACTGGGATGACTTCTCGTCGAACACGGGCGGGTTCCCGGGCGGTTATAATCATCCCGGTGTATGGGACTGAAAGGCGAATCACGGCCACAAGGCGCTTGAAATCTCGATCGGAAACCTTGTACTGAGTTTCTTGTACAAAGGGGGTGTTAATCGCGGGTTCAAGGCGGGGGAAAGATATAGTGTGAGGACCGACGCCACCAAAGTGACGCTCAAGGTCAATAGTATGGTAAAGAAGCCCCATAACTTCAAACTTCCAGTTGTAGAGACCAAAAAGAGCCCCAATAGCCACATCATCAATTCCCGCTTCCTGAGCCCTGTGGAGAGCATAGAGGCGCCACCGATAGTGGGCCTTAATTGTCCCCTCGGGGTGAACTTTTTTATAGGTCTCGTGATGATAGGTTTCTTGGAAGACCTGAAATGTTCCAATACCCACTTCTTTTAGGACTTTAAGCCGGGCAATGTCCATAGGAGCAGCATTGACGTTAACCCTTCGAATTTCTCCATTGCCAACCTTTGTTTCGTAAACAGTCTGGATGGTTTTGGCGATGTAGTCCACATCAGAAAGTGGGTGTTCTCCGTATACCATAATGAGTCGCTTATGTCCCATAGAAACAAGGGCTTCTGTTTCTCTGCGGACTTCCTCTATAGTAAGTTGTCTTCGCTTCTGAAGATGATTATCCCTCCGGAATCCGCAGTAAAGACAGTTATTGACGCAGAAATTACTACAGTACAGAGGTGCAAAAGTCACGATGCGGTCCCCATACACTTTTCGTTTTACCTCTCCCGCGGCTTGGAAAATTTCTTCCCAAAGTTCTTCGTCTTCCACGTTGAGCAGTGTTGCTGTCTCTTCTGGTTCCAAACGTTCTAAAGCGAGGGATTTCGCAATAATGTCCCGAACTCTTTGAGGTTCTGGATTTCGGTATCTTCGAAGGAGTTCCTCAATTTCTTCGTCGTTTATGAAATCCTGGCCGTTTACAAGATACCGTTCGATTTCCTCTTCCTTGATGACACTCTGCATCCATTCCCGAACACTCGCCGATGCGCTTTTTGTAGTCATAGTTGCCACCCCCGTCAAAAACGAAAAACCTGGCCTGCGGGAGAAAGACCAGGTTCTATCTCTTCCCTTGGTTTCAGAAGCACTGCGCTTCCTCACCGCAGGCGATCTTTCTTCTTTCGAAAATTATACCACGTTTGTACAATGGTCCAGTGGTATAATCGGAACAAAGGTGGAGTTTATGCCCTTTTCTGAAAGAGAGAAAGTCACCCTTCACGCGGTTCTTGATCTTGCCCTCGCATCATGCGGGGCAGAAGGTGGCTCTCTCTTCCTTGCCCAGGATGGGGAGCTCTTTCTCGTTGCTGGAAGAGGAATAGAGGCTCGCCACTTTGGTAAAGGGGAGAAAGCTGCTTTTTCGCGATTTGTCTTTGAGACGAGGGTGCCCCTTTTTGTCCAGGATGCACAAGTGACCCGTCCTGGAAGACGGTACGCTCTTCTTTTGCCGATTTGGGGAAGTGGCGAGAAAGAGATCCTTGGAGTTCTCGCGCTTAACCGGGATGCTTGTCCCTTCACCGATGAGGATGTAGCAGGTCTTTCTCCCATAGTCACGAATATTGCTCTTCTCCTCGAAGAAAGTATCCTTAGGCAACATCGCGAGAAGCTTGTCTTATTCCTCTCAGAAGTTGTTAACCTTTTTGGTGATGTGCTGTCCTGCAAGGACGAAAAAGCGATCTTTTCTCGGATGTTTTTGGCAATGCAGCTTCTGCTTGGAATTGCATCAGGTGCTTTTTTCAAGCTTTCTCCAAAGCGCCCATACCGGGTCTTTTCTAGCCATTTTCCTAGGAGGGTTCGTTTCCAGGATCTTGATTTTCCAAAGGATGAACCACTTCAGGAAGGCGCTATGCGTGTATTTCCCTGGAAAGGGAAGGAGCAGATTCTTTTCATTCCTTTTTCGCTTGTGGCAAGGCGTGCGAAATTTCTTTTTGTAGGTTTTCTTGAGAAATCTCCTAACCCCCTTGACATGCTCGTTGCTTCGGTAATTTTCCGTCTTGGGCAGATGCACCTTGAGCACCTTATACTACGAAGAGAATACGCTGAACTTGTGCGGGAGGAAGAGCGAAATAGACTAGCCCGGGAACTTCACGATGGACTTGCCCAGGTTCTTACCTCTATCCAATTTTACCTTCACTTTCTGCGAGAAGAAGCAAACCTTGCCTCTTCTGATGTCTATAAAAAGCTTTCCTCCCTTGTCCGATTGGGAATTGAAGAGTCCCGCTGTATCTTGGCAGAATTGAAGGGAAAACCGGCTTCAATCAATCAATTTGAAGCAAGAGTTCGAGAAATTCTCGAAGTGTTTGCATCTGAGGATCTTAGGGTACATCTTGACTTTAGCGTATCTTTTCCTTCGGTTCCCTTTCGAATATTCCACGGTCTTTCTGCGGTGATTCAAGAAGCTCTCTCCAATGTCCAGAAGCATGCAAGAGCTCAAAACGTGTGGGTACAAATCTACGAAGAAAAGGGCATGCTTGTGTGTAGCATTCGAGACGACGGAGTAGGGTTTAATCCGAAGGCAAAGAAAGATTTTGGAGAGCACTTTGGACTTTTAAGTATGAAGGAACGAGTCCGATTGTTACGGGGAAAATTTCATGTAAAGTCCTCATCTCGGGGGACTACGGTGCTGGTGAAGATTCCCGTGGGGGGATAGAAGTTGAAGAAGACTCGGGTAGCCCTTGTAGATGACCACGAGATTGTCCTTGTCGGTCTTGAAAAACTCTTAGAGGAGGGTGGATATGAGGTCGTTGCCAAAGCTCGAAACTTTCAAGAGGCTCTAAGAGTTATCCCTCGCTCCTTTGCAGATATAGTACTTCTCGACTTCTACATTCCGGGAGGAAATGGCCTGTCGCTCCTTCGAGAGCTTAAAAAACAGATGCCTCAGGCTGTCTTTCTCATGCTTACCGTGGAAGAGGATGAAGAAATTATTTTGCGGGCAATTCAAGAAGGAGCGCGAGGGTATGTTATGAAACACAGTCCTCCAGAACGACTCCTTGAGAGCCTTAAAGCTTGTACGAGGGGCGAAGTCCTTCTCGGAGAAGAGGTATACATAAAGATTTTCGAGCACCTTCGCCGGGAAAGGGTTCTTACTCCTGAAATACTTTCCTCCTCTGCTCTTTCGGTGCGGGAACAAGAAATTGTTGAGCTTATGGTTTCGGGAAAAAGCAACAAAGAGATTGCTGCTATCCTTGGTATTAGTGAGAACACGGTGAAAAATCACGTTACTAGCATCCTTAAAAAGCTCGGTGTTCAGGATCGAATGGAGCTTGTGCTGCTCTGGATACAGAAAAAGCGCTAAGGGATGTCCCTTAGCGCTTTTTCTTAGGAAATACCGTTGAAGCAGGTGTTCAAATAAGCTTCGTCGGGGGGTTTAGTACAGTAGCTGACAACGAGAGTTACAAAAGCTGCAAGAGGTAGGGCAATAACAATTGGGTCAACGACCTTCCAGGGAAGTCCCCAGAGAGCTCCTCGCCCGAAAAGGGCTTGGCACACCCCAAGTACTTGGGATTCCTTTTCATGCACAAAAAGGAACCAGAACATACTGGTTACGAATCCAGTCACCATTCCTGCCGTAGCCCCTGCTTTCGTAATGCGACGTGAGTACAAAGCTCCGATGTACATGGGAAGCAACGTTGAAGCACAGAGGCCAAAGAAAATCGATGTACCCCTGGCAATAATTTCAGAACCAAGACCATAGAAGCGGGGCAAACCCCATCCAAGAAGCGTGCTTAAGATAATGCCTATCGATGTTCCAATACGATTAAGACCTATAGTCCCTTTTCTCCGTGTTAGGGTTTCGAAAATATCTCGACTGAGGGCGGTGCCAATGGTATGGTATTGACTGCTCATTGTAGACATTGCTGCGGCAAAAAGAGTGACGAGAAAGAGAATGCTGAACCACGAAGGCATAGTTTTTTCGATGAAAAGGGGGATGATGGAATCAACTTGTTTCCCAGCAGCAAGAAACGAAATTTGTCCAGTAGTGTTGAAGAAGTAGACATTAGTCAACGCGCCAACAATAAAGGCTACTCCAGTCATGGCAAGGATAAATATACCCCCGATGGCTGTGGCTCTGTTGAGCTCTCGACTGCTTCGTACAGTCATAAAGCGAATAACAAGCTGGGGTTGTGCAAGAACCCCAATGCCCACGCCAAGAACTATAGTAGAGATGACCGTCCACCAGAGAGGGGAAAGAAAAGCTGGCATACTTGTGAATCCACGATGTCCTATGGATCCAAAGATTTCCTGGGCCTGGGGTGTCAGCCGTGTTAAAGCTTCGTGTGCCGTGGTTACTCCTCCCAGCTTGTAATAGGTAAGGAAAAGTAGAGACAGCATCCCTACAAACATTACTGTCCCTTGGAAAGCGTCGGTGTACATGACGCCTTTCAAGCCTCCCATAATGACGTACAAAGCAACGATGGCTGAAAAGAGCAAGAGACCAATCTCATAGTCCACTTTAAGGTTCACGACAAGAAACTGTGTTGCTCCCATGAGGACTGCAGAAACGTAAATGGGCATGAAAAGGAAGATAAGGATACCGCTAAAGACCTGGATGAAGCGAGACTGGAAACGCTTTCCCAGAAGTTCTGGAAATGTGTGCGCATCGAGGTTATATCCCATGGCTCGTGTTCGGTGTCCAAAGAAAACAAAGGCGAGAAATATCCCCACGAATATGTTGAGAAAGGTAAGCCAAAGGAGGCTCAGGCCAAAAAGGGCTGCCGTGCCACCGAAACCCACAATTGCAGAGGTACTGATGAAGGTTGCTCCGTAGGACATAGCCATAATGTATGGATGGGCTTCCCGTCCGGCAAGGAGATAGTCAGTCGTTGTTCGTGTTTTCCGGTAGGCAATATACCCCAGATATCCGGTGATAAGAAGGTACACAAGGGTTGCAAGAATTAATGCAAGCCGATACACTCTTTTTCCCTCCCTACTCCTCGAGTGCTTCTTCTTCCTTCTCCCATCTTATAATTTTCTCCACCTTTGCTTCTTCCCTACCTTTGTTCCAGTTGACAAGACCATAAACAACGCAAAGGATGGTACTCCCGATACAGAGAAAGTACGCAAGAATTATCCAGAAATCGTGAAGCCCAAGCATGTTCTCCCCCCTTTGAAGAAGTTGGCACAATTGTACCAAGAAGATTGTTGTATGGGAATACCCGATAGTATAATTACAAGTTGTTAGGTTTCTAGGAGGAGAGAAATGGAAAAGGAGATTATCATCTTTCGAGGTATTACTAAGCGTTTTCCTCCGGATATTTTGGCAAACGATAGAGTGAGCTTTGCCGTTGAGAAAGGTACAATTCACGTCGTCCTTGGAGAAAATGGAGCTGGAAAAACGACCCTTATGAACATCCTCTACGGGATTCATCAACCAGACGAGGGGTCCATCCTCCTTCGGGGGAGAGAGGTCCGTATTACTTCTCCTCGAGTGGCAATAGAACTTGGCATTGGTATGGTTCACCAGCACTTCCGTCTTATTCCAAACCACAGAGTCTGGGAGAATGTTATTCTTGGATTTCCTCGTGCGCCTCGCTTTTTTCCAGCCGCACGAGCGCGAGAAATGGTTCGAAACCTTTCTCAAGAATATGGTCTTGATGTAGATCCAGATGCCTATGTATGGCAACTCTCTGCAGGAGAGCAGCAACGGGTAGAAATCCTTAAAACCCTTCTTCGAAAGGCAGAAATCCTTATCCTCGATGAACCCACTTCGGTGCTTACACCGAGCGATGCAGAGAAACTTTTCTCTGTTTTGCAAAAGATGAAAGAAGAGGGCAGAACGTGTCTTTTCATCACCCATAAGTTCAGCGAAGTTAGAGAAGTTGGGGATCGTATCACCATTCTCCGAAAGGGAAGGGTAGTCGAAACAGTTGCGAAAGGCGAAGCCGATTTCGAAAGCCTGGCAACAATGATGGTAGGGGAGAAAGTATCTCTCTTTCTCGAAAAGCCTTTAGTTACTCCTGGTGAACCCCTTCTCCAGGTTGAAGACCTCTGGGTACTTGATGATCGGGGTTTCCCTAGGGTGCAAGGAGTTTCCCTGACATTGCGGGAGGGGGAAATTGTAGGTGTAGCAGGTGTCGTAGGTAATGGGCAGCGAGAGTTGGCTGAGGCTCTTGCTGGGCTTCGTACTCCTTTGAGGGGACGTGTGTTTCTTAAAGGGAATGACCTCACAGGGTCTTCACCAAGGAATGTGCGAGAGGCTGGTCTTGGGTATGTTCCCGAGGACCGTCGTATGTCCCTTATAGGAGACCTCACGGTTGAAGAAAACTTGATTCTTCGAGATTACCAGGAACCTCTTTTTCGTCGGGGAACTTTCCTCGATTGGAAACGTGTGCGGGAATATGCCGAGAATGTTATCACTGCATACCGTATCGTACCTCCTTTACCTCGTCTTCCAGTGCGCTTGCTTTCTGGTGGAAACCGGCAAAGGGTTGCTCTTGCCCAGGCGCTTGTCTCTCGTCCCCAGGTACTTGTTGTGGCGAATCCGACAGTAGGTCTTGATATTCTCGCTACTGGTTTCATTCATCGCCTTCTTCTCTCTCTGCAAGAGGAGGGTGTTGGAATTCTTCTTATTTCTGGAGACCTTGACGAAATTCTTACTCTTTCGGATAGGATACTTGTTCTCTATAGAGGTACAATCGTCGGTGAAAGAGAACGGCCGAAAAGCGGGTGGACTGAAGAAGACCGAAGAGAAATTGGAATGATGATGGGAGGAGTTACTGAGGAACACCTCGTGGTGGGCAAATGAGAGAACCTATCGTTCGGATAGCACGGCGCCTTGAACCGTCTCCTGAAATGGTATTTCTTGTTTCTGTGGGTTCTGTTATCTTTGCTTTCCTTGTGAGTGGTTTTCTCTTTTCCTTCCTCGGTATTTTCCCTACTGAAGCGTATCGAGTATTCTTGAACGGAGCTTTTGGGAGTTTTTATGCGCTTTCTGAGACTATCAAGCGGATGATTCCTTTGGCGCTTATTGGAGCCGGTCTTTCTGTGTCTTTTCAAGCTTCGGTTTGGAATATAGGTGCTGAAGGGCAAATGCTTATTGGAGCTATTGTAGGAGCATGGGTTGCCCTTTTTTCCCACCTGCCTTCCCCTCTTCTTCTTCCAGCAATGTTTATCCTTGGATTTTTAGGAGGAGCCTTTTGGGGGGTTTTTGCTGCATGGTGTCGAAATAAGCTTGCTATCAACGAAATTATCACGACTCTCATGCTCAATTATGTCGCAGCAAACCTTGTTCTTTATCTTATCCTTGGCCCCTGGAAGGGAAAGACGGTTCGAGGATTTGCCTACACCGACCCTTTTCCTAAGGAGGCGTGGCTTGCTACTCTTGGTGCAACCCGTATTCCTTTGGCAACGCTTCTTCTTGCAATTATTGCAGTTTTTGTCTGTTACCTTATTCTTACGAAGACAACCCTTGGTTTTGAGCTTCGCGTAGTTGGAAGAGGTGAGAAGGCAGCTCGCCTTGCGGGAATCAATATAGGGCGTGTTGTGTCGTTTGTCATGTTTCTCTCTGGAGGGCTTGCTGGGATCGCTGGAGTGGGAGAAGTCAGTGGTATCCATCACATGCTTCGTCATCCTGCGCACATTTCTCTTGGATATGGCTTTACAGGAGTTATCGTAGCTTGGATTGCTCGAGCGAATCCCCTGGGAGTTCTTGCTAGTTCCTTTCTTTTTGGAGCTTTGATGTCTGGAGGTGATGCTCTTAAGGTTTCCTTTGGGATTCCTTTTCAAGTGATATACATACTCAATGGTCTTGTGCTTCTTTTTCTCATCGCCTCTGACCAGCTTTTATATTACCGGATTATTTTCCGCCATGGGCATCAGGATACAAGGGAGGAAGACTACGGTGGGGTCGTTGATTAGTGGAATTATTGGGAGGACTTTGGCCTACAGTGTGCCGTTGCTTCTTGCAACCCTTGGGGAAATTTATGTAGAACGTGCTGGGGTTTTGAATCTTGGTATTGAGGGCATGATGTCCCTTGGCGCGCTTGTGGCCTTTGCAGTAGCTTTTTCTTTTTCGAACCCTTGGTTTGGAGTTGTTGCTGGAGGAATGGCGGCAGGTGGTGCAGCTTTGCTTCATGCCCTGTGCAGCATCACTCTTCGAGCGAACCAGGTGGTTTCAGGCTTGAGTCTCGGGATGCTTGGGATGGGGATTTCTGGAGTTCTTGGTCGCAATTTTGAGGGGAAGGTTCTTGGAGCGACGCTTCCGGTGTATCGTATGCCTTTCCTCTCAAGTCTCCCTGGCTTTGAAAAACACAACGTTTTTGTATACCTATCTTTGGGGCTTGCCGTTTTCCTTTGGTTTGTTCTTTTCCGGACTCGCTGGGGAATTGTAATCCGTTCTGTGGGAGAAAATCCTGCCGCCTGTGATGCTATGGGAATTAATGTTTCCACAGTGCGATATACTTGTGTTGTCTTTGGGGGTGTTCTTGCTGGTCTTGCGGGAGCCTACCTTTCGTTGGGGTATCGACCGTCCTGGTCCTATGGAATGACTGGAGGAATAGGCTGGCTTTCGATTGCTCTCACTATCTTCGCCTTCTGGAATCCTCTCTGGGGTCTTGTGGGGGCATACCTTTTTGGGTTGCTGTACCAGCTTTCTTTCCGCTTCCAGGCTCATGTTTCTCCAGAACTCTTGAATACGCTACCTTATGTTTTTCCTCTTATTGCCTTGAGTTTTGTGTCCCGTCTTGCAGCTCGGAAGAGAATAGGGCCACCTGCTTCTTTGGGGGTACCTTACAAAAGGGAGTGACTAATTAAATATGGAGGTGAGCGTATGAAGCGATTGGTTGTTGCCCTTCTCATCTGTGCCGTGTTCCTCTGGTTTGTTGTCTCTGGAAATGCAGAGGAAGGTAAGCTCAAGGTTGGGTTTATCTACGTTGGTCCCGTTGGTGACTTTGGCTGGAGTTATGCGCATGACCAGGCAAGGCAAATCGTTGAGGCAACTTACCCATGGATTGAAACCGTATATGTTGAGGCTGTTCCAGAGGGGGAGGTTGAAGGAGTTATTGATCGGCTCATCAATCAGGAAGGAGTTGACATTGTTGTAACCACGAGTTTTGGCTTTATGGACGGAACGCTTGCTGCTGCCCAGCGATACCCAGACAAAATTTTCTTTCACTGTTCTGGGTTCAAGAGAGCCCCGAACATGGCTACGTACATGGCCGACTTTCACCAGGTGTATTATCTTAATGGCATTATTGCTGGTGCTTTAACAAAGACCAACAAGCTTGGTTACGTTGGTGCTTTTCCGATTCCGGAACTGAAACGCCATATCAATGCCTTTACCTTGGGCGCTCGTCGGGTCAATCCTAATGCTCAGGTTCTCGTGCGCTGGCTTCAGACTTCCTGGTACGATCCTGCGGGAGCTAAGGAGGCCGCAGAATCTCTTATTGCTGAGGGAGCCGATGTTCTGGCCTTCACCGAGGACTCTCCTACGGTTGTCCAAGTTGCTGCCGAACATGGTCTTCCGAGTTTTGGGCATTATTCTCCGATGTACAAGTTTGCTCCTGACTTTGTTGTTTCAGGACAACTTGTACACTGGGAGGCTATTTACCTCGATTTCTTTGCCAAAGTCTATGCTGGTCTTTACACTTCGAAAAACCTTGAAAATGTCGATTACTGGTGGCTTCTACGGGAAGGTGCTGTGGAACTTGGAGCCGATTTTGGTATGCCGATAAATCCAGTCTTTGAAGAAAGACTAAAGTCTACAATAGTGAATGACCCGGTGTACGGAGAAATCAGTGTTTACGACCTTGTTTTTGCTCTCCTTAAGGCTATGGCTGACCCTGAGTATGCTTTCAGTCCCTTCACTGGTCCTATCCGCGACCGCAAGGGGAATCTCCGTGTTCCTGAAGGCGTTCGCCTAACCATGGATGAACTTATCACCATGGAGTGGGCGGCAGAAGGGATTGTTGGAGCCTGGCCTGGGGAGCCAGAGTAGTAAACCAAACCCACATCCCTCTGCAGAGGGATGTGGGTTTGGTTTACGGCATAAGATTGGCGCGCCTGGAGGGACTTGAACCCCCAACCCCTGGATCCGAAGTCCAGCGCTCTATCCAATTGAGCTACAGGCGCGCTCTTTGAGATATTATACCGGTAAAGGAAAAGTTTTTCAATGCTGAAGAACTGCATTTACTCCCCTCTTTAGTTCTGAGAGTAGAAGGAACCTAACCGGCTCGACTTGCAGAGGATTAGGGAGAATATTCACAGGCAGGCGACTTGGTAATTAGGTCTCCTCCAAGGAGGATGCTTCCTCCTAGCGATGATTTCCGCTTTTGCAGCTTCCTGGGAAAAGGGCCGAGATTCTTTTGCTCTTCAGCTCTTATGGTCCTGGGGTGTGCAGATTTTTTGAAATCCCTATGGGCTTTGGGTAACTATTGTCTTTTGGTTCTTGGACAACTTAGAATCCCTTAAATTGGCGGAGGCGGAGATAGGCTATGAAGACACACGGTCTGTGATCTCTTCGTTAAGTGCCGTTGGGGTGCAAGAAAGGGGGTGTGAGAGAAGGGTCGACAAAAGAAATGTAGTAGGTGTATACTCTATTTGAAATAAATCGCACGTTATTTTTAGCACATTGCCTTTTAAAGTTTTCAGTTCCTGGATTGCAAAGTTCCGGAATAGGTTTTGTAAAAGAGGAAAATTTTGTGGGGTTTGATGAAGAGCTTGAAGCGAACGCTTTAAGAGTTCGAAAGCAAATTACTGCAGTAACCTCTCGTGCTGAGGTAGGTCGCATCGAAGGGTCGTTGTTGATTGTAGAAATCCTTACCTGCCTTTTCAACGGTATTCTTGACGTAGCGAGAAAAAATTTGTTCTCTTGGGAACGCGATCATTTTGTTCTCTCTAAAGGCCATGCCCACCTCGCCCTTTATGCAGTACTTGTCGAGAAGGGCTTTCTCCCAGAAAATCTATTCTGGAAGTATGGTTGTGTGGGAGAAACTCTTCTTGGCATTCATCCGGAGTTTGACGTTCCGGGAATTGACCTACAAACGCTTCGGTCACGGTTTGTACAAAACGACCGCTACTTTGGAGTAGTAGAGTGAGTTCCGGTCCTTACCGAGGTGTAGTACGGTGCCTTTTGATTATTACAGGAGGTGTGTTTCGTAACAGTGGTCAAAAGGCTTGCCTGGAGAGCAAGGGATCTTTACAATGCTGGTGAAAGGGGTGCGGTGTTTTTGTCACCAAGAGTGGCCAGGGAAGAAGATTTTGAGCGTCTGGCAAAAGTTGCTGAGCTCTATTATCTTGAGGACCTTAACCAGAAGAAAATTGCTGAACTCCTCGGAGTCTCTCCACAAAAAGTATATCGGATGCTCAAAAAAGCTCGGGAAACGGGTATTGTAGAGATTCGTATCCGGCGAAGTGGAGAAGTAGATGCGGAACTCTCTCAGTCCATTACTGAACGTTTTGGCCTTTTAAGTGCTGTAGTGGTTCGGACGTATAGTGGTACTCCAGAAGGGGTTGTTAAGGCAGTAGCGCAGGCAGCTGCCTCTTTTCTTAAGGATCATCTTGTTTCGTACACGAGCATTGGTGTGGCTTATGGGAGAACGCTCCATGCTGTTCTTGAATACCTACCAAAACTTGATCTTCACGGCGTACGTGTTGTTCAGATGATGGGAGGGTATGGTGGGCGACGATGGAAAACCGTAGCTATAGAGCTTGTGAAAGAGTTTGCGAACCGCCTTGGGGGGGAACCAGTATATCTCTTTGCCCCTGCTTTTGCAAAGAGTCCGGAAACGCGAGACGCTTTCCTCAGTGAGAAAGAGGTCCAGGAAGTCCTGCGGATGGCTGAGGAAGTCGATGTTGCTCTGGTAGGCATTGGAGGTATGCGGAGAGAGACAAGTCTCCTTATAGAAACAGGAAATTTTGAAGAGGAGGAAATAGAGGATCTTATCCGCAAGGGTGCAGTGGGTGCTATTTGTGGAACCTTTTTTGATCTTCGTGGAGAGGCTATTGAAAGTGATCTCGATCAGAAGAGAATCGCCGCTAACGTGAAGCGTGTTCGAGAACGGGGCTCGCGAGTCATCGGTATAGCAGGGAGCATGGAGAAGAAGGAAGCCATTCTTGGAGCTTTGCGGGGCAAATGGTTGACTGATCTCATTACGGATGCTCAAGTAGGCAAATGGCTTCTTAGTGTACTGGACAGATGAACTTGGAGGAGTAAGACAGGATGCCCATTCTTGCTTCAGATCATTTTGGTTTTTCCCTGAAGGCAAAGTGGTTGACTATCAAGACAAGCTCTCAAGGTCAAAGTACGTCTTAGTATTCGGGGGTAGGTATAGTCAGGGAATTCTGATATGTGGCACTGGAATTGGTATGGCGATCGCAGTTAACAAGATTTTTGGGATTTATGCAGCTTGTGCCTGCGATATTCACTCTGTTGAATGGGCACGAGAGAGCAACAACGTCACTACCCTAACGTTGGGACGGCACATTGTTGGCCCAGAATTTACTAGGATGCTTGTGTCAGCTTTTCCAAGGAGCGTCTCCAGGGTAGATGTTCTGCCTCGAAAGTAGAGAAGATGCAACCTATTGAACGTCAGTACTTGAAAGTGCCAAACCCCCTTTCCTTCTTGATTTTTCTTCCTTGGTGTTCTATTTTCAAGGAAAATCGGTGGGAGGCGATGTATTTGTCGTATGAGACCCTTCAAAAAATTAGGAATCTTGTTGTTGACCTTGATGGAGTTGTCTACCTTCTGAATACACCCATTCCCGAGAACGTGGAATTCTTGTATCGTGCTCGCCTCAGGGGATTTCGTATAGCCTTTCTTACCAACAATACCTTCCTCTCCCGAGAGGGGTATGTGGCGAAGCTCAAGAACATGGGAGTGGAAGCGAGAGTTGAGGAAATCTTTTCTTCGGCCTTTGTCACCGCGGGATATCTGCAGCGTGAAAGACCGGGAGCAAGGGTATACGCTATAGGGGAGAGGGGGCTCAAAGAAGAACTTAGGCGAGCAGGGTTGCAGGTTCTTTCTCGGTTTTCCCCAAAGGGTGTGGACTTTGTCGTTGTTGGTCTTGATCGATGCCTCACTTTCCAAAAAATGAAAATTGCTCTCGATTTCCTCCTCAAAGGGGCACAACTTGTAGGAACAAACCCTGATCCTACATATCCGACAGAAAACGGGGTCATCCCCGGTGCTGGAGCAATTCTTGCAAGTCTTGAGCGGGCGTCAGGTTGCAATGCTTGGGTCATCGGGAAACCGTCACCTAACATTCTCCTTTTTGTTCTTGATGCTCTCGGTTTTCGACCCGAGGAGACCGCGGTCATCGGGGACCGTATTGACACAGATGTTCTTTTGGGTAAGAATTGTGGCGTGTCAACCATCCTCGTCCTGACAGGTGTTACACGGCGGGAGGAAGTCCTCGCTTCTTCCATCAAGCCAGACATTGTTGTGGAAACACTGCAGGAGCTTCGAGGTGTTCTAGATCTTTGAGAGGTGAAAGCCATGGAATGGAAACCTCAGGTGGAAATTTATGATACCACCTTGCGAGATGGTTCTCAAATGGAGGGTGTTAATTTTTCTCTCCAGGATAAACTCCGCATTACTGAAAAGCTTGATGAAATGGGATTTCACTATATCGAGGGAGGGTGGCCGGGTGCCAACCCCAAGGATGTAGCATTCTTTCGAGAAGTTCGAAAGCTCCCTCTGAAACACGCCAAAATTTGTGCCTTCGGAAGTACTCGTCGAGCGGACAACTCTGTAAAGGAAGACCGCAATATTCGTCTCCTCCTCGAATCTGAAGCGCCAGTTATTACAATTTTTGGAAAATCTTGGACGCTGCATGTGACCGAGGCTTTAAAAACCACGCTTGATGAAAATCTTCGGATGATTGAGGATTCGGTATCCTATCTTAGAAAGCAAGGCCGTGAAGTTATCTACGACGCAGAGCACTTTTTCGACGGTTTTAAGACTGATCCAGAGTATGCTTTGAAGACACTTCAAGTAGCGTGGGAGGCAGGAGCACGCATTCTTGTTCTTTGTGATACCAACGGAGGTACCCTACCTCATGAGGTTGAAGCTATTATGCAGCTTGTGTACGAGCGCCTTGGGAAGCACGTTCCTCTTGGCATCCATGCGCACAACGATAGTGGAGTAGCGGTGGCAAACAGCATTACCGCGGTTCGTATGGGGGCAATCCAGGTCCAGGGGACAGTAAATGGCTACGGGGAGCGATGTGGTAATGCTAATCTCTGTACGGTTATTCCAAATCTCTGGTTTAAGATGCACATTGCTTCCATTCCCGAAGAGAAGATTCGTAAGCTCTTTGAGCTTTCCCATTTCGTGAGCGAGATAGCAAATCTTCGCCATGATGACTATCAGCCATATGTGGGACGAAGTGCCTTTGCTCACAAGGGAGGCATCCATGCTAGCGCCATTCTTCGCCATCCAGCCACTTATGAGCATGTACCTCCTGAGGCGGTGGGAAATCAGCGAAGAATTGTTGTGTCGGATCAGGCAGGAAGGAGTAATGTTGTGTATCGAGCAAAGGAGATAGGTATTGAACTTGATCCGAAAGATCCAAGAATCAGTGCTCTTGTGCAGAAGATTAAAGAGGCAGAAAGTTACGGATACCAGTTTGAAGGAGCTGATGCTTCCTTCGAAATTCTCCTTCGAGAAGTCTTGGGAGAGAAGGTGAAGTTTTTTGATTTTGAGAGTTTCCGTGTGATTGTGGAGAAAAGAGGGGGAGAGAACACCACTACTGAGGCAACTATTAAGATCCGAGTGCATGAGGACACTATCCATACGGTTGCAGAAGGTGATGGGCCTGTCCACGCCTTAGATAATGCCTTAAGGAAAGCGCTTGAAGGACTTTATCCTGAGCTTCGAAAGATTCGCCTCTTTGATTATAAAGTGCGGGTTCTCTCAGAAAAGGAAGGTACAGCGGCAAGGATTCGTGTTCTTGTCCAGTCGACAGATGGAGAGGACATTTGGGGTACAGTGGGGGTTTCGACGAATATTATCGAGGCAAGCTGGGAAGCTCTGGTTGACAGTGTGCGTTATGGGCTATGGAAAAAACTCCAAAAAGGAAAATAACCGTTCGTTACTCTGGAGAGGGGGAGAGAGAAAAAGCATCTCTTACTTTTCCCCTTCCTCCCTTTGTGACCCAAAAAATTGACTTTCTACCTTTTCAAAGTTTTTATCGGGCGACACTGAGAATCTTCCGACAAGTAGTCATTGTAACCCAGGGAGACATTTTCGCCACTTTAGAGGCTTTTTTCTCAGCCTACCCTTCTTTTGAAAAAAGGGTCTTCTTTTGTACAGGCACCGATCAGATCTTGCTTAGGCGTTTGTACGACGAGTTGCCCCAGGAAGACGTGGTTTTCCTTTTTCTTGCGCGGCGTCCGGAAGAGTTTTGGAATCTTTTCGCTTTTCTTACTTTGCAGGATCGGAGAAGGATTCTTGTAGGGGAGCCACACGGTGCTTTTGCAGAATGTGCGCGGGAATGTTTTGTTCCCTTTCTATCTGTAGACATTCCTTGTTTTTCCTTCTGGCACAGGAGTGCTTTTCTCTATTTTCCTTTAAGCATGAGTGGTATTCCCCCCGAAGAGGTGGAGCGGGGATTCCAAGAGGGATATGCTCTGCTTCGTGAAGCTGCTCTTCGTATGGCTCTTTTTGTCTCTCGAGAGCTTGCAGAAAAGGAGCGTGTATACGTTGTTGTCGACACAGTCCTCCTTAAAAAGCTGACTGTGTCCTTTGTTTCTCTTCTTGAAGAGTGTTTTGGGAAAAGAGGGCTGTTCTGTGTTGTAAGTGGTGAGGACCTCTGGAAAGAAAAGGGGGAAATCTCACGTGCGTTAGTCATCTTTGTCCAAGAGAGCGCAAATAAGAAATTCCGAATCAGAGTTCCCCAAACTTTTTTCTCCCCATCTGGGCTTTTTGCTCAGAGAGAATTTCTGTGTCACTGTTCCTTTAGCGATATACAGAATGCAAAATGGGAAGTATTGCAGTCTCTTCTCCGTCGTATGGGAGGGCGTTTTCTCATTCTGGAGCTCCCGGATGTCTCTCCCTTTTTTGTGGGTCAGTATATGGCCCTTTTACAGTATTTTGCTTGTTACAGCGCGTGGCTTCGGGGTGTGGATGTCTTTTCAGATCCTCCTCTTGTCCATTTTGAGCATTCCGTTGTATCCTTTCTTGCAAAACAGCACGGGGAGGAAACACGCTGATGCGTATCGTTGCCGATCTTCACGTGCATACCGTTGCAAGTGGTCATGGATACAGTACGGTTTTCGAAAATGTCCAGGTGGCAAAACAGAAAGGGCTTCTTGCTCTTGGCATTGCTGACCATACCCCAAGCATGCCTGGAGGCCCTTCTTTCCTTTACTTTGAGGCTCGAGGACATTTCCCTAAGGAAGTTTTGGGAGTACGCCTCTACTTCGGTGCAGAGGTTGATATCCGCGATGCTGAGGGAAATCTTGATCTTCCAGACCGCATCCTCCGGAGACTTGACTTTGCTCTTGTGTCTTTTCACCCCCAGGTTTTCTCGGGGGGATCCAAGGAAGTTAATACCCAGGCCTTTATAAAGGCCCTTGAGCATCCTCTTGTTGATGTCGTTGCTCATCCCGGTAATCCTAGGTATCCGCTTGATTATGAAAAGGTTGTTGAGGCTGCAGTACGACTTGGGAAGGTTATCGAGGTGAACAATAGCTCTTTTTTGGTAAGCAGAAAGGGAAGTAGGGAGAATTGTCGATTTATAGCACAGCTTGTGCAGTCTTTTGGGGGGATGGTTATAGTCTCAAGTGATGCGCATTTTTGCATGGAGGTGGGTGAATTTGGGGAGGCCTTACGCATGCTTGAGGAAATTGGTTTTCCCGAGGAACAAATTGTGAATGCTTCTTGGGAGAACCTTGAGAAGTTCTTGCAGAGAGCTGCTCAAAGGAGGGAAGAATATCGTGTCCTTTCAGATCATTGATGGAAAAGCGGTAGCGGCGGAGATTTACGAAGAGTTACGACCACGGGTCTTGCGCTTGATTACTTCGGGGTGCCAACCTGGGCTCGCCGTTGTTCTTGTGGGGAATAATCCAGCAAGTCAAGTATACGTACGGAACAAGGAAAAAGCTTGCGAAAAACTGGGAATTCGCTCATTCCGGTATCACTTTCCTGAGACGACGGAAGTTGCCAAACTCGTTGAACTTATTGACTCTTTGAACGCAAACCCTGAAGTTCATGGGATTCTTGTGCAGCTTCCCCTTCCACCGCATGTTGAAGAACGCGAAGTCCTGTACCGTATTGCTCCCGAGAAAGACGTTGATGGTTTCCATCCTTGTAATCTCGGTCGACTTATGATTGGGGATCCTCTTTTCCTCCCCTGTACGCCTTGGGGGGTTCAAGAGCTTCTTGTACGATACGGCATCGAAGTGGAGGGGAAACACGTAGTCATTGTCGGTCGGAGCAATATTGTAGGGAAGCCTCTTGCTATGATGCTCGTTCAGAAGGCAAAGGGAGCCAATGCTACTGTTACTGTTTGTCACACAAGAACCATTGATCTTTCTGAACATACTAAGAGAGCCGATATTCTTGTTGTGGCATGTGGATCGCCGGGAGCAGTTACCGGGGATATGGTAAAGGAAGGGGTTGTGGTTATCGACGTGGGAATCAACCGGGTTGGAGAAAAACTTGTGGGTGATGTGGATTTTGAAAGCGTTGCTCCAAAAGCCTCGTATATTACGCCTGTTCCTGGTGGAGTTGGTCCTATGACTGTAGCCATGCTTATGGCTAACACTGTAAAGGCAGCAGAGCGTTTTTTCGAGGCAAGAGGGAGATGGTAACGTGATTGTTGCCGTCCTTTCAGATACGCATATTCCAGAACGGTCGAGAACACTTCCTGAGTACCTTGTACCTTTCTTAAAGGGTGTGGACTGTATTCTCCATGCAGGGGATGTTACAGAGTGGTGGGTTCTCGAAGAGCTTTCCCAATTTGCTCCGGTACATGCGGTTTGCGGTAATATGGATATTCCTGGGGTGCGCATGCGTCTTCCTGCAAAACGTGTTGTTGAGCTTGAGGGAGTGCGTATTGGTCTCCTTCATGGACACGGTTCGCCTGAAGAGGCAGAACGGATGGCTCTGACTTCTTTTGTTGGAGAGAATGTCCAGGTAATTATTTATGGACATTCCCATCGTCCTCTACTCGTGTGGCACAAAGAGTTCCTTCTTATGAACCCTGGAAGCCCAACAGACAGGGTTTTTTCTCCCTGCTTGACTATGGGGCGTCTTGAGATTACTTCTGGAAGAGTGTCTCGGGGAGAAATTATTCGTCTCGATTAGAAGGGGTGTAGATATGGCTCTTTATGTCCACATTCTCTGGCATATGCATCAGCCATGGTACTGGGATGAAAGGAAGGAAGAATTTATTCTTCCCTGGGTCCGCACACATGCTACAAAGGATTACCTTTTTATGGGAAAGCTTCTTGAGCGTTTCCCCTCGATTCGGGTTACTTTCAACTTTGTTCCCTCTCTTCTTCAACAGATTGAGCTTTACCTTGAGGGGAAAAAGGACCGGGTCATGCGGCTTGCAGAGAGAGAAGCTGCAACACTTACGGAGGCAGAAAAAAAAGAAATCGTTGATCTCTTCTTTTTGGTTGCATCGCCCAGAACCTTCGAGTCATGGCCAAGGTATAAAGAGCTTTGGGAAAGAAAAGATGTGGCTCTCTCCACTTTTGATGTTCAGGATTTTCGCGATCTCCAAGTACTGTATCAACTGATATGGTTTGACCCCATTCTCCTTAAGACTGATGCAGATGCGAAATATCTCTACGAAAAGGGACGGAATTATACGGAAGATGACAAAAGAATCGTCTTTGAAGTCACGAGAAAAGTGTTTAAGGCTATCGTTCCTCAATACCGGGAGCTCTTTGAGAGGGGGCAAATCGAGATAACCTTTTCCCCGCTGTACCATCCTATTCTTCCTATCCTCGGAGATGCTGACGTGGTTCAGAGTCTTGCTCTTGGATGGCCTTCCTTCCCTGAGGACGCTATGGCGCAGATCCGCTGGGGCAAAACATATGCGCGTGAAGTTTGGGGGAAAGATATTCTCGGCATGTGGCCTTCAGAAGGGTCGGTAAGTGAAAAGGTGCTTCTTTGGGCTGCCCAAGAAGGAGTCCGGTGGGTAGCCACGGGGGAGGAAGTTCTTTTTCATTCTTTAGGGATCGGTCGTGCAAAGGATGGAAGTGCCCCTATGGTACTATACATGCCGCATTGCTTCCAGCATGGCGATCACAAAATCGTGGTTTTCTTTAGGGATCGTGTACTTTCTGACGCTATTGGGTTTGAGTATCACAGAGTCTCGGCTTCACAGGCGGTGGAAGATTTTATGTTAAAGATTGCGAATATCCGGGAATCTCTTCCTAAGGAAGGAGATTTTGTTGTCAGTGTGATCCTTGATGGAGAGAATGCATGGGAGTATTATAAAGAAAACGGACTTCCATTTCTTAGTGGCCTCTATGAGGCTCTCTCTGAGAGCAAGGAGGTGGCTACAATTACACCATCACTATATCTTCAAAAGGTTTGTAATATACCTGTGCTTGAGCGTATTGTTCCTGGCTCCTGGATTCTTGGGAGTTTTACGAGCTGGGTAGGGCATCCAGAGAAAAACCAGGCGTGGGAGCGGCTTTTTGAGACACGGGAAAACTTTGAAAGAAAGAAAGATCTCCTTTCCCCCACAGTCAGGCAAGAGGTGTATGAGCTTCTCCTTAGAGCGGAAGGAAGCGACTGGTTCTGGTGGCTTGGAGAAGACCACCCCTCGCCCCAGAAAGGGATTTTCGTGAATCACTTTTTAGGAATCCTTGAGAGAGTCAACCACCTTATAGGGTAGAGGCTGGAGGTCACTGGAAGTGTACAAGAGAGATGTCGTCGCTATGATTCTTGCGGGAGGAGAAGGGCGGAGGCTCGATATCCTCTCTGCCAAGAGAGCAAAACCTGCCGTTCCCTTTGGCGGAAAGTATAGAATCATTGATTTTTGTCTCAGCAACTGTGTTCATTCTGGTATCTACTGCGTGGGTATCCTTACACAGTACAACCCCCGCTCCCTTCATGATCACATTCGTATTGGAAAGCCGTGGAACCTGGACCGTATGGAAGGGGGTATTTTTCTCCTTCAGCCTTATATTAGTGATGCGGCTACCGATTGGTATCGTGGAACTGCAGATGCCATTTACCAGAATCTTGATTTTCTTGAGGAAAAACGTCCGCAACTTGTCCTTATTCTCTCTGGAGATCACATCTACAAAATGGATTATCGCTTACTTCTCCGCTTTCATTTGGAAAAAAGGGCCGATCTTACTATCTCGGTCATTGCTGTCCCTTGGGAAGAAGCTCATCGTTTCGGTGTTCTTGTTGCTGATTCGGAAAGGAGGGTTATCGAGTTTGAAGAGAAACCAAAGCACCCCAAGAGTAACCTTGTGAACATGGGTATTTATGTTTTCAATTTAGAGGTCCTCAAAGAGGAGGTTGAGTACGAAGCACAACGGGTAGGAACGTCTTTTGATTTTGGAAAAGATGTTATTCCTCGGATGGTTCAGACTCGCCGCGTTTTTGCTTTTCCCTTTGAGGGTTATTGGAAGGACGTTGGAACGCTTGACGCGTACTGGCAAGCTAATATGGAACTCCTTGAGGATCCCCCGCCTCTTAATCTCTGTGACGAGCGTTGGCCAATATATACGCCTGTTGAAGATCGTCCTCCGGTGAAGCTGGGTGCTAGTGCCTCAGTGGAGCGAAGTATCCTTGGAAGTGGTACTATTGTAGAGGGGACAGTGATAAATTCGGTGCTTTTTAGTGGTGTTGTAGTTAAAAAAGGTGCAGTAGTGCGTGATTCAGTAATCATGAGTGATACGGTGATCGAAGAAGGAGCTATTGTCGATCGGGCTATCCTTGACAAGGCCATTGTCGTTGGTGAGAGAGCAATTGTAGGGTATGGGGAGGATTGGACACCAAATCGGAAGTTTCCTGACATGCTTCAGAGTGGTCTTACAGTGGTTGGAAAAAACACAAGAATCCCTCCGGGGGTCCGTATAGGCAGAAATTGTCGCATTGGTCCGGATCTTGATTATGAGAGTTTCCCTGCCGATAGTATTCCAAGTGGGGAAAGCATAGAGGGGGAGGCTTCATGAGGGTGAAGGTAGTACGATACTGGGCTGTTTTCGCCATACTTTACTTTGGATGCCTGGGATGGAATATGGTCTCTGCGCAGCCTTTTACCTTTGAGGTTAGTGAGGAAAAAATCGATGAGATTTTGAAACTCGAAACATCGCCCTTCATAAATATACTTCCTGATCGCGGGAATTTTGGGGTCTATAGACCTGGAGAGAGTATTATCCTTACCCTTTCGAGTGAGCTAGATGGATATGTGAGCATCTTTGATTACACCCCCCATGGGGAAGCACAGATTCTGAAAAATAATGAGTTCCTTGCAAAAGGGTCTCAAAAGAAAATCTTTGGTACTGTACTGGGGCCTGAAGGCAGAGAGTACTTCCTCATGGTTCTGACGCCAAGAATTGTTCCAGACCGCATTCTGGTGGAGGCAATGAAGAGGCCAGGTCAAGTTCGAACCCTCCTTGGAGAAGAGGTCCATGTGCAGTACTGTACCATTCAGGTAGTGGAGGAGCGCATTCCTGCTCCCTCCTTTTTGCAATTTGACCGGGTTGTGGAGGAGATAGCTCCAGGAGCGAGGGTGAAGCTCCGGATATTTCTTGGTGATGAGGCTGGTAATGCCCTTGTGAACCGTCGTATTCAGTGGGAAGCCAGCGAAGGAAGGCTTGAGAAGTACCAAACCTTTACCAATACCTTCGGATTTTCTGAAACATGGTATGTAGCGCCTACCTTTGGAGATGAGAGGGAGGTTGTCATTCGGGCGATTTTCGAAGGAGACATGGTGTACGGAGCGTCTGTGGGAGAAGCTCGCCTTCTTGTGAGGGGCAAAAAGAGAGTCACAACACTTGAAATTGCACCATCGACGTTTCGAGTTGGGTCTGGCGAGGTGCTCGACTTTGAGGCTTTCCTGCGAGATGCAGAAGGAAAGCCTATTGAGGGGGAAACAGTACGCTGGGTAGCAAATGTAGGGACCTTTGAGTACACAACCACTGTGACAGATTCTTTGGGGAGAACGAAGAACCGTTTCTTTGCTCCTCAAGTGGAAGCCCACGAGAGCGTAGAGATTCGAGCATCTTTTGGAGGAACGGCCTGGTTCCTTCCTTCTCAGGGATATGCAAAAGGAACGGTAAGCAGGGTAGGAGTACACCTCGGTGAGGATTTCTATTTTCTTGACTGGAGTAGTGGCAAGATCAAGACAAATTTTGAGGATCTCAGTTACCGGGGTGACATAGAAAAGGGATTTTTTGAAAATCCCGTGTTTGCCCTTCTCCTTGGGAGAGAAGGATACGTGGAAGCCAAATTTACCCTTTCTCAACCCCTTAGGGCGGGAGCACTTTGCATATGGGGAGCTGCTAGTGCTTCTGGGGTTCTTCAGCTTTACGTGAATGGACAACTCGGTTTTGCCGGAAAGATTCGAGAGGGTAAAGGGGGTCCTCTTGAGGTTCAAGTCATTTCCCTGGCACCATTTCTTGAGCTGGGGGAAAATACCATACGGATTGAGTTCATTCCTGATGAGGCAAAAGCAAAGTATGCATTGCAGCGCGTTCTTGTAGTCTTTTAGAGGAGGAAGATATGGGGCGCTTTGATTCCCTTTGGGAAGAGTTTTTCTCTATGCAACAGGAGATGCGGCGATTTGTGGAGCATCTCTCTGGCAAGAGACCAAGTTACTCTCCATTTTCTGAGGAACCTTGGGTTCCTGCTTGTGATGTCTTTGAGACAGATTCTTCTTTCATTGTGGTTGTTGAGCTTGCGGGAGTAGACCCTAGGGAAATCGAGGTATTTGTTCAGGGCAAGAGACTCTTTATTCGAGGAGAACGGAAAGAGATACCTTCTCCGCCGAAAAGGGATTACTACCTTATGGAAATCCACTTTGGTCCTTTCTATCGGGAAATCGAGTTTGAGTATGATATCAACGATGCAGCGGTACGGGCAACGTACCGGAATGGGTTTCTTGTTGTCGAGTGCCCTAAAAAGGGTATTTGGGAACGCCGGGTTCCAGTTGACGAGGGGGCATGAATATGATCCAAGAAGAGTGGCCTGTACTTTTTGAAGAAGAACGGCCAGGGGAACTTATCGAACAAGTTGTGCCTCTTCGTGAAAAACGGGATAGAGAATTCCCTGAAGAGGTTCCTATTCTCCCTCTTGAGGATAACGTCCTTTTTCCCGAAATTGCTTTTCCCTGGGTTGTTCAGGGAGAGACGTGGGTTCGCTTGGTTCACGAGGCGGTCCTTAGAGACAAAATCGTTGGTGTTATTGCCCTTCGGAGAAAGCCTGAGAGTGGTTTCCCCTCCCCTGAGGATTTTTACGAGGTTGGAGTGGTTGGAAAAATTTCTCGAATGCTCCGCCTTCCAGAAGAAGCGGTACAAATTCTTGTTTTTGGATTGGCTCCTTTTGTGATTAAGGAGTGGATTCGTTGGGATCCCTACCCTGTGGCCCGGGTTGAAATCGTTCGTCTTGAGGAAATCCATACTGATGAAGTAGAAGCTCTGAAACGAAATATTTTGAGTCTCTTTCAAAAAGTTGTTGAACTTGCACCTTACCTTCCGAAAGAGGCATTTGTGACGGCGATGAACATTAAGGAACCCGCACGTCTTGCCCACTTTGTGGCTTTTAGCCTAAACCTTGATGTGGCTGGGAAACAAGAGATTCTTGCTTCTTTTGATCTTGTCGAGAAACTTAAGAAGGTTACCTACCATCTCACAAGGGAACTTGAAATTCTTCAAATTGGGAGCAAGATTCAGGCACAGATTCAGAAGGAAATGGCAAAGACTCAGCGAGAGTATTTTCTCCGGGAACAGCTCAAAGCAATTCAGCGAGAGCTTGGAGAACTCGATGAACGGGGAGGCGAGATTACAAGACTCAAGGAAAAAATCGAAGAGCTCGGGCTTCCTAAAGAAGTTAAAGAGGAAGTAGAAAAGGAACTCAACAGGCTGTCGCACATCCCTACTACGTCTCCAGAGTATCCAGTTATTCGTAATTACATCGATTGGATTCTTGAACTCCCGTGGAATAAGAGCACAGAGGATGTGCTTGATGTGGAGCTTGCCCGCAAAATCCTTGACGAGGATCACCACGATCTTGAAAAGGTTAAAGAGCGTATTCTTGAGTATCTTGCAGTGTGCCAACTCAAAAAAGACTTGCGAGGACCTATTCTCTGCTTTGTTGGTCCTCCAGGGGTGGGAAAGACATCGCTTGGAAAGTCTATTGCTCGATCTCTTGGACGGAAATTCGTGCGCATTTCCCTTGGCGGAGTTCGAGATGAAGCTGAGATTCGAGGACACCGCCGGACATATGTCGGGGCAATGCCTGGAAGAATTATTCAGGGACTCCGAAGAGCTGGAGCGAATAATCCAGTGTTTATGTTAGATGAGATTGACAAAATTGGTCTTGATTTTCGGGGTGATCCAGCGGCAGCTCTCCTTGAGGTTCTTGACCCAGAACAGAATGAGGCTTTTGTGGATCACTATCTGGGAGTACCTTTTAATCTTTCTCGAGTTCTTTTTATCGCCACAGCAAACGTTGTAGATACTATTCCTCCTGCACTTTTGGACCGTATGGAAGTGATCTTTCTCTCGGGATACACCGATCAGGATAAGCTTGCCATTGCTCGAAAATACCTCATTCCCAAGCAATGCAGAGAAAATGGTATTTCTGAGAACCTTCTCCATCTTCCGGATGAGACTATCTTGACTATAATCCGGGAGTATACCCGGGAAGCGGGAGTCAGACAGCTCGAAAGAAGCATCGCTGCAGTCTGTCGAAAGGTGGCAAGAAGAATAGCCTCAGGCGAAAGTGGCCCATTTGTGGTTACTATAGGCCTTCTCCGGGAATTTCTTGGACCTCAGCGGTACTCGAAGGATGCATTGCCTCTTGAGGGCAAAGTTGGTGTAGCTACTGGTCTTGCCTGGACAGAGGTTGGGGGAGAAGTCCTTTTTGTGGAAACCGTTGTGCTTCCTGGAAAGGGCAATCTTATCCTTACGGGAAATATGGGAAAAATCATGCAGGAGTCAGCGCGTATTGTGCTCTCATGCGTTCGGGGGCGCTCTCGAAAGTGGAATATCCCTGAGGACTTTTATGAGAAGAACGATATTCATATCCATGTTCCAGCAGGAGCAATTCCCAAAGATGGTCCTTCTGCGGGTATTACCATGGCTGTATCTATGGTTTCGGCTCTAACTAAAAATCCTCCTCGTCGAGGAATAGCAATGACTGGAGAAGTAACTCTTACGGGGCAAGTGCTTCCCGTTGGGGGAATCAAAGAGAAGGTCCTGGCAGCCCATCGGGTAGGCATTGGCGAGGTCATTCTTCCCAAGGAGAACGCAAAAGATCTTGAAGAAATTCCTACTGAGGTAAGACAGGAAACGCGTTTCCACTTTGTGGGGACTGTCGATGAGGTATTAAATCTAGCTTTTGAAGGAAGCTCTGGGGGAATATCGCCTGAGAGGGGGAACGCCCATGGACTCGAGTAGTTTAGATTTTTTGCGGAAGCTTATCACGACTCCCAGCCCGTCTGGTTTTGAAGAAGAGGTCCAGAGGATATTTCTTGAACGTATTCGGGAAAAGGTGGACAAATCTTACAAGGATGTCCATGGTAATGCATTTGGGGTTATCCATCCTGATAGGGTTCCAAGAGTTATGCTCGCTGGGCACTGTGATGAAGTGGGTCTTATGGTCGAATATGTGAATGATCAAGGCTATATTCATTTCTCAGCGGTAGGAGGGGTGGATCCCCATGTTACAGCAGGAACTCGAGTTCTCATTCATACCAGTTCTGGTCCCATACCTGGTGTAGTTGGTAAAAAGCCAATCCACCTCATGGAAGAAAAGGATCGTCAAAAAGTTGTGAAGGTTGAGGAGCAGTGGATAGATATTGGAGCGAAAACGAAGGAAGAAGTGCTGCAGCTTGTCAATATTGGTGACCCAATTACCTTCGATGTTGGTTTTTATTCTCTTCTTGGAACGCGAGTTGCTGGAAAGGGATTTGATGACAAAATAGGTGTTTTTGTGGTAGCAGAGACTCTTTGTCGGGTGAATCGGGAGAAACTTCGTTGTGGAGTGTATGGAGTGAGTACTGTTCAGGAAGAACTAGGCCTTCGGGGGGCACGAACAAGCGCTTTTGGCATCGCGCCTCATATAGGTATTGCCGTTGATGTGACTTTTGCTTCGGATTGCCCTGACGTGGATAAGAGAAAAGTCGGTGACATTGCCTTAGGAAAAGGACCGGTTATCGCTCGAGGACCCAATGTTAATCCCAAAATTTTTCAACGGCTTGTTGAGATTGCTAAAGCGCATGGGATTCCATATCAAGTTCAGGCAGAGCCCCGGGCTACAGGAACTGATGCCAATGCTATTCAGGTCACTCGTGAGGGGGTAGTGACAGGTCTTATCGGGATTCCCAATCGATACATGCACACACCTTCAGAAATCATTGATACCGAGGACGTGGAAAATGCTATACGGCTTCTTGTCCTTTTCCTGGAAAGTCTAACAGGGGAGGAGGCCTGGATTCCCTGAAATCTCCATTGGTGTCGGAGTGGCGAAAGGACTTTTTGACTGGGCGATGGACTATCATTGCTCCGGAGCGGGTTAATCGGCCTTACGAGTTTGAGGAAGAAGCGCCGGAGTGCCCCTTTTGTGAAGGTATGGAGTCCTGTACGCCAAAGGAGGTTTTTAGTATCCGTCGTAATGGGACTTCTCCAGACCAGCCCGGATGGTTTGTGCGGGTGTTTCCTAACAAGTACCCAGCACTTAGGAATGATATCCCCTTTTGGGATATGTGTGACGAGCTGTACCGAGCCGCTGGTGGTTTTGGGGTGCACGAGGTGATTGTGGAAACACCGCATCATGCCTTGGATTTTTCTGAGCTCTCGCAAGAACAGATTGTCAGAGTTCTCCTAGCGTACAAGGAGAGATTGCGCTTTTTCGAAAGGGAGAAGTATTTGCGATATGGTCTCATTTTCAAAAATCAGGGAATTGAAGCAGGAGCATCAATGCGTCACGCTCATTCCCAGTTTATTGCTACTCCCTTTGTTCCTCACACGGTTCTTGAAGAACTTGAAGGCGCTGTGAATTTCTACCGTGAGAAAAAACAATGCCCTTTTTGTATGCTTCTTGTCAGGGAACGAGAAAAGGCTGTGCGTCTTATCTTGGAAAATGACCACTTTGTGGCTTTTGTCCCATACGCTGCTCGTTTTCCATTTGAAGTTGCGCTTTTTCCGGTGCACCACAGTGCTTTTTTCCAAGAAGAGACGCATCTTGAGGATCTGGCAGTGGTTTTGAGTCGAGTTCTTAAAGGAGTTCGGAAATGCTCGGGCATGTCTTCGTTCAACTTTGTGCTTCACGTTGCACCTTACCATGCTAAAGATGAAGAAGAAAGAGGCTATCATTGGCACTTTGAGATTCTCCCCGCTTTTCTTCGAACTGCAGGGTTTGAGTGGGGAAGTGGATTCTCAATCAATGTGATACGTCCTGAGGAAGCTGCTCAAAAGCTTCGTTTGTGTCTTTACTCCTGAAAGGTGGGTGGGTGGTTTGCCACCGATTCGGTACGCTATGATCTTAGCGGGTGGCAAAGGAGATCGTCTTAGCGTTCTCTCTGCCGAGCGGGCAAAAGCAGCGGTTCCTTTCGGGGGCTGCTATCGCCTCATTGACTTTCCTCTAAGTAATTGCGTTAATTCCGGTATTTACGATATCGGGGTACTTACTCAGTACCAGCCACGTTCGCTTATAGAGCACATTGGAGCTGGGCGCCCCTGGGATCTTGACCGAAAACAGGGTGGCATCGAACTCTTGCAGCCGTATCTTGGTCGAACTGTTGGGGGATGGTACCGAGGAACAGGAGATGCGCTGTACCAGAATATGAATGTTATTCTTCGCAAGAAGGTTTCCCATCTTCTTGTCCTTTCGGGAGACCATGCGTATCTTATGGATTACAACCCGCTCATGGCCTACCATATTGACCGGGATGCCGACGTAACTCTTGTAGTAACAAGGGTTAGAGAGGAGGACGTTCCCCGTTTTGGAGTTGTCGCAGTTGATGAGAACAACTGGGTTCTTAGGTTTGAGGAAAAGCCAGCTGTTCCGTGGTCGACTATCGCCTTCATGGGAATTTATGTTTTTCGCACAGAATTTCTTCTTGAGAAACTTGTGGAAAATGCGAAAGAAGGAAAGTTTGATCTTGTACGAGATACAGTAGTAGCGAGCGTTGGAAAGGTGAAAATGCAGGCATATTTTTACACTGGAACGTGGTTTGATGTAGGGACAATCCGAGCTTACTGGGAGGCGAATATGCACCTTCTTGCGCCTCTTCCGTCCTTCAATCTCTATGATCCTAACTGGGTTGTCTATACGAATCGTCCTCCGTATCCGCCAACGCAGATTCACAGAGGAGCTCGGGTTTCCTCGAGTATTATTGGAGAGGGAGCCATTATCAAGGGGGAGGTTGTACACTCGGTCATCTTTCCTGGGGTTGTGGTTGAGGAGGGGGCAAGAATTTCTGATTCCATCATTTTCAACGATTCTTTTGTTGGCGAGGGAGCCCAAATTTCCCTAAGTATTCTTGATAAGAGAGTCATTGTTGGGAAAGGAGCGGTGATAGGGTATGGAGATGACCTGACGCCAAATAGTGCTCGTCCAGATCTTCTTGACTGGGGTGTGAATCTTGTGGGTAAAGGAAGTGTGATTCCTGATGGGTTTGTCATCCACAGGAATTGCTTAATAGGTATTGGAGTAGGAAAAGAGCGTTTTGACGGTATGAGGGAGTTGCCAAGTGGTTGGGTTGTAGTATAGTAGTTCATGATTGGGGGTTTGTGCTTTGCTTCTTGGTGTCCTTCTTGCTGTTCTTGTGCTCTATGGGCTTTTGCTGTTTTGGGTGTTAAATGAGCGGCTGAGAGAAATGCACCATCTTTTGCAGTCCCTTTCTAAAAAAGTGGAGCGCATAGAGGGGAAATTGCGGGGGTTGCCGAGTACGTACGAGGAAGAGGGTAAAGAATGGAGCGTTGCGGAGGAACGATTTCCTGTGTACACTTTGGAGAGTGAAGTATTAAAGAGGAAAGGGGAAGAAGAATGAAGCTGAGAGGAAAGTGGTGGGGATTCTTTTGGGCGTTGCTTTTGATCTTTGCAATGTGTGAGGTAGTCCTTGCGGAGCAGGTTGTTTCTCCAAGTCCTGAAGTACAGGAAATAGAGCGAAAAATTGTTGCCGAGGTAAATGGTGAACCTATATACCTTGAAGATCTTGAAAGAATTTGGAATAGCCTTCCCGAAGCCTATCGAACGCAGTTTCCAGGGGGAATAAGAGACCTTCTTGAGCAATTTATCCGCCAGGCTTTGCTCCTCCAGGAGGCGCGTAAAATGGGGCTTGATTCAGATCCTGAGGTTCTCCGGCAGATAGAGGAAATAAAGAAACAGATTTTGATTCGGGAAATTATTAAGCGGGAAATTATTGACAAGGTTCAGGTAAGCGAGGAAGAGATCCAGAAGGAATACAACGCAAATCCTAACCAATACATGGAGCCCGAACAGGTGAGGGCAAGACATATCATGGTGAGTTCTCGGGAGAAGGCAGAAGCCATCCTTGCAGAGTTGCAGGCCGGACGGCCTTTTGAGGAAGTGGCGCGAGAGAAATCGGAATCTCCAGATGCTCTAAGTGGAGGATCAATGGGGTATATAAAACGAGGCGACCTTGATCCGGAAATTGAGAAAGTGCTGTTTGAACTCGCTCCTGGGAATTACAGCGATATTATTGAGATTAACGATGGCTTTCATATCTTTCTTGTGGAAGAGCACATGAAACCTCGATTGAAGGAACTTTCAGAGGTAAGAGAAGAAATTATTGCCCGTCTGACGCCCCAAAAACAACAGGAAGCCTTCGAAAAGTGGGTTGAAGAATTGAAAAGCAAAGCTGAAATCGCCATAATAGAAGAAAATCTGCCTTCAGGGTCTCCGTCTCAATGAGAGAAATTCTTCGCAAACTTACTCAAAAACCCAAAAATGGTGAATACCTTGAGATTCGCCTGGAACGTATCGTAACCACTCATATTCGGATCCATAATGGCCTTGTGGAAAGGGCGAGAATTACAGAAGACCAAGGTGGTTCTATCCGAATTCTCCATCCCAAGACAAGTTGGTGGTTTCTAAGTTTTCAAGGATGGGATGGTCTCGAAGAAAAAGTCGAGTTGGGGCTTCGATCTGCTGCCCTCCTTCCAAAAAGTATGATTGGGATAGTTCGAGGAGGAGCATTCGAGGACGAAATAATTTTCCGCCCTAGTGAGGATTTCCGAGAAAAACTCTTCGGAGAAAAAATACAACTCCTTCTCGAATATGCACGTATTGTACAGGAAGCCTCTCCTTATATAGTGAGTGCAGCTGTAGAGTACCGTGATGAGTGGCGAAGTGTGTACTTTGCGAATTCTGAGGGAGCGGTGCTTTTCTGGGAGAAGCCTGACATTTCTTTGAGCTTTACAGCCACGGCTCGTTCGGGAGATACAATAGAGGTCTATCGCGATGGCGTAGCTGGCAGGGCAGGGTTTGAACTCGTACGCCACCGTGAATCCCTTGCATACAGAGTGGGAAAACAGGCAGAGGCTTTGCTTTGGGCGCGTTCTTTTCCTGGTGGAGTGTACGATGTGGTTCTTGACCCAGTTCTTGCGGGAGTTTTCATTCACGAGGCCTTCGGACACTTGAGTGAAGCCGATTTCTCTTCTCGCAACGAGCGACTCCGAAAAATAATGGTGCTGGGGAAGAGCATTGCTTCCCCAGTACTCTCTGTTTTCGATGATGGTACTCTCGAAGGTCTCCGAGGGTCTTCTCTTTATGACGACGAGGGTGTACGAACTCAGCGGACGTACCTTATAAAGGAGGGTTACCTTTCTGGAAGACTCCATTCTCGAGAGACGGCTTTTCTCTTTGGGGAATTGCCAACAGGAAATGCCCGTACGATTTCATATCGTTTTCCACCTCTTGTGCGAATGACAAATACTGGAATTGAAGAGGGGAAAGTATCTCCGGAAGAACTTTTTGCTGATATTGAGCAAGGTCTTTACGCTGTTGAATATGTAGGAGGAAATACGGCCCTCGAGCTTTTTACTTTTTCCCCTGCATATGGGTATATCATTGAACACGGAAAAATAGGAGAAATGGTTAAGGACATTGTGCTGAGTGGAAATCTCTTTCAGACTCTTGGTAAAATAGACGCAGTAGCCAATGATTTTCGTTGGACTGAGGTAGGTTGGTGTGGGAAGGGAGTGCAGGCAGGCCTTCCTACGCCAACAGGAAGTCCTCATGTTCGGCTTAGAGAAGTCCTTGTAGGGGGTCAGGGCTATGCTTGAAGTCCTGCGAATTGCGAGGGAACGGGGGCTTGAAGCCGATCTCTTTGTGCAGAAGGTTTGGAGTAAACACATAGAGTATGAAGCCGGAGTGCTCAAAGGGTATACTGCTGAGGAGCTTGTAGGATGTGGTCTTCGGGTTATTCGCCCTGATAAACGTCTTGGATTTTACGCTTTTACACCTCCTTTTGTTCCCCACGAGGTTGTGGAGAAAGCTCTTGAAGTGAGCACTTTTGGCAATACAGTTGAGTTTTCTCTTCCCTCTTATCCTTCTGCAACAGAGTGGAAGGATTTTGTGGATTCGCGGTTGGAAAGCATCACTATTCAGGAGATGGTGGAGCTTGGAGCGTATATCGTCGAACATGTAAAAGCGACTCACCCTGACGTTTTAGTCAACATTTCTATCACCGCTGGTAAGGAGGAACGAGCTCTGTATAACCACCACGAGGAGGAAATTGGTTTCCAGCGTACTTTCTTTCGGGTCTTTGCTGAGGCTGTCCGGGTGCAGGATGACGATATTCTTACTGTGTATGCGGAGAGGAGTTGGGGGAATAGAGATATTGACCTCGAGGATCTTCTTAAGGAAATCCAGCTCAAGCTTGATCTTTCAGCACGTGTTGTGTCGGTTCCAAGCGGTCAGTACCCTGTACTTTTCACCCCTCAAGGATGTATGGTTTTCCTTTACCCACTTCTTTACGGCTTAAACGGGAGAAACGTTATCTTTGGGAAATCCCCACTACGGGATAGATTCGGTAGGGTTATTTTTTCCTCTCTCTTTTCTCTTCTTGAGGTTCCTCGGGAGCCGTGGGCTCTTGGTTCATGCCCTTTCGATGACGAAGGCATCCTGACACCTGGGGAGCGCGTTCTTGTAGAGAAGGGGAAAGTAGAGGATGGTTTTTGGGATCTCTGGAGCGCATCAAAGGCGCGACGGAAGACAACAGCAAGCGGTTTTCGCCGTTCCCCTCTTGACCTACCTGAGCCGAGTTTCAGCGTACTTAAAGTGAGTAGTGGACTTCGAGATCGGGAGACCCTGGTAGAAGAGATCGAGGAAGGGCTTGTTGTTGATAGCCTCCTTGGTCTTGGCCAAAGCAATGTTGCTTCGGGAGTCTTTTCCTGTGGTGTACAGCTTGGTTTCTACGTTAAGGGCGGGGAGATTCAAGGTCGTGTTAAGAATGTCATGATTAGTGGAAACGCATACGATGTGCTTAAAAATATCAAAGAGGTTTCTCGAGATTCCCAGTGGGTGCAGGGAAGCATGCTTATTCCTTATACCCTTGTTGAGCCTATCCAAGTGAATGCTACAAAGTAGGGATAGGAAGGTGAAGCATTTTATGTTCCAGCCACTTGCAAAGCTTAACTCTCTGCCGAAGGAAGAAGAGAAGATTCTTTCCTTTTGGAAAGAACGAAAAATCTTTGAAAAGACACTTAAAGAGCGGGAAGGAAGTCCCCGGTTTATTTTCTATGAAGGTCCACCAACAGCTAATGGATACCCTCATGCAGGTCATGTCATTGGGCGGAGCATCAAAGACCTTATTCCCCGTTACAAAACAATGTGTGGCTTTTTCGTGCCTCGTAAGGCTGGCTGGGATACCCACGGACTTCCAGTTGAACTTGAAGTGGAAAAGGAGCTAGGTATTACAGGAAAACAGGAAATTGAGCGGTTTGGGGTCGAAGCTTTCAATGCCCGTTGCAAGGAGAGTGTTTTCAAGTACATTCGGGAATGGGAAAAGCTTACGGAGCGTCTGGGAATATGGATGGATCTCGAACATCCTTACATCACGTGCAGCAATGAGTACATAGAAAGTCTCTGGTGGGTTTTAAAACAGCTGTGGGAGCGTGGATTACTCTATCAAGGATATAAGGTTCTTCCGTATTGTCCTCGTTGTGGCACTTCCCTTTCAAGTCATGAGGTTGCTTTAGGGTACCGTGAGGTTGATGATCCCTCAGTGTACGTAAAATTCGCACTTAAGGGGGAGAAAAACGTTTTCTTTCTTGTATGGACAACTACCCCTTGGACACTTGTGGCTAATGTAGCACTTGCTGTAGGGGAAAACCTTGAGTATGTGGAAGTTACAGATGGCAGCGGAGAAAGGTTCATTCTTGCGAAAGCAAGTGTTTCAAAACTCTTTGGAGAAAAGAATGTCCAGATTCTTAGAGAGATAAAGGGCAGGGAACTTGTAGGCCTGGAGTATGAACCTCTTATGCCTTTTGTGCGGGTAGAAGGAGGATATAGAGTTTTTGCGGGCGATTTTGTTTCTGTTGAAGAAGGGACAGGCATTGTTCATATTGCGCCCGCCTTTGGTGAGGATGATATGCGTCTTGCTCAAAAAGAGGGGCTTCCTCTACTTCAGCCTGTCCGTCTCGACGGGACCTACAGTGAAGAAGTCACGCCTTGGAAAGGTATGTGGGTAAAAGATGCAGACCCCCACATTATTGCGTACCTCCATCGTGAAGGAAAGCTCTTTCGAAGAGAAACATACCGGCATTCCTATCCTTTCTGTTGGCGGTGCGATACACCACTTTTGTACTACGCTAAAGAAAGCTGGTTTATTCGTACAACGGCTTTTCGGAATCTCCTTCTTGAGAACAACAGGAAAATTAACTGGGTGCCAGAGCATATCCGAGATGGGCGTTTTGGAGATTTCCTTGAAAACGTTGTGGATTGGGCACTTTCCCGGGAGCGGTACTGGGGAACACCACTCAACATTTGGCAATGTGAGACTTGTGGGTTTACTGATGCTTTGGGGTCCATTGAGGAACTTCGTACCCGTTCTCTCTCCCCCCTTGAAGATATCGAACTTCATCGTCCTTACGTAGATCGGGTGCTTCTCTCCTGTCCTCGATGCAGTGGTACTATGCGAAGGGTTCCGGAGGTTGTGGATTGCTGGTTTGATTCGGGAGCGATGTTTGTGGCACAGCACCATTATCCTTTCGAGAACCGTGAGGAATTTGCTAAGAGTTTTCCCGCTGATTTTATTTGTGAGGCTATTGACCAAACGCGGGGATGGTTTTACAGTCTTCATGTTTTGGCAAGCATTCTCTTCGAAAGTCCAGCCTTCCGGAATTGCCTTGTAACGGAGCTTGGTCTTGACGAAAAGGGGCAGAAGATGAGCAAGCACATAGGCAATGTTGTGAACCCCTGGGAACTCATTGAAGCATACGGTGCTGATGTGCTTCGGTGGTATGTTTTCTCTGTTTCCCCTCCTTGGGTACCAAAGCGCTTTGGAAAGGCTGGATTACGAGAGGTAGTCAGTAGGTTCTTTGATACGCTTTGGAATGTTTATGCCTTCTTCATCCTCTATGCCAATATTGACCAGTATACACCCTCCTCCTATACTCTGGACGAAAGAAAAAGTCATCCCTTGGATCGCTGGTTGATACACGCCTTTTGGGGGCTAGTAAAAAGAGTTCGAGAAGCACTGGATCGTTTCGAGGTCTCGAAAGCGGCGAAAGCCATCGAAGAGTTTGTTGTAGAGGATCTTAGCAACTGGTACATTCGACGCTCTCGACGGAGATTCTGGAAGTCCCAATGGGATACAGAGAAAGAAGAGGCGTATGTCACGCTTTATAGTGTCCTTCTTGAACTTACAAAGCTTCTTGCTCCTTTCATTCCTTTTACCTCTGAAATTCTGTACCAAAATTTATCCTCACCCCTTAGCACAAGGCGTGAAAGCGTGCACCTTGAAATGTACCCCGAGGTTGACGAGGCTTGTATTGATTGGGAGCTTCTCTCTTCTATGGGTATTGTTCGCCAATTGGTGAATCTTGGAAGAGCGGTGCGAAACAAAACGGGTATAAAGCTTCGTCAACCACTGCGGAGCGCAACTCTGGTTCTCCCTAAAGAGGATGAACTTCGTATTCGGGTTTTTGCTGAGCTTATTCAGGATGAACTTAACGTGAAACAAATTACCTGGGCTCAGGAATTGCCGGAGTATATCACCATACGTCTAAAACCTCGTTTTGCTTTCCTTGGTCCTCGCTATGGAGAGAAGGTAAAGGAAATTGCCCAGGCTCTTGCTAGCTGCTCTCAAGAGATGGCCAGGGGCTTCTTGCGAGAGGGAAAACTCACCATTTCTGGAGTGACTCTTGATCGCGATGGAGTAGAGGTGGTCCTCGAGGCTCAGGGTCATGTTTCTGTAGAGAGTGAGGGTCGATATGCGGTCATTCTTGACACAACTCTTGACGAAGAACTTCGGGCGGAGGGTCTGGTACGTGACCTTGTACATGCTATCCAAATGTGGCGTAAAGAGCTAGGCCTTGAGGTAGAAGAGCGAATAGCCCTTATCCTTTCGGTGGATTCGGATCCGGATGTTCTTGGAATTGTAAAGCAGTACCAGGGATTCATCCAGGAGGAGGTTTTAGCACAGAGCCTTTCTGTGGCTTCTGTCTCTGGAGACGAGGAAGCGGTGCGGGAGTTTTGCCTTGACGGGAAAAAAGCCCTTCTGAGTATGAGGAGGTTGGTATGAGTATTGGAAGACAATGGGCCTTTAGCGTGTTTCTCCTTGGGTTTCTGCTTTTTGTTGGGGGTTGCGGTGTTGCCTTTGGGGTTACATACCATGAAGTCAAGGAGGGGGAAAGTCTTTGGGTTATTTCTCGGCGGTATGGAGTTCCACTTGCAAGGCTTTTCGAGCTTAACGGTCTCTCGGAAAAAAGTATCCTTCAGCCTGGAATGAAGATTCTTATCGATGGAGAAAGGGATACCCAAAGTGGTAACCTTCTATACGAAGTCAAACAGGGAGATACCCCCTGGGGTATTGCTCGGGAGTTTCAGGTTCCAGTACGTCTCCTCCTTGAGGTCAACGGTCTCAACGAGAAGAGTATCCTTCAGATTGGGCAAAAACTTATTATCCCTCTCTCAAGTGCGTCACAGTCCAGTACCCTAAGGTCTAAACAAAATGTGCAACAGCAACACGTTCACATTGTCTGCAAGGGTGATTCTTTGTGGCGTCTTTCCCGCCAGTACGGGGTAAGCATACAATCCCTTATGAAAGCTAATAATCTTACCGAAACGAGTGTTCTCCAAGTAGGCATGCAACTTGTGATTCCCCGGGAGACAAGAGGTGGGGGCTCCCCAAGCTCTCCAAGTTCTGAAAAAACGTTGTCCTGGGGAACATACACAGTGCAGAAGGGGGATACTCTCTGGAGTATCTCTCGTCGTTTCGGTATACCTCTTCGTGACCTTCTTAAGGTTAATGGTCTTCGGGAAACGAGTGTTCTTCAGATTGGACAGGTACTTCGTGTTCCTGTAAGGGGAGGAAGTACTTCTTCTCCTTCTCGAGGCACTGGTGGGATATTACTTTGGCCTGTCAATGGGCGGATTTCTTCTCGCTTTGGTCCTCGAGGGCGGGGATTTCATTACGGTATTGATATTATTGCTCCTGCGGGAACAATCATTCGCGCTGCTGATGACGGTGTGGTGAGCTATAGTGGCTGGATGAGCGGGTACGGACGTGTGGTTATCCTTGCTCACCCCTCAGGGTTACAAACGGTATATGCTCATAATTCTGTAAATCTTGTCCGGGAAGGACAAAGAGTGCGAAAAGGGGACCCTATTGCTCGGGTTGGTTCCACAGGCAATGCAACTTGCCCTCATTTGCATTTTGAAGTTCGACGCAATGGTCGCTCCATAGATCCTCTTGAGTTTCTAAGGAGGTAAAAATGGTGGATCGTGACGAGGCTGTTGCGCTTCTTGAAAAGTACCTGAAAAACAAAAACCTCATAAAACACAGTTTTGCTTGCGAGGCTATCATGAGGCGCCTTGCAGAACATCTCGATGAAGACCCTGGGGATTGGGCTATGGCTGGTCTCCTCCATGACATTGATTATGAATTGACCAAAGAAAATCCGAGAGAGCATGGGCTTTTGGGAGCTCGACTTCTTGAGGAAGCAGGTCTTCCGGAGGTAGTAGTTGCAGCTGTCCGGGCTCATAACGAGATGACTGGATACAAACCCGTGAGGAGGATAGAGAAAGCCCTGTGGGCTACTGATCCTACAAGTGGCTTCATAGTTGCCTGTGTTTTTGTGCATCCTGAGAAGAACATTTGTAAGGTAGAAGTTCCCTTTCTTCTTTCTCGTTTTAAGGAGAAGAGTTTTGCTCGTGGAGCAAGTCGTGAGCAGATTCGCTCCTGTGAGGCGATTGGTCTTTCCCTTGAACGATTTTTGGAAATCGCGCTTCTGGCCATGCAGGAAAGAGCCGAAGATTTAGGGTTGTGACGTATTGCTTTTTTGTCCCCCTCTCTTTGACAATTCTTGACAAAGCCTCGAATCCTTTCTATAATCTTCCGTGAAAAGTCAAAGAAGGTAAAACGGAGGTGAAGCATCATGGTTATTCCGCGGTTCGATTTGTGGCGCGACATTGCCGATTTGCAGGAGCGTATCGCTCGTCTGGTGGAAGAAACTCTTTCGACTCGTGAGCAGCAAAGAGAAGTGTGGGTTCCCCCGGTTGATGTGGTAGAGGAGGAGAAGGAGATTCTTCTTCTTTTCGACCTTCCTGGAGTGGATCAAAAGGATATTGACGTCAGCGTTTCAGGAGATCAGATTACCGTAAAAGGGGAACGAAAGCCCCTCGATGACAAGGCTCGTTTTCTTCGTCAGGAGAGAGTTTTTGGACCCTTTTCTCGAACTTTTGCTCTTCGAGTCCCTGTAGATATTGATAGAGTTACGGCAACATACCGGAATGGAGTTCTGGAGATTCGCTTGCCTAAGGCTGAGGAAGGAAAAGCGAGGAAGGTTGTCATTCAGGAAGGTTAAGGGGGGATTTCTCCCCCCTCTCTGAGGGGGTTGTGATATGGAATTTAAGGATTACTATGCTATACTCGGTGTACCACGGAATGCTGACGAAAAGGAGATAAAGAGGGCATATCGTCGTCTGGCGCGGAAGTACCACCCTGATCTCAACCCCGGTGATAAAGAGGCAGAGCGCAAGTTCAAGGAGATTAACGAAGCGTATGAAGTCCTGAGCGATCCCGAAAAGCGCAAGCGCTACGATGAACTTGGTACAGCTTGGGCGACATATGGTCAGAGAGATACCGAGGCCTTCTGGCGGGATTTTTACAATCGGTATGGTGCATCAGCGCAGACTTCTTCATCCCGTTTCGAAACCGACTTCGAGTTTGGCGACTTTAGTGACTTCTTTAAGGTATTTTTTGGTGATCTCCTAGGTGAAGGGCTTCGCTCTCGAAGAGCAACGACCTTCCGCTTCTCTAAGGCTCCAGGGGGGTTTGCTACGGTAGAGGAACAGCAGGACCTTACGCAAGAGGTGGAAGTATCCTTTGAAGAAAGTTTTCATGGAACAAGTCGAAACATTCGCGTGGAGTATGAGGAAATCTGCCCATCGTGCGGAGGTACAGGAAGGGAAAGGACAGGTGTACGATGTTACGCCTGTGGAGGAGAAGGAGTACAAAGGAGGAGTAAGACGGTAAACGTAAGTATTCCTCCTGGGGTTGGTGATGGCACAAGGCTTAGAGTGCCAAAGGTGGCAGCTGGGAGGGACTTATACCTTCAAGTCCGTGTACGTCCTCATGCGTTTTTTAGAAGAGAGGGAGATGACGTCTCCCTGGATTTGCCGGTAACTTTTGCTGAAGCTGCCTTGGGAGCGGAAGTTGAGGTGCCGACTTTAACCGGAAAGGTTCGTATGAAGATTCCCCCAGAGACGCAAAATGGAACGGTATTCCGTTTGCGGGGTTTAGGATTCCCCAAAAAAGGTAATCATGGTCGAGGAGATCAGCTGGTAAGGGTTCAGGTGGTAGTTCCTCAAGGCCTTAGTGAAAGAGAGAAGGAGCTCCTTCGGGAGTTTGCCGCGCTTCGACGAGAAAATCCCAGGCGGCATCTCCTCAGTGCGTGAAGGGGGTATAAGGTATGAGGAGGAAATCCTCACAGAATGCAGAGTACTTAACCATTGGGGTTGTAGCGGAGATGACCCAAGTGCATCCTCAGACGCTCCGCTACTATGAGCGGGTTGGTTTGATTACCCCAAAGCGGGGAAAAGGGAACATACGCTTTTACACTCAGAGTGATGTGGAACGAATTCGGCGCATTAAGGTTTTGACTCAAGACATGGGAGTGAATCTCGCGGGGGTTGAGATTATTCTGAGATTGAGTGACCAGCTTGAAAGACTTCGGAGGGAGAAAGAAGCGCTTGAGCGACAAAAAGGGGAGGATGATACCAATGCGATTTGAGCAATTTACGGAAAAAGCAAAAGAGGCTATTGCCCTGGCACAAGACCTTCTCATTGAATACCATCATAATCAGCTTGATGTTGAGCACCTCTTACTTGCTCTGCTTAAGCAGCCGGAAGGTCTTGCTGCACAAATCATTGAGCGGTGTGGAGTTAGTGCGAAGGTACTTGAGCAAGAACTTGAAGAAGCCCTTGAGCGGTATCCTAAAGTCTACTATCAAGGATCTCAAGAGATGCAGATTTATATCACACCTCGAGCTAAATCCGTGCTGAGTGGAGCAGAAGAGGAAGCAAAGCGACTTAAAGACGAGTATGTCGGAGTGGAACACCTTCTTATTGCTATTGTTCGGGAGGAGACAGGGGCGAGTTACCGTATTCTTCGTTCTCATGGAATTGAGGTTGAAAAAATCTATCGTGCATTGCGGGAGATTCGCGGGCATCGAAGGGTTGAGGATCCCCATGCTGAAGGCAAGTATATGGCTCTAGAACGGTATGGAAGAGATCTCACCCAGCTTGCTCGTGAAGGGAAACTCGACCCAGTCATTGGGAGGGAAGAGGAAATTCGCCGTGTCATTCAGATTCTTAGCCGGAGAACTAAAAATAACCCGGTACTTATAGGAGATCCAGGAGTTGGAAAAACGGCTATCGTTGAGGGTCTTGCCCAAAAAATTGTAAAGGGCGAGGTGCCAGAAAGCCTTAAAAATAAGCGGATAATAGCTCTCGATATGGGGGCGCTTCTTGCTGGGGCAAAGTTTCGAGGAGAGTTTGAGGAGCGCCTTAAGGCAGTACTCGAGGAGGTTCAAAAGTCAGAGGGCAAAATCATACTCTTTATCGATGAGCTTCACACAGTGGTGGGAGCGGGAGCAGCAGAAGGAGCTATAGATGCGGCAAATCTCCTGAAACCTGCTCTTGCTCGAGGAGAACTGCGCTGTATTGGAGCTACAACCCTCGATGAGTATCGGAAGTACATTGAAAAAGATCCAGCACTGGAACGAAGATTCCAACCAGTATATGTAGGCGAGCCGAGTGTAGAGGAAACGAAAGAAATTCTTCGAGGACTGCGAGATCGGTACGAGGCGCACCATAAGGTAAAAATTAGCGATGAAGCTATTTGTGCTGCTTGCGAGCTTGCCAGTAAATACATCACCGATCGGTTCTTGCCAGACAAGGCTATTGACCTGGTAGATGAAGCAGCAAGTAAAAAGCGAATCGAGCTTGAGAATGTTCCTCAAGAACTGCGGGAAATGGAGGAACGCTTGCAAGAGTTGGCTAAAGAAGGCATGGCGGCTGTACAGGCTCAGGAGTATGAGAAAGCCGCACGTCTTCGGGATGAAGCAGAGGCCTTGCAGAAACGCTACCTTGAGGAGAAAGAAAAGTGGCTTAGGCAACGTTCGCTTAATGAGGTGGTAACTGAAGAGGACATTGCTGAGGTTGTTTCCAGCTGGACAGGAATTCCAGTGGCTAAACTCCTCGAAGAGGAGCGTAAAAGGCTTCTTAACATGGAGGAGGAACTCCACAAAAGAGTTATTGATCAAGAAGAAGCTGTTCACGCTGTTGCAGAAGCTATTCGTCGTTCCCGGGCGGGCATATCTGAGGGACGACGTCCCATTGGGTCTTTTCTTTTCCTTGGTCCTACTGGGGTGGGAAAGACGGAGCTTGCTAAGGCCTTAGCTGAGTTCCTTTTTGGGGACGAAAAAGCATTGTTGCGCATTGACATGTCCGAATACATGGAGAAGCATTCTGTTGCTCGACTTATTGGTGCACCTCCAGGATATGTCGGTTACGAAGAAGGTGGACAGCTCACAGAGGTTGTGCGTCGCAGACCATACCAGGTTATCCTTTTCGATGAGATTGAAAAAGCTCATCCTGATGTATTCAATATATTCCTTCAGATTCTTGACGATGGCCGTCTTACAGATGGTCAGGGAAGAACTGTGGACTTCTCAAATACTGTCGTTGTTATGACCTCCAATTTGGGGAGCCAGTATTTCCGGAATGTTGACCCGGAAAAGAAGGAAGAGATTCGACGAATAAAGGAGCGCGTTCTCGAAGAGGTGCATCGGTACTTTAGGCCTGAATTTATAAACCGTATTGATGAAATCATCGTTTTCCACCCACTTGGGAAAAAGGAAATCAAAGACATTGTTGACCTTCTTGTTGCTCGGCTCAGAAAACGCCTTAAAGAGCACAACATGGACATTGTACTTACTGAAGAAGCTCGGGAATACCTTGCTGAACAAGGATATGATCCTGACTTTGGTGCTCGGCCACTGCGACGGCTTATCCAGCGTACTATAGAGAGTCCCCTTTCAGCTGAGCTTATCCGTGGCACTTTCCAGCCTGGCGATACTATTGAAGTGTATCTTGAAAATGGGATTTTGAAACTTCGCCGTCTTGGAGCAAAAGAAGAAGTAAGGGTATAGTCTTGAAATGTTGAGCTATTTCTTGCCTTAGTTTATAATATGCTGGAAAAGCGTACTTTGGGAGGAGAAACGATGGCGCAAGCAGTGGCAGAGCGTGGATCTAAGGAACAGGAAGAACTTCTTGAACAAATTCTTGAGGGTTTTCGGGGAAAACCAGGTGTACTCATTCAAGCCTTGCACAGTGTACAGAACCTCCTTGGATACTTACCCCCCTGGGCGTTAAAGAAAGTTTCCCAGGTTCTTGGTGTTCCTCTAAGTGAAGTATATGGGGTGGTAACGTTCTACCACTTCTTTTCCATGAAGCCCCGCGGGAAGCATGTTATCCAAGTGTGTTTGGGGACGGCATGCTATGTCCGGGGTGGCCAGGAGATTCTCGAGCGTCTCCGAAAGGAACTTCAGGTGGATGTTGGAGGAGTGACACCAGACGGTCTCTTTTCCCTTGAGGTCATGCGATGTGCTGGTGCCTGTGGGCTTGCGCCAGTAATGCGTGTGGATAACGATATCCACAAGCGAGTGAATCCTTCGCAAGTCTTGGAAATTCTTAAGAACTACGAGTAGGTATTTTTGTGAAGGAACTCTCGCTGCACATTCTTGACCTTGTAGAAAACGCTCTTCGAGCGGGAGCACAGAGAATTGTGATTTCAGTTTGTGAAGACTCGAAAAGGGATCTCCTGGAAATTACTGTCGAGGATGACGGAGTAGGAATGGACGAGGAGACAAAAAAGCGTGCTTTGGACCCTTTCTTTTCGACAAAGGGGAAAAGAGTCGGTATAGGTCTTCCCCTTATTGCGCAGCTTGCTACACAGTGTGGTGGAAAGCTAGAAATTATTTCAGAAAAGGGAAAAGGAACTAGAGTACAAGTAACGTTTCAAAAAAGCCATATCGATCTTCCGCCGCTTGGAGACCTTTCAGAAACGCTCTCTGTTCTCCTTGTCTCGCATCCAGAGGTAGAGTTTGTATTCTCTCACGAGGTTGATGGAAGTGGTTGGTCCTTTAATAGCCGCGAACTCTTTGAAAAACTGGGCATTGAGGAGAATAGTAGTGCATTTTTTGTTCCTCTACGGGATTGGATTGCCTACCAGGAGAGCTTGCTGAGGGAGGGAGGAAAACGTGAAAATTACAAGCATTGAAGACCTCAGGAAAATCAAAGAAGAAGCTCAAAAAAGGGCTTTCTTGCGGGAAGGGAAAGCAGAGTATAAGGTGACTGTTCATATGGGGACATGTGGTATTGCTGCGGGAGCACGGCAGGTTATGGCGGCGATTCTTGATGAGATTGCTAAAAGAGGCCTTACTAATGTTCTAGTCACGCAGGCAGGATGCATTGGGCTTTGTGACCGGGAGCCTCTCGTTAGTGTGGAGAAAGGGACAGAGCGAGTCATATATGGAGATCTTACTCCTGAGAAGGCTCGCCAGATTGTGGCTTCTCACTTAGTAAACGGACACATTGTTGGGGAATGGGTTATTCACACTGAGCGGTAAACTTAGGAGGCAAGAGCATGGCAGGTCTTGAGCGGAACCAAGTACTTCTCTGCGCTGGTGCAGCGTGTATTTCTTCAGGAGCTCTTAAAGTAAAAGAGGCATTTCTCAGAGAGATGCAACGAAATGGTCTTGAAGGGGAAGTGCGCCTCATTGAGACCGGTTGTGTTGGTCCTTGCAATCTTGGTCCCCTGGCTATTATTTACCCTGAAGGGGTGTTTTATCAAAAGCTTACTCCAGAAGATGCTAAGGAGATTGTGGAGGAACACCTCCTAAAAGGGCGAGTGGTTGAGCGCCTCTTGTACCAGCCACCTCAGGAAGAGCGAAAAAAATTCCTTCGAGAAATTGCTTTTTTTGAAAAACAGAAGAAGATCGCCCTTCGAAATTGCGGTCTTATCGATCCCCTAAACATCGAAGAATACATTGCTCGAGATGGGTACATGGCTCTGGCCAAGGTTCTTACCGAGATGACCCCTGAAGAGGTCATCGAAGTGGTAAAGCGATCTGGCCTTCGAGGGCGAGGGGGTGCAGGATTTCCTACAGGTCTCAAATGGGAGTTCACAAGAAAAGCTCGGGGTGAGCGAAAGTACGTTATCTGCAACGCTGACGAAGGGGATCCTGGAGCCTTTATGGATAGAAGTATTCTTGAAGGAGATCCCCACTCTGTCCTTGAAGCTATGGCCATTGCTGGGTATGCGGTAGGGGCTCGTGAAGGGTACATTTACGTTCGGGCTGAGTACCCACTTGCTGTGGAACGCTTGCAACACGCTCTCGAACAGGCTCGGGAGTATGGTTTTTTAGGAGAAAATATTCTTGGTACAGGGTTTGCGTTTGATATCAAAATCCGGATTGGTGCAGGGGCTTTTGTCTGTGGAGAGGAGACAGCTCTTATCGCTTCTGTTGAGGGGAAGCGTGGAATGCCTCGTCCTAAGCCTCCCTTTCCTGCACAGCAGGGTCTTTGGGGACAACCGACAGTCATTAATAATGTCGAAACATACGCCAACATTCCACCTATTATTCTCAACGGTCCGGAATGGTTCCGAAGCATTGGAACTGAAAGCAGTAAAGGAACAAAAGTCTTTGCTCTGGCAGGTGATGTGGTTAATACCGGTCTGGTTGAAGTTCCGATGGGTATTACCCTTGGTGAGATAGTGTATGACCTTGGTGGAGGGATACGCGACGGGAAAAAACTCAAAGCTGTTCAAATTGGCGGTCCTTCCGGTGGTTGCATCCCTGTTGAGCACTTAAACGTACAAATTGATTACGATTCCTTGAAGGAACTCGGTGCTATTATGGGATCTGGTGGACTCATTGTAATGGATGAGGATACCTGTATGGTGGACCTTGCCCGCTTTTTCCTTGAGTTTGTCCAAGACGAATCTTGTGGGAAGTGCACACCCTGCCGCATCGGAACAAAGAGGATGCTCGAAATTTTAGAACGCATTGTGGCTGGAGAGGGAAAAGAAGGGGATATTGAGCTCCTTGAGGACCTCGCCGAACAGATTAAGTCGACGGCACTTTGTGGACTTGGGCAGACGGCTCCAAACCCTGTTCTCAGTACGCTCCGGTACTTTCGTGACGAATATGAGGCTCACATTCGGGAAAAACGTTGTCCTGCAGTAGTGTGCCGGGCGCTTTTCCGCGCTCCCTGTCAGCATGCTTGTCCCCTGGGAATTGATATTCCAGCATATGTGGCTTTAGTGAAAGAAGGTAACTACATTGGGGCACTTGAAGCGATTCGGGAGGATAATCCTCTTCCCTCGGTATGCGGCCGGGTCTGCCACAAACCTTGTGAGTCAAAGTGTCGGAGAGGACAGCTTGATGAACCTGTGGCTATTGATGATATTAAGCGGTTTGTTGCGGATTATGCTCGAAAGAACCGTATTGTCCTTCCTGTCGTTCTTGAAAAGAAGCGAGATGCTTCTGTTGCCGTGGTTGGTTCTGGTCCTGCGGGTCTTACCTGTGCCTATTATCTCGCTCGCTTTGGTTACGATGTGACCGTGTTTGAGGCTCTGCCTGTGGCTGGCGGTATGCTTGTTGCTGGTATACCTCCCTATCGCCTCCCCCGGGAGGCACTGGAGTACGATCTTGCGCAGATAAGATCTTTGGGAGTACGTATCGAGTGTAACAAAGCTTTGGGAAAGGACTTTACGCTCTCTGAGCTTCGAGAAAAATTTGACGCTGTCTTTCTTGGTATTGGAGCCTGGAAGAACATTCCTCTTGGTGTCCCAGGAGAAAATCTCGAGGGAGTTGTACCAGCCTTAGAGTTCCTAAAACGGTTCAACCTTGGCGAGGAGACTCCGAGACCAAAGAGGGCTGTTGTTGTGGGAGGAGGGAATGCAGCAATGGATGCAGCAAGAACTCTCCTTCGTCTTGGAGCAGAGGTCCACGTGGCGTATCGTCGTACGAGGAGTGAGATGCCTGCTATTCCTGAGGAAATAGAGGATGCTGAAAAGGAAGGAGTTATTTTCCACTTCCTTGTCGCTCCTTTAGAGGTGGTAGGGGAGAATGGCAGAGTTAAGGGGATGCGTTTCCAGAGAATGCGTCTTGGGGAGTTCGATCGAAGTGGACGAAGGAGACCCATTCCTGTTGAAGGAGCAGAACTCTTTCTTGAGTGTGACCTTGTCGTAAGTGCAGTAGGTCAAAAGCCAGACCTTACAGGTATTATTGAAGGTCTTGAACTTGATGCCTGGGGGAATATTAAGGTTGACCGGTATACGCTTTCCACTTCTCTTGAGGGCGTTTTTGCTGGAGGAGATGCCGTAGGGCAGGAAGCGACGGTTGTTCACGCCATGGCCCTTGGAAAGAAAGCAGCTTATAGCATCCACGAATACCTTCGTAGGAAGAAGAAAGAAGAGGAGGAAACCGTTGTTCGTCCAGAGAGACCTCGGGTTATTGAGGAACCTCCGGTATTGGAGGAAGTTCCAAGAGTTCACCCACCGCAACTTCCCGTTGCGGAACGAATCCGGGGCTTTGCAGAGGTAAAACTCTGCTTTGATGAAGAGGACGCACGGAGAGAAGCTGCTCGCTGCCTTCGTTGTGACCTTGAAAAGGTCATGAAACGATACCAGGAAATGGCTCTTGCGGAGGAGGGAAGCTGATGAGTCTTGTGTATCAAGATGTTGAGGCGGTTATTGCCAAATATCGGGAAGAGAAAACCCCCCTTCTTTGCATTCTTGAAGAAGTTCAAGAGAAATGGGGGTACCTCCCTCGGGATGTTCTTGGGTACATTGCTCAGCGTTTAGAAATTCCCTCAAGCACAGTGTATGGTGTTGCCACGTTTTACGCATTCCTTGAAACGAAACCGGTTGGGAAATATGTTATCCGGGTATGTAGAAGTGCCCCATGTCACGTGCGAGGAGCAATGAATGTTCTTGAAACTCTTAAAAAGGAACTTGGTATTCGGGAAGGGGAAACTACAAGGGATGGGAAGTTTACCCTTGAAGTCACAAGTTGCCTTGGTGTCTGTGGTGTAGCGCCAGCAATGATGATTAATGACGTCACTTATGGGAACCTTACTGAGGACCGAATTCGGGAGGTCCTTGCATTTTACCGGGACTGAGGAGGTACCGGAATGTTCTACCGTGCACATGTTCTTGTGGAAATGACAAGTGGCTCTATAGCTTTGGGGGCGGCTCAGCTCAAGGAACAGTTGGAGCGTGAAATTGCTCGCTTGGGACTTCAAGACGAAGTAAAGGTCCTAGAGACGGGTAGTTTTGGGGCGGCTATTCCTTCTCCTTTCATTGCTGTGTATCCAGACAACATTGTGTACGCTCCAGTAAGTGTACAGCATGTCCGAAAAATTGTGGAAGAACATCTCTTGAAAGGAAGAGTTGTTAAAGAGCTTCTTTTTATAGGGGAACGAGGTCGGGATGTGACAGCGTTTATTCCTCTCTCCCCCATGGCTAAGGAGAAGCGAGTTGTTCTTCGAAATTGCGGTCTTATCGATCCCCTAAACATCGAAGAATACATTGCTCGAGATGGGTACATGGCTCTGGCCAAGGTTCTTACCGAGATGACCCCTGAAGAGGTCATCGAAGTGGTAAAGCGATCTGGCCTTCAGGGACGAGGGGGTGCAGGATTTCCTACAGGTCTCAAATGGGAGTTCACAAGGAGAGCCGAAGGGGAAGAGAAATACATTGTGTGTAATGCTGATGAGGGAGAACCAGGAACGTTCAAAGACCGCCTGATCCTTGAAGGAGATCCCCACTCTGTCCTTGAAGCTATGGCCATTGCTGGGTATGCGGTAGGGGCTCGTGAAGGGTACATTTACGTTCGGGCTGAGTACCCGCAAAGCATTAGGCACCTTGAAGTGGCCATTGTGCAGGCAAGGGAACGGGGGCTTCTTGGAGAAAGGATTCTTGGTACTTCCTTCTCTTTTGATGTAAAAATACGAAGGGGAGCCGGAGCATATGTATGTGGTGAAGAGACCGCGCTTCTTGAGTCTATCGAGGGAAAGAGAGGGGAACCAAGGGTAAAGCCTCCCTATCCTCCGCAAAGGGGTCTTTGGGGGAAGCCAACGGTTATCAATAATGTTGAAACTTTGGCTAATATCCCGCCTATTATTCTCAACGGTCCGGAGTGGTTCCGAGGCATTGGTACTCCAACTTGTCCTGGAACCAAAGTATTTACTCTCACTGGAAATGTGAATACCCTTGGTCTTGTCGAGGTTCCTATGGGAATCACTCTGCGGGAACTCGTTTTTGAAATTGGTGGAGGAATTCGAGGGGGACATGGTTTGAAGCTTGTACAAACTGGTGGTCCTTCTGGGGGAACTATGACGCCAGATCTTCTTGACGTTCCTATGGCCTTTGACACTTTGCCCCGGTATAACTCGGCTCTTGGTTCAGGAGCACTTACGGTCATAGATGACACTCACTGTATTGTGGATGTGGTGAGGAACTTTGCCGAGTTCTTCCTTCACGAGTCCTGTGGAAAATGCACGCCTTGCCGCGTGGGAAATAGGCGCATTGTTGATATTCTTGAACGCATTGCAAAAGGTTTGGGAACGCTTGAGGACCTTGAAAAGCTTTCATACCTTGGGCACTACATGAAAGCCACTGCTTTTTGCGGTCTTGGGCAGGCTGCTCCGAATCCTCTTCTTCGGTGTCTTGAGTTCTTCCGGGATGAGTTTGAAGCCCATGTTCGGGAGAAACGATGTCCTCAGGGCATCTGTGCAATGAAACCTCAAGCGCAGCCTAAGAAAACTCTAAGGGTATAACGGGGAGTGAAGCAAATGGTAAAAGTAACTAGCGAGATGCGGGAAAAAGCTCAGACAGTGTCCCTGGTTACAATCTACCTCGATGGGCGGGAAGTGCGGGTTCCAGAGGGAGTCACATTACTTGAAGCGTGTCGTATGGAAGGAATCCACGTTCCTACCCTGTGTCACTTTGAGGGTTTGAGTCCCTGGGGTGGTTGCCGTATGTGTGTTGTGGAAGTTGAGGGGCAACCGAATCTCGTGGCTTCCTGTGTCACTCAGGTTCGAGGGGGAATGAGAATTTGGACGTCGTCGAAAAAGGTCCGGGAGGCTCGAAAGACGAACCTTGAACTTCTTCTTTCTAATCATCCTTTGGACTGTCAGCTCTGTGACCGTAATGGTTCCTGTGAACTCCAGAGTCTCGCATATCAGTTTGGAATTCGGGAAATTCGTTTCCAGGGAGAACGCAAGGTTTATGAGGTAGACCAGAGTAGCCCCTCGATTAAAAGAGATCCAAACCGCTGTATCCTCTGTGGTCGCTGTGTTCGTACTTGCCGGGAGATTCAAACAGTATGTGCAATTGATTTTGCTAACCGGGGATTTGAAACGGTTATCAGTCCCTCTCTTGGTTTACCCCTTGGAGAGAGTGTATGTGTGAACTGTGGGCAGTGTATTCTTGCCTGTCCAACCGGAGCGCTTTCTGAAGTGAGCCACGTTGAGATGGTCTGGGATGCTATTAACGATCCCCAGAAGTTTGTCATCCTTCAAACTGCTCCTGCTGTTCGTGTAAGCATTGGTGAACCTTTTGGCCTTCCTCCTGGAACGGTTACAACTGGGAAGATGGTTGCAGCTTTTCGTCGGCTTGGGTTTGACAGAGTCTTTGATACTAACTTCGCTGCTGACCTTACCATTATTGAGGAAGGCCATGAGTTTATCGCCCGTTTACAGCAAGGTGGCAAACTTCCCCTCATCACTTCTTGTAGTCCCGGGTGGATCAAGTTTATGGAGCACTTCTATCCTGAACTTATGGAAAATGTTTCAACCTGCAAATCCCCGCAACAGATGTTTGGTGCAGTAGCTAAAACGTATTATGCTCAGAAATTAGGTATCGATCCAAAAGATATGGTAGTTGTTTCTATCATGCCGTGTACGGCTAAAAAGTTCGAATGTCAACGAGACGAGATGCGAGCTAGTGGGTTCCAGGATGTGGATTTCTCTCTCACCACGAGAGAAGCGGCACGTATGTTGCAAGAGAAGGGCATTGACCTTAAGGAGATGCCCGAAGAAGACTTTGACGATCCTCTGGGTATTTCCACTGGAGCTGCAGCAGTCTTCGGAGCCACTGGTGGTGTCATGGAAGCAGCACTCCGCTCGGTGTACGAAATCCTCACCGGGAAGACCCTCGAAAAGGTTGACTTTTACAGTGTTCGAGGTATGGATGGAGTAAAAGAGGCAACGGTTGAGATTAACGGTATGGAGATTCACGTCGCGGTTGCTCATGGCCTTGGTAACGCTCGAAAAGTTCTAGACGAAGTGAAGGCTGGACGTTCTAAGTATCACTTTATTGAAATTATGGCCTGTCCTGGAGGATGCATTGGTGGTGGGGGGCAACCCATTCCGACAAATCTTGAGATTCGTATGAAGCGAATCGAGGCTATTTACCAGGTTGACCGAAGTCTCCCGCTTCGCAAATCTCATGAGAATCCTGCCATTAAGCGTCTCTACGAGGAGTTTCTGGGTGAACCAAATGGAGAGCGGGCACATCACCTCCTCCACACTCATTACGTTCCTCGGGAGCGAATGTAGTCCTGTCTGGGTATGGAAGACCTTTTCCTGGCACTTGATCCGGGACGAGAAAAGGTCGGTGTTGCAGTCCTCAGGGGGGATGGAGGTGTAGTTTTTCGAGCCGTATTCCCCCTTGCGAAACTGGAGGAAGCTCTCGAGAAACTTAAAAAGCAATACACTATTTTTGCAGTGATTCTTGGGGGGAGTACAGGAAGTGATACTGTGCTCCCCATTCTCAAGCGCATGGGGTTCCAAATTCACTATGTCGATGAGCGAGGGAGCTCAGAGGAAGCACGAAAGCTGTACCTTGAGGAGAATCGCGTTAGAGGATGGAAGAAAGTGGTAACTTTTATCAGCTTTCTCCTATCTTCTAGAAGTCTTGATGACTGGCAGGCGATTGTTATTGGGCGGCGGTTTCTGGGGAGTATAGGGCATGAATGAAAAAGAGCGTTTTCACGAAGACGTTGTTCGTCTCGCACGCAAGGCTATTGAGTATTACCTGAAAAAGGGGAGGTATCTTCCTGTTCCTCCAGATCTTCATCCTCGCTTGTACAGAGAGCAACGTGGTGTATTTGTGTCCTTGAAAAAGGGAAAGGCACTTAGGGGCTGTATTGGAACGTACCTTCCCCAACGGGAGAACATTGCTGAAGAAATTATCCACAATGCAGTGAGCGCTGCAACACAGGACCCTCGTTTTCCCCCAGTGACTTTTGAGGAACTTGAGGGTCTCACCGTTTCGGTCGATATCTTGAGCCCTCCCGAGCGGGTTGAAAACCTTGAAGATCTTGATCCGAAAAAATACGGCGTAATTGTTGAAAGTGGGTGGAAAAAGGGCTTACTTCTTCCTGATATCGAGGGAGTGAACACAGTAGAGGAACAAATTCGCATTGCTGCAATGAAGGCGGGCATAACCCCTGGGGAACCGGCTACGATATATCGTTTCACCGTCGAGCGATACAAAGAGACAGACTTATGAGAGAGGCAAGATTTTTCAAAAAGGAGGAAGAAACTCAAAGCGTTACTTGCCTTCTTTGCCCCCATCACTGTTCCATAAAGGAAGGGGGAACTGGTATATGCCGTGTTCGAAAGAATATCGATGGAACACTCTATTCCCTTACTTATGGAAAGATTTCCTCTCTTGCTCTTGACCCTATAGAGAAAAAGCCTTTGTACCACTTCTACCCTGGAAAAGAAATTCTCTCCATTGGCAGCGTGGGATGTAATTTCAAGTGTCCCTTCTGTCAAAATTGGCAAATTTCCCAAGTGGGAGTTGAGGAATTTCCACTTCGTGACATTACTCCAGAAATGCTCCTTCAGATTGCAAAGAGGGAGGGGTCTGTCGGAATTTCCTTCACCTATAATGAACCCTTTATATGGTGGGAGTTTATATATGATGTAGCATCACTTTTTCGGAGAGAAGGACTAAAAAACGTCCTTGTAACCAACGGCTATGTGGAGGAAGAGCCCCTTGGAGAGCTTCTTCCTCTTATTGATGCTATGAATATCGATTTGAAATCCCTTGACGAAGATTTTTACAGAAAGTACTGCAAGGCTCAACTTTCTCCTGTTCTCTTCACCATTGAAGCATCCTGGAGAGCAGGTGTTCATATAGAACTTACTCACCTTGTGGTCACGGGGCTCAATGATACCCTTGAAGGAATACGAAGGCTTGTTGACTGGGTGGCATCGCTTTCCCCTTCTATTCCTCTTCATATTTCGAGGTACTTTCCAGCATATAGGTTGTCCCATCCTCCAACCTCTCTTTCTTTTTTAGAAGAAGCTTTTGCGATAGCTCGTGAAAAGCTTTCCTTTGTATACCTTGGAAATGTGTGGGACGAGAAAAAGAGTTCAACATTCTGTCCTTCTTGTGGGAACGTTGTTGTTCTCCGCCAGGGATATGCTGTCCGCGTTGTAGGTCTTGATGGGTCTCGATGTCGTTTTTGTGGAACCGACCTTCCCTTTGTGGTCTCGTAAAATGGGTGCTTTTTGCTGCTCTAGGAATCATGGTTCTCCCTTTTTCTCTTTCCTTTTCTCAGGCCCCTCTTCGGAAGACGTTCTTGGGTTTTGATACTTTTATTGAAGTAGAGCTTCCCAGGAAAAATGCTTCACTTTTTTCCGAGATTGCCCACCTTGTCCGCCGGTATGATAGTCTCTGGAATCGCTTCTCCTCCGAAAGTCTTGTGACGCGCATTAATAGCTCGCAGTCTTGGGTTACTCTTGACGATGAGACGTTTCACCTTCTTAAGGAGGCTTCTGTTCTTTCAGAAAGGACTTATGGCATGTTTTGTCCCCTAATTGGGGGTCTTATGGATCTTTGGGGATTCTCAACAAATCCACGTGTTCCAAGTCCTCAGGATCTGGAGCGGGAACTTCAGATTATTCGGGAGAGTACTATAATGTTTAACGAAGAGGAAAAAGCAGTTGCCCGGATTGGAGAGGCAAAGCTTGATCTTGGAGGGGTTGCAAAAGGTTATTTTGTGGATCTTCTTGTTAGGTTCCTTAAAGAGAAGAAAGTAGGGTATTTCCTCATTAATGCAGGGGGTACGGTTTTCGGAGCAGGAAAAACTTGGGATGTAGGAATTTTGCATCCTCGAGAGGGGCGGTTACTTGGAAGCATTAGAATACGTAATCTTTGTGTTTCAACTTCAGCGGATTATTTTCGGTTTTTTGAGGAAGGTGGGAGAAGATACCATCACGTTTTGAATCCCCAAAATGGGTATCCTGGGGAAACCTTTATAAGCGTAACTGTCGTTGCGCCTTGCGGTACCATAGCAGATGTTTTGTCTACGGCAATCATGGCAGGGGACGAAGCCTTTCTTCGACGTGTTCTTTCGGAATTTCCGGGGGTTTCTGTTCTTGCTGTGAAGAAGGACGGTTCTACAATTATTTCGCCAGGAATGCAGGAGCTTTTGAATAGTGAGTACAAAGGGTAAAGTTTTTCTTTTTGTAATTCTTTTTTTCACATCCTTGCAGATTGTGATTGCTACGGCTCACCCTCCAGGGGTAAGAATTCGTGGCCTTCGTTTTTTGGCTCTTCCTCTGTACCGAGGGGAGCTTGTGGTACGCAATGCCTTTCGCTCGTGGATTGAGCTCCTTAAAGAGAAAAAGGAGCTTCTTGAAGAAAACAGGCACCTTCAGGAAGAGCTTGGACGTTTGCAGGGAGAGAAAGTGCTCCTTGAAGAGAAGCTTGAACAGCTGCAGATGGAGATTGAAGCGGAGCGTATCGAGCGGCGTTTCTCCTTCGAGGTTGTTCCTGCCCAGGTTGTGGGAAGAGATCCATATGATTGGTTTGGAAGGATTACTATTGACCGGGGGAAGAAGGATGGAATCACTGAGGGGCTAGCGGTGGTGACTTATCAGGGTATGGTGGGACGAGTGGAGAAAGTGTATGACAGGTATGCGGAAGTTCAGATGCTTTTGAGTTCCTCCTTGGCCCTTGGGGTTCTTGTCCAGCGCACTCGAGACCTCGGGGTACTCTCGGGGGATGGGAAAGGGGCATGTGTTGTGAAGTATATTCCCCGAGACTCCCAGGTTGCAGAAGGAGACCTGGTTATTACTTCTGGCCTTGGAGAGAAGATTCCTCGAGGAATTGTAGTGGGAATGGTCACCGAGGTTTCGGAACGGCAGGGGGATCTTTTTAAGGAAGTTGTTGTGAGGCCAAGTTGCGATTTTTCAAGGCTTGGAAGAGTATTTGTAATCCGATGAGTGTCTGGAAAGACGTTCTTGCGGGTCTCTTGGTGTTCCTTTGTGAGATTATCTCGGTTTCTTTTTTTGGCTCAAGTTTCCCTCCCTTTTATTATGTAAATGTGCTCGTCCCGTTAGGGGTGCTTTACCTCTATAAAGGAGGTCACTTTTTTCCTCGCTTCCTTTTTCTTATGATAGTGGCTTTCTTTCTTGATATTTTTTCCTTTTCCCCCTTCGGACTATGGTTTCTTAAGGTTTCGTTTTTCTTGGGTATCACTTTCTTCTGGGTGGAGGTATTTTCTCGAGGACTTGTATCGCTTGTGGTATTCTTCGCTGTCTATCCCTTCTTAGAACTCCTTATAGAGCGTTTTGTGGTTCTGCCTGTTACTGGCTCTGGGGGGTTTGTTCTTTCTTGGGCGCTGCTAGGAAAGCTTGTGAATGTGTTTCTGAACCTTTCTCTCTTTTTCCTCCTCTTAGTAGACTGGAGAGACTACGATGTGGAGTGAGGAATTGGAGGAAAGAATTCGTCGAAGAATTGTCCTGCTTTTCTGGCTTGGAATAGCCCTTTTTTGCATTCTTTTTGGGCGCCTTTGGTACCTTTCGATTCTCCGGGCTGAATGGTTTCAGGAACGCTCGGAGCGCAATAGAGTTCGTGTTGTCTTTTTGCAGGCTCTCCGGGGAAATATCTATGACCGAAACGGCTTTTGCTTTGCAAAGGATACCCCTCGATTTCGACTTATCCTTCTTGCGGGGAGTGAAAAGGAAGGTATACTCCAGCGCATTGAGGGTGTTCTGGGAAGAAAGGTGACCTTTTCTCTTAGAGAACGGGGAGCAGGTGAAATGGTACTTCTTGAAGACCTCTCTCTTGAAGATGTTGTCAAGATTGAAGAGAATAGAGAAGCTCTCCCAGGAGTGCTTATTGAAACATATCCACTGCGGAGTTATGAACTTGGAGAGGTCTTTGCTCCAATTATAGGATACGTGGGAAGGATAAGCGCTGAAGAGTTGAAAACACTCGGGAAGATGGGATACAGAACGGAGGACAGAGTAGGAAAAAGCGGTGTCGAGGCTTCTTACGAAGGTATCCTGAGAGGTGGAGAAGGATACCGGCGCGTAGAGGTTGATGCTTTGGGGCGAGTTGTGCGAGTTCTTGACTTTCGTTCAGCGAGCTTTACACGTTCTGTGCAATTAACTATTGATGCAGAACTTCAAAAGGCAAGTTATGAGGCTTTAGGAAAGAGAAACGGAGTAGTTATTGTCGGGAATCCCCAGAATGGGGAAATCCTTGCTTTTGTAAGCAAACCAAGTTTTGACCCTAACCTCTTTAGCAGAGGCATTACGGTTCAGGAATGGTCGCGCCTCATCCAGGGAACATCTAATCCTCTCCTTATTCGTCCTGTGCAGGCTTTGTATCCTCCTGGTTCTCTTTTTAAAATCCTCATTGCTCTTGCTGCCCAGGAAGAAGGGGTTGTTGCTCCTCGAGAGGTATTCTTTTGCCCTGGATACCTTGACTACGGTGGTCGACGATATTTGTGCTGGAAGAGGGAGGGACACGGAAGGGTATCTTTCGAAGACGCTATTGCTCATTCTTGTAACGTAGCCTTCTACACTATGGGTCTGCGTCTGGGTCCAGAGAAGATTGCTCGATATGCTAAGATGTTTGGATTTGGAGAGGATCCACACTTTGATCTCTTGGGAACAAGAACCGGACTCTTACCCACTCCCGAGTGGAAACGAGAGACGCTTAGGGAGATATGGTATCCTGGAGACACTATGAATTTGTCTATCGGTCAAGGGTATCTTCTTGTTACCCCTCTTGAGATGTATCTCCTTTTGTGCGCAGTAGCTAACCGAGGTAAGGTATATGATCCTCATGTACTTCTTCGGGTGCTTGACGCCGGAGGGCATATACTTCAAGAGACGAAGCCGTATCTCCGAAGGACCATTACACTTCGTCCCCAAACCTGGGATACTATTATCCGGGGTATGGAAAAGGTTGTAACCCGGGGAACAGGGTTCAACTGCCGAGGGTTACCGGTGAGGCTTGCGGCAAAAACCGGAACAGCACAGAATCCTCAGGGAAGAGAGCATTCGTGGTTTGGGTGTTTTTTTCCATCCGACAATCCTCGTTTTGTGCTTCTTGTTCTTGTAGAGCATGGAGGGGATGGAAGCGGTGAAGCCGCACAGGTAGCAAGACGTATTATTGAATGGATTCTCCGCGAGCGAGGTGTGTAGATGCGCCGGGATTGCCTTTTGTGTCTTGTTGTTGTCCTTCTTTGTATTGTAGGTGTTGCTGCGGTGTATAGTGTTGACCCTCTAAGGGAAGAGGGTCTTGTTGCACAAAGTCCATTTGGGAGACAACTCTTGTGGAACTTTGTAGGGTGGGGGGTCTTCGCCCTTTTCCGCTTTGTTGATTTTCAATGGTTTTTGAAGCGAAGTTGGATATGGTACCTTATTTCAGTACTTGCTCTCGGTGGGGTACTCCTCTTTGGAGAGAGCGATGAAACTGGAGCAAAACGGTGGCTTTTTTCTCGTTCTGTACAACCTTCCGAACTCTCGAAATTTGCTTTGCTTCTCTTTCTCAGCTGGTACCTGAGTGTTAACCGTGACACGCTTGGGTTATGGAACCTGCTTATAAAAAGCGCTTTCCTTGTAGCCGTTCCTGCATTTTTAATCTTTCTTGAGCCAGATCTTGGAACAGCGCTGGTCTTTGGGGTTTTGTGGTTTGGGGCACTCCTTGTAGGGGGATGGCGAGCGAAGCAGCTTGGTATCCTTTCTGGAATCCTTTTGGGACTTCTTTTTCCATCCTGGTTCTTCCTTAGAGACTACCAGCGGAAGAGGATTCTTGCTTTCTTCGACCCTTGGCAAGATCCTCTGGGAAGTGGATATAACGTCGTGCAATCGCAAATTGCTATTGGAGCAGGAGGAGTTTTTGGTCAAGGATGGCTTTCGGGGAAACAAGCACAGCTTCGTTTTCTTCCCGCTCGGCACACCGATTTCATATTTGCCTCTTGGTGCGAACAGCTTGGTTTTATTGGGGGTGTGATCCTTATTCTCCTTTTCGGAATCCTTTTCTGGATTATTCTTGACACTGCAATAAGGACTCGTGAGCTTGAGAAAAAGTTCTTTGCCTCTCTTTTTGGGCTTATGCTTCTTTTTCAGGTCAGTGTAAACATAGGAATGAATCTTGGCATCGCTCCAGTAACTGGTATTCCCTTGCCTTTTGTGAGTTATGGAGGAAGCTCGCTTTTTGTGTACCTTGCTTGTGCCGGCGTTGTCGCTCGTATTGCCTGGGAAGCCGAGGAGGGGGAGAAGCAGCGATGGACGTAGAGCAGAGACTTTTTTCTGACCTGACTTTACTTTCGGTGGAGCGTCCAGGGCGATACCTTGGAAGGGAATGGAACAGTGTTGTAAAACCTGATAGAGAAATCCGCTACACTGTAGCCTTGGCTTTTCCTGATATTTATGAGGTGGGCATGTCTCACTTAGGCCTTCGCATCCTCTATGGGCTCCTAAATGCTATTCCTGGAGTCCAAGCGGAGCGGGTTTTTCTTCCCTGGCCTGACATGGGGAGAAAACTCAAAGAGCTTGGTATTCCCCTCTTTTCGCTGGAGCGTAAAAAACCAGTATCCTCTTTTGACCTCCTTGGTGTAAGCTTACAACACGAACTGAGCTATACAAGCGTACTGTATCTTCTTGACCTCTCTGGGATTCCTCTTCGCCAGGACGAACGTGATGAGCGATTTCCCATTGTTCTTGGGGGAGGACCGTGCACCATGAACCCAGAACCTCTCGTACCCTTTTTTGATGCCTTTTTTATTGGAGAGGCAGAGGAGGTTCTTGGAGACATTGTGCGCTTCCTCATGGAGATGAAGGGCAGAAAAAGGGAAACGGTGCTTTCTGAGCTCTCCCGTTTCCCTGGAGTTTACGTTCCTTCCGTTTCCCAACAGGTACCCATACAGCGTCAAATTGTTTGGGATTTGGAGCGCGCTTTCTTTCCGCGTCAAACTCTTGTACCTTATGTAAGCATTGTCCATGATCGAGTAGCTGTTGAAATTGCCCGAGGTTGTACGCGAGGATGCCGCTTTTGTCAGGCAGGGATGATTTATCGACCGAAGCGTGAACGTTCTCCTGAACAGGTTATAGAGATTGCCCTTAAGCTTCTTGAAACGAGCGGCTATGAAGAGATTTCCCTTCTTTCCTTAAGCAGCACGGATTACTCCTGCATTGAGGAACTCGTGGAGAAGCTCTCGTGCCTTCTTGAACCATACCGAGTGAATGTTTCCCTGCCCTCATTACGCATGGATACTTTTAGTGTAAATCTTGCAAAAAGCCTTAAAAGAGTGCGGAAGAGCACGCTTACTTTTGCCCCTGAAGCAGGAACAGAGAGGTTACGCAACGTTATTAACAAGGGTTTGCGAGATGAAGAAATTCTTGCTGCTGCGGAAAGTGCTTTTTCGTCTTCATGGCAGGAAATTAAACTCTATTTCATGATTGGATTGCCACTTGAAAGAGAGGAGGACATTCGGGGTATAGCCCTGACTGTCCGGGAAATACTTGCAGTCGGCAAGAGTTTTAGAAAGGATGCAAAAGTTCACCTAAGCATTGCTGCTTTTATTCCTAAGCCTCATACTCCTTTTCAATGGGTTCCTCAAGAGCGAAAGGAGAACCTTCAAGCCAAAATGAACTTTTTGAAAGACCTTCTTCGTCCTCTTGGGTCTTCCGTGCGTTATCACTGGTCTTCTTTTGAGATGAGCCAAATCGAGGCTCTTCTTGCGCGTGGTGACCGGAAACTTTCGAGGGTCATTGAACGAGTGTATAAAAAAGGGGGCATTCTTGAAAACTGGCAAGAACACTTTGCTTTCAAAAGGTGGGAAGAGGCCCTAGGGGAAGAAGGTATTGATTTCGCTTCGTATTTGTACAGAGAGCGTTCGTTTGATGAGGTGTTCCCCTGGGAGCATATTTCGTGTGGAGTGAGTAAAGCTTTCCTTCGCGAAGAATATGAACGTGCTTGTCGTGGTATCTTGGGTCCTCCTTGCCTTCCTGGGGGAAGATGTACCCAATGCGGGGTGTGTAAAGATGGGAAAGTTTCGATACCGAATACAATATCGTAAGTTGGTACCATTTCATCTTCTCTCGCATCTTGATATATATCGGATGTGGGAAAGAGCTTTCCGCCGGGCAAGAATCCCTGTCCTATACTCCCAGGGATTTAACCCACGCCCTCTTTTCTCATTCCCTTTTGCAACTCCTCTTGGTATAGAGAGCAAGGCGGAATACTTCGAGGTTTTTTGTGGAGAGCCGATACCACCTTGGGAGTTGAAGGAAAGACTCTCCTCGGAGGTTCCTGAGGAGTTGGGCATCGAAAGTGTTTGTGCTCTTGCCTCCTTTGACCTTCCACTTCAAAAAGTGATACGAGGTATAGTGTACACCTTCTTTTTTCAAGAGTCTTTTCCGCTAGAGTTGCCCTCTCTTCCTGAAGGCATTACGGTTCTCGAGAGTAGGGAAGAAATCCCCTCTGTGATATCATTTCTCTTTGAAGGGAAACAAATGCTTTGGAGTCCACTAAAGCTTGTTTCTTTCCTTGTGACAGAATGTTGTTGGCCTTTTCCAAAGAGAATTCTGAAGGAGAGGATTGTAGTTTGAGGGGAAACGAAACGGAGGGTGCGCATTGCGAAGGGAAATTGTGATTGATATGTCCGAAGTGGAGACGCGCGCTGCACTCCTTGAGGATGGAAAGGTTGTTGAGTTTTTCTTCGAGCGAGCGTTGGAATTACGCCTCGCGGGGAATATATACAAGGGTGTTGTAGAGAATGTCCTTCCGGGGATTCAGTCAGCTTTTGTCAACATTGGTCTTGACAAAAATGCTTTCCTTTTCATAGGAGATATGCTCCTTGACGAAAAAAGGAAAGACGTACGGATTGAGGACCTAGTAAGAGCCGGTGAGGAGATTATTGTTCAAATAGTTAAAGAACCTATGGGAACAAAGGGTGCCCGTGCTTCTACCAAGATTACTCTTCCTGGAAGGTATGTTGTGTTCATGCCAGGTATGGATGTTGTAGGGGTATCCCACCGTATTGTTTCTGATGAGGAGCGAGAGCGACTGAAGAAAATTGTAGAACGTTTGCGTCCTAGTAGGGCTGGTATTATTGTTCGAACTGCTGCTGAGGGTAAAAGCGTTGAAGAAATTCGGGAGGATATTGAATCCCTTATCCGTCTGTGGGAGCGGATTAAGAAAAAAGCCGAGATAACTGCTGCTCCAGCGCTTCTCTATCAAGAAGCAAGTCTTGTTTATGCCCTCGTTCGAGACGTAGTTGATGAAAGTGTGGAACATATTTGGATTAATTCTTTCTTTGGGTACCAAAAATTGAGGGATTTTATTGAATCGGTTGCTCCACATCTTGCTGAGCGGGTACACTTTTTCGAAGGTCGAGAGAATATCTTTGAGCATTTTGGTCTCCATAAGGAAATTGAACGAGCCTTGAGTCGGAAGGTTTGGTTACGAAGCGGTGGTTATCTCGTTTTTGACCGAACAGAAGCCATGACCGTTGTTGATGTGAACACGGGAAAATTTGTGGGGAAAAAGGACCTTCAGGAAACCATTCTGAAAACGAATCTTGAAGCGGCTGAAGAGATTGCTCGTCAGGTTCGTCTGAGAGATATTGGTGGTATCATTCTCATCGACTTCATCGACATGGAGAAAAAAGAACATCGCCGGCAAGTTGTCCGGGCGCTTGAGGAATTCCTAAGTCGGGATAGGACACGATGCGCTGTCGTGGAAATGAGCGAGCTTGGTCTTGTGGAAATGACCCGGAAGCGTGTCCGCAAGAGCCTTGACTCCTTGTTACGAGAACCCTGTCCTTTTTGCGAGGGGGAGGGGAGGATTCTTTCTCTTGAAACTGTAGCGGTGAACTTTCTACGAAAGGTTGAGGAAATATGCCGTCATACTGCTTCTTCGGTTCTTGCATTTGCAGTAGGAGAGGAACTGGGAGAGTACCTTGCCTCTGAGGGGGAGCGATTTTTGCAGAATCTGAGAAAACTTTATGGAAAAGAGATTCTCTGGAAGGTAAGCAAAAGCTTACCACCTCGGAGATACAGTATTATTGGTGTGGGTGAAGAAGAGGTTCGGACTCGAGTAGAGGAAATCCCATAGTTGTTTGACGCGGGAAAGTATCTGTGGTAAATTACCGTCCGATTCTGGGAGGTGAAGGGTTATATGTTTGCCATAGTTGAGGCTGCGGGAAAACAGTATAGAGTTGAAGAAGGGTCACTTCTTAGGGTTGACTGCGCTCTTGCCCCGGTTAATGAAGAAGTTGTTTTTGATCGGGTGCTCTTTGCACGAACAGATGGAGAGGTTCTTGTTGGAAGGCCATATCTTAACAGTGTGAGAGTTATAGGCCGTGTACTCAGTGTGGGGCGGGCTCGAAAAATCATTGTTTTTAAGTACAAGCCAAAAGTAAACTATCGTCGGAAGAAAGGACATCGCCAGCCAATGAGTGTTATACGGATTGAGAAAATCGAAGTGATAGGAGCGTGAGAATTATGGCACATAAAAAGAGTGGTGGAAGCGCGAGGAATGGAAGAGATAGCAACCCGAAATACCTTGGGGTCAAGGCATATGGGGGGCAATTTGTGCGCGCCGGGAGCATCCTTGTCCGACAGCGAGGAACTCGTATCAAGCCAGGATTCAATGTAGGGGTTGGTCGTGACTATACGCTTTTTGCTCTTAAGGATGGGTATGTTGTTTTTGAGACAAGGGGAGATCGGAAACGGGTTTCGGTTCTTCCTCAAGTTCCCGCATGAGTGTATTTGTTGATCAAGCCTTGGTCGAAGTTCGAGGAGGTCGAGGAGGAGACGGAGCGGTTCATTTTCGCCGGGAAAAGTATGTCCCCAAGGGTGGTCCGGATGGGGGCGATGGGGGTGATGGCGGGAGCGTTTTTCTGCGAGCTACTGCACGAAAGAAAACTCTCTACGACGTGACTCTTCAGCCCCTGTACCAAGCGCCTCATGGAGAGCCTGGGAGAGGGAAAAAACAGCATGGAGCAAAGGGGAAAGATATCATCATAGAGGTTCCTGTGGGAACTCAGGTTTTTGACGCAGAAACTGGGGAACTTCTTGCTGACCTTGTAGTGGATGGAATGGAGGTGCTTGTTGCTCGAGGTGGGCGAGGAGGAAGAGGCAATGCATCGTTTGCTACAGCGACAAATCGAGCCCCTCGCTTTGCCTTACGGGGCGAAGAGGGAGAGCGTCGTAAAATCCGCCTTGAACTTAAACTTATTGCCGATGTAGGGTTAGCGGGCCTTCCAAACGCAGGGAAATCTACTCTTCTTTCTGTAGTAAGTGACGCAAAGCCTCGTATTGCTCCGTATCCTTTTTCAACGGTACATCCTATCCTGGGAGTAGTGCAACACAAAGATGTGCAGTTTGTTGTGGTGGATATTCCAGGTATTATCGAGGGAGCAAGCCAAGGAGCAGGGTTAGGTCTTGAATTTTTGCGACATGTGGAACGGGTAAAGGTCATTCTCTGCCTTGTGGACATGGCCTTTCCTTGCTCAGGAGATCCTTGGAGGGATTTTCAGATTCTTCGTCAAGAGTTTGCCCATTATAGTCCTGCGATTCTTGCTAAACCCTTCATTGTTGTAGGAACAAAGCTGGATCTTCCAGAAGCCCAGGAGAATTGGAAGCTCTTTGCTCAGAGATTGTCTCAGGAAGGGATTGAAGGAATAGGAATTTCGGCAGTTACCCATTTTGGTATTCCTGAACTTCTGGACGCAGTAGTGGAAAGACTTAAAGCCTTTGAGGAGAAGGAGGATTTCGTGCCTTCCCCTCAGGAGTCTGAGAGGAAAGTTGGGTCGTCTTCTCCGCGAGTGTATCGTTTTACTTCTCAGTTTCTTGAGCGGCTTCTTAAGGAGTATCCTCCTGAGAAGAACGGAGAAGCCTTCAATAGGAAACTTGAGGAGTCGGGATTTTTGCGATACCTTAAGGTTGTGTCTCCTCAAAGCATCGTTGAAATTGGACCATACCGGTTCATCTGGACAGGGAAGGATTTTGCGTTTTTGGGATGGACAGAAGAACATTCATAAGGAATGCCCGTCGTCTTGTTGTCAAAGTTGGGACGTCACTTCTTGTTCATGGGTTTTCGCTTTCTCTTGAGCGGTTACGGTCTCTTGCTGAGAATCTTGTAATTGCACGAGAAGAGGGAAAAGAGGTTATTTTAGTTTCTTCAGGTGCCGTAGCATGCGGTATGAGTGCGCTTGGGATTACAAAAAGGCGGAGTGATATCCCCTTTAAACAAGCTATGGCTGCGATTGGACAAAGCATCCTTATGCAGCACTATTGCTCTGTCTTTTCGGAATTTGGAGTACGGGTAGCACAGATTCTCCTTGCTCCTGAGGATGTACACAACCGTTCGAAGTATCTCAACGCTCGAAATACTTTTGAAGCTCTTTTGAAACTTGGGGTACTTCCTATTGTGAACGAGAATGATACTGTCGCTGTAGAGGAAATTAAGTTTGGTGACAACGACCGGCTTTCGGCTCTTGTTGCTTCCATTGTCGGTGCCGACCTTCTTGTTATTCTCTCAGATGTTGATGGGCTTTACAGCAGCGATCCTCGTCGCTCAACAAGTGCACGGCTTATCTCGGAGGTTCAGGTCATAGATGCAGAAATAGAGAATATGGCGGGAGGTAGAGGAAGCATACTTGCTACTGGGGGAATGCGGAGCAAGATTCTAGCGGCAAAAATTGCTACCCTTTCTGGGATTGGAGTGGTTATAGCATCGGGGAAGGACTTTGGAATTATACCACGTCTTCTTGGTGGTGACAGTTTGGGAACATTTTTCCACCCTGCAGAGCGTTCTCTCAAGGGAAAAAAGCGATGGATTGCTTTTGGCATGATACCACATGGTACGGTTACTGTCGACGGAGGGGCAAAAAAGGCCCTTCTTGAGGGTAAGAGTCTTCTTCCCGCAGGAATTGTAGACCTTTCGGGGCACTTTGATGCTGGGGATTGTGTGGAAGTAAGGGACACAGAGGGAAAACTTATTGGGAGAGGAATTGTCAATTATTCCTCAGAGGAACTTAGAAAAATCCGAGGCTTGCGAAGTGTAGTAATTGAGGAAGTCTTGGGTCATCGGGATTTTAGTGAAGAAGTTATTCATGCTGACGATTTTGTAGTTTTCGGGGGGATGGAGGGATGAAGGAGGCTATTCGAGAAGTCGCTCGAAAGGCGAAAGAGTCCTCACCGGTTGTTGCCAATCTTTCCTCTGCGCAGAAAAACGCTTTTCTCTTGCACCTTGCGGATAAGCTCCTAAAGGAGAAACAAAGTATTCTTGAAGCTAATGCCCTTGATCTTGAAAGGGCTAAAGCTTCCTCGATGAGACAGTCGCTTCTTGATCGCCTAGCGCTTAACGAGAAGCGTATTGCCGATATGGCCTCTGGCCTTCGAGATATCGCTTCTTTACCCGACCCGGTGGGGGAAGTTATTGACGGGACAAGAAGGCCCAATGGTCTTTTAGTTACAAGGGTTCGTGTCCCCTTGGGGGTTGTAGCCATTATCTATGAAGCAAGACCCAATGTTACCATCGATAGTGTGGGGCTATGTATAAAAGCAGGAAATGCGGTAATTCTTAGGGGTAGTAGTTCTGCACTCTCTTCTAATCGAGCCCTGGTTCAGGTTGTGCAAAAAGCTCTTCAGGAATGTTCTCTTCCTGAGGGTTGTGTTGGACTTATAGAAAGCGAAAGTCACGAGGACGTAAAATTCCTTCTTTCTCTTCGGGAATATATAGATGTGGCTATTCCGCGAGGGGGAGCCGATCTCATTCGTACGGTTGTTGAAAATGCCCGTGTTCCGGTTATCGAAACGGGGATTGGCAACTGCCACGTTTATGTTGATGAAACTGCAGACCTTGACATGGCAGAGAAAATCGTTGTAAACGCTAAAACACAGCGTCCAAGTGTTTGTAATGCTTGCGAAACACTTCTTGTCCATGAGCGTGTTGCCCCAGTGTTTCTCCCTCGTGTTGTTGCAGCGCTTAAGGCGAAGGGTGTCGAAGTGCGGGGATGCGAGAAAACAAGGCAGATCGTATCCGAGGTTGTGCCTGCTTGTGAGGACGATTGGTACGCCGAGTACCTTGATCTTATTATTGCAGTTCGTGTGGTGGAGAGTCTTGATGCAGCTATTAACCATATCAACAAGTATGGCTCCCACCACTCCGACGCTATTGTAACTTCTGACTACTCTCATGCTATGGAGTTCACGCGGAGAGTTGACTCGGCAGCAGTGTTTGTAAACGCCTCTACCCGATTCACTGACGGAGGGGAATTCGGGATGGGGGCAGAGATTGGTATTAGTACACAAAAGCTTCATGCCCGTGGTCCAATGGGTCTGCGGGAACTAACAACTTGGAAATTTGTAGTGTATGGCTCGGGACAGATCCGGGAATGACGGAGGTGGGAGTGTTGCCCAGAAAGGGCATTATGGGGGGGACATTTGATCCCATCCACTATGGACATCTTGTAACTGCTGAAGAGGTGCGAGACTATTTTGGACTTGAGGAAGTCGTTTTCGTTCCCTCTGGACGACCACCACACAAAATTGGTCAAAAAATTACCGACCCAGAGCACAGGTACCTTATGGTGGTGCTTGCAACTATCACTAACCCCTATTTTAGCGTTTCTCGGGTGGAAATCGAGCGTCCGGGGCCATCGTACTCTATTGATACTGTGCGATACTTTAAGTCCTTGTGGGGCGAAGATACAGAGATTTACTTTATCACTGGGGCTGATGCTTTTGCCCAGATCTCGACTTGGAACAGTCCAGAGGAACTCCTTCGTTTATGTACTTTTGTTGCTGCTTCTCGTCCTGGGTATCGTCTTCAGCAGATTGAAGGACCGTTTAAAGATCGAGTAAAGATCATCGAGGTCTCGGCCTTGGCCATTTCTTCTTCGGAAATACGTCGGAGGGTGAGGCGGGGAGAGTCCATTAAATACCTTCTTCCGGAGGCGGTGGAGAACTATATTTACAAAAACGGGTTATACCGAGACTGAGAGAATGGTGCAATTCCTGGAACGATTTCTCTCGCCTTCCCGAGTGGCTCATTCGCTACGGGTGGCAAAGGAGGCAGAGAGTCTGGCGCAGATTCACGGGGAAGATGTGAATCGAGCATACTTTGCTGGTCTTTTGCACGATTGCGCTCGTGATCTTCCGGAAAAGACTCTCCTTGAGCTTTTGCCTCCATATCTGAGAGGAGAAGGAATAGTAATTCCAGAGATTCTCCATGCTTTTGCGGGTCCGGTACTTCTTGAGAGAGAGTTGGGCCTTCGGGACTTTCGGATTCTCCGAGCAATTCGCTGGCATGCCACTGGCTGTGAGTGGATGACTTCGCTTGATAAAGTAGTTTTCGTAGCCGACATTGCTGAGCCTGGTCGAGAGTTTTGCGAGGCTGAGAAAATTCGGGAGATCGCTCGGCGAGACCTTCGAAGAGGGTATGTCTTAGCACTTCGAACAAAGATGGTGTATCTCCTTATGACTTACGGTGTTATCTATCCGGAGAGTCTCCGATCGTGGAACCGGGAAGTACAAATCCTGCTTGGGGAAGGGAATCTTTCATGAAACGAGGCTGGAGGGTTTTTTACTTGATTCTTGGCTTTTTCGTTGGCTTTGCTGTTTTTTTTGCTCTTGTTCTTTTTGGTTTTGAAGCCCCTTTTCGGTGGACTGTGGTAAAGAAAGTAATGAAGTATGTAGCTCCAGAAAAAACCTGTATTCTTGTTGTAGGTCAGGACAGTATCAAGCCCTTTCGGAGTGACACTATAATCCTCGTATTGGTAAATACTGAGTCAGGAGAGGTACTTCTTTTTTCTGTTCCCAGAGATTCGCGGATGCTTATTCCTGGAGTTGGTTACGATAAGATTAACCATGCCTACGCGCGTGGAGGAATAGAGCTTTTGAGGGAGACTCTTGAAAAGAGTTTGTACATAGAAATTCCCTATTTTGTGGAGGTAAGTTACGAGGCCTTTGAAAAGGTTATCGATGCCTTGGGTGGAGTAGAGATAGAGGTCGAAAAACCAATGTACTATGTTGATAGAGCACAGAATCTTATCATTAACCTCAAGCCGGGGAAGCAGGTGCTCAACGGAGAAAAAGCCTTGCAGTACGTTCGATTTCGCCATGATCCTTTAGGAGACATTGGAAGGATTAAGCGGCAGCAGGCTTTCTTGCAGGCACTGCTTACCAAAGCTCAGGATCCTGCTATTCTTGCTAACTTTCCTTCCCTTCTTGAGAGCTTGAGAACTGCTTTGAATACGAATATTCCTCTTGAAAAGGCCCTTCAGCTTGTTCTCTGGTTTAAGGGGCTTGAGGAAAAATGGGTACATATGGACATTTTACCTGGGGAACCAGCGTACTTTAATGGACTGAGCTTTTGGGAACCTCAGCTTGAGGTAGCTCGGGAGAAGATTCAAGAGTTTTTCTCCAAGGCGAGGGGTACGGATGAGAGTTCGGGAGATAATTCAAAGGGCTAAAGAGGCGATTGAAAAAAAGAAAGCCTTTGACGTGACTGTTTTGGATCTGCGAGGTCTTTTCCCATTTTCAGATTATTGGATCCTGTGTAGCGGCTCTTCGCTCTTGCAAACTAAGGCTGTTGCTGAGGAGATTCTCAGAAAACTCGATGAAGCAGGAATTTACCCTCTCCATGTAGAAGGTGAGGATACCGGTGAGTGGATTCTTATTGATTATGGCGATGTTATTGTACACGTGTTTCGTCAGGAAGAGCGAGAATTCTATAATCTCGAGAAGCTTTGGCAAAGAGCCCGAGTTGTGTACTCCGAACGTGAGGGTCTTGACCTCCTTGACAAGATTGATTGACTTTCCCTGGGGAGTGTGCTACCTTAACTCCTTGATTTTGTCAGGGAAATGGGGATGCAGATGAGAAGAAGGGAGGTAGCGTAATGGCACGAAAGTACCAAATCACTTCTGAATCGGTCACCGAAGGCCATCCCGACAAGATTGCCGATCAGATTTCTGATGCCATCCTCGATGCGGTTCTTGCCGAAGACCCTTATGGGCGTGTAGCAGTGGAGACTTTGGTAGCAACAGGTCTTGTGCTTGTGGCAGGGCAAATGACTACGAGAACGTATGTGGATATTCCCCGGATTGCTCGAAACACCATACGGGATATTGGATACACTCGAGCAAAGTACGGTTTTGATTTCGAGACTTGTGCAGTTCTCACAGCCATTGATGAACAGTCACCGGACATAGCTCTTGGGGTTAACCGTTCTCTGGAGGTCAAGATGGGGGAAGAGGTTGAGGATGAAGAGCTTTCCCTTGGAGCCGGAGACCAGGGAATGATGTACGGATATGCCTGTAATGAGACCCCGGAACTTATGCCTTTTCCCATAGCCATGGCGCATGCTCTTGCCTTTCGCCTTGCAGAGGTTCGAAAAAAGGGGATTCTTCCCTACCTTCGTCCAGACGGGAAAACGCAGGTAACGGTTGACTATGAGGACGATAAACCTGTCCGTATCGATACCATCATTGTTTCTGCTCAGCATCATCCTGATGTTTCCCTTGAAACCCTTCGAGAGGATATTATTGAGCACGTCATTCGTCCCGTCATCCCACCGGAGTTCTTGGACAATCGTACTCGAGTTCTTGTAAATCCTACGGGGAGATTTGTCATTGGTGGTCCTCAGGGAGACACGGGGCTCACTGGGCGAAAGATTATTGTGGATACGTATGGTGGAGTGGGAAGACATGGTGGGGGGTGCTTCTCTGGGAAAGATCCTACAAAAGTTGACCGTTCTGGAAGCTATGCAGCCCGCTACGTGGCCAAAAACATTGTTGCTGCAGGGTTTGCAGATCGTTGTGAGTTTCAGGTGGCGTATGCTATTGGTGTTGCACGACCAGTCTCAATGGCAGTGAATACTTTTGGAACTGGGAAAATCCCTGATGAGAAAATTCTTGAAATTGTTAAAGAGGTTTTTGACCTTCGTCCTGGGGCGATTATCAAGAATCTGAAACTTCGCAGACCTATTTATAAAAAGACCGCTGTGTATGGCCACTTTGGTAGAAACGATCCAGATTTCAGTTGGGAGAAGACAGACAAAGCTGAACTGCTTCGAGAATTAGCCAATCTGTGAAAGGAGCGCAAAGATGTTATACCATGTTCGTAATCTTGAACTTGCTCCTCTAGGTAGGCAGAAGATAGAGTGGGCTCAGAAAGAAATGCCAGTCCTCGCGGAAATTGCATCCCGCTGGTCACATACTCGCCCTCTCTCAGGAATACGTATCGGGGCATGCCTTCACGTAACGGCAGAGACTGCTGTTCTTGCTGTTACTCTTAAGGAAGGTGGGGCTCAAGTTTTTCTGTGTGCATCAAACCCTTTGAGCACTCAAGATGATGTGGCTGCTTCACTTGTGCGGGATTTTGGCATTAGTGTTTTTGCTCTTCGGGGGGAGGATAGAGATACTTACTACGAACACATTGACAAAGTTCTTGAATTGCATCCCCACATTACTATGGATGATGGGGCTGACCTCACTTCAAGAGTGCATCAAAGGGGAGGCAATCTTTGTGCCGGAATCCTTGGAGGAACTGAGGAAACCACTACAGGTGTTATCCGATTGCGCAGTCTAGCACAAAGTGGTCACCTTGCCTATCCAATCATTGCGGTCAATGATGCTGATACAAAGCATATGTTTGATAACCGATATGGAACGGGGCAAAGCACGATCGAGGGCATTTTGCAAGCTACTCATATTCTTCTTGCGGGGAAACGTTTTGTGGTTGTAGGGTATGGATGGTGTGGTCGTGGAATTGCCCTTCGAGCAAGAGGGATGGGGGCAAGAGTTGCTGTTGTGGAGGTTCATCCTGTAAGGGCTCTTGAAGCCCTCATGGACGGTAACGAAGTCATGTCTATGACGGAAGCGGCAAGATGGGGAGACATCTTTGTTACTGCAACTGGTAATATTGCGGTTATCCGAGAAGAACACTTCCTCCTTATGCGAGATGGAGCGATCCTCGCCAACGCCGGTCACTTCAATGTAGAGATCGATATTGCTGCCCTTGAGGCAGTAAGCGTAGCAAAGAGGATTGTTCGGCCCCTTGTAGAGGAGTACACTTTGGAGAATGGGAAAAGGTTATACCTCCTTGGAGAGGGACGACTGGTTAATCTGGCATGTGCTGAGGGTCACCCGCCATCAGTAATGGACATGAGCTTTGCTAATCAAGCGCTTTCCGTAGCATACCTTGTAGAGCATGCAGCATACCTGGAAAGGAAAGTATACAAGGTTCCTCAGGAAATCGATGAGGAAGTTGCCCGTCTCAAGCTCCTTGCTCTTGGTATACGCCTTGAAGAAATGACCCCTCGTCAAAAGGAATATTTGAGTTCCTGGCAAGAGGGGACATAGGTATCCCTGCTCCATTCTAAGGAATGGGGCCGTATAGTCCAAAGGGAGGTGCAATTATGCAGAAGTACGAGCTTGGTGTAGTTATCCGACCAACTCTGAGTGAAGAGGCTGTGCAGGGAGTTGTGGAAAAGCTCAAGAGTACTATAACCGCTCAGGGAGGAACTGTCCATAATGTGGATTTCTGGGGAAGACGGAAACTTGCTTACCCTATCGATAAGCAAAAGGAAGGATACTACGTTTTTATCCAGTTCAGCCTTTCCCCCAGAAATGTGGCTGAAGTGTCTCGGGTTGCTCGGTATACTGAAGACATCCTCCGCCACATTCTAGTGAAGGAGGAAGAAAAGCCTGAGAAACCTGCTGTAGCCCAAGTAAGCGATGCATCGACCCAGCCTGAATAAGGTTTTTCTTATTGGTTTTCTTACTCAAAGTCCGGTTGTTCGCTACGTTCCAAATGGTATCCCTGTAGCGAGTTTCCCGGTGGCTGTTTCGCGTGGAGTGAGCAGCGAGGATAATCGAGAATATTTTGATTTTCTGCAAATCGTGGCGTGGAGAGATCTTGCGCTTTTTTGTGGGGAAAACTTGAAGCGGGGAGACTGGGTCTTTGTCGAGGGAAAAATTCAGGTACGGGTTTTTGAGGATCAAAGTGGGCAAAAAAGAAAAGCCTATGAAATTGTAGCTCAGGAAGTAAAGCGTCTTACTGGTTGCTCACCAGTTGTGGAGGAAAAACCTTTTGAGCTTTTTTGAGAGGAGGATGAAATGTGGCTATTGAACGGGAAGAACGTGTTTTGCGAAAGAGATTTTTTCGAAAGAAGAAGAAGGTATGCATCTTCTGCTTGGGGAAAGCGCATATCGACTACAAGGATGCAGAAACTCTGCAGAAGTTCCTGAGTGAACGAGGCAAAATTATTCCTCGTCGAATCAGCGGGAATTGTGCAAAGCACCAGAGGAGGCTTGCCCAGGCCATTAAAAGAGCTCGGGAAATGGCGCTACTACCGTACATTATTGAGTGATTGCTCTCTTTTATGAGGAACATTCAACCAACCGTTGAGGGCGCCTTTCTTGCCGCCCTCACGGTTATCCTGTATCTTGCTTCTATATACCTTCCCGTTTTGGGGGTTTTGGTAAGCTTTCTTTGTCCTTTGCCCGTGATGTTTCTTGTCATTCGGTGGGGCATAAGGATAGGGTTTCTGGCGTCTATTGTATCTAGTCTTCTTGTTCTTGGACTTGCAGGTCTCATGCAGGCTGTAACCTGCCTTGTGGGATTCTCTCTTCTTGGCATTGCTATGGGCATTACTATAAGGAAAAGGTATGCTCTTTTTGAGATTCTTGCGCTTAACACTGGGGTTTCCCTTCTTTCGAAGCTTGCTCTTATAGGAATAGCTCTTGTTGTCGTGGGGAAGAATCCCCTAACGGAAAACCTTCGCTTTCTTGAAGAAACCCTAAAACGTGCTCCGTTGGTTTCTCAGAGCCTTCCTAATGTCGAGAGCTTTGTAGAGCTTGTACGACTTGTGGTGCCCGCTCTTCTCATCGTGGCGTCTTTTCTTGACACAGTTTTCAACTTTCTCTTGGGTTGGTGGATTGGGAAAAGACTTGGAGTTTCCTTTCCTGACATCCCTCCTTTTTCGGAGTGGCGACTTCCGAGATCAGTCATCTGGGCATTTGCGCTTGGGTGGATGTTTATTCTCTTTGGGGGTTCCACAGTCTTTGGTAAAATTGGACTCAACCTTCAGGTTGTGACGCAACTTCTCTTTCTTTTCCAGGGCTTATCTTTGGTATACTATTTCCTACAGAAACACATTCGCTCAAAGGCGATTCGGGTGGTTATTCTTGTTCTTTTGCTCTTCCAGCCATTGCTCTCTTCTCTTTTGAGCTTGCTGGGTATGATTGATGTGGTTTTTGACTTCCGCAGGTTGGGTACGAAGTGGTAAAGGGGGTATAGTGCCATGAGGGTTATCCTTCTTAAAGATGTTGAGAGCCTAGGAAAAGAAGGCGATGTTGTTGAAGTGCGACGAGGGTATGCTCGGAACTATCTTTTCCCTAGAAAGCTTGCTGTTGAGGCAAATCCTGCTAATCTCTCCCAGCTTGAAGCAATTCGCCGCAGGAAGGTCAAGATGGAAGAAAAAGAACTTGCCGAAGCAGAAACACTTAAAAAGCGCCTTGATGGCCTAGTGCTTGAGTTCTTTAAGAAAGCTGGTGAAACAGGAAAGCTCTATGGATCTTTAACCTCAAAGGAAATTGCTGATCGTATATCTCAGGAACTTCAAAGAGAATTCGATAAGAAGTATATCGATCTTGAGGAGCCTATTAAAGACTTAGGGGAGCACAAAGTCAAGGTGAACCTTGGGCGTGGTGTAACTGCTACGTTAGTGGTGAAGGTGCTTCCTGAAGAGGTGAAGTAAACTGAGCATTGATCGCATTCCTCCTCACAGTGTAGAAGCGGAACAAGCCACTTTAGGATCCATGCTTCTTGATCGGGAAGCACTTCTTAGGGCTTTAGAGATTCTACGCCCTGAGGATTTTTACTACGAAGCACATCGGGTAATTTTTGAAAGCATGATTGAGCTCTTCGACGAGGACAAAGTTTGCGATTTGGTCACACTTGCAGAGAAGCTTAGGCAGAAGGGAAAGCTTGAAAGTATAGGAGGAATGGAATACCTAGCCCAAATCGTGAATGTTGTACCTACTGCAGCTAACGTCGAGTACTATGCCCGTATTGTGGAGGAAAAGTCCCTCGTTCGTTCTCTCATTCAGGTTTGTACCCGTATTATCAGGGAGAGTTACGAAGCAAAGCTTGAGGCCAACGAACTACTTGATGAAGCCCAAAATCTTATTTTGCAGCTTTCTCAGAAAAGAATTCGTTCAGATTTTGTGTCTCTTAAGGAGGTTGTTAACCAGGCTTTTGATCGGATTACAGAACTTTATCACCGCGATGAGCACGTTACGGGTATCCCTTCTGGCTTTGTGGATCTTGATGTGCTTACTGCGGGTTTTCAGCCCTCTGATTTTGTCGTAGTGGCGGCACGTCCTGGGATGGGGAAAACGAGTTTCTGTCTTAACATTGCTCAATACGTTGGCGTGGAAAAAAAGATTCCCGTGGCTATTTTCAGCCTTGAGATGTCGAAAGACCAGATAGCGCAGCGCATGCTTTGTAGCGAAGCTCGTATTGATGCTGGAAGGGTGCGCAAAGGTTTTCTTACTGAGAAGGATTGGCCACAGCTTGCTCAAGCGGCGGGAAGACTTGCGGAGGCGCCAATTTTTATCGATGATACTCCAAGTATCTCGGTACTTGAACTTCGAGCAAAAGCCCGGCGCCTTAAGGCCGAGAAAAACCTTGGTCTTGTGATTATCGACTATCTGCAGCTCATGAAAGGGTATGGTCGTTCTGAAAATCGGCAACAGGAGATTTCAGAGATCTCTCGTTCTCTTAAAGCGATGGCGCGAGAGCTTAATATCCCGGTTATTGCCGTCTCTCAGTTGAGTCGGGCAGTAGAACAACGTAGCCCCAAAAGACCCCAGCTTTCGGACCTTCGGGAGAGTGGGGCCATTGAGCAAGATGCCGATCTTGTCATTCTTATCTATCGGGAAGATTACTATAACCCGAACACCCCAAAGAAGAACATAGCAGAGGTCATTGTAGCAAAACAGCGTAATGGCCCGGTAGGCACGGTAGAGCTTCTTTTCCAGAAGGACTTTGCTCGTTTTGAAAACCTTGCCCGCAGGGCGTTGGAGCCGTATTGAGGGGATGTGAAAGGATGAGCCAACTCATTATTTACCGGAGACCTGTGTTACAAAATCCAATCCTTGTTGCTGGCTTTACGGGGTGGATGGATGGTGGAAGTGTCTCGGTAGGGACAATCATTTACCTCCGAGATAAACTAGGAGCACAAATGCTGGCTCAGATTGAGCCTTACGATTTTTATATCTTTAATCTCCCGGGGAGTATGGAGGAAGTTGCTCAGTTTCGACCATATACGCTTATCCGTGAAGGTGAGGTTTTAGAGTTTCGGTATCCTCAGAACCATTTCCTCTGCGCCGATGAAAGGAATCTTATCCTCTTTTTTGGAAAAGAACCCAATATCCGCTGGCGGGAATATGTGGATGATATCTTCCTCCTTGTCCGGGAGTTTGGAGTGCGGCGGATTTTCTTTGTGGGAAGTGTCAGCGGTCTTACACCTCACACTCGAGAACCTCGGGTGTATTGTTCCGTTTCTGAGGAAAGGCTTAAGAAGCTTCTTCCTCATGGAGTGCGCTTTACCAACTACGAAGGACCAGCAAGTATAGTAACTCTTATGACTGTCACAGCAAAGACAAAGGGAGTTGAGATGATAAATATAGTGGTCGAGATTCCTATGTATGTTCAGGCCACAAATCCAAAGGGTATTCGTGCCGCGTTACGGGTCCTTTTACCTCTCTTGGACATCTCTCTCCCCCTTGAGGATTTGGATACCCTCTGTGATGAATTTGAGCAAAACATCGACAAGCTTGTTGCTGACCGTCCAGATCTTGCCGAGCAAATCCGCAAACTTGAGGAAAACTACGACCGGGAAATCTTAGGAGATGAAGAGAGCTTTCGTGAGTGGCTACGACGCCACGGTATCGACAAGCTTTGAGCTTGTTGACAGAGGCCATTCCTTGTGCTAATAAAACCAAAAAGTTTCTGGAGGTAGCGATGCTTGGCCAAAAACGTGTGAACGAACTCAATCATTTGGAGATCGGCTCGTGTGATGTAGTTACCCTTGCCGAGCAGTTTGGAACTCCTCTCTATGTATTCGATGAGGGAGAAATTCGGAGCGCCATTCGGGAGTACAAGGAAGCCTTTTCTACAAACTATCCCCGTTTTCACATTGCTTATGCAGGCAAGGCTTTTCTCTGTGCCGCCATGTGTCGTCTTGTCGCAGAGGAAGGCCTCTGGCTTGATGTGGTTTCAGGGGGAGAATACTTTGTGGCTCGGGAGAGCGGTTTTCCCATGGATCGGGTGATTTTCCATGGAAACAATAAAACCGATTCGGAACGTTCCCTCGCGCTTCAAAGTGGTGTTGGACGGTGGGTCGTCGATAGTTTTGAGGAACTTGAGTGTCTCCTTGAAGAGGGAAAAAACTATATCCATGGGAAGCTTCCGGTTCTTTTTCGCATCACTCCAGGAATTGACCCTCACACCCACGCATACATTACAACGGGTAAGATAGACAGCAAATTTGGTTTTCCTCTCGTTGAGAGCATTGCAGAGAAAGCTATTGTGCTTGCTGCTTCTTCTCATCACCTCGACGTGCGAGGACTTCACTGTCATATTGGATCCCAAATACGAACAATTGAGCCTTTTTTGAAAGCTGCTGAGGTACTTCTTGATTTTATGGCTGTTCTTAGGGCAAGACATGGCATCACCCTTGACGAACTTGACCTCGGAGGGGGGCTTGGAGTCCCATATCTGGACGAGGAAAAAGTATCCTTTCCCTCCATTCGTTCCTACGTTACAGCGCTTTGCGAAAAAGTTCGGGAAAAGTGTCTTTCGCTTTCTTACCCTCTTCCGGTTATCTTTGTTGAGCCGGGACGTTCTATTGTGAACACCGCTGGTAGTACCCTGTACCGAGTGGGTTTTGTTAAGGAAGTCCCAGGGGTTAAAAAGTATGTTGCGGTGGATGGAGGTATGACGGATAATCCTCGTCCTATGCTTTATGGAGCACGGTACCAAGCCATTGTAGGAAATAGGGTCGAGAGTAAGGGCATGCCATGGGAAAAGGTTGCTATTGTAGGGAAGTGTTGCGAATCAGGAGATATTCTCATTCCCGAGATCGAACTTCCCAGGGTGTGGAGGGGGGATATTCTCGTTGTTGAAGGAACCGGGGCATATAACTATTCCATGGCTTCGAACTACAATCTTGTTCCTCGTCCGGGAGTCGTTTTCGTGCGAGATGGGGCAGCCCGCCTTGTGGTTCGCCCAGAGAGCCTTAGTGACCTTGTGCGGAGGGATCTTGTGCCCTGTGGGGAGAGTGGGAAAACATGATTCGGGTGTGCGTGGTCGGTGCTGCAGGAAAGATGGGGCAGGAAGTTGTTCGGGCTCTGATTCGGGAACAAGACTTAAAGCTCGTCGGAGCTTGTGATATTCAGGAGGTAGGAAAGGATGCAGGAGTTCTTGCGAGTGCTGTTCCTCTTGGTGTGGTAATAAAAAAGGAGCTTGAAGAGGTGCTTGAGGAAACTTCACCCCAAGTAGTTTGCGACTTCACCCATGCGGAAGCTTTGCGAAAAAACTTTCCGATTTTTGTTAAACACCGAATGGCCATGGTGATTGGAACGACGGGGCTTACTCGAGACGAAATAGAGAGAATGCGTCACGAGGTTGAGAAAGAAGGTCTTGGATGTGTTATTGCCCCAAATTTTGCCATCGGTGCAGTTCTCATGATGCATTTTGCACGCATTGCCGCTCGATTCTTCCCTGCTGTTGAGATTATTGAATACCATCATCTGCAAAAGAAGGACGCCCCCTCGGGAACAGCCCTTAAAACCATTGAGGGTATGTGTCTTGAGGGTGTTTCTCCTTCTCAGAGCCAGGAGCTTGTACCTGGATCTCGGGGAGGGTTATACCAAGGAGTACGGGTGCACAGCGTACGTCTTCCTGGTTTTGTAGCTCACCAGGAAGTTATATTTGGTGGAGAAGGCCAGATTCTTACCATTCGCCACGATTCTCTAAGTCGTTCTTCTTTTATGCCGGGGGTTATAATGGCGATTCGAAAGGTTTGCAGTGAACCGAAATTCTATTACGGTCTTGAAAGCATTTTGGGTTTGGTATAGGGAGCTTTGCTATGCGCTTTGTAAAGATGCACGGCCTGGGAAATGATTTTCTTCTCTGTACCCCAGAAATGGTGGAACCCTTTACCCTGTCACCTTCTTTTGTTCAAAAACTCTGCGACCGGCATTTTGGTATTGGTGCCGATGGAGTTATTGAGATCCTTCCTTCTGAAGTTGCTGATGTCCGGATGCGTATCTGGAATGCTGACGGAAGTGAAGCAGAAATGTGCGGTAACGGTATTCGGTGTTTGGCAAAGTTTGCTTTTGAACGGGGGATGGTCACTAAAGGTATATTTCGGGTGGAAACGAGGGCTGGTATTGTAATACCTAGGGTTTTACATGAGAAGGGACGTGTGGTAAGCGTCGTTGTTGACATGGGAAAACCCTCCTTTGTGCCTTCTACAATCCCCATGCTCGTCGATGGAGAGAAGGCGCTTTTTGTCCCCATAAGGATAGAGGACCGGGAGTTTACTGTTGCCGGGGTGTCTCTGGGGAATCCTCATGCAGTAATCTTTGAGTTCCCGGAGAATTGGAAGCATTACGGCGCTCTTATTGAGCATCATCCGCTTTTTCCTCACCGAACAAACGTGGAGTTTGTCCAGGTAGTGAATCCAAGGGATATTGTTGTCAGGGTTTGGGAACGGGGAGTAGGTGCAACTCTTGCTTGTGGTACCGGGGCTTGCGCAGCGGTGGCTGCAGGGGTGGAGCGAGGGATTCTTGACCGGAAAGTTCGTGTCCAACTTCCGGGAGGAGAACTCTATGTAACTTGGGAAGAAAGTGATGGTCACATATACCTTGAGGGACCAGCAGAGGAGGTTTGTACGTGTACACTTGCAGAGGAGGCGGTGGAGAAGTGGATATTGCCCAAAGGATAAAAAACCTCCCTCCTTACCTTTTTGCCGAAATCGAGCGCAAGATTGCTCAAGCACGAGAAGAGGGCAAGGACATTATTGATCTTGGAATCGGTGACCCAGACCTTCCGACTCCAGCGTTTATCGTGGAACGAATGTGCCGAGAGGTTCAAAACCCTGAAAATCATCGGTATCCATCGTATCGAGGACTTGGGGCTTTTCGACAAGCGGTAGCATTGTGGTACAAAAGGCGCTTTGGGGTCAATCTTGACCCAGAAAGAGAAGTTGTTGCTCTCATTGGGTCAAAAGAGGGGATTGCTCATTTCCCTTGGTGTGTGGTAGACCCAGGGGATTTGGTTCTTGCCAGTGACCCTGGATATCCAGTTTACAAGATTGGAACCATGCTTGCTGGTGGCATTCCTCTGCCTCTCCCTCTCCTTCCTCAAAATGATTTTCTTCCTGATTTTTCTTCTTTCTCTAAAGATTTTCTTGAACGGGTGAAGGTTGTGTTTTTGAATTATCCAAATAATCCCACTTCTCGCACGGCTACCCTGGCGTTCTTTGAGGAAGTGGTTCAACTGGCTCACCAGTTTGGCTTCATCATCGCCCATGATCTTGCATATTCTGAAATCAGTTTTGACGGTTACAGGGCTCCTTCAATCCTTGAGGTTGACGGGGCAAGGGAAGTAGCTATTGAGTTTCACTCTCTTTCGAAAATGTGTAACATGACGGGTTGGAGAATTGGTTTCGCTGTGGGGAATGCAAGGCTTATCGAGGCTTTAGGGAGGGTGAAGACGAATATCGACTCTGGCATTTTCAATGCTATTCAGTGGGCAGGAGTGGAGGCTCTAGGGCGAGTAGAAGAAGCTTTGGAGAGTGTTCTACCGGTGTATACCGAGCGACGTAACCTTGTGGTAGAAACGTTCCGGGATTTGGGTTTTGACCTTCCTTATCCCAAGGCAACGTTCTATGTTTGGATTCCAGTTCCCCCGGGGTTTACCTCTATGAGCTTTGCAGAGTACCTTCTTGATCGAGCACAGGTTGTAGTAACTCCAGGGGTGGGGTTTGGAAGGTATGGCGAGGGGTTTGTGCGTATCTCTTTGACAACCCCTTCAGAAAGGTTGCAAGAAGCTATGCAGAGAATACAGTATGCCTTAGGTGGGTGAGACCATGCGTATTATTGTTCAGAAATTTGGTGGCACTTCGGTCCACACGCGGGAACTCCGGGAAAAGGCAGCGGCAAAGGTTAAGGAAGCATGGGAGGAGGGTTTTGCGCCGGTAGTTGTAGTGTCTGCTATGGGAAGAAAAGGAGCTCCTTATGCTACCGATACGCTTATCACGCTTGCTCAGGAAGAGTTTCCCGAAATTGATCCTCGCAACCTTGACCTCCTTCTCTCCTGTGGCGAAATTATTTCTTCGGTTATTATGGTTCAGGCTCTTCGCCGAATTGGTCTTCAGAGCATTGCTCTTACCGGAGGACAAGCAGGGATAATAACCAATGGGACCTTTGGGGATGCGACAGTGCTTCGGGTTGAGCCAGAGCGAATTCGAAAGTACCTTGAGAATGGGTATGTGGTAGTTGTGGCAGGTTTCCAAGGAGTAACCGAAGACGGTGAAATTACCACGCTCGGTCGGGGAGGAAGCGATACCACCGCTGTTGTCCTTGGAGTTGCTCTTCAAGCAGACTATGTGGATATATTTACTGATGTGGAAGGGGTCATGACCGCAGATCCACGCATTGTCCCAGAGGCTCAAATTCTCAAGGGACTCACCTATACAGAGGCGGCAGAAATCGTGCAGCAAGGCGCAAGGGTTATTCACCACAAGGCTATGGATATTGCCCGAGAATACCGGATTCCTATTCGTGTGCGAAGCCTTAACGATGAGAGTAAGGGAACTCTTATCTGTGACATTCAAACCCTCATCCGTGAGGGATTGCGTATACTTTCCCATGAAAAACCTGTATACAGTATTGCCTATCGTAAGGGCTTAACCCAGTTTCAGGTAGATTTCGGAGGGGACTCTGAGAAGAAACTTCGGATGTTTCAGGTTCTTGCTGCCCATGGAGTAAGCATTGACCTTGTCAATCTTTTCCCCGAACGTGCTGCTTTTGTTGTGGACGCAAAAGTAGGGGAGAAGGTGAAGGCCATCCTTGCAAAGGAGGAGTTCTTCTTCGAGGTAAAGTCTCCTTGTGCCAAGGTTTCCCTTGTAGGTTCTGGTATGGCTGACCGTCCTGGAGTTATGGCACAGGTTGTGGAGGCCCTAAAGGAAGTAGGGATTGAGATTTTTCAAACGAGCGACTCTCATGTAACCATTTCCTGCCTTGTGGACGAAAAAGACATGGAGCAGGCTATTCGGGTGCTCCACCGTAAGTTTCAACTCGATGAGCTTTGTTAGTTTGGAGGGGGGAAAGCATGGAGGTTTGTTTTGGTCGTGTTGTGACAGCGGTGGTTACCCCTTTTGATGAACGGGGAGAAATTAACGAAAGCGTTTTTCGGCGGCTTCTCCGATTCCTTGTAGAGAATGGGTCCGATGGGGTTGTTGTTGCTGGTACAACTGGAGAAGCTCCAACCCTCTCGGAGGAGGAAAAGCTCCGACTTTTTGACGTTGCTCTTGAGGAAATCGGAGATGTAGCGAAAGTTATTGCAGGGACGTGCACGTACAACACAAAAGAATCCGTGCGCCTTTCGAAAGAAGCTGAAAAGCTTGGAGTTCATGGTATTCTTGCTGTTGCTCCATACTATAACCGCCCCCCACAACACGGTCTCTACCAGCATTTTCGGGCTATTGCTGAAGCGGTAAGTCTCCCCATTATGCTGTACAATATTCCTTCTCGTACTGGGGTGAATATCGACCCTGAGACTGTGGCTCGTTTGGCAGAATGCAAAAATATAATGGCCCTGAAGGAGGCTTCAGGAAACCCTGACCAGCTTTCGCGTCTTGCGCTGCTCCTCCCGAGGGGTTTTGCTGTGTATAGTGGTGATGATAACATGACTCTTGTAGTGCTTGCTCTTGGGGGTGTTGGCGTCGTAAGCGTGGCTTCTCATCTTGTGGGGCGAGACATCAAGCGTATGATCCTTGCTTTTGAAAGGGGAGAGGTCGAAGAGGCCCGATCTATTCACTTACGCTTATATCCCCTTTTCCGAGCCCTCTTTCTCTCTACGAACCCTATTCCTATAAAGAGAGCTCTTCAGCTTGTGGGTTTTGAAGTAGGAGAAGCTCGACCCCCGCTCTGCTCTCTTGAGCAGGAAAAGGAAGAAAAACTCATTGAGGTGATGCGCCAGCTTGGTCTTGTTCCAGCATGTGTTTAGGTCTTGAAAGTGCCACGTCTCTAAAGGAGTGAACCCAAGTGATACGAGTTGGAATTCTCGGAAGCACAGGGTATACCGGTCTTGAACTCTTACGAATTCTTTCGGGGCATCCTGAGGTCGAAGTCAGCTGGATTCATAGCGAGCGTTTTGCTCAAATGTCCCTTGAGGAGTACTGTCCAGCCTGGAAAAAACGAAGTAATCTCATCATCTCTGGTCGGGAGATCTTTGACCGGGCAGGGGAAGTGGATGTGGTCTTTGTGGCACTTCCTCACGGAGCGGCGATGGAATATGTTCCAGAACTTCTCAAAAAGACTCGGGTTATAGACCTCAGTGCTGATTTTAGGTTCCAAAGTCCTACAACTTATGAGACGTGGTATAAGACCTCTCATAAAGCCCCAAGCCTTCTTCCCCAGGCTGTGTATGGAATCCCTGAGATTTATAGAGAACGCATTCGAAATGCACATCTTGTGGCCAATCCAGGGTGTTATCCCACATCAGTCCTTATTCCTCTTTTTCCTTTTTTGCAACGAAGACTCCTTAACCCCTTAATCGTTATAGATAGTAAATCGGGAGTCTCAGGTGCGGGAAAAAAAGCAAGTGATGAGCTTCATTTCTGCGAAGTTGACGAAAGCTGCAAAGCTTACGGTGTTGGTACCCACCGTCACATTCCTGAAATTGCGGAGCAACTTTCCTCTCTTGGGAAGGAAGAATATCAAGTTGTTTTTGTTCCTCATCTTCTCCCCCTTAAGCGGGGCATCGTGAGTACCATTTATGTAATCCTCCGGAAAGACATCCCAGAGGAAGAACTTCTCTCTCTTTGGGAAGAAGCATTTGCAGGGGAACCCTGGGTTCGAGTGTTTCCAAAGGGATATTTTCCGGAGCTCAAATGGGTAGTGGGCTCAAATTTTATAGACATAGGTCTGCGCAAGGTAGGAACACATAATCTTGTTATTGTCTCAGCAATCGATAATCTTGCCAAAGGTGCTTCCGGGCAAGCGGTGCAGAACCTAAACGTCATGTTTGGCATCGATGAGAGGGTTGGTCTCCCAGCGGGGGTTCTCTATCCATAGGAGGGTCAGGATGGAGTTTCAAGTTCTTCAAGGAGGATTGGATGTAGTCCTAGGATTCTCATCCTTTGGTGTTCATTGTGGGATAAAGAAGGATAGAAATGATCTTGCTGTTATTCTCTCAGAAGTTCCTGCCACAGCAGCGGGGATGTTTACTCGTAATGAAATAAAAGCCGCTCCAGTTCTTGTAACGAAGAGACATCTTGAGAAGAGTGGTTTTTTGCAACTTATTGTGGCAAATAGTGGTGTAGCTAATGCGTGTACTGGGAAAAAAGGAGAAGAGGATGCAGAGTGGGTAGCGGAGCGTGCGGCTTTTCACTTTGGCTTGCAGGATCGATCCCTTGTGGCTGTAGCCTCTACTGGGGTCATTGGAGAATTCTTGCCCCTCGAGAAAATTGATAAAGGCCTACAACACCTTGCTTCTCTTCTCCCCAAGCAGAAATCAAGTAGAGAAGCAGCAAAAGCTATTATGACGACTGACACCTTTCCAAAGGAGAGGGCAGTAGCCCTCTCCTTTGGGGGGCGTATTGTGCACCTTGCAGGCATTGCAAAGGGAGCTGGTATGATTCGGCCTAATCTTGCCACTATGCTTTCCTTTATCGTTACAGATGCGTGTATCCACCGTGAGGATCTTGAATCTATGCTTCGTGAAGCTGTGGATCGGAGCTTTCATCGTGTTACGGTTGATGGAGATACGAGTACGAACGATATGGTGCTTTTCCTCGCAAACGGCGCAAGTGGAGTAACGCTTGAAGGCGAGTCCTCAATGAGGTTTTTTCGAGAAGCGCTCTTTTTTATCTGTGAAGAGCTTGCTAAAGATCTTGTCCGAGATGGAGAAGGAGCAACAAAATTCGTTACCGTTAAGGTAGAGGGAGCAAGGAACGAAGAGGAAGCAAGGCTCTGTGCTTTTACAGTTGCTGAGTCACCCCTTGTGAAAACGGCGCTCTTTGGTGAGGATCCAAACTGGGGTCGCATTATGGCTGCCTTGGGTCGAAGTGGTGTGTCCCTTAACCCTGAGAGAGTCAGTGTTGTCTTAAATGATGTCCTTTGTGTGAAAGATGGAGTGAGGGCCCAAGGGGTTTCGCGAGAAGTGCTTAAAAAGGCTATGGAAAAAAAGGAAATTGTCATTTGTATTAATCTTGGGTTAGGAAATGCTTCCTTTGAGGTATGGACCTGTGATTTATCTTTAGAGTATGTGCGCATAAACAGCCACTACAGTTAAGTTAACGGGGGCAGAAACGCAGTGAAACTTGTTGTGAAGATCAGTGGAAAGCTTCTTACTCCGGAAGAAGTAGCCTTGCCTGGGGCAGTAAAGGCTCTTGTAGAAAAGGGTGCGAAGGTTGTTGTAGTCCATGGAGGAGGGCCACAGCTTACAGAAATGCTCCAAAAGCTTGGAAGAACACCGCAGTTTGTAGAAGGGTTACGGGTTACTTCGAAGGAGGAAATGGAAGTCGTTGAGATGGTTCTCAGCGGCCTTCTGAACAAGATGCTCGTTGGTACCTTTTTGCGCAACGGTGTTCCTGCCTGTGGGGTTAGCGGAAGAGACGCTTTCTTTCTCCAGGGGGAGCGATATACCCTTAAGAAAGATGGACAAGAAATCGGCCTTGGACAAGTTGGAGAGGTAACCCAAGTGGACGCTCGAATTATCTTTGCACTCTGGGAATGGGGATTTGTACCAGTTGTGTCTCCTGTGTGCGGAGATGTCGCGTGGGAGGCTCTTAATGTGAATGCTGATTGGGTTGCGGCACATATTGCTCGTGCGTTGCAGGCTGATTACTTGGTCCTTTTCTCGGATGTTCCTGGAGTACTCCAAGATCCGAAGAATCGTGACTCTCTTATTGAAACACTCACAATGAGGGAGATGGAACGCCTCGTGGCGGAGGGTGTAATCCAAGGTGGTATGTTACCAAAACTCCAAGCTCTTTTCCAAATCCTTTGTGGAAGTGTTCGTGAGGTGTTCATAAGCGAGGGAAGTGAAATTGTACATCTTCCAACACTCTGTGAAGGAGGGCGAATTCGTGGCACCCGAGTCGTTCTCTGAGAGTATTATTGAGAAAGAAGCTTCCTACCTTCTTGGGACGTACCAGAGAATGCCTGCGGTTTTCGTGAGAGGGGAAGGTGTATACCTTTTCGACTTCGAGGGGAATGCATATCTCGACCTTTTAAGCGGTATCTCGGTAAACCTTCTGGGGTATGGCTATAAACCTCTTAAAGAAGCGATTCACGCTGAAGTGGAGCGAGTCATCCATACTTCAAACCTTTTCTACAACGTTCCCCAGGTAGAGCTTGCTGAAAAGCTTGTTCGTCATTCAGGGTTTTTAAGGGTCTTTTTTGTCAACAGTGGTGCTGAAGCAAATGAAGTGGCCCTAAAAATGGCAAGGTTCTATGGAAAACGAAAACATGGGAAACGTTACGCTTATCTTGCTTTTCGACGGTCATTTCACGGGAGAACCCTTTTAACCCTTGGAATAACGGGGCAGGAGAAATTCCATAAGGATCTTGGTCCTTTTCCACCGGGGATTTTCTTTGGGGATCTTAATGACATTGAAAGTGTCGAAAAGGCTCTCACTGATGAGATTTGTGCTATCATTGTGGAACCAGTACAAGGAGAAGGAGGAATTTACCCCTGTACTCTAGAGTTTCTTGTTGCACTTCGCAGAATCTGCGATGAGCGAGATATTCTTCTCATTTTCGATGAAGTTCAATGTGGTATGGGACGCATAGGAACTCTTTTTGCTTTTCAACACTTTGGTGTTCGTCCGGATATTGTGACTTTAGCCAAAGGGCTTGGGGGAGGGTTACCTATCGGTGCTGTTTTAGTAAATGAGAAAATTGTAGAAATTACCCATCGGGGGGACCACGGAAGTACTTTTGGTGGGAATCCAGTGGCTGCTCGAAGTGCTTGTGTTATAGTAGATACGGTATCACAAGAAGAATTTTTGAGCTCTGTTCGAAAAAAGGGAGAGTTTCTTAGAGAATGCCTTGAGTCTTTGCGGTCTTCCTTCCCAGGGAAGGTGAAAGAGATTCGAGGTCTTGGCCTTATGTGGGGGCTTGAGGTTCCAAAAAGAGCAAAAGAGGTAGCCGAAAAGATGTTTATGCGAAAGGTCCTTGTCAACGCTTGCAATGAGGATGTCGTTCGTCTTCTTCCTCCCCTTGTGATTTCTGAGGCTGACCTCTATCGAGGGATAGAAATTTTACGGGAGGTCCTTGCAGACCTTTAAAAGGAGGTCAAAAAAGTGGGATCGTCAAAGAAGGTTGTTTTAGCATATTCGGGAGGACTTGATACCTCTGTTGCTATTCGGTGGCTCCAGGAAGAATTTCAAGCCGAAGTCTACGCGGTAACGCTTGATCTTGGTCAAGGTAAGGATATTGCTGAAGTCCAGAAAAAGGCTCTAAGCATTGGAGCCAAAGAAGCTTTGGTTTTTGATGTTAAAGAGGAGTTTCTCAATGAGTATGTCCTTCCAGCGCTCTGGGCAAAAGCATTGTACGAGGGACGGTATCCTCTCTCTACGGCACTCTCTCGGCCACTCATTGCAAAGTATCTCGTGAAGGTAGCCGAGGAAAAAGGAGCAACAATGGTTGCCCACGGATGCACGGGAAAGGGAAACGATCAGGTGCGTATTGAGGTGGCAGTAGCTGCCCTGAACCCGGATCTTAAGGTCATTGCTCCGGCACGTATATGGGGATGGACTAGGGAAGAAGAGATAGAATATGCAAATGCTCATGGAATTCCTGTTCCTGTAACTGTGGAACGTCCATATAGTATTGATCAAAACGTTTGGGGAAGAAGCATTGAATGTGGAGTTCTTGAGGATCCCTGGGTTGAACCCCCTGAGGATGTTTTCGCCTGGACAAGAAATCCTCTTGAGACTCCCGATGAACCTGTCTATCTTGAAATTGGATTTGAGGAAGGTGTACCTAGACTGCTTCGGGGGCAGTACTATTCGCTCATAAACCTTGTAGAAGAGTTGAATCGAATTGGAGGAGAACACGGCTTTGGTCGGATTGATCATGTGGAAAACCGCCTTGTAGGTATTAAGTCCCGGGAGGTCTATGAGTGTCCTGCAGCTCTTATACTCCTTGAAGCATACCGCGATCTTGAGCAACTTATTTTGCCGCGGGAGGTTACCCATTTTAAACCATATCTTGAGGAGCGGTACGCCCAGCTTGTATATGAGGGTCTCTGGTACTCACCCTTGAGGGAAGCTCTCGATGCCTTTATGCGATCCCTTGCCCAAAGAATTACTGGAACAGTCCGCATAAAGCTTTACAAAGGAAGCATGAGAGTTGTGGGAAGGAAGTCCGAATACTCCCTTTACGATTTTAGCCTTGCAACTTACGAGAAAGGAGACCTCTTCGATCATAAAGCTAGTGAGGGTTTCATAACTATCTGGGGTCTTCCTTTAAAAACTCAGGCAGTAGTAGCGCGACGGTGCCGGAAAAGTTACGGTGAGTAGTATGCGGCTTTGGGGAAGCCGAATGGATAAAGAACTCGATGCGGAAGTCTTTTTGTTCTCCACTTCTATTCACGATGATTACTTTCTTTACCCTTATGATATTTGGGGAAGTGTTGCCCATTGCTTGGGTTTAGCGAAAGCTTGTCTTTTGAGTGATGAAGAGGCGTCATGCATAATTTCTGGTCTCCGAGAGGTGTATTCTGCTCTTCGAGAAGGAAAGATTGATCCTTCGCCCTTTGAGGATGTGCATAGCCTTGTTGAGATTTCTCTTAGGGAACGGATCGGTGATCTTGCGGGAAAGCTACATACTGGAAGAAGCCGCAATGATCAAGTTGTTCTTGACGAACGGTTGTACCTTCGGGAAAAGATTGCTGAATGCCTTCAGAGTATTCTTGCCCTTGAGGAAGCCCTTCTTCGGAAAGCAGAGGAATACCAAGATTTCGTCATGCCTGGATTCACCCATCTTCAGCCCGCTCAGCCAGTTCTTTTTTCTTACCATCTTTTAACCTATTTTTTCATGTTCCAAAGGGATATCGCACGCTTTAAGGAGGCTTTGAGTAGAGTAAACGTTTCACCGCTTGGGGCTGCAGCGCTTTGCGGGACGTCGTTCCCTATTGACCGATCCTTTGTAGCGGAAATTCTTGCGTTCCCTAAGGTGCAAGAGCACGCAATGGATGCTGTATCAGACCGAGATTTTATCCTTGACGTGCTGCATGCATTTTCTACTTTTGCGCTACATCTCAGCCGCCTTGGGGAGGAAATAGTTCTCTGGAGTACCCCTTTTGTATCCTTCCTTTCTATTGATGACGCCTTTACAACTGGATCGAGTATTATGCCTCAGAAGAAGAACCCAGATGTAGCTGAGCTTCTTCGGGGCAAGACAGGGGAGATTCTCTCTTCGTGGTTGAGCCTTGCTGTTACTCTCAAGGGCCTTCCTTTGAGTTATAACCGAGACCTTCAACAGGATAAGCGTCCACTTTTTAGGGCCATTCAAGAAGGACTTGCTATGGCCTCTATTGCAGCACGTCTTGTCGACCACATTTTTCCGAACTCAGAGAGGATGGAAGAAGCCTTGAAGAAAGGCTTTCTGACTGCAACAGACCTCTGCGAGTACCTTGTAACCAAAGGTCTTCCCTTCAGAAAAGCTCATGAGCTTGTGGGAAGTATTGTTCGCAAACTCCTTAAAGAGGGAAGAACGCTGAGGGATCTCGTTCCTGAAGATTTTGGAGAGTGGGCACACCTCTATGATGCTCGCCTTAAGGAAGTGATTGACGAGAAACAATCGGTAAATAGGAAGGCTTCTTTCGGGAGTACAAACAAAAAAGAGGTGCTTCGAATGTGTGCCGAGGGATTTGCCTTTGTTGCAGAGGAGAGAAAGAACATAGAGGGGCTTTGGAAAATGTGGCAGAAGAGCTTTAAGGATCTTGTAGGGGAATGAAGGGGATAAAAATGCGAGAGACAAAGGATATATTGAAAGAAGTTGAGAGAAGGGGTATTCGCTTTGTTCGTTTACAGTTTGTCGATGTTTTGGGTATTCCCAAAAACGTGGAAATTCCGGCAAAGAAGCTTCCTGTGGCTTTAGAGGAAGGGATAAATTTTGATGGATCCTCGATACAGGGGTTTGTTCGAATCGAGGAGTCAGATATGAAGCTTGTTCCTGACCCTGAAACTTTTATCGTCTGTCCATGGGAGGAGGGAGAAGTTGCTCGTATTATCTGTGACGTTCGCCGGCCTGATGGGAGTCCTTTTGAGGGATGCCCTCGCACCAATCTTAAGCGAGTACTTAGGGAAGCCGAGGAGAAGGGTTACGAGTTTAAGGTCGGAACCGAGGCCGAATTCTTTATTTTAAAGTACGAGAGAGGACAGGTTATAACCAGTGACCATGGAAGCTATTTTGACCTCCTTCCTCTTGACCTTGAGGAAACCCTTCGGCGAGATATGGTTATTGCTCTTGAGGAGCTTGGTTTTCGGATAGAAGCGTCACATCACGAAGTAGCTCCTTCACAACATGAAATCGATTTTGAGTACGGTAACGCTCTAAAGATTGCCGACAACCTCATTACTCTTAAGCTTGCCGTGAAAACTCTTGCTCTTCGTAGAGGGTACATTGCAACCTTTATGCCTAAACCTCTCTATGGAGTCCCTGGGTCAGGCATGCACACGCATCTCTCTCTTTTTCGAGGAGATACAAACCTCTTTTATGATCCCCAAAGTCCTGATGGTCTGAGTCACATTGCAAAGGGTTTCATCGCGGGGCTTTTAGAACATGCACCTGCCATTACAGCTATCACTAATCCCCTCGTTAACTCCTATAAACGCCTTGTTCCAGGATACGAAGCTCCAGTATATATCGCTTGGGCTGAGAAGAATCGAAGCCCTCTTGTTCGTGTTCCTCCCCAGCGAGGAAAAGGAACGCGGGCGGAACTCCGAAGTCCCGATCCCTCCTGCAACCCCTATCTTGCTTTTGCAGTTATTCTCAAGGCCGGTATCGATGGAATCGAACGAAACCTCGACCCTGGCCGTCCTTGTAATAACGTAAATCTCTATGACCTTAGCTGCGAGGAACGGGAAGAGTGGGGAATTCGTCATCTCCCCCGAAATCTTGAAGAAGCACTTATAGCGCTGGAGAGGGATGAAGTGGTTAAAAGTGCCCTTACTCCTCATATTCTAGACTACTTTCTCAAGGCAAAGCGCCAGGAGTGGGAGGAGTTCCAGAGAGTTGTTCACCCCTGGGAAGTAGAGCGCTACCTTGAACTTTACTGACTTTTTTTCTCCTGAGAAAGGTATGCTAAAAGCACCATAATGTCTGCATAGGTTACCCCTGGAATTCGGGAGGCTTGTCCAAGGTTTTGGGGACGAACTTTTGTAAGCCGTTCTTGAGCCTCCCGAGAAAGGCCTTTCAATTGAGAGAAGTCAAAATCTTCGGGGATGGTTTTCATTTCAAGCTTATGGAGCTCTTCAATTTGGTGCCTTTGTCGTTCCATATAGCCTCTGTACTTGATCTCAATTTCTACTTCCTCTACAACCTGGGGAGGTAGTGAAGGTCGTCCCGGATCGAAAGGTGCAAGATCCTGGTAAGTGATGTGAGGGCGAGCAAGAAGGGAGGAAGCTTTTACCGGCTCTTTGAGAGGGGACATCCCCTTTTTCTCAAGGAGCGCATTGAGTTCGGGAGTTGGGTACACAGTAACCTGGTTCAACCGTTCAATTTCTTGGGCAATTGCCTTTTCTTCCTCGGCAATTCTTGAGTACCGTTCCCAAGAAATTGTTCCCACTTCATAGGCGTAGCGTGAGAGACGATAGTGTGCGTTGTCATGGCGAATAAAAAGTCGATACTCAACTTTTCCTGGTCTAAGGCGGTAAGGTTCTACAACGCCCTTTGTTACGAGATCGTCCACCATAACCCCTATGTAGCTTTCATCCCGTCGCAGAATAAGTGGCGGCTTTCCTTGAACGTATCTTCCAGCATTGATACCGGCAAGAATCCCTTGGCCGGCCGCTTCCTCGTATCCTGAGGTTCCGTTAATCTGCCCTGCCAGGAAGAGACCAGGAACTTTCTTGCACTCAAGAGAGGGTTTAAGCTGCGTTGGTAGCACATAGTCGTACTCGATACCATACCCGGGACGAATAATGTGGGTTTCTTCGAGACCCGGAATGGATTGAACAACCATCCACTGAACTTCTTCGGGAAGGGAGGTAAAAATTCCTTGAGCATAGACCTCGTTTGTATCCTCTCCCTCGGGTTCGATAAAGATGAGGTGTTGTTCTCTTTCCGGAAAGCGGAGAACTTTGTCCTCGATAGAGGGACATTCTCGGACTGGTGTACTTTCAGCCAGAACAGAAAGGAGGGGAGCACGATGCAGGTTTGCTTTAATAATGTCGCAAGTTTTTTTGGTTGTTCTTGTGATGAATACCGATTGACCTTCGTAGACTCGAGGTATGCTGTCGTAAGAAAAGCAGAGGGGTTCTTCGTCACTTTTCTGTTCCTCCATCTGGGAGAAGTCGATAGTTCTCCGATCGAGTCTTGGTGGAGTACAGGTGTTGAGTCTTCCAAGTTCAAGTCCTAACCTTCGCAAGGCTTCGCTAAGAAGGGTTGCGGGAAATTCTCCGTGGCGACCAGCAGGATAGGCAAGTTCCCCAATGCGAATAATCCCGTTGAGAAATGTGCCGGTACAGAGCACAACTGCCTTGGCGTAGAATTCCGTACCGTATCGTACCCTAACCCCCCGCACTGAGCCATCCTTTTCAAGGAGGATGTCTTCGACTTCCCCCTGGAAGAACGAAAGGTTTGGAAGTGTTTCGAGGTAGCGTCGCATCACTAAACTGTACAGGTCGCGTTTTGTCTGGGCACGGAGTGTCTGCACGGCTCGTCCCTTTCCGGTGTTTACCCGCTTTATATGAATGGTGCATGCGTCCGTGACCTTTGCCATGAGTCCTCCCAAAGCATCCACTTCTCGAACAACATGTCCCTTCCCGGGACCGCCGATAGCAGGGTTACAGGGCATAAGGGCAATGTGGTGAATAGAGTGTGTTACAAGAAGGGTTTGGAGTCCCATTTTTGCAGAAGCACAGGCAGCTTCACAGCCTGCATGTCCTCCACCGACGACGATCACATCAAAAACCTTCTTGATCACTACTATTACCCCCTTCGGAGCAAAAGAGACGCGCAACTTGAAGGAGTCGGTCTTTAAGGTCCTTAAGGTCCAAGGCAAGCCAGTGACGCCAGTTGGGATACTCTCCAACAGTTCCTGGAAGGTTAAGCTGAAAAGTACTTCCAAGGAGGTCATCGACACTTATTGAGACTACAAGGGAAGGCACGGCGGCAAGGAAGCGAAGAAGGGCAAAAAACAGGTCATCTCCTTTGAGAAAACCCCATTCTCCCAGTTTTTCAAAACACCTCGTGATGAATTCCCTTCGATCTGCAAGGAGCAAAGAAGCTTCTTCCCAGGAAAGAATACCAAGCGCCATCCTTGTAGAGATGTCCTTCCCGTCAAGGAAGGCCTGGAAAGGGGGCATGTCGTGCGTGTTAAGAGTAGCATAACTTTTTCGAGGATATTTCTCAGGAGGACGCGGCGTGTATCCATCTCGCTCAAAGTAGAAGACTCGAGTTGAGAGAATGGAAGACCTTTGGAGAACACTCCGCAAAAAGCGGGGAACGGTTCCAAGGTCTTCTCCAATAAGGGTAACTTTATTTCGTATGCTCTCAAGGGTGAGAATGGCAAGAAGTTCTCGAAAAGGATATGCTACATAGGTACCCAAGGAAGCGTTCTTTTCTTCGGGAATCCAGAAAAGTCTCTTGAGGCCCATGATGTGATCAAGGCGCAGGAAACGGGCAAAGCGCATGTTGAAACGGAGAAGAGCAATAAAGTCTACGTATCGAGTTTCTCTTATGCGCAGTGGGGAGAAGGGATGAAATCCCCAATTTTGTCCTTCTGGGGAGAAGTCATCAGGAGGGGCTCCTACTGTACATGAAAAGACTAATTTGTCCTGAGCAAGCCAGCTTTCAGCTCCCGAGGGAGCACACCCTATGGGGAGGTCGAAGCAGAGAATACGATGTTGTGCAGTGACCTTTTTGAGCAGCCGATGTATAAGCCACTGGAGAAAAGCAAAGTACGAGACTTCGTATTCATGATCCTTTGCAAAGGAGGTGAGGGCATCCGTGTCCCTTTTCTGGAGGGGGGTAGGCCACTCCCGCCAGTCTAAACCTTTTTCCAAAGCTATGGCCTGGTAGAGGGAGGAAGGAAAAAGCCAATCCTTTTCCTTATCTACAAATTCCTGAAATTCAGACCAGAGGAGTGCAAAACTCGTGTCCCTTTTTTCCCAAAATGCCTGGAAAATTTTCTGAAGAAAAGAATCCTTTACGCGCCAAACTTCTTCGTAGTCAATGAGGTCCTTCCTCAAGGTGTGGGGAATAGAGAGAGAAACTTCTGGAAAGAGGGCAAGAACTTCTTCTAGAGGAAGGTAAATAGGATCAAAGAGCATCCGTGAAAGCGGCAGGTAGGGGCTTATCTCCTCAGGTGTCTTCTTTGCAGTAAGATGCAAGGGAAGGATTCCAAGAAACTTTCCTCCAGATTCAAGGACGGCATTTTGTATCTCCTCTAGGTCTTTGAGGTCACCAATACCCTGGCTTCGTTCCGTAACCAGTGCAGAGAGCGCTCCATGGATTCCCCAGATTTTTCTATCTTCCAAGTAAGCTTCGTGAGGCGAGAAGATAAGAAGCGAAGACACCTCATTCCTCTTAGAAAGGAGTAAAAGGGTATAGTATCCCCATGGAGCATCTTGTGGGAGTGTGACTTCAAGAATTGGAGGCTCGAACGGAAAGGAAACAAGAACTTCCCCTCTTTCATCAAGCACAAAAGCTTCTCCCGGACCAATATTCTGGGGCAGGCGGAGTCTTTTTCTGTGCTTTCTCAAGACATGTACCGAGAAAGAGAGTTCATCGCTTTTTTTCTTCCTCTCTTCAAGGCTTTCCTGCAACCCCTTCAGAGAAAGGTCTTTGAACCCCATAGCTTCAAGACATGTCACAATGGTTTCCAAGGGTACTTGGACGTATACCCCTTGAATATTCCAGTATGCTGTGGCTATGCCACATTGGGTGGCCAAAGCTTTCAGGATATTCTCCCAAGCCATAGTGTGCTCTTTCCCTTCTTATCCGTTTAGGATATTATACGAAAAAGGGGTAGACAGGGTATGGAGATAAAAAAACGGCTTGCCGAACTTGGCTTTGAACTTCCTCCTTTGCCACAGCCTCGTGGTGCTTATGTTCCCGGTATCCAAGTAGGGGAGTTCATCTGGACGTCAGGACAACTTCCCTTTGTTGCCGGGGAACTCCGTTACAGGGGGAAGCTTGGCGTCAACCTTTCTGTGGCAGAAGGTTATGAAGCAGCGAAGTTGTGTGTACTTAATTGTCTGAGCGTCGTGGAACATATTGCTGGAACGCTTGATGCTGTAGAGCAAATTGTGCGCCTTGTGGGTTTTGTAGCTTCGGGGGAGGGATTTACGGAACAAGCCCAGGTTCTCAATGGTGCTTCTGAACTCCTTTTTGCTCTTTTTGGAGAAAAAGGAAGACATGCTCGCTGTGCAGTGGGCGTACAAGAACTTCCTCTGGGAGCCCCGGTAGAGATTGAGCTTCTTGTACGTGTACGGTGTTATAATAACCTTGGGAGTGAGGAGCATTTCCATACCTAAGGGAAGGATTTTCCGGCTGTACATTGAGGACCATTATCCTTTTGGGGAGTTTGCCCTTATCCGAGTACGAGGTGACATTGCCGAAGTTGGTTTTGTCCTTGCTGATGAAGATCCAGAGAAATACGCTTTGCTCCCGAACCAAGCCCTTGCTATGGCTACGCACCTCAAAAGGAGGCTTCAAGAGGAGGGGCTTCATCACTTTGTTCTTCCAAGCGTAGGAAAAGACCTTGATTTTATAACGGTTTCTCTTCTTGTGGACCTTTCTGGGTTTGAGGAAGAAGCGATTAAAAACATAGCAGATAGAGTCATGCAGCTTCTGAGAGAAATCAATCCTTACAGAGAGGAGGAGTAGAAATGAGTGAAAAAGTTGGTTTTGTTGCTATGGGAGAGACAAGAGGTGTCCAAGGAGAGATTCCAGAAGTTGGTATTGGAATGCTTGGGTATGCCTTTATGGGGAAAGCGCACACCAATGCATACAAGAAGTACCCGTATATTTTCTGGCCCCCTGTAGCTATTCCGAAGCTTGTTGCCATTTGTGGTCGGAATGAAACTGCAGTTCGTGAGGCCATGGTTCGCTATGGATATGGGAAGTACTATACGGACTGGAAGGAGATGCTTCAGGATCCCGAGGTGCAGGTTCTTGATAATAGTGGACCGAATGCGCTTCACCTTGAGCCCTCGGTTGAAGCTTTGAAAGCCGGGAAGCATGTTTTCTGTGAAAAGCCCCTTGCTGGGACTGCTGAAGAGGCTAAGGTGATGTGGGAAGCGGCTAGAGAATCCAAGGCAAAAGCTATGGTTTGTTTCAACTATCGTTTTGTCCCCGCGCTGCGCCTCGCCCGAGACCTTATTGCCTCAGGAGAGCTTGGCGAGATTTACCACTTCCGGGCGCGCTACCTTCAAGAGTGGATTATGGATCCAAATTTCCCAGCCGTGTGGCGATTGGATAAAAACGTTGCTGGTTCCGGGGCTCTTGGGGACCTTGGTTCACATATTATTGACCTTGCCCGGTTCCTCGTTGGAGAGATTGTTGCGGTAAGTGCTGTAACTCGGACCTTTATTAAGGAACGCCCTGCTTTAGAGGATCCATCAAAAAAGGTCCCGGTGACAGTAGATGATGCCTTCGCCGCGGTTGTGGAGTTTGCTAACGGAGCCATAGGAACTCTTGAAGCTTCCCGCTTCTGTGCAGGGCGGAAGAACCACCAGGTTATTGAGATTAATGGTTCCAAGGGAACCATAGTTTTCAACCTTGAACGTCTCAACGAACTCGAAGTGTACCGTGTTGGTGAGGAACCAAAAGTTCTTCAGGGCTTTCACAATGTCCTTGTGACGGAGAGCTATCATCCCTTCTGGGAGAACTGGTGGCCCCATGGGCACATTATTGGTTGGGAGCACACCTTTGTCCATGCTATAGCCCACTTCCTTGAAGCTGTCGTTAGAGGAAAAGAGATTGCTCCATACGGAGCAACCTTTGAAGATGGGTACCGTTGCGCTGTTATTTGTGACGCCATTTTGCGGTCCGCAGCCTCTGGAAAGCGGGAGGAAATTCGCTATGAGTAGGGAGGAGAGTAATGAAATACTGTGGTAAAGTGGTTGTCACGCTGAAGCCGGGGGTTTTTGACCCCCAAGGAATGACGATTAAGAATGCTCTGCACACCCTCTCGTATCAGGAGGTTGAAGAGGTTGAGACGGGAAAATATTTTAGAATAATTCTTAAGGCGGTGACGAAAGAGGAAGCAGAACGACGAGTGCAGGAGATGTGCGAGCGACTTCTCGCGAATCCAGTTATTGAGCGGTATACTTTCGAGGTTGAGGAGTTCCGCTAATGCGCTTTGGTGTTGTCGTTTTTCCAGGGTCAAACTGCGATTACGATTGTTTTTATGCCTTAAGGGATGTTTTAGGGCAGGACGTTGTGTTCCTCTGGCACAAAAACACTGACCTCCAGGGGTGTGATTGTATTATACTCCCTGGAGGCTTTAGTTATGGAGATTATCTCCGCACTGGTGCCATTGCCCGCTTTTCTCCCATTATGGAAGCTGTGCGAGACTTTGTGCTCCAGGGAGGGCTAGTTCTTGGCATCTGTAATGGATTTCAAATTCTTCTTGAGAGTGGTCTTCTCCCTGGAGCCCTTCTGCCAAACCGTAATGGGCGGTTTATCTGCCGGTACGTATATCTTCGCGTAGAAAACGCGAATACTCCTTTTACCTGCCTTTGTACCCCTGGGGAAATACTTCGCATTCCTATTGCTCACTATCAGGGAAACTTTTTCCTGCCCCAGGATGAACTTGGGATCCTTACCGAAAGAGGACAAGTTGTTTTTCGGTACTGCGGGCCTCAGGGAGAGGTTAGTGAGGCCTACAATCCCAATGGTTCTGTGGGGAACGTTGCTGGTATTGCTTCTTCTGATTTTCGAGTCATGGGTATGATGCCTCACCCAGAGAGAGCCTGTGAGGAAATTCTTGGGTCGGTTGATGGCCGGAAGATTTTTCTCTCCATTGTCGCCTGGCTGGAGGAAAAAAGGTATGCAGGTTGTGGATCCTGAAAGAGTAGCTCGGGAGCTTGGTCTACGTAAAGGCGAGTACGAAAGAATCCTTTCTGTGCTTGGTCGAGCGCCTACACTTACTGAAGTTGCAATGTTCTCAGTGGAATGGTCAGAGCACTGTGGATACCTCCACTCGAAGCAATGGCTCGAGTTTCTTCCTCGGGAAGGACGTTTTGAAGTCCTTGTGGGAGAAGATGCAGGGGGTATCGTGTACGACGGTCTTGCCATTGTTTTTAAGATGGAAAGCCACAACCACCCTTCGCAGATTGAGCCAAAACAGGGTGCTGCAACAGGCATTGGAGGGATTATCCGGGACATTCTGGGGAGTGGTGCCCGTCCTATTGCTTGTCTCGATTCCCTTCATTTTGGACCCCTTGATGATCCTCGATCTTGCTATGTGGCTAAGGGCGTCGTTGAAGGAATCGCTTGGTATGGGAACTGTGTAGGGGTTCCAACCGTTGCGGGAGAAGTGTGGTTTTATCCTGCATTTCGGGGAAACTGTCTCGTCAACGTTATGTGTATTGGGATAGCTCCTCGAGGAAGGCTTGCCCGGGCAGTGGCAAAAGGTGTGGGAAACGCCATTATGTACGTGGGGAATAAAACTGGACGGGATGGAATCGGCGGGTGTAGTATTCTTGCTTCTCAGGAGTTTGGCGAAAATGAAGAAAAGCGTCCAAGTGTGCAGATTGGTGATCCCTTCGCTGAGAAATGCCTTATCGAGGCAACTCTTGAAGCACTGGCTACGGGATATATTGTGGGTATTAAGGACATGGGAGCAGCTGGGCTTACCTGCTCATCGAGTGAGATGGCTGCGGCGGGAGAAAGTGGTATAGATATTAATCTTGACCATGTTCCGGTTCGAGAGGAGGGAATGGAAGCTTGGGAAATCATGATGTCTGAATCCCAAGAACGAATGCTCCTTTGTGTCCTTAAGGAGCACGAAGAAGAAGTTCGAAACATTTTTAAAAAATGGGGCCTTGAGGCTGAAGTTATTGGAAGGGTTACGGATACAGGAAGAGTAACCATCCGGTACCGTGGAGAAGTTGTGGCTGATATTCCAGCGAAAGAGCTTGTGCGACCTCCGGTGTATGTACCCCCAAGAGAGCGACCGACATACCTCGACAGGATTAATGATCTTTCCCTTGATAATGTGCCTCTTCCAGAAGACCTTGAAAGTGCTTTTCGGCAGCTTCTGAGTTCTCCAAACCTTGCTTCAAAACGATGGATTTTTGAGCAATACGATCACATGGTACAGACAAACACCGTGATCCTTCCAGGAAAAGGAACGGTTGTTCTTCGGGTAAAAGGAAAACACTGGGGCATTGCAGTGACCACGGACTGTAACCCCTTTTATTGTTTCCTTGATCCATACCGGGGAGCACAAATTGCAGTTGCTGAAGCGGCGAGAAATCTTGCCTCCTGTGGAGCACAACCTGCGGGAGTTACCGATTGTTTGAACTTTGGCAATCCTGAAAAACCAGACCGGTACTGGCAGTTCACCGAAGCGGTTTTGGGTTTGAGCGATGCTTGCCGTTTCTTTGGAATACCGGTGGTCAGCGGAAACGTTTCTTTCTATAATGAAAGCCCTTTTGGAGCAGTGTACCCAACTCCCACTATAGGTATGGTGGGGATTGTGGAGGAGATTGACAAGGTTGTGGGTGGGCATTTTGTGAAAGAAGGGAGTATTATTGTGCTTTTTGGGGAGACGAAGGAGGAGATTGGAGGGAGCGAATACCTCCGAGTTGTTCATGGCATTGAAGCGGGACCGCCGCCTTCTCTCGATCTCTCCTTTGAGAAACGCCTCCAGGAGTTCCTTATAAGTTGCGTTCGAGATAGGCTTTTCCTTTCTGCTTGTGACGTAAGTGAAGGTGGAATTGCTATAACCCTTGCTGAGGCAGCGCTTTCTGGAGACAAAATCTTTGGGGTTGACGTTGACTTCGCTTCCTGTGGAGACCTTCGGGAGGATGTCCTCCTTTTTGGGGAAAGTTGTGGTCGGGTGCTCGTGAGTCTGGAAGAGGAGAAACTTCAAGTACTTATGGACCGAGCGAAGCATTGGGGAATTCCCTGCGTGGTTCTTGGAAAGGTTCAGGGAGAACACATCGTTCTTCGAAAAGGGAAAAAGACCCTCGTTCGACTTCCTGTCTCACAAGCCTTTGAAATTTGGGAGGGAGCCATAGCGCGATATGTATGAGAAATGTGGAGTCTTTGGGGTTTATGGTCTTGAGGGTGCAGCTGAAATTGCATATCTTGGGCTTTTTTCACTTCAGCATCGGGGACAGGAAAGTGCGGGGATTGTAGTTTCTGATGGGCGGAAGTTTCGTGAGCATCGAGGAACAGGCCTTGTTGCTGAAGTCTTTAGCACCGAGAGTTTACGAAAACTCACTGGTCATATCGCCTTGGGACATGTGCGCTATTCGACTACTGGCTCATCTTCACCGAGAAACGTTCAACCTTTTCTCGGAGAATGCCGTTTTGGAACCCTCGCTATAGCCCACAACGGAAACCTTACCAACACTCTGACGCTTTGGCGAAAGCTCGCAAAGAAAGGGGCTGTTTTTCACTCAGCCACGGATACGGAGCTCGTCTTGCATCTTGTGGCACAGAGCGTTTTTGATAACCTTGAGGACGCGCTGAAGGAGGCTCTCTGGCAGATGCGAGGCGCTTTTTCGCTTGGCGTGATGTCTGCAAGAACCCTTTTTGCTGCCAGGGACCCTTGGGGGTTTCGACCGCTGTGCCTTGGGAAGCTTCGTGAAGGATACCTGATAAGCTCTGAGAGTTGTGCCTTTGACGTTCTTGGAGCAGAATTCATTCGGGAAATTGAGCCTGGGGAAATGTTGGTTATTGATGAAAACGGTCCTCGATCGTTCTTCTATGCCTATTCCTCGCGAAAGGCGTTTTGTGTCTTCGAGCTCATCTATTTTGCTCGGCCTGACAGTGTTGTTTTTGGGAATTCTGTCTATGAGGCACGAAAAAAAATGGGTATGCTCCTTGCGCAGAAAGAGGATTGTTTGGCTGATATGGTTGTTCCTGTACTGGATTCTGGCCTCTGCGCTGCCCTGGGCTTTGCAGAAGCCTCGGGCATACCCTTTGAGTTTGCCCTTGTTCGGAACCCTTACGTGGGTCGAACCTTCATTCAACCCTCTCAAGACCTTCGAGACCTTGGAGTGCGATTAAAGCTTAACCCTATGCGGAGTCTCATCAAGGGAAAACGAATCATCGTTATCGAGGATTCCATCGTTCGGGGAAGCACTTCTTCCCAGCGGATTGCAACCCTCAAGGCAGCAGGGGCAAAAGAGGTTCATATGCGGGTGAGTTCTCCACCGCATCGCTTTCCTTGTTTCTATGGTATTGATTTTCCAACCCGAGAGGAACTCTTGGCTGCTTCCATGAATCTTGAGGAGATTCGTGCTTTTCTTGGTCTTGACAGCCTCCGATACCTTACCCTGGAGGGTTTGCAGCAGAGTCTTGTTCCGCCAGAGAATCAGTACTGTTTTGCTTGCTTCACTGGGGAATACCCTGTTCCTCCTGAAGAAGGTACTGGAAAACTTGTCCTTGAGGAGCATGTGGTTTCTCGGCGTTGACCTTTCTTGGGGCTTTAAGAGACCTTCTTGGGTATGCGTTATTGAGAAGAGCGAGGGTAGGACCCGCTGGAGAGAATTTTTCTCTTTTGTGTGTCTTTCAGAGTGGGAAGGTTATCTTTCTTCTTTTACCCCCTGTGTTGTGGCTTTTGATGCCCCGCTTCGGGTACGGGTTGAAAAAGGACTTCGGAAAGCGGAAAAAGACCTTCTTTCTTGGCTTCGAAAAAAGCACTTGGGTATTCTTCCCATCAACCTTGAGATCGTTCGCAAACGTTACCCAGCTCTTTTTCCTTTCTGGGAAAGCGTCGCCAAAAATTTTTCCCTAACTTTTGAACTCTCTAAGGATGCAGGATATGCTCTTGAGGTTTTTCCACCCCTCTCGGTCCTTGGGTTCTTTGGAGATACAGGTCTCAAACTCTACAGAGAAAAACGGTTTTGGGAACTAGGTAAGCTTTTTGAGAAAGAAAATTCCCCTCTCCACCTTGAAAATCTCGAGGACTGTCTTGCTGCTTGCCTCTCTTTATCTCCTGGAAAAAAGGACCGTTTCGACGCTTTTCTCTGTGCCTGTACGGCGTTTTTTGCTGGTCAGTATGGAGAAAAATTACTGCAAAAATTTGGAGACGATACAGGTTTCATTGTCGCTCCTTTGTGGAATGAAGAACTTTGACGAGTCGCGCAAGGCTTCGAGCATACACTTTGCATTCTTCTTCTGCTCGCGTGTCAAAGTCCTCAATAGCTACCGGACCATAGTGGCTTCCTTCGGACATCCCTTTGACGATCATTCCGTGAATGAGAAGGGCTTCAAGAATGGAAAGAACGGTGGTTTCATTTCCTCCTGCGGGATTTGCCGAGGAGGCAAAAGCTCCTCCAACTTTTCCTTCAAGGTCCCCGTGAAAGCGAACGCTCTCATCAAGAAATCTTTTCACTTCGGAAGCCATGGTTCCGTAGTAGGTGGGAGAACCAACCACAATAAGGTCGTAGGAGGGAAGCGTATCAAGAGGAAAGTGCTCAACGTTGTAGAGTTCGGTAGAGATTCCCTCTTCTTGTAAAGTGCGTGCGATGGTCTGTGCCATTTTCTCAGTAACGCCTGTTCTGGTATAGTAGAGAACTACTGCCTTCATAGTTTTGCCCCCTTTCATTTTTCTCTTTTTGATGATACCATTTCTTGTCGAAATTCGCTCTTTTCTGGTAGAATGTTACTCTCCGAATTTTGCTTTGGGGGTTATGCCATGATCGGTGATATTGTAGACCGTATTCGCAAGGTTGAAGGGGAGAAAGAGCGGGAGATTCGAGAGGCGGAAAAGGAAGCAGCGCGGATACTTGCGCAGGCGGAAGCAGAAATATCCCATCTCCGTGAAACCATGTTTAAGGAAGCAGAGGAGAAGGCTGTAAAAATGTTCCAAGAGGTCCTTGCTCGAAGTAGAGAGGAAGAAGAGAAGATTCGTAAGGAGTATATCGAAAAAGCACAGCGTCTTCGGGAAATCCTTGCTAAACGTATTAGCGAGGTTGTACAAGAACTTGTGGAGAGGGTGCGAAGCGTCTATGCCGATAAGTAGGATGCAACGGGTAAGTATTATAGCTCATCATAGCAGAGAAGCAGAAATTGTTGCCCTTCTTCAAGATCTTGGAGTGCTTGAGATCGATGTTACGGAGGATATGGCCACTTTTGCTGAAAAACCGGTCATCTCTACAGAGGAGCTTGAGCGAACCTTAGGAGAAATACGGTATTGTCTTGATTTTCTGAATCGATATCGTTCTGAAAAACCATCTTTCCTTGAATCTTTTCTTCCGACTCCTTTTGAAGTTTCCAAAGAGGAATTTCTTGCGTGCAATTTTAACCATGTTCCAATATACCGCGCTTGTACATCCCTTGAAGAGAAACTCAACACCATCCGTACTACGATCAACCGGCTTTCTGCACACCTTGAGTTTTTGTCTCGCTTTGAGAAGATTCCTGTACCTCTCGAAGATGTAGGTGAAACTCGTTTTACAAGGAGCATGCTCCTTGAGGTTCCCTTGGAAAAGAAGAATCTGCTACTTGAGAAGCTTAACGAGCGGGGTTCGCTTTGGGCTTCCTTTGAGTTTCCTGGGCGCGCGCGGAATGTCGTTGTTTTCCTTGTCATACATAAAGACTTCTCTCTAACGTGCAATGAAGTGCTCCAGGAGCTTGGTCTTACTCCGGTGGTTTTCTCGCAAGCTTTTGAGGGAACGCCAAAAGAGGCTGTGGAAAAACTCCAAGCTCGCCTAAAAGAACTTGCAAAGGAGCGAGAGCAACTCCTTAAAAAGGCAACCCTCTACTCTCGTTTTGAGAGGGATTTAAAGCTTGCTCATGATTACTATGCTTCGCTTCTTGAGCGGCGGCACAAGGAACAGGAAATTTTCCATACCCGGGAGACTGTTGTTATTAGCGGGTGGGCTCGTGCTGAGGATGTGGACAAGCTTGAAAAATCTCTCCAAGTTATAGGAAAGGAATGGGTTCTCCTTTCTCGGGATCCCAAGCCAGAGGAAAAAGTGCCTATCGACCTTCAAAATGGTCCCTGGACTAAGAATTTTGAAGTTCTTACAAGGCTTTATGGTCTACCGAATTACTGGGAACTTGATCCTACGCCGTTTCTGGCGCCTTTCTTCTTTCTCTTCTTTGGAATCTGCCTTGGAGATGTTATTTATGGCCTTGTCCTTGCACTTCTTGGTTTTCTTGCTCCCAATTTCCTTGGTGCTTCTGAGAGTACAAAGCGTTTCTTCCACATGCTTGGCTGGGGAGGAATAGCTTCAATCGGTGTAGGAATAGCAACTGGTTCCTGGTTAGGGGATACCTTCGATTACCTTCCGGGGTTCTTGAGTGCCGTAACACAGTTTAAGAGAGCTCTTACCCTTATTGATCCAATTACGAATCCGCTGCCGATGCTTGTTTTCTCGCTACTGCTTGGCCTTGTTCAGGTACTTGTGGGTCTTCTTGTGAGCTTTGTAAAGGAATGGAAAAGGAGGAATTATGCTTCTGCTGTTATGGACCAGCTTGGCTGGTTTGCGTTTATTCTTGCCATCGTTTTCTACCTTGGTTCAACACAGTTCTCCTTTTTGAAGCCCATTGCTATGCCCTTTCTCGTGGGAACGGCGCTCTTCCTGGTGGCAACCCAGGGAAGGCAGAAGAGAAACCCAATCATGAAGATCATTTCGGGAATCTTTAGTCTCTATGGAGTTATCTCGTATCTTGGAGATGTTTTATCGTACTCGAGGCTTTTTGCTTTGGGTCTTTCAAGTTCTATTATAGCTATTCTTGCCCGAACCCTTGGAGCCCTTTTTGGAAGTTCTCCCTACATTGGTTGGCTTATTGGGCTTCTTGTTGCGCTCCTTTTCAACGTTTTCAATTTAGTCATGAGTGGCCTTGGAGCTTTTGTGCATTCGGCACGCTTGCAGTATGTCGAGTTTTTCACAAAGTTCTATGAGAACGGAGGAAAGGAGTTCCAACCTTTCGGCTACAAGACAAAGTACATTAGAGTACGGTAAAGGGGGTTGTTATCTGTGCTTGTGGATGGACTGGTTTTTGCACTTCTTGGTTCAGCGCTTGCCATTGGCCTTGCAGGAATCGGTTCTGCTATAGGTGTTGGAATTGCCGGGCAGGCTGGAGCCGGTGTTATGACAGAAGACCCCGGGAAGTTTGGGCAGGTATTGCTTCTCCAGGCGCTTCCAGGAACACAGGGAATTTATGGTCTTCTTGCAGGATTCTGGGTGCTTATTAAGCTTGGTCTCTTTGGCGGGACACCAGCTTCAGTAACGGTGGCTCAGGGTATGCAAATCATGTTTGCCTGTCTCCCTATAGCGATTGTAGGGCTCCTTTCTGGGATTGCTCAGGGAAAAACAGCGGCAGCATCCATTGGCCTTATTGCCCGCCGTCCTGAAGAAACAGGAAAGGCTATTATTCTCCCAGCGATGGTCGAAACGTATGCAGTTTTATCTCTCCTTGCCACAATTCTCCTTTTGAATTCCATTAAACTCTGAGAAGGTGAGCTTATGCCCCTTGAGGACATTCTGAAGCGCATCGAGGAGGAAACTGAATCTCGAAAGAAAACCATCCTTGAAAGCGCCCGCAGAGAGGCGGAAGCGCGCTTAGAAAAAGCAAGGTTGAGCATTGAGAGGGAAGTTGCTTCTTTTCTTGAGCGTAAAAGACGCGAGGCCGAGCTCGAGGCGCAAAGGTTGGTTGCTGAGGCAAGGCTTTGGGGGCGGAACGAGCTGGCGCGAGTGAAACAAGAAGCGATACAGAATCTTCGGAGGGAACTCGGGAACCACCTGCTTAGGGTCATTGAGGAGCAGTATGAGTCCTGGTGGAAGCAGGTACTTCGCAGGGCGGTAGAGCAAGGTGACGAAGAAGTGTGGATGTTTCCGGAAGAAGCAAAGAGACTCGGAGTGGGCTTTATTGAAGAAGTGAATAAAGAGTTTGGCTATCGTCTTTCTTTTGGTGGAGTCCTTGAAAGTACGAGCGAAAGAGGGTTTCTTTTGAGACGTGGGGGAATGACCATTGATGTAAGTCTTCGAGCCATTCTTGAAGATTTCTTCCGTCGCAATGAGCGCGACATCGCTTCCATGCTCTTCCAGGGTGTTGCAGTATGAATGGAGAAAGGGATTATACTTATCTCGTTGGTCGAGTGCGAGTTCTGGAACGGAGTCTTCTCACCCCAAGAACCCTTGATGCCCTTCTTCGTGCTGAAGACCTTGATCAGGCTCTTCGGATTATGGCTGAGGTTCCTTACCTTGGTGAGGCTTTTCAAGGGATCGTTCCAAGCCTCCAGAATATTGACAAAATCTTGACCGAGCATTTTTTTGGCATTGTTAGCGACTTTACAAAACAGAAAGGCGGCGCAGATGTTGCAGGTTTCTTCCTTTTAGAATTCGATGCTACGGCTTTAAAGCTTGCGGTTAAGCATTTTATGGCGAAAAAGCCCCTTGAGAAGGTGTATCCGGCTTCTTTTGATATGCGGAAGATTGTTCGGTTCTTTAGTGGAGAAGGAAGCGAATACTTTCCAGAGGATTTTGCGCAAACCCTTCGGGAGATTCAAGAGCTTCTTGAGACCCAACCAGGGAACGCCCAAGGGGTAGAATTCCTTTGCGACCGGTTTTTCCTGAAAGGAACGTACTCCCTTGCAAATCGTTTAGGTGGGCCACTTCGAAAGTGGTGCCACCTGTACATTATTTTCGCATACCTCCGTGGAGCTCTTCGAGCACGGTACCAGGAAAGGAAACCTGATACCTTACGTCTTTTGTATTTCGATAATTCTTTGCTTGAAGAGAGAGAACTTCTTGAGTTTCTCGTAATCTCTGATGAGAAGATTCCCGAGTACCTTGAGCACCTTGGTTTTGCCTTTGTGCTTCCTGAGACAGGGATTTTCCGAAACGATCCTTATTATCTTGCCGAGATTGAGCGAAAAATGGACAATTATCTTTTGTCTTCTCTTCGGCAGTACCGGTGGGAGGCTTTTGGCCCAGAGCCAGTTTTCGGCTTTCTTTTTGCTAAGTCTATAGACGTGAAGAATCTACGAATTCTCCTTAAAGGTAAATACTTTGGTCTCGAAGCAGACATACTTCGAAAGAAATTGCGGGAGTGCTACTATGAGTAGAGTATACTTTGCCTTTGTTGGTGGAGAAGAAAAAGCCCTTTGTTTCCGGGGCATAGGATTTGACGTTTTTCCGGTTCGTACGGAGGACGAGCTTGCCCCTCTTCTTCCTACGCTTCGAAAAAACCAGTATGCTATCATTTTTACAGAGTGGCGCTTTTACGATGTAATTAAGGCTCACTTTGAAGATCTCCGTGGGGAAGCACTACCGGTTATTTGTGCCATTCCCACAAACGCCCAAGAAGTAGGCAGGGGTGGGCGCATCATCCAAAGACTTGTAGAGATGGCTATTGGGAGTAGTATCATGATTCAGGGAGAGGAAGATGTGCAATGAAAGATACTGGAAAAGGAACTATCCTGAGCGTAAATGGGCCGGTTGTTGTAGCTTTGGGTCTCCAGGGTGCGAAGATGTACGACATGGTTAAAGTTGGGGAGAAGAGACTCGTTGGGGAAATTATCGGTATTCGAGGTGATAGGGTTACTATCCAAGTTTACGAAGAAACCGCTGGTCTCCGCCCTGGGGAACCTGTAGAGTCCACCTATGAGCCTCTTAGTGTTGAGCTCGGTCCTGGGCTTATTGGACGAATCTTCGATGGGACTCAAAGACCCCTTGAGCTTATCAGAGATCGTGCTGGAGACTTTATAGCAAGGGGTGTAGAACTTCCAGCCCTCGACCGATCCAAAAAGTGGGTTTTCCAACCAGTCGTTGCACCGGGGGATAGTGTTGAACCAGGGGATATCCTGGGGACGGTACAGGAATCAAAGACCATTGTACACAAAATCATGGTTCCTTTCGGAATTTCAGGGAAAGTAAAAGAGATTCGGAGTGGCTCATTTACCGTGGAGGAAACCATTGCAGTTCTTGAGAGTGACGGTCGAGAGATTCCCCTTACACTCTTGCAGCGGTGGCCGGTTCGGACTCCTCGTCCGTATCGCCGCAAACTTGAACTCGATGAACCACTTATCACTGGGCAGCGAGTCATCGATACCTTTTTCCCTATCGCTAAAGGGGGAACGGCTTGTATTCCTGGACCTTTCGGCAGCGGAAAAACTGTTGTACAGCACCAGCTTGCTAAATGGTCAGATGCAGACGTTATTGTCTTTATTGGATGTGGAGAACGGGGAAACGAGATGACCGATGTACTCATGGAGTTTCCCGAGCTTATTGATCCATATACTGGGGAACCTCTTATGCAGCGGACAGTTCTCATTGCCAATACTTCAAACATGCCGGTTGCTGCTCGAGAGGCTTCAGTATACACAGGAATCACCATTGCTGAATACTTCCGGGATATGGGATATAAGGTCGCCCTTATGGCTGACTCCACATCCCGGTGGGCAGAAGCAATGAGAGAGATTTCTGGTCGCCTTGAAGAAATGCCTGGAGACGAGGGCTTTCCAGCGTATCTTGGAAGCCGTATTGCAAGTTTTTACGAGCGAGCTGGAAAAGTGGAGTGCCTTGGAAAGGACGGACGTGTCGGATCACTCTCAGTTATTGGCGCTGTTTCTCCTCCTGGAGGCGACCTCTCTGAGCCGGTAACTCAGAATACCTTACGCGTGGTACAAGTTTTCTGGGGTCTTGAAGATCGACTGGCATACAAACGTCACTTTCCAGCCATTAACTGGCTTATCAGCTATTCCCTGTACCTGAAGCATCTTGAGGATTATTGGAAGCACAACGTTGCTCCGGATTTCTCAGAAAATAGAGCCTTGGCAATGCGTATCCTTCAACAGGAGGCTGAACTCGAAGAGGTTGTGCGCCTTGTGGGTATAGAGTCTCTCTCCTTCCGGGAACGGTTTATTCTTGAGGTAGCACGTTCCATTCGAGAGGACTTCCTCCAACAGAACGCTTTTCACGAAGTAGATACGTTTGCTTCTCTCCGGAAGCAGTACTTAATGCTCCGGGTCATTCTTGCATACTATCGAGAGGGTATGAAGGCTCTAGAAGAGGGGCTTTCTCTGCGCGACATTTTGAGTATCCCGTCCCGAGAGCGTATTGGGCGGATGAAATATATTCCGGAGTCTGAGCTTGAGCGTATTGAAAAGCTCGAAATGGACATCAAGGAAGAGCTGAGTGCAAAACTCAGGGGTGAGGTTGAGAGCAATGTATAAGGAGTTCACTACTATCTCCGAAGTGGCGGGACCGCTACTCACTGTGGAACAAGTAGAAGATGCTCGGTACATGGAAATAGTTGAAATTGAACTGAGTGACGGAACGAGGCGACGTGGTCAAGTCCTTATGACAAGCAAGGGAAAGGCCTTGGTTCAGGTCTTTGAGGGAACCGAAGGCATTGGTATTGGGCAGAGCAAGGTGCGTTTCTTGGGGCGAGTTATGGAGCTTCCTGTTTCCCCAGATATCTTGGGACGGATTTTTAATGGTTCTGGAATTCCCATTGATGGTGGCCCAGAAATCGTCCCGGATGTACGGCTCGATATTAATGGAAACCCCATTAACCCTGTTGCTCGGGATTACCCTACCGACTTTATACAGACCGGTATTTCAGCCATAGATGGTCTTAACACTCTCGTACGTGGGCAAAAACTCCCCATTTTTTCTGGATCTGGGCTTCCTCACGCTCGTCTTGCAGCACAAATTGCTCGACAAGCAAAGGTTCTGAGCGGTGAGGAAAAATTTGCTGTTGTTTTTGGCGCGCTGGGAATTACTTTTGAAGAGGCGAATTACTTCATTTCTGAGCTTCGAAATACGGGAGCAATAGAACGCTCGGTACTTTTCATAAATCTTGCGAACGACCCTGCTGTAGAGCGGATTATTACTCCTCGCATGGCACTCACCGCAGCTGAATTTCTGGCTTTTGAGATGGATATGCACGTTTTAGTCATTCTTACCGACATGACTAACTATTGCGAAGCGCTTCGAGAGGTTTCTGCAGCTCGACGAGAAGTTCCTGGGCGCCGAGGGTATCCTGGGTACCTCTATACTGATCTTGCCACCATGTATGAGCGGGCAGGGCGCATTCGGGGGAAGAAGGGTTCCATAACCCAGATTCCCATTCTTACTATGCCTGAGGATGACAAAACACATCCTATCCCGGATCTCACGGGGTATATCACCGAGGGACAAATTATTCTGAGCCGCCAGCTCCATCGGAAAGGTATCTATCCGCCTATTGACGTGTTACCTTCTCTCTCCCGTCTTCGGGATAAGGGCATCGGTCCAGGGAAGACGCGAGAAGACCATGCTGATGTAGCAAACCAGCTCTTTGCAGCGTACGCTCGGGGGCGAGAGGCAGCAGAGCTTGCCACCATCCTTGGAGAAGCTTCGCTTACCGAACTTGATCGCCTTTACATGAAATTTGCTGATCGTTTTGAGGAACGATTTGTGCAACAGGGAGAGTATGAGAACCGAAGTATCGAGGAAACCCTTGAAATTGGCTGGGAGCTTTTGCGAATGCTCCCAAGAGAGGAGTTGAAGCGTATTCGTGATGAGTACCTTGAAAAATTCTACAAGAAGAAATCCGAGGAGAGCTGAGGTTTCCTATGCGGCTCAATGTGAATCCTAATCGCATGGAACTTATGAAGTTGCGAAACCGCTTGGCTATGGCCCGGCGGGGGCACAAGCTCTTGAAAGATAAGCTCGACGCCCTTATTCAAGATTTTGTTCGGATTGTTCGGGAAAATGCAAATCTTCGACGGGAGATTGAAAGAGAGATTGTGAAAGCCTTTGAGGCACAAAACGTTGCTTCTCTTATGCTTTCTGAAGCGGACAAAGACCTTGTGACCCTTGCTTCACAACAAAAACTGCTCCTTGAGGTTCGCACTCGGTACCTTACCGGGGTGAGAGTTCCACACTTTGAGGTGAAAGTCGAGGGGGATCCGTACTCATACGGAGTGATACGTACTCCTGCAGAGCTTGATGCAGCGTTCCGGTCGTTTTCACGGGTGCTCCCTCTTATGATCCGTTTAGCGGAAGTGGAAAAAACCATCGAGCTTCTTGCCGTAGAGATTGAAAAAACGCGTCGTCGAGTTAATGCTTTGGAGTATGTTCTCATCCCAAACCTTGAGGAAACCATTAAATACATTCAGCTGAAACTTGAAGAGCTTGCCCGTTCTGCCATTACAGGTATCATGCGAATTAAGGGGTCGATGCGATAGTTGCGGGTAATCATTCTTTCGGACATCCATGGGAACTTTGACGCTTTGGAAGCGGTAGCACAAAGGGTTTGTGATACAGATGTCATTGTTGTTCTGGGAGATATTGTAGGGTATGGAGCCGAGCCAGATCGCTGCGTTCAGTGGGTCCGTGAAAAAAGGGCGTGTTGTCTTTTGGGGAATCATGAAGCATGCCTTCTTGGCATGCTTCCAATTTCCTGGTTTAACCCTAAGGCAGCAGAGGCTCTTCTCTGGACAAAGAAAAACATAAATTTCTCTAGTCTTTCTTTTCTTGAAAGCCTTCCTTCCTGTTTTGAGGCTTATGAGTGTCTTTTTGTCCATGGGAGTCCCCGCTCCCCGATTGAGGAGTACATCACAAGTCCATGGCAGGCTCGAGAAATCTTTGAAGAAGAGAACTTTGCAGTGTGTTTTTTTGGTCACACCCATGTGGCTGAAGGATACGTGTGGGATGGGAGAAAGGTGTACCACATACCTTTTCGTGAAGGGGGAGAGCTAGTTTTGGAAGACGGTTTTCGATACCTTATAAACTGCGGGAGCGTGGGTCAACCAAGAGATGGTAATCCAAAGGCAAGTTTTGGAATCTTCTTTCCCGAAGAACGTCGTCTTGAGGTACAACGAATAGAGTACAACATTCAGGCAGCGATGAGAAAGATTCTCATTGCAGGTCTTCCAGAAGTTCTGGCGTATCGGCTTGAAGTTGGGGGATAGAAGTGGTACTTTAGCTTAAAATTACAAGAAAGGGGGACTCGGTGTGAAAAGGTTTTTGGTCGTCTCTCTCGTTTGTGTAGGGTTGCTTCTGGGGAACATGGCTTTTGCTGCAGAAGAGGTTATTCGCATCGGTGCGAATCTCGAGATGACTGGTGCTGTGGCGGCGTACGGTCAAATGATTTGGGAAGGGATTAACCTTATCCGGGAGATTGTTGGAGATACGGTTCTGGGAAAGAAAGTAGAGCTTGTCCTTGTGGACAATAAAAGCGATAAGGTTGAGGCAGCAAATGCTACCACAAGACTCATTGACAAGGAAAATGTTGTAGCCATTATTGGTCCTGCTATCAGTGGGAGCATGCTTGCGGCTGGTCCAATTTGTGAAGAAAAGCAGATTCCGATTATCTCTGCTACTGCCACCAATCCTCTCGTAACCCAAGGGAAGAAATTCGTCTTTCGGGCGTGTTTTCTTGACCCTTACCAGGCAGCGGCTGCTGCGCAGTTTGCCCGGGAAGACCTAAAGGCAAATACAGCGGCTATTCTTTCAGATATTGCCCAAGATTACTGCGTAGCCCTTGGAAATTTCTTCAAAGAAGAATTTGAAAAGCGTGGTGGAAAAGTTATTGTTGAACAAAATTGTAAGACGGGGGACCAGGACTTCTCAGCTCAGCTCACCACTATTATCAATGCTAATCCTGACCTTCTCTATGTTCCGAACTACTACACAGAAATTGCCCTTATCTGCCGTCAGGCTCGGGATTTAGGATACGAGGGTATTATTCTTTCTGCCGATGGTGCTGATGCTCCAGAACTCTTTAGCGTCGGCGGAGATGCCGTGGAGGGTCTCTACCACACTGCTATATGGGACGCTACAAAGGGCTTAAACGAAATTGGACAAAAGTATATCGATCTCTACAAGGAAAAGTATGGAAAGGATCCAAACATGTTTGGAGCTTTAGGGGCCGATGCTTACCTTATCCTCATTAATGCTATCGAGCGAGCTGGTTCTCTGGATCCAGTTCAGATTCGAGAAGCTATCGAAGACACAGAAAATCTTGATGTGATCACTGGAAAAGTTACCATTGAGAATGGCGATGCCATTAAACCTGTGGTGGTTCGGAAGGTTGAGGGTGGAAAGTTTGTCTTTGTGAAGACTGTGACAGTAGAGTAAGACCTGAAGAGGCCAGGACTGGCCTGGCCTCTTCCTTTTCACTTTGAGTTATGACTTGGACCACTTTTTTCCAGCAACTTATGAATGGTGTGTCTGTGGGGAGTTTGTACGCCTTGCTTGCTATTGGGTACACCCTTGTCTATGGCATTCTGGGGCTTATCAACTTTGCTCACAGTGATGTCTTTATGCTCGGAACATACTTTGCCTTTTTCATGATTGCTGTTTTTCTTCTCCCCTGGTGGCTTTCGGTTCTTATTGGTGTGATTTTGTGTGCTTTTGTGGGAATGAGCATTGAGCGAGTGGCATACCGACCCCTCCGGAACGCCCCTCGAATCTCAGCGCTTATTACCGCAGTGGGTGTGTCCTTTTTCATTGAAAACCTTGGTCTTGTAACTGTTGGAGCTCGTCCAAAGGGTTTCCCCCGTCCGGAGCTTATGAAAAATGTTTATATTCTTCTTGGGGCCCGAATCCAAGGGGTAACGTTTTGGGTTCCCATTATTAGTATCGTCATTCTTCTTGCCCTTTTCTACATTGTATACCGTACAAAGGTTGGCATGGCGATGCGAGCTGTTTCCCGTGACATGGAGACAACACGGCTCATGGGAGTTGATGTGGACCGAGTCATCCTCTATACATTCGCTTTGGGGTCGGCTCTCGCAGGGATTGGTGGAATTCTCTGGGCGTGTAAGTACCCTCAGATTAACCCTCTTATGGGTATTTTCCCTGGCTGGAAAGCCTTTACCGCTGCGGTTGTGGGGGGTATTGGGAATGTTGTGGGCGCCATGCTTGGAGGGTTTATCATCGGCCTTGCGGAAATTCTCATTGTAGCTTTCTTTCCAGGACTTACTGGGTATCGCGATGCTTTTGTTTTTGCAATCCTTATAATCTTTCTTCTTGTAAGACCTGGCGGTCTTATGGGTGAAGTGGCCAGGGAAAAGGTATAAGCCATGAAAAACACGATATTGACCCTAATGCTTTTCGTGCTTCTTATGATTGGTGTTTTTGGAGCACAGAAATACCTGAATGCGTATCTCATCCGAATCCTAAACACCGCTTGTATTTATGTTGTTGCTGCGGTAGCATACAATCTCATCAATGGTGTCACGGGCCAATTTTCCTTGGGTCCTAATGCTTTTATGGCTATTGGAGGATACACTGTGGCGCTTCTTATGCTTCCACTGGCTCAGAAGGAGGAAGTGTACTTTCTTCAACCTCTTATCTGGCCTTTGAACTCCTTCTCCTTTCCTCCCTCACTTTTTATTGTGGCGCTCTTTCTTGGTGGGCTTTTTGCTGCGCTTTTTGCCTTTCTTATTGGAATTCCGACCCTTCGCCTTCGAGGAGACTACCTTGCTATCGCCACTTTTGGATTTGGAGAAATCGTGATTGTTCTTGCCAATAACCTCATACCGATAACGAATGGTGCTCTCGGAATCAAGGGGATTCCTGAGTATACGAATCTCTGGTGGACAGCAAACTGGGCCTTCTGGACGGTTTTTGTCATTAAAAACCTGGTAAATTCAAGCTTCGGACGAGCACTAAAGGCGATTCGCGAGGATGAAATCGCTGCTGAAGCCATGGGAGTGAACCTTTTCCGTCATAAGCTCCTTGCCTTTGCGCTCAGTGGGTTTTTTGCTGGAGTGGCAGGAGGACTCTTTGTCACTCTTATCAGTACTGTGTCGCCAACGCTTTTTACCTTTAGCATGACTTTTAATCTTCTCATCATCATTGTCCTTGGAGGGCTTGGAAGCATTACTGGGTCTACGGTTACTGCGATTCTCTTTGCCTTTCTTCAGGAACTCCTTCGGGAGGTCGAAGCTCCCCATACTATTGGTTCTTGGACTTTCCCTGGGATTCCAGGTATGCGTATGGTAGTTTTTTCGGTAATTCTTGTGATTCTTATGATTTTCTATCGTCGGGGGCTTTTTGGACAAAGAGAGCTTTCCTTTGAGAGTGTTTTTCTTCTTTTTCGGAAAAGGAGGAAGGTTCATGCATGAGCGAAGAGAAGCCCTCCGTATTGATCGGGTAACGGTAGCCTTTGGTGGGCTTTTAGCGGTTAACGATTTTTCTCTGACTCTTTGGGAAGGAGACCTTGTTGGTCTTATTGGACCAAATGGGGCAGGCAAAACTACAGTTTTTAATGTTATAAGTGGTCAGTACCTTCCAAACCGCGGCCAGGTTTTCTTTTACGGGAGGAACATAACCGGGCTTTCTCCTGATCGTATTACTGCTTTGGGCATTGCTCGAACTTTTCAGAATATTAGACTCTTCGGACACTTGACAGTTCTTGAAAATGTTTTGGTCTCATTCCACGTTCGTTTTCCTCATTCGTTTTTGGCTGCAATGTTCTCTCTTCCCTCGACCTGGCGTACTGAGGAGAAACTTAAAAAGGAAGCTTATAGACTCCTTGAAGCGGTGGGTCTCCTTGATATGGCTCATGAAGAAGCTCGGGCCCTCCCTTACGGAGAGCAGCGGCGTCTTGAGATAGCTCGGGCATTGGCTACAAAACCAAAACTCCTCCTTCTTGATGAACCAGCAGCGGGAATGAACCCTCAGGAAACCCTCGAACTTATGCACTTTATCCAGCGCATTCGTAAGGACTTTAACGTAACCATTCTCCTTATTGAACATGATATGCGGGTAGTTATGGGAATCTGTGAGCGGGTGGCTGTTATGGATTTTGGTTTGAAAATTGCTGAGGGAACGCCAGAGGAAATCCAGAAAGATCCACGGGTCATTGAAGCGTATCTGGGGGCTCAGAGTGCATGAAAGACACTGTTCTTCAGGTTGAGGATCTCCATGTTTTCTACGGGGGTATTCATGCTTTAAAAGGTGTGAGTCTTTCTGTGCCCCAGGGGACGATAGTGGCACTTATAGGAGCAAACGGTGCAGGGAAAAGCACAACTTTGCGAACCATTTCTGGTCTTGTACGGGCAAAAAGAGGGAGAATTTCCTTTGAGGGAAAGGATATTACCGAGGAACTCCCACACCGTATTGTAGAGATGGGAATTGCTATGGTTCCTGAAGGACGACGGATTTTTCCCAATCTTACCGTCATGGAGAATCTTCTTCTTGGAGCGTACACCCGCCGAGACTCCCAGGGGCTTAAAAGGGACTTAGACTGGGTTTTTACGCTCTTTCCTCGTCTTAAGGAACGGACCTGGCAAAAAGGGGGGACGCTGAGCGGAGGAGAACAACAGATGCTTGCTGTGGCAAGAGCCCTAATGTCACGACCAAGGCTTCTCATGATGGATGAACCGTCCCTTGGTCTTGCGCCCCTCCTTGTCCGGGAGATTTTTGACATCATTCGGGAACTTTGTGAGAACGGGGTTACTATTCTCCTTATTGAGCAAAATGCCAAAGCAGCTTTGGAAATTGCCCATTACGCTTATGTTCTTGAGACCGGTCGTATTGTGCTTGAGGGGGAAGGGAAGAAGCTTCTTGAGGACGAACGGGTACGCAAGGCGTATCTTGGAGAAGAGTAGGGAGGTAGAGGTATGGAGGTTCGTGGGGAATATCGTGATAGAGGTATGCAAAAGGTATATGATACTCCCTTTGCCGAGAGAATTTCCCGATGGCCGTGGATTCTTGACAAAAGGATTCGCCACCGGTACCTTACGAAGGAAGAAGAAAAAGTGTACCTTGCAGAGCTTGTGTGCTTGAAGTGTGGGAAGGCTTGTGGTGGAACTTGTGAAAGCTAAGATTTGACCTTCTTGATCCTTTCCAGGACTTCCTGGAGAGGAATTCCTGTTTTCCGGGCTATCTTTTTGCACTCCTCATATTCGGGGAGTATGAAAGTCTTCCCACCTTTGTGAACCTTCTTTCCTTGAATAGTTCCCCAGGGGGTGGAAATGGCAACCTCCTCGCGGGGAAGCGTCCATTTTACCACTTCATACTCCCGGATGCCAAGAGTTGTTGTCTCTTCGAAGATGATTGTGCGTAAAGAAGAAGCACGAGATAACGGAGCGAGAACAGAAAGAGTAAAGGCTGGACGCTGTTTTTTCATATAAATGGGGGTCACAAAAACATCTAGGGCACCTGCTTCAAAAAGCCGCTCAGTGAGGTACTCGACAACCTGAGGAGACATATCATCTATATTCGTCTCAAGAAGTACGTTTTGCTCCTGATTGACCCTCTCTTCTTGTTCCCCCAATACGACTCGGAGGACGTTAGGTATACTAAGGTCCCGCGACCCTGCTCCATATCCAATCTTTTGGACTACAATAGGTGGGCAGAGACCAAAGGATTTGGCAAGATGGGCAACAAGAGCTGCACCAGTTGGTGTGGTGAGTTCACCTTCTTCAAGTCCGGTGTAAGTGGGAACACCTCGGAGAAGTTCCAAAGTTGCTGGCGCAGGAACGGGAAAGAGACCATGGTCGGTGTGTACAAATCCTCTGCCTGTTGGAACTGGAGACGAATACACTTTCTTAACCCCCAAGAGCTCAAGAGCATACAGAACACCTACAATATCTACAAGTGTGTCCACACTTCCAATTTCGTGGAAGCGAACTTCTTCAGGATGGCAACCATGAACCTTTCCTTCGGCCTCCATAATAGCCCAAAGAATCTTCTGTGCTGTGTTTTGCAAACTCTCTGGAAGCGAGCTCTTCTTAAGAAGATCAAGCATTTCCTTTCCATTTCGGACATGGGGTGGGTAGGGTTCCGTAATGGAGGTTTGGGTAGCACTGATACCCTTTTTGTTTACTTGGCGAATGGTAACATCAAAGGGCAAGGAAAGAAATTTTTTGAGCTGGGTTACAAAAGTATCTATCTCTATAACCTCTAAATCGAGAAGAGCGCTCAGAAACATGTCACCACTTACTCCTGAGAAGCAATCAAGGTACAGTACTCGCACTGCTCTTCCCCCTCTCGGCAAGCTGGTTTATAAGGTGAGCGAAGAAACCCGCACCAAATCCATTATCGATGTTCACGACTGCCATACCAGGGACGCAGCTTGCGAGCATCGCCAGAAGCGGAGCAAGTCCAGAAAAATGCGCTCCATACCCAACACTTGTAGGCACAGCAATCACCGGGATTCCTACAAGACCAGCAAGGACACTTGGAAGTGCACCTTCCATGCCGGCTACAACCACCGCAACATTTGCATCCTCAAAGAGGGAAAGATGGGCGAAAAGTCGGTGAATACCGGCGACCCCAACGTCAAAGAGGCGTTCCACAAAGTTTCCCGCGATTTCAGCAACGCAGGCTGCTTCCTCTGCAACAGGAATATCCGCCGTCCCCGCAGTGACTACCACTATCTTCCCTACTCGGGGGCGGGGTTCACGTTCAGCAAAGATGAGTCGCGCAACAGGGTTAAAGGAGAGAAAAGGAAGGTGCTCTTTGAGAAACTCGAAAGTTTCACGATCAGCACGGGTAGCCACAAAGTTCGGAACGCGTTCAGCAAGCTTTGTAAGGATGGCCAAAAGATGCTCTCGATTTTTCCCTGGGCAGTACACGACCTCTGGGAAACCTTTACGAAGACCTCTGTGATGGTCAATCTTGGCAAATCCTAGGTCTTCGAAAGGAAGCCCTTTAAGAACCTTGTACGCTTCCTGGGGCGTGATTTTTCTTTCCCAGAGTTCTTCAAGGATTTTCTCGATGTCCATAAGTTAACCTCCTCACGAACATGATTCCAGAGCACATGTAGTTTGTCTTTCCTTGGAGGAACGTTGTCTTGTCTTGGAAGGGAGAGAGGACCACAAGGTTTCCCAAGAAATTGTTCCTTTTTCCTGATACAAAACCCTTCCTTCCCTGTTCACTAGGAAAACCGCTGGAGTTTTCCAGATCCCAAGAAGGGCAGGAAGTTCTGGATGGGCAAGGTAAACAGTATGTCGTCCACCAAGGGAATCTTCAAGATTTTGAGCATCTCGAAAATCACAGCGGAGGCATACAACGTAAAGCGAAATTGCTTCTTTCAAACCCTCGAGACCTTTAAGGAGATTGAGAAGGTCTGTAAGACACGAAAGGCACCCTGGATCGAGGAAGAAGAGAAGCGATGAAGCCACAGGGCGAAACAACATCTCCTCACCCCGCAATGTGTAAAGATAGAAGGAAGGAAGTTTTCGGACCGATGCTATAACCTCGGGGGAAAGGAGGAGGAAGAGGAAAAGAAAAATAATGCAGAGAGCATACCATTTCGTCATAGAGCTTCCTCCTAATACATAGGGGTTGGAGAAAAAACAGGGCTTGTTTCCTTAGCCCAGGACGCAGTGAAACGTTTGGGTTTCTTCTCGCCAAGGTCGAGAAGAACAATGTCCCAGTTACCGGCATCGACTTCCGAAGAAAACGCTAGCCGCTTGCCATCTGGGGAGACTGCAAGGTATGCCTTTGGAAGGCCGTCAAAGGTAAGTTGCGTTGTGGTTCCTTCTAAAAGCGACACGGAATACACGTCGTATTTCCCTTCTTCTTCTCCGATAAAGAAGATCTCTTGCTTCCCAAAGGCAGGATAAAAAGCGTTGCCAGAGAAGTTGAGGGTTCGTTCTTTCTTGCGCAGGGCATCCCACAAAGTAAGAACCCATCGTTCATCCCTGAATTCAGAAAAGACAAAGGCTGAGGTTAGAGAAGCGCCGATTCCCTGTATAGGGTTTGCCCGCTCAAGGAGTAACCTCTGTTTCGAGCCATCAAGATTCATTTCGTAAATTCCTCTTTTACCCTCACGTTCAGACAGGAAAAGAACTGTCTTACGAAATGGGAAGAAAACCGGGGAGAAATCGGAAAATTCGGGAAGGCTTAGTCTTTGCCAGGTACGCGAGAGAAGATCTATCCGGAAAATACTCGTCATATTGCCAGAGGAAACGGTTGCAAAGAGAAATTGCCCATCCGAAGCGATGCTTATGGTTTCGACCTTCCCCTCTGGAGGCGGGGGGAGAAGGGTCTCCCTTTTTCCCTCAACGTCTGCAAGAACAATGGATGATTTTCCTTCTTCCTGCCGCACAAAAAAGAGCTTCCATTCTTTCCCTCTCCCAAGAATTCTCGGAAGCTGATGCTTGAGCCCTTCAAGGAGGAGTGGTGCGTCTTCAGTTCTACGAACCATTCCCAGAACTTTCTTTTGCTCTTTAAGGTCCCAAGCTTCAAAATAAAGGAAGTCCTCCCGATTGTACCCGACAAAAAGATATGCCCTTTGACCGGCAAGAGTTCTCATAAGCTCTTCCTTCCGTTCTGAGCTTAGGGATATAGAATGAAGGTTGCAGTGGAGTGTGTCTTGAAGAAAATTCGCAAGAGGAGCAAAAGCTTTTCCTTCTGTTGCATCAAGGAAAAAGACCTCTTCGGCTCGTGTCTCTTGGAGGAGGAGAACGATCCCCAAAAAGAGAAGGAAAACCACAAATCGCCTCATTTCCAAACCTCTCCTGAATTTCTTTGGCAAGGATAGTATAATAGAAGCCGGTGAATAGGGGAATGGGAAATTTTTCGGTTATCACTATCTCTCGAGAAATTGAGAGTCTTGGAGATGAGGTTGCATCCCGCCTTGCAAAGGTCTTAGGGTACGAACTCATTGACCGGAGCAGGTGGATGGAACTCTTACGGGAGTTTTCTCTTCCTTCCGAGCCCCCCGAGGAGGACAGAGAACGCGAGAAATGGATAGAGTCTGTTGGTAATCTTTTAGCACAATTGGCTGAAAAGCGAGCTTTTGTTCTTCTTGGGAGGGGAGGACAAAGGCTCCTCGCGCAGTGTCCAAGGGCTTTTCATCTTCTTGTCGTGGCTCCGGTTCCATTGCGTGTCCACCGTATTATGAAACGATATCGCCAGGATGAGGTTACAGCGTCTCGCATCCTTGCTGAGCAAGATAGACACCGAGAGCGATTTCTTCTTCGCTACTTTGGGGTTGACTGGCGCAACCCTCTTCACTATCATTTTGTCCTCAATACGGCCTTTTACGATGTGGAGGAATCCTGTCAGCTTGTTCTTGAGGCTATGCGGAGAACTCGGGTACCATCTGTGGGGCATCAGGAATCCTTCTTCCCGGAAAGCGTGGCTTTCTCCCATCCTTCGGAGGAAGAGTTTGCAAAGATTCTTGATTTCTATGGAATTCGCTGGCTCTACGAACCGCGAGTATTTCCTCTTGAGTGGGATAGTGAAGGGAACGTGATTGAAGCTTTTACCCCTGACTTTTATCTCCCCGATTTTGACCTTTTTGTAGAGATTACAACGCAAAAGCAAAAACTCACCTGGCGTAAAAATCGAAAGATTCGCAAACTCAAAGAGCTGTATCCAGAAGTAAAAGTCAAGGTGATTTACGCTCGTGATTATGCGCACATATTGAGGAAATTCAACCTTGAGAGAAATCATGACTGATCCTCGACTTGGTGTTCGTGTCTTTACTCGAGAGGACATACGAAAAAGGGTCTCTGAAGTTGCTCGTCAGATTGAAAGAGACTATACCGAGAAAAGACCGGTTATCGTTGCGATTCTCCGCGGCGCGGTGTATTTTGCCGTTGACCTCACCCGGGCACTTTCTATCCCCTTCGACCTTGACTTTATGGCTCTCTCGCCGTTTCGTCCAGGGTTGCGCAGAGCAGAGATTGAAAAGGATGTCGACACGGACCTTCAGGGGCGTCATGTCCTTATTCTTGAGGATATCGTCGATACAGGACTCACTCTGAACTTTCTTGTGCGGAATCTTGAACGCAGGCTTCCAAAAAGTGTGCGGGTATGTACATTCCTGAATTGCCCAGCAAGAAGAATCGTTGACGTTGAGGTACACTATTTCTGCTTTGAGATTCCAGACATATACGTTGTCGGATATGGGCTTGATTTTCGAGGAGATTTTCGGAATCTTGAAGAAGTGTATAGTTTGTACGATCCCTCAGGAAGAAGTACGCAGCTTTTAAAAGAGATGGGGAAGGGACGGTGACACCGTGGTTCCATTCCGAAGAGCGATATTGGCTCTCCAGGGATATATCCCTGGAGAGCAGCCTAAAGAAAAGGGTTTTGTAAAGCTCAATACCAATGAGAATCCCTATCCTCCTTCGCCAAAGGTTACTGCAGCGATCTATGAGTTTCTGAGCTCGTCTTCTCTTGCGCTTTATCCTCCTCCCCTGAGCGACACAGTGCGACAAAAAGCTGCCTCCGTATATGGTGTTCCTGAGGAATGGGTTCTTGTGGGAAACGGCTCTGATGAACTCCTTGATCTTGTCGTACGGGTATTTGTGGAAAAAGAGACCCGGGTGGTTTACCCTGTGCCTACGTATACTTATTACCGGGTGCTCACGCTTATTCAAGGAGGTACACCCTATGAGATACCTTTCCCTGAGGACTTTTCGCTCCCTAGGGAGTTTGTTACTGCTTCAGGACATCTAAAGTTTTTGTGCAATCCGAATTCCCCTACAGGGACTTTTATTCCCCCAGAAGATGTGGAAAGGGTGCTTGAAGCGTCATCGTGTCCTGTGGTGGTTGATGAAGCATATGTCGATTTTGCTCCTTCAAGTACACTACCACTTCTTGAGCGTTACGAAAATCTCATTGTCGTGCGCACGCTTTCCAAGTCTTTCTCTTTAGCGGGTTTGCGCATTGGTTTTCTCTTTGCTCATCCATACATTATCCGGGAACTCGTAAAGGTGAAAGCTTCGTATAATGTGAACATCCTATCCCAGATTGGCGCATACGCGGCACTTGAAGACTTCGAGCATGCGCGGGAAAACATCCGCCGTATCAAGAAGACGCGGGAATGGTTTTCTCAGAGGATGGAAGAACTTGGATTCTTTGTGTATCCCTCGGAAGCAAACTTCGTTTTTGTCCGTAGAAAGGGAATCAATCTTTTCTTCCTTTACGAAGAGTTGAAACGGCGGAAAATTCTTGTTCGGTACTTTCCTGAATGGCCTGATGCTCTTCGGATTTCTATTGGTACTGATAGAGATATGGAACTTCTTTGTGCACACATAGAGAACATTCTCAAGGAGAGAAGTCATGTTTAAACTTTTTATCTGGGATCTTGACAATACAGTTGTAGGAAGCTCAAGACTCCTCTGGGGAGCCTTTCGATGGGTAGCCGAACATTTCGCACAGCGTCTTATGAGTCCTCGAGAAATTGTTAGTCTCTATGGTCCTCCTGAAGATGTGGTCATTGAGCAAATTGTTGGAAAGGAAAAGAAAGAAGAAGCCCTTCAGGCATTCTACAAATTTTATGAACAGGAGCACGATCGCCTTGTAACTCTTTTCCCTGGGGTCCTTGATATCCTTTCCTTCCTTCGTGCGAAGGGGGTAAAGCAAGCTCTTTTCACCTCTAAGGGGCGAAAAAGCGCCTATATAACTCTTGAACGTCTTCACATTGGACATCATTTTGATTTTGTCCTGTGTGGTGATGAAGTGGAGAGAGCCAAACCCTACCCTAACGGGGTAATACGAATACTGCAACACTTTGGTGTGCATCCACAAGAGGTCCTTTATGTGGGCGACTCACCCCTCGATGCTCAGGCAGCTCATGATGCGGGAGTTGCCTTCGCTCTAGCTCTTTGGGATTCTTTCCACCAGTCTGAAGCACAGAGTATAAAGGCTGAGTACGTTTTTGCCACGCCTGAGGCAATGTTTTTGTGGGTCCGAGAAATGTACGGAGGGGAGAATAATGGCGTCCTTTGAGTACGTGCGCAAACGTGACGGCAATCTTGACCCGTTTCGGATGGAAAAAATAGTTTCTGCCCTTTCAAGGGCCCTTATGGCATGTGGAAGGGACGATCTTAACCTTGCCCAGGATCTGGCAGAAAAGGTAGTTCGTATACTTGCAGAGCGGGGAGAAACGATTCCTGCAGTGGAAACCATACAAGATACTGTAGAAGAAGTTCTCATGCGGGAGGGGCTTTCGGAAGTTGCTCGTGCGTATATCCTCTACCGGGAAAAGCGGCGAAATCTCCGAGAGGCCAAATTGGAACTTTTTGGAGTGCGAGACGATCTCAAGCTTTCTCTGAACGCCATAAGGGTTCTTAAAGAACGGTACCTTCTTAAAGACAGCGAGGGGCGGGTTATTGAGACCCCTCGAAAAATGATGGAGCGCGTGGCTCGTGCTATCGCAGAGGTGGATAAAGAATTTGGGGAGGATTGGTCAAAAACTTACGACGAATTTCTTGAGCTCCTAACGTCTCTTACGTTCCTTCCAAATTCTCCCACTCTTATGAATGCTGGAACTTCTCTTGGTCAACTTGCAGCGTGTTTTGTCCTTCCCGTAGAGGATTCCATCGACTCTATCTTTACCACTCTCAAGGAAATGGCTATCATTCACAAATCTGGAGGAGGCACAGGATTTAGTTTTGCAGCCCTCCGCCCAAAGGGGGACATAGTAGCTTCCACGGGTGGGCGGGCTTCAGGCCCAGTGTCATTTATGCGCATCTTTGATGTAGCTACAGACGTGGTAAAGCAAGGCGGTCGCCGTCGTGGAGCGAACATGGGGATTTTGCGGTTCAATCATCCCGATATCCGAGAGTTTATCAGGGCAAAGGAAAAAACGGGGTTTCTTGAGAACTTCAACCTTTCGGTAGCTATTACTGATGAGGAAATAGAAAAGGTTAAACAGGGGAAAGTGATAGAACTCGTGAACCCTCGGGATGGAAGGGTATGGGAGCGGGTCAATGCGCGAGAACTTTTTGAGATGATTGTTGAGAGTGCTTGGAGAAGTGGAGAGCCAGGGCTTATTTTCCTTGATACCATAAATCGGGCAAACCCTACTCCTTTTCTTGGGCAGATTGTGGCCACAAATCCCTGTGGAGAGGTACCCCTCCTGCCTTATGAGTCGTGTAATCTTGGTTCTATTAACCTTGCAAAATTCGTGGACAGTGGGAAGATTCAATATGATCGCCTGAGAGAAGTGGTGTGGAAGGCGGTTCACTTTCTCGACAACGTTATCGAGGCAAATCGATATCCCCTTGAAGCTATCGAACGCATGGTAAAAGGGAACCGTAAAATTGGCCTTGGAGTTATGGGTTTTGCTGATATGCTTGTAAAGCTTGGAATCTCTTACTACTCTGAAGAGGCATTGAAAATAGCTGCAGAGGTTATGCATTTCGTAGCTCTTGAGGCAAGACTCGCTTCAATGGATCTTGCTGCGCGCCGTGGCACATTTCCCAACTACCCTAAGAGCGTGTGGTCAGAGAGAAATCTTCCCCTACGTAACGCGGCGCTTCTTTCCATTGCTCCCACAGGATCCATAAGCATCATCGCTTCTTGCTCAAGCAGTATTGAACCTCTTTTTGCTCTTGCCTTTCGGCGCTATGTTCTTGAGCATACCGAGCTCCTGGAAGTACATCCACTTCTTGAAGAGATGTTCGAGCGCTTCAGGGTTCCGGAAGATGTACGAAGACGCGTCCTTGAACAGGGCACTATGGAAGGAATCAAAGAGATTCCAGAAGATTTGCATCGGCTTTTTCTTACTGCTCTCGAGATTCCACCTGAATTCCATGTTCGAGTCCAGGCTACATTCCAACGGTATGTGGACAATGCTGTCTCAAAGACGGTAAACCTTCCTCCATCCGCTACACCTCAAGATATCTTTCGAGTATACCTCCTTGCACACGAGCTTGGATGTAAAGGAATCACTGTGTACCGCTATGAAAGCCGCCCCAGACAGGTGCTCTATCTTGGTACTCAGGGAGGTTGCGAAGAGTGTTAAGAAGATCACAGGCGATGTTCTTCGCTCCGTCGCTTTTACCCCCCCAGGTTTTCAGGGAAAATTCCTGAGCTCTCCTTTGGAAATTTGGAAGGTCTCCAAGAACCGTTCCGAGAATTTCTGCAGTCTCTTCAGGAGTGGTTCCTCCAGGGGTTAGCGCTTCCCGGAGGAGAAGGTGTTGTCGTCGGAAGAGAAAATCTGGATTAGCTTGGATATTTCCCTCAAGGTAGGGTTCAATGCAGGGGATGCCCCAGAAAGCTGCATGTTCGAGAGCTGTTCCAGCGAATCCTACGACAAGTGCTGCTTCCTGAAGCCTTGAGAAGTAATCCCCTCGGCTGAAAGAAACGCAATGTCCCCCAAGGAGGAAAGAAGAGGAAGTGCACCGCTTCCCACCTGCCTGAATAAAGGCGTTTTCGATTTCTGCAAGTGTGCGTTCCAAAGGAAAAACAAAATGGGGGACAAAGGAATTAAGGGCCTGTCCGGTAAGCACGATGACCTGTGCAAGGAAGAGGAAATTCCTCCTCCAATCCTCTCGATGTCCAGGAAGAAAGAGAAGATATCGTCTTTGAGGAGAAGGTTCCCCCATTTTAGGACCTACAAACCCCAAAAACGTAGCTTTTATCCCCAGTTTCTGAAACCATAGGGCCGTGGGGGCATCTCGGGTGTATACTTGTGCTGTACCATGTCGCAAAAGACACGCAGTAAACCTCCCTAGGCGTTCGTAGGGTCTTTTCTTCATTCGTAGGAGGTCCGTGTGAGCACAGGCAAAAAGATGCATCCTCTTTCGACCGAAAAGAAAGCCAAGGAGAAGAGGAAGGACATCACCAACCCCAAAAATCAGGTTATAAGTTGCGCTTGAGGACCGTACAAGATGAGCAACGGTGAGGATATTCTTGAGGCCTCCAGAGAAAAGGTCAGCGAAGAGACGAAAGCAGCGATTTACAGGATTTCCCAGGTATACGCCTCCATAGGGAAGAGGAGGAGAGATGTGGAGGAGACGCACCCTTTCGGGAAAGCGAGAGCAAAGATTCTCGAAAGCCTTTCCCTCTCCCACCAATGGAATGATGTCCACAAGGAGCACTAGTTTCTCATTTTCAGCACACTTGAGAAGCTCCTCAAGAATGAGAGCAGCAAAAGAGTCCTCTCCATAGCCATTGCTCAAAAGAAGTACTCGCTTTTTCATAGCTCCATTTTATGGTATTCTAAGAGGAACCGTGAGTAAAGAGGAGGTCGTACTTCCTTGCGCTGGCCAGGGATTCTTGCGTACTTTGCTGAGTACCTTCCGGTTACCCCTGCGACACCTCTCATCACCCTTGAAGAGGGAAACACGCCGCTTATTCGTTCCTTGTCCATTGAGAAGCGCCTTAAAATAGGTGCGCTTTTTTTTAAGTTCGAAGGTATGAACCCTACGGGATCTTTTAAAGACCGGGGTATGGTTGTAGCCATTGCAAAGGCCAAAGAAGAAGGTAAAGAAGTGGTTATGTGTGCCTCAACTGGGAACACTTCGGCTTCGGCAGCAGCGTATGCTCGTCGAGCAGGGCTTTCCTGTATTGTCCTTATACCTCAGGGGAAAATTGCTTTAGGGAAGCTCTCTCAGGCACTTATGCATGGAGCACGAGTTCTTGCAGTACGGGGGAATTTTGATGATGCCTTACGCATCGTGCGCTTTATTACCACCAACTATCCGGTTGCCCTTGTGAACTCCATAAATCCGTATCGTATAGAGGGCCAGAAAACCGCGGCTTTTGAAATTGTGGAGTGGCTTGGAGGCGTTCCAGATATCCTTGCGCTTCCTGTGGGAAATGCAGGAAACATTACGGCTTACTGGAAGGGTTTCAAAGAGTTTTTTGTGCGAAAGAAAATTCACGCACTTCCAAGGATGTTTGGTTTCCAAGCCGAGGGAGCTTGTCCTTTAGTTCTTGGAAGACCAGTAGAAAATCCTCAGACTGTGGCAACAGCCATTCGTATTGGAAACCCTGCAAGCTGGAAGGGAGCAATAGCTGCTCGTGATGAGTCTTGTGGCCTCATTGACGCAGTGAGTGATGAGGAAATTCTTTTTGCGCAACGGATGCTTGCAGAGGAAGAGGGGATTTTTGTAGAACCGGCTTCAGCAGCTTCTCTTGCAGGGGTTTTGAAGAAAGCAAAAGAGGGAATATTCGAAGGTAAGGAAACTATCGTTTGTGTCCTTACCGGTCACGGTCTTAAAGATCCAGACATTGCCATAAGGCAAAACGAAGATAGGGTTGAGGAAGTGGCAGCTCAAGAAGAGGAAATTGTGGATCTCCTTGGTCTTCGGAGGAGAGAATAGTGAAGCTCTGGGTTGAAGCACCAGCAACAACAGCAAATCTCTCCTGTGGGTTTGATGTCCTGGGCCTTGCCCTTGATCTCACCTATCGAGTGGAAGTTGAAACCCTTGAGGAGCAATCCTTTGTAATTACCCACCAGGGGGAAGGAGAAGGTATAATCCCTGAAAACAAAGAAAATCTTTTTTTCCGCGCAGTTTGGAAAACTTGGGAGCACCTTGGGTTCCAAGGTCCTGGTCTTAAGGTAAGAGCCTGGAACTCTATTCCTGTAACAAGAGGTCTTGGAAGTAGCGCAGCATGTATTGTGGCTGGTGTGGCAGCAGCGAATGCTTTGTGCGGTGAAAAACTGGACTTTAAGGACATGATAAGGATAGCCGTTAGCCTTGAGGGACATCCTGACAATGTTGTCCCAGCGTTTGTAGGGGGTTTTACCATTGCTCTTGTGAAAAATGGAAACATTCTGTACCAGAAATTTCTTTTCACCCTTCCAGTACATCTCTATGCTCTTATTCCCAATTACTTTCTAAGTACTGAAGCTATGCGGCAAGTCCTTCCCCTCTCCTACAGAAGAGAGGATGTAGTTTTCTCTCTTTCGCATCTTGCTTTTCTTTTAGGCAGTCTATTCAAAGGGGATGTTGATGGTTTCCTTGGCGCCCTTGAAGATCGTATTCACGAGCCGTATCGGGGAGAATATGTAGCAGGGTTTTCTGAAGTCAAGGCTTACGTGAGGAAAGAAGGAATTGGTAATGCAGTTATAAGCGGTTCCGGACCCACAATTATTCTTCTTCTTTCCCGGCCTCTCGAGAGGAAGGAAGAGAAGGACCTTAGGAAAATTTTTTCTGCCTGTGGTGTTGATATAGACGTTCGAAAGGTTTATCCCCGAGAAGAAGGCGTGAGGGTTGTGGTTTTATGAGTCTTATTGTCCAGAAGTACGGAGGATCTTCGGTTGCAGATCTTGAGCGTATTCGGATGGTAGCTTCTCGAATCCGAAGGTATTTCCTCGAGGGTCACAGCGTTGTTGTCGTCGTCTCAGCCATGGGAAAGACTACTGATGCCCTTCTTGCGATGGCGCAAGAACTCCATCCCCTCCCTCCAGAGCGTGAAGTAGATATGCTCCTTGCAACTGGTGAACAGGTTTCCGTTGCTCTCCTCTCTATAGCCCTTTTTGCCCAAGGTGTGCCCTCAGTTTCCCTTACTGGGGGGCAGGCGGGTATCATTACCACTGATACGCATACTAAAGCTCGAATCCTTCGGGTGCAGGTTGAGCGAATCCTTCGTTACCTTAGAGAGGGAAAGGTTGTTATTGTTGCAGGTTTCCAAGGAATAACCGAGGATGGTGAAATCACCACACTTGGCAGGGGAGGAAGTGACACTACAGCCTGTGCTTTGGCTGCAGCTCTTCAGGCAGAAGTATGTGAGATTTACACGGATGTTGAGGGTGTCTTCACCGCGGATCCCCGCATTGTCCCGAAAGCTCGTAAAATTCTCCGTATCTCCTATGACGAAATGTCTGAGATGGCTAGTCTTGGGGCAAAGGTGTTGCAACTCCGAGCGGTTGATTTTGCTCGACTTTACAGGGTTCGAGTTCATGTCCGCTCAACTTTTTCAGAGAACGAGGGGACATGGGTGGAGGAGGTGGAAAACATGGAAGATGTAAAGGTGCGAGCCATAACTCACAATCTTGATGTTGTAAAGGTCGTGCTCCTTGGAGTTCCTGACAAACCCGGGGTGGCAGCTCTCGTCCTACGAACCCTTGTGGATTGCGCTGTGTCACTTGATATGATTATCCAGAGTGAAGGTCGGGAAGGAAAAAAGGACATTGCCTTTGTAATTCCTAGAGAAGATAAAGGGAAGGTCCATAAAGCTCTGGAGAGTTTGCAAAAGATGCTCCCCCTTGAGGGTGTTACCTTTGATGAGGGAGTGGGAAAAGTGTCTGTTGTAGGTGCAGGTGTAGCGAACGATCCACGTATTGCTTTTCGTATGTTTGATACCCTGGCTCGACTTGGGGTAAACATTGACATGATTAGCACCTCGAATCTCCGAATTTCTTGCCTCATTCCAAGGGACCGAGTTGCCGAGTCTGTTTCCGCACTTCATGAGACATTCATAGAGGATAGCGAGGTGATGCTTCGTGAAGGCTCTTAGGGTTGCAGTTGTTGGTGCCACAGGTGCTGTGGGACAGGAGATGCTTCGCATCCTTGAAGAGCGAAACTTCCCTATTGGTGCGTTGAAACCCCTGGCTTCATCTCGTTCTCTTGGAAGGATGGTCCGTTTTAAGGGTGAGGACATTCCTGTTGAGGTCTTAGAGCCCTCGAGTTTCAAAGGATATGATCTTGCTCTCTTTAGCGCTGGAGCATCGGTGAGCAAGGAATTCGCTCCTTATGCTGTCTCAGATGGGTGTCTGGTAATAGACAACTCTTCGGCGTTTCGTCTTGAAGAGGATATCCCCCTCATTGTTCCAGAGGTAAATCCTCACCGCATTCACGATGTGAGGAAGCGGGGCATTATTGCCAACCCGAATTGTACAACGATTATTGCTGTCGTTCCCCTAAAACCTCTCCATGACTACGGAAAAATCCGCCGTATCGTGGCAGCAAGTTACCAGGCTACCTCTGGAGCAGGAGCACAGGCTATGCGAGAACTTGAAGAGCAGGTTGCTGCTTATGTCCAAGGGAAACCTCTTGAGGTAAAAGTGTTTCCATACCAAATTGCGTTTAACCTCATTCCCCACATCGATGTATTCCTTGAAAACTTCTACACCAAAGAGGAGATGAAAATGGTTTGGGAAACTAGGAAAATCATGGAAGACCAAACTATTCGGGTAACAGCAACCTGTGTTCGAGTTCCTGTGTTTCGGGCTCACTCTGTTGCTTTAAATATTGAAACTGAGCGCAAAATTACCCGAGAAAAAGCCGTAGAGCTCCTTTCGAATTTCCCAGGAGTAGTCGTTCAAGATGACCCCAAGAATCGCGTCTATCCTATGCCGCTTTTTGTAGCGGGGAAGGATGAGTGCTACGTAGGACGAGTCAGAGAGGATATTTCTCTTGAGCATGGGCTCAACCTCTGGGTGGTGGGGGATCAGCTTCGCAAAGGAGCAGCTCTGAACGCCATCCAAATTGCTGAACTCCTCCTCAGAGAGGGGATTCTTTGAGCTTTGCAAGACGCTCCTTTTCGGGAAGAATTTTTCCATCCGCGTTGATAGTGTAGAGAACACCATCTATAATCTGTGTTTGTACCATTCCCCTGGCCCAGGGGTTTCCTGCAAGGTGAGGGGCATCAAAAAGGCCTACCTTGACAGCCTTGCTCAGGACTCCTGGGTCAAGAAAGGGATCTCCGCCTTTTCCAAGGCTCTGCACGGCTTCAAGAAGGAGAAGAGCTTCATTCCTTATGCGCGTTCGATGTTCTTCAATAAAAGCGTCCTTTGTAATGTCTGGAAGGTCAAAAAGAGCATCCTTGAGGACCCCTTGAACGATATGAGCGCTTTCGATGACTTCCTCAGGGCAGGCAAGATGATCTCCTTCTGAGAAGTTTACAACGTGAATAATGTGGGGTTTGAGAAAAAGACCAAGAAACGTAGAAGCAGCAAGTTGTCCCTTAGCCATTTCAAGATGGGGTGAAAAGTGAGCCAATCCCCCACGAATCTGGGTGAAAATGGTAAAATTCTCGTCTTCGAGACGAGTGATAAGATCCCTTTTTGCCAGCATTTTTGCTAAATCAGCTCGAGGAGAAATACCAGGTGGAGTGTTGAGCATGTACTGTGCTACGTAGTACCTGGCACCGAGTTTCTTAGCAATGTATGCCCCAAGGAAAAAGGAGGCAACTGCCACACTATCTGGTGCGTCTCGAAGACTCCACTGGTGGGCATCGTTAACCTCAAGAGGAACCCCAAGTTCTATGTAAGTCCTCATAGCTTCAAGGTTTTCCTCAATAGCTTGGGGAAGAGGTCTTTGAGAACGTCCGTCAAGCTCACTGTACCAGAAAATGGGTACCGCTCCCCAGGCAATGCGGATTGTCTCATGCAAAAGATGTGCCCACTCCTTAAGGCGGTTCGTTCCACTGTAACAGCGAAGAAGGGGGAAATTCCCAGTTCGGGAAGCCTCAAAAATCGCAACGAGATCTTCCTTTCTTCGTAGGGGAACTCCACCGGCACCTTTGTGGGCTTCGTTCATCTTTTGAGGCTCGAAGAAGAATTCTTGAGCATTCTGGTCTGGACCAAGAGAAATAACGTCCACGACCCTTGCTTCGCTTATACGCCGCACGCCTTCAACAGTTTCTTCGACTGAAGGAAGGCCAAAGTGGTGTCGAAGAAGCGGAAAAGGATGTTTTGCCCTAATCCTTTCAGGCAGTGTCTGGGGATATAGCTTTTCTGTTTCTTGCTCCCTGTAGGTAGTCAGGCTGGCAACAATTTCAGAAAATGACTCCTTTCCTGTGAAAATGTACTTGAAAAGACCGATTTCCTTGGCTACAGATGCAACTTGAGGGGTACAGCTGAGGATCCAGACAAGGTGGGAAAGGCTGTGTTGCGTAACGAGATTTTTAAGCTCTTCGAAAAGCTCTTTTGCCACATGAGGCGTAAGTCGGTAACCAACGATAACCATAAGGGGGTGCTCCTTTTGTACTGCGGCTATGACCTTTTCGGGGGAACAAGCAGGGCCGAGGAAAACCCCCTTGTACCCAAAGCGTTCCGCAAGGGTAAGGAAGCGGTATATTCCTGCGACATGTACACAGGTTCCCAAAGAAGCTCCAAGAACTTTTTTATCCCTCATCGGTTGCCACCAAAGCGTGAATCTCTTTAATACTAAGCCCTTGAAGTCCAAGCTTTTCCACCGTTCTCCCCTCCTTCCAGTAATCTCTCCTGTGGAGAACACAGGCAAGGTGAATAAGGCTATCAATAGTTGGGGTAGAAACACCTAGCATTTTCCCTAGAGAGGCCATAGGGACAAGGCTTGTTGGGACATCTTCAGTAATGTACCGGTGATAGATGGTAGAAGGGGCACGAATACCCCGGTAACCTGCATTATTTTGAATGGCTTCGAAGAGGTCTCGTCCAGAGACATCATACGCAGAGTACAACCATTCCCGAGCGGTAATGGCCCGAACCCCCAAGGCCTCAGCAACTCTAATTCTTTCCCTGTCCACTTCCTCAAGGATAAGGGCTATCGAGGGTGTTACACCCTCGATATAGTAATCAAACTCCCCGTGAGTACTTTCGATACGTGCCGCGTTGAGAATAGTAATGGTAGGGTGAAAGACAGCACCAATATTGTTAAAGCTCGTTTTCAGAACGTTGTCCTCAGGGATAAATTGTGGCAGAGCCACTCGAAGTGTCTGTACCACATGCACGGTTTGGTATGCTGGAAGGGCAGCCACAGGAATGCTGTTTTTGATGCGGAATATCCGAACCTGGGCTGGTCCAGAGATTCGACTTGCAAAAAGAAATGTTTGTGCTTCGGCAATCATGACCTTCTTTGAACAACCCCTTTCTTTAAGGGTTTGGCGAACCTCTAAAGCTCCTCCAGTTCTCCCTGGATTCAGAACAATAATCTGTCCATCCTCAAGGTAAGGGCTTAAACGTTCAGCAATATCTCTATGGCCCGTTGCAGGTGTAACCACCATAATAACCTGTGCGCCTCTTATAGCTTCTCGGATGTCAGATGTAGCAACCGGAACAGGAGCAAACCCGCTGATTTCTCCCTCAACCTGAATACCCCCAAGCAGTTGTATAGGGCGAAGGCGCTCGGGAGTTCGGTTAAAGAGCCGGACTTCAAAACCCTTAATGGCAAGGTATCCAGCAAGAGCCTGTCCACCATGACCAGCACCAAGAACGGCAAAAACCAAAGAGTTACGCACGAGGCTTCACTCGCTTCATAGCGATATGGAAAAGGCGCTGAATCATTCCCATGTAATCGATATCCAAAGCGGCGCACATCTTTGGGAAGGGACTCCGGTGGTAATAAAGAAGAGGTAAAGCGTTGATTTCAAAGAAAAACGGCATGTTTTCTCTTTCTGAGAGAATAAGGCGAAAAGTGGCATAATCGCGCATATTAAGTTCCTGGAAAACTTTATGACTCATCCGCTGGATGGAAACGAGCACGTCTTCGGGAAGGTCAGCTACTCCAAGGATTTCCTCGCTCCGTCTCAAGGGTTCCCCTGAAGAGAGAGGTTCTCGGGAAGGAGGAACTATTTCTACAACCGGAAGGTGTTCAACCTCTCCTCCATTTCCCCAAAGCCCAACAACGAGTTCTTTTCCTGCTACGTACCTTTCAACAATCACTCTTTCCTTGGTCATTTCAAAAATCTGCAGAGCTAAGTCCTTAAGAGAAGAGGCGTCACAGGCTAGGAGGCCTAAAAGTTTCTTTCCTCGATACTCTCGAAAACGAGGCTTAACTAGAAGGGGAAAATCGAGGTTTTCGGGCCAAGGGTCTCCAGGGGACCAGAGGAAAAAAGAAGGTGTGGGGATACCAAGTCCTCGGAGAAAAAGTTTGGTCAAAAAACGGTCAAGGCAGAGGGAGTGAACCACTGCACGGGAACCAAGGTAAGGAATATCAAGCGCGTCAAGAAGAAGGGGGAGAAGAGCCTGGCTGTAGACTGAAGAAACACAAGTAGTCACATTGAACACAAATTGTGCATTACTTGTCGAAAGCGTTGTCACAACACTTTCGAGGGGTTGTTCAACGTCAAAGAGGATAACGTCACACCCTGCCTCCGTAAGGGCTTCCTGAATGAGAAAGAGTGTTTGACCTTTGAGTTCTTTTTGAATTGCATAGTATTCTTCTTCCTCTTGAGAGAGCACAGCGCTATTGTATGCAAGGAGCACTTTTGTCAAAGGTGGCAAGAACATCACCCCCCTCCATACTATCATTTGGGAGGGGGGAAGACAAGGGGAACACGATCTGGCCTACAGTTTGAACTTCTTGACCTTCTCCTGTAGTTCCTCAGCAAGTTGCGCAAGAGAGGCAATGGTCTTGTGAATCTCTTGAAGCGAAGCATTCTGTTCCTCGGCAGAGGCTGAAACCTCTTCACTTGCTGCTGCGTTCTCTTCAGAGACTGAAGCTGCAGCAGCAATCTTGTCGGTTATAACTTTAATAGCTTGGGCAATTTCGTTAAGCGCTTGACTGTTCTCCTCTGAAAGCCGAGCTATAATCTCCGTTTCCCTTAGGGTACGATTTAAAGATTCCTTTGCCTGGTGAAGTGCTTGGTAGAGACTCTGGACCTCTTCAAGGGTTCGGTTCACAGAAGTAATGATGGCTTCAAAGTTTTGGTCCACTTCGTGTTGTCGAGAAACGCCTTTCTGTACCTCTTCTTGGGCTTCACCCATGCTTTCTGAAGCGTGGGTCATGTCCTTCCGAATTTCCTCAATGAGTCGGGCAATACGCTCAGCAGCTCGCGAGGACTCCTCAGCAAGCTTGCGGACTTCTTCGGCTACCACTGCAAAACCTCTTCCCGCTTCTCCTGCCCGGGCAGCCTCAATCGCAGCATTGAGTGCCAGGAGGTTTGTCTGTTCGGCAATGCTTGTAATGATCCCGACGATACTCCCTATTTCCTCAGAGCGAGCATTGAGTGCTTCGATGGCTTGGGCTACCTCCTGAGCACCTCGAGAGATGGACTGAATGCTGGCTCCAAGCGTTTTCAGCGATGCTCTACCTTTTTCGGCCATTTCTTTATCACTGAGTGCTTCTTTTGCCGTTCGTTCGAGAGCCTCTTCTATGGCAGAAAGGGCTTTCATATTTTCTTCCATGTGGGTGGTGATGTTTCTGACGGCCTTTGTGTTTTGCTCAGTGGCCCCAAAGACCTGATCCGCTTTGCGGGCAATGTTTTTCGTCTCCTCATCAATAGCTGTAAGCTCTTCGCTCTGGCGAGTTGAACCCTCAGCAACCTGAGCAATGGTTTGAGTAATTTCTTCGGTAGCCTTTGCTACTTCCTCGACAGAGGAGGAAACTTCATTGCTTGAAGCTGCCAGGGCATTCGTAGTGTGGAAAATGCTCTGAACTATATCCTTAAGGCTCTCCACCATGGTGTGGAAAGCTTCTGAGAGTCTTCCAATTTCATCGTTTCGGTGAGTGATGGTAAGGTTATTGCTGAGATTCCCCAGGGCCACATGCTCGGCGTGACGAGTAAGAAGCTCAATGGGACGAACAAGAGCGAGAGCCTGAAGAAGAAAGATTACCACAAGGGCTGCAGAAACTATGACGATGATGGTAATAATTCGTGTGGCAAGTCCTCTGAGATACGCTTGAACATCATCGATGTAGACTCCAGTCCCTATAATCCATCCCCAGGGTTTAAAAAGGGCAACGTAAGAAACTTTGGGAACGGGCTCAGTGAATCCTGGCTTTGGCCAGAGGTAATCTACAAAGCCTGCCCCTTGTTTTTTACAGACTTCGACCATTTCAATAAAGAGGCGCTTCCCTTTAGGATCTTTGTAGTCCGTAAGATCCTGACCGTTGAGTTCTGGTTTGATTGGGTGCATGACCATGCGAGGGGTGAGATCATTGACCCAGACGTAGTTTCCCCCCTCATACCGAAGCGCTTGGAGTAAGGCAAGAGCTCTTGCCTTTGCTTCGTCTTCAGAAAGTGCTCCTTTTTGAAATGCAGCGTATATTGCCTCCACCTGGGACATTGCGGCTTCAACAATGAATTGTGTTGCTTCTTGGCGCTTCCGCACAAGCTCTCTTTGGCCCGTAAAAAGGCTAAAAAGGCCAACAGCAAGCGCTGAAGCCAAAACAGCAAGAATTCCAAGAAGGATGAGGCGAGCCTTGAGCGAAAGAGAGAGCCTTCCAAGCTTCATACAAAGCACCCCCAAGAAGAGATAAAGTTTCCGAAGCTTGGCAGCCCAGCCGCCGTGGTGTACACCGTAGGCCTGTGGCTTTGCACCCTCCCCTTTCGGGGAGTTTGCCCTTTCATCTTCGGCAGTTCCAAAATATTATATCGGTTGCGTGCGCACACTCTTAAGAGGTTCAAGTTGAAGTTTTTGTGGTAAGATAAGACTCAGTGCGGAGGAAAAGTGTATGGAAGCATGGAAGGGAAAGGTTGCCCTTGTAACTGGGGCCAGTCGGGGCATTGGTCGGGCGATTGCCCAAACTCTTGCGGAAAAAGGCCTTTCTCTTGCCCTTTGTGCTCGTTCAAGGGAGAAGCTCGAAGCCCTCAAAGACGAACTTTGCTCCTACGGTGTTGAGATTTTTATCCGTTCTGGAGACCTTGCTGATCCTGCCTTTCCGTCTTCTTTTGTTCACGAGGCAGGCACATATTTTGGGCGTATCGATGTCGTAATAAATAACGCAGGAGTTGCTCTATCGAAACCCCTTGAGGAAACAACTCTTGAAGAGTGGGAACTTCAGATGGCGGTAAACGTTCGTGCTCCCTTCCTTATTTGTCGGGAAGCCCTACCATATCTTCGCCGTTCACCTCTTGCAACCATCATCAACATTTCCTCTGTTGTCGGTACTAAGGGTTACGTTCATCAAGGGGCATATACAGCCTCAAAGCATGCCCTTATGGGTTTCACCAAAGTTCTTGCCCGTGAGCTCCATAAAGAAGGCATCAGAGTTCACGTTATTGCTCCTGGAGGTGTGGAAACAGATCTTATTGCAGCAATGCGTCCGGATCTCCTTGGGGAGAAGCTCATCGCTCCCTCAGAGATTGCTGCAATCGTGTGGTTTTTGCTTTCCATGCGACAGAGTAACGCAGTTATTGATGAGGTGAATGTTCGCCGGGCTTCAAACGAACCATGGAAATAGGAGGGAGAACGGTGGGGAACGGGAACGTGGAAGTTCTCCTTGGAGTAAAAAGCGATCCTATTACGTACCGGTATTCTTTTGCGTGGCTCTTTGACCTTATGGCTGAAGAGGGAGTTACCTATCTCCAGCTTGGAACATTTTTCGAGCTGTATCACCTTCCTGACGAGTATTTTCTCCGATTACGTGAGGAAGCGGAACAAAGAGGGATTAGTATATCCAGTGTTTTTTCTGCATACCGGGAACTTGGGGGTTTTCTTTCGGAGGACTCAGACCTTGTCCGGGTAACTGAACGAAATTATCGGCGTCTTATCGAGGTAGCTGCGCTTCTTGGAGCTTCCTCCTGTGGTGCCTCTATGGGGGCTTTGCCCCGGGACTGTCTCACCCCTCAAAAGCGGGAGAAGGGAATATTAAGGTACCTTGAAAAAATTAAAGAACTTCTCTCCTATGCGAAATCCTGTGGGCTTTCCTGGCTTACAACAGAGCCAATGTCGTGTTTTGCCGAACCTCCTTGTAGTAGCGAGGAGGTGAGGCGAATTGGTGAGGAGCTTACCCTCTATTGGCAAAAGCACAAAACCAGTGTAGCGCGGTTTGGTTTCTGTGCCGATGTGTCCCATGGGTGGGTAGACCGAAACGGAAATCTCAAAGAGCACCATCTTTCTCTTTTTACTGCCACTTTCCCCTATCTTCACGAATTCCACTGGAAGAACACCGATGCCATATACCATGAAACCTTTGGTTTTGAACCAGAAAACCTGAGCCGGGGTATAATTAACGCTCGAGAGATACGCTCACTTATTTTGCAGTACAGCCATCTTCTTCCCGAACGGCACCTTATAGGGTATCTAGAGATTCCAGGGCCGAAACTCGGCCGTGACTACAGTGACTACCTTCTTGAGCGCACGCTTCGCGAATCCCTTCGATACCTAAAGCGAGTGCTCTCTGAGAAGGTCGAAAGCACTTCTGTAAGGTAGCTTATGAAAGGAGGGAGTGTTGTGGCTTTTCTTGTGTTCTTCATGGTGTTCCTTCTTGTGGGATGCTCAAATGCTTTTGGATACACTCAGAGAAGAATTCCTCTCCCACCTCCAAGGCTACAAAGCGAGGTCTCGGTGGAAGAAGCGCTCTTTAAGCGTCGTTCCTGCCGTTCTTTTACACCCTCTCCCTTGTCTCTTCAGGAGGCAGGGCAACTCCTCTGGGCGGCACAAGGAGTTACTGACAGGGCTTCTGGGTTTCGTACTGCTCCCTCGGCTGGGGCACTCTATCCTCTTGAGCTTTACCTTGTTGCCGGACAGGTCGAAGGTCTCTCTCCGGGGGTATATCGCTACCTCCCCGAGGAACACGCTCTCTACGAGGTTCTTTCGGGTGACCGACGAGAAGAACTGTTTCGCGTAGCCCTTTTTCAGCAATGGATTCGAGAAGCACCAGTGGTTCTCGTTCTTACCGCCATATATGAACGTACGACGCGAAAATATGGTGAACGGGGTATCCGCTACGTTCACATGGAGGCTGGCCATGCAGCACAGAACGTGTATTTACAAGCCGAAGCTTTAGGTCTTGGAGCGGTAGTAGTCGGGGCTTTTGAGGATAGTGGTGTTCAGAGAATTCTTGAGCTTCCTGCGAATGAACGTCCATTATACCTTATGCCTGTGGGGAGAAGGCACAAGAAGTGATTGACAGAAAAAGTACTCCCCGGTATCCTAGTTGAGGGTTGCTCATGGGAAAGAAAAACATTTTACAAAAAATCCATCTTCCCTGGTTATGGGAAGATGGATTTTTTGTTGCGTTTCAAAAGAGAAGAGGTGAGAAACGTGTGGACTCACCAACATCTTACTGGAATATGTCACCTAAGTCGGGAAGATATCCTCTTTATCCTCAGTCGAGCGATGTACTGGCGGGAACTTTTGGAGCATTCTCCAAAATCTTCAGACATACTCTCAGGATACTCTATGGTGTGCCTCTTTTTCGAGCCGAGCACTCGTACGCGGACATCTTTTGAAATGGCTGGGAAGCTCCTTGGAATGAACGTTATCAATTTCTCCCTAGAAGGAAGTAGTCTTGAAAAAGGGGAGAGTTTCCGCGATACAGTCCGGACCATTACAAGGATGAAAGCAGACGTCCTTGTGGTTCGACACCGAGCAAGTGGTATACCAGAGTATCTTGCTACTTTCCTGCCATGTCACATTGTGAACGCGGGAGACGGACTTCGGGAACATCCAACTCAAGCGCTTCTTGACCTTTTGGCTATGCAAAGAACTTTTGGGAGTATCGAGAATCTCCAGGTAGCAATAATCGGGGATGTTCTTCACAGTAGAGTCGCTCGCTCCCTCGTCCTAGCCCTGAAAAAGCTTGGGAATAAAGTTATTGTCTCTGGTCCTCCAACGCTTGTACCCAAAGACGTAGAAGCTCTTGGGGCGGTAAGGATTTTCCCAGTGGAGAAGGCTGCAGAAGGAGCAGATGTGGTGTATCTTCTTCGGATCCAAAGAGAGCGTCAGGAGGCAGGATATTTCCCAAGCCTTAGGGAGTACGCTCAATTCTTTGGCTTTAAGGAAAATCTGTTGAGGCAACTCCAAAAGCCTGCGGTAGTTATGCATCCAGGGCCAGTAAACCGAGGTGTGGAAATCGAGTACAGCCTCGTAGAGCGTGATGTTTCGCTCATCGAAGAGCAAGTGACATGTGGGGTAGCTGTGCGCATGGCAGTTCTTGAAATTCTCCTTCGCGAGGGGAAGGTTCGATGACACGAAAGATTCTTATCCGGCGAGGAACACTTGTCCTTCCAGACAAGAAAACCCTTATGGACGGAGATATTCTTATTGAGGGTGGGGTTATTACTCGCATCGAGAAAGGAATTTTAGATCCTCAAGCATGCGTTATTGATGCTTCAGGATTTCTTGTGGGGCCAGGTTTTGTGAATCTTCACGTTCACTTTCGTGAGCCTGGGGGAGAAGCAAAAGAGACCCTTGAAACTGGAGCGAAAGCGGCGGCTCGAGGAGGATTCACTGCAGTTCTTGCTATGCCAAATACCTCTCCACCCCTCGACAATCCTATTATTGTACAAGCTCTTGTTCTGAAAGCGCAGCGTCTTCCCTTCACGAGGATTCTCTTTGCAGGGGCTATAAGTAGGGGATGCCAAGGTGGAGAAATGGCTGAGTATGGCCTTCTCAAGGAGGCCGGGGTCGTGGCACTAAGCGATGACGGAACAAGCGTTGAAAGTTCGAGGCTTCTGTACCTTGCCTTTCAATATGCTCAGTATTTTGGTCTTCCCTTCATTCTCCATGAGGAGGATGAAGAACTCTCCCGGGATGGGCATATGCACGAAGGTACAACATCCTTCCTCCTTGGGTACAAGGGGATACCAAGAGTAGCTGAAGACAGCCGAATAGCTCGAGATATTCTCCTCGCTTTAGGTACTGGTGCTAGAGTACATTTCACCCATCTTTCTACAGAAATGAGCGTCACACTTCTTCGGTTGTTTAAAGGTAAGGCCTTGCTCAGTGCAGACGTGACCCCGCATCATCTTCTCCTCACTGCAGAGGATGTCCCAAGGCTTGGTAATCTCGCTAAGGTGAAACCGCCTCTGCGAGAAAGGAGGGATATTGAGGCCTTAAAGGCAGGTATTGCTGAAGGAATTATTGACATCTTGGCTTCGGATCATGCTCCCCACACCCTTGAGGACAAAGAGGGAAGTTTTACTGATGCCGCTTTCGGTATCTCAAACCTCGAAGTCACCGTTCCCCTCTATGTGAAGGCGCTTGTAGAGGAGGGAGTTATCGACTGGATTGAGTTGTGGAGGAAGCTCAGTTACAACCCGGCTCAGTTTCTGGGGTTTGAGGATAAGGGAGTTCTTGCTGAAGGAAAGACTGCTGACATCACTATTCTTGATCCTCAAACTGAATGGGAAGTAGATGTCGCTCAATTCGAGTCGAAGGGGAAAAATTGTCCTTTCCAAGGTTGGTCGCTTCGTGGGTGGCCAGTGTACACTATTGTTGGTGGACGAGTCGTAATGGCCGAAAGGAGAATTGTAGATGGAGAGTTTTGCTAAGAGGGTTATTGACAAGGTACGCCAATTCGGACCCCTTGTGGTTGGCCTTGACCCTCACTTCGATTCTCTCCCTCCTTTCCTTTTGCAGCGATTCATGCCTTGTAGGACAAGCCTTGAAGGCCTTGCGGAAGCAGTTTTTGCCTTTGGAGCCGAACTCCTTGAGGTGCTTTCAGGAGAGGTGGGTTTCATCAAAATACAGCTTGCTTTTTACGAGGCGCTGGGCGTTCCTGGAATGCAGGTGCTTTCTGAGACCCTGCGCCTTGCACGAAGCCGGGGTTTTCTTGTGATTCTTGACGGAAAGCGAAATGATATCGCAAGCAGTGCCACGCTTTACGCTCAAGGGTATCTCTCAGGAATTAAGGTAGGTAATACGGTTCTTCCCTCCTTTTGGGATGGCGATGCGCTTACTGTAAACCCATACTTCGGGGAGGACGGTCTTCGTCCCTTTTTCGAAGAAGCTTACCAAAGTGGAAAGGGACTCTTTGTCCTTGCCCGTACCTCGAATCCTTCAGCGCCGTTCATTCAAGACGAAGGGCAAAATAAACGAGTCTTCGAGAAGGTTGCCTCTCTTGTGGATACTATGCGAAAGGAGTTCCCAGAGGACTCTCCGATAAGCTCTTTTGGCATTGTAGTTGGGGCAACATACTCTGAGGATTTGCGCTACTTACGTGAGCTTTTTCCCAGTCTTCCTTTCCTCATACCTGGAGTGGGAGTGCAGGGAGGAGAGATTGAGAAAGTTCGATCTGCTTTTCTTCCTGGGGGATTAGGAGCACTTGTCAATGTTTCCCGAGATATTCTCTTTGCGTACCGTAAGGGGGGGAAAGAAAAGGGAGAGGACTTTGCAGAAAGGGCGCTTGACCAGGTTCGCAAATACCAAAAAATCTTGCGGAGTATTGCACCATGAACCTTGCTCGAGTGCGGAAAAAGGAGAGGATTGGAGAGCGATTTGTGCTTCTTGAGATTGAGGACAGAGACATCGCGACGCAGGCTCAACCTGGCCAATTCGTTATGGTCCGCCCCTTCGAGGGGGTATATGACCCTCTTCTTCCTCGCCCCTTTGCTATTTTACGAGCTGAAGGCAATTGCTTTGCCATCCTTTTTGAAATCGTCGGGAGAGGAACATCCCTTCTCTCACGTCTTGAACCTGGGAATGAGCTCTATGTCCTTGGTCCTCTAGGACGGGGATTCTCTCTTGAAGCTCCTTCCGCGATACTCATTGCGGGGGGAAGAGGAATTGTTCCTCTTGTTTTTCTCGCTTTAGAGCTTACAAAGCGAGCAACTCCCTTTTCCTTTTTCTTGGGTGTTCGGGAGAGAAAGGAGCTTGCTCTTTTGCGGATTCTTGACGGTATTTCAGAGATCTCTTGGAGTTGCGAAGAAAGAGTCACTGGGGGATTCTGCGGAACGGTTCTCGAGCTTTTCAAAAAACACTTTGATGCAACCCTCAAAGGTGATGTACGAATTTATGCCTGCGGGCCAGAAGGAATGCTTCAAGCTCTCTCGAAAATTCTTACAGGAAGAGAGGAAACGACTGAGGTTTCTCTCGAAGCGCGAATGGGATGTGGTTTTGGGGTATGTCTTGGGTGCGCTATACCGAGGAGAGACGGGGGGTACTGGCACGTGTGTAGTGATGGCCCAGTCTTCAAGCTTTCTGAGGTGGTACTGTGAATCTTTCTGTGCACCTTGGTAGACTTGTACTCCAAAATCCTGTGGTTCTTACCTCTGGCACCTGTGGATATGGGAAGGAAATGCAGCCGTACCTTGACCTCAATTCCCTTGGGGCCATCACAGTGAAAGGCTTGAGCCTTTTCCCTTGGCCAGGGAATCCCCCACCCCGAATTTGGGAAACTAAAGCGGGACTTTTGAACTCCATAGGTCTTGAGAATAAGGGAGTAGAACGTTTCTTGGAAGAAGACCTCCCTTTTCTTGAGGGTCTTACCACTCGTGTTTTTGTAAACATCTGGGGGAGAACCGTCGATGAATACGTTGCTGTGGCTCGAAAGCTTAACGAGGTCAAGCGAATTGATGCTCTGGAGCTCAACCTCTCTTGTCCAAATGTGGAAAAAGGAGGAGCAACTTTTATCGCCGATCTTGAAGTGCTCAAGAGACTTGTTGGCGAGGTACGCGCAGCTACAGAGAAGTTCCTCATTGCAAAACTTGGGCCTCAAGTTTGCGACTGGGAAACTACTGTAGCGCTTCTTGAGGAAGGAGGTGTTGAAGCTCTAAGCATTACGAATTCTTTTCCTGCCTTGGTTATAGACGTAGAACGCATGGACTTCGTCTTTGCCTTAAAGACAGCCGGGTTATCCGGACCAGCTATTAAGCCTCTTGCTCTTAAGATGGTGTACGATCTTGTGGGGATAACAAAGCTTCCCGTCATCGGCATGGGAGGCATTACCACTGCAGAAGATGCCTTGGAATTCCTCCTTGTCGGAGCAAAAGCCGTAGGTATCGGAACGGCAAGCCTTGTAGTCCCTTCTTCAGCGATAAGAGTTCTTGAAGGAATAAAACAGTATCTTTTTCGTAAAGGTATTACAGACGTTGAGGAAATTATTGGAAAGGTGAGGTGATAACTGTTGGAGAAAGAGGTTATTCTCGATCTTTTTCGAAAAGCCGGGGCATTCCTTGAGGGGCATTTTCTTCTTACCTCTGGGCTTCACAGTCCCTACTATGTGGAAAAATTTAAGCTCCTTCAATACCCCCAGTATGTGGAACAACTTGCGAAGGCAATTGCTGAAAACTTCAAGGAAAAGCACGTAGATGTCGTTGTGGGACCAGCGGTGGGTGGCATTATTCTTGCCTATGAAGTTGCTCGAGCATTTGGAGTTCGAATGGCCTTTACAGAACGCGAGGAAGGAAAAATGCGTTTTCGGAGAGATTTTACGCTTAGTGAGAAAGATTGTGTTCTTGTTGTAGAAGATGTTGTAACTACTGGAGCATCTCTCCTTGAGGTCATCGAAGCCGTAAGGGATAAGGGGGCATCCATCGTTGGAGTAGGCGTGCTTGTGGACAGAAGCGGAGGAAAAGTTTCCCTTCCATATCCTTATTTTCCACTCCTCACTATGGAAATGCCTGTATACACCCCTGATGAATGTCCCCTCTGCAAAGAAAGTATTGCCTTACAAAAGCGGGGAAGTCGGTACATTACGTAGCCATGCCAGATTGGAAAGCACTTCTTGATAACGAGTTTGACCTTTTTGAGCCCATTAACCTTGCACAGCGACTCGTGAGGATTTCAAGCGTCTCCCGCACGGATGGGGAGGTAGAAATCGCCCGATTCATTGCTAACTATTTCATCGACAACGATATACCTGTGGAGTGGCAAGAAGTAGACGGAAGGCGAGCAAATCTTATAGCTGAAATCCAAGGAGTTCTGGGAGAAGGACCAGTGCTTCTTTTCAACGGACACATGGATACTGTACCTGTAGGAACTGGCTGGACGTATCCCCCCCTTGGAGGAGAGATTGTACACAACCGTCTTTATGGGAGAGGGGCCTGTGACATGAAAGGAGCTCTTGCCGCCATGATGTATGCCGCTAAAATGGTGGTACTTTTTGCCCATTCGCTTTATGGGAAACTCAAAATCGTGTTTGTGATTGATGAGGAAGAAGAGAATGCAGGTATAAGGGAATGGGTGAAAATGTATCACACGAGAGGAGAGGTAATAGATTATGCTATTGTGGGCGAACCCACAGGCCTCAATATCAGCTTAGGACACAGGGGTGTAGCAGCGTACCGTATCGAGGTGCGGGGAAAATCGTGTCATGCTGCCGTAGCCGACCGAGGATTAAACGCCGTGCATTACGCCTCTCTTATTGTGGATCGCCTCGAGAGAAAACGAAGAGAACTTTTACGTTTCGAGGACCCTGATCTTGGAGCACCAGCCTTAAGCGTGGGGAAAATTGTCGGGGGTGTTGCTCCAAATGTAGTTCCTGAGAGCTGCATCCTTGAAGTTGACGTACGCACTCTCCCCTCCTTCTCTCTTGAAGAGATGGAACGAGTCCTCTGGGAAACGGCAGAAGAAGTGCGAACGAAAGAGGGAGTTTCCTTTGAATATACCATAACCCAGTGTATTCCTCACCTTCCCCCAGCTAAAGTTTCAAGAGACATTGAGCTTGTAGGGCTTCTTGCACGGTCCATTGCGGATATCCCTGGGGAGGTCCCGATGTTTTCCCCGTTTCCTGCTTCCTGTGAAGCCTCGTTTCTTGTTGAGGCGGGGATACCAACTCTTATTTTCGGACCTGGACACATAGAAGAAGCTCACTCTGCAAACGAATTTGTCCCCGTGACTCAGGTTGTGACCGCAAGTAGAGTGTATGCCCTTCTTGCCCTTCGGCTCCTTGGCGGAGAGTAAGGTCTATTCTTTGAGCGCTTTGGCCCACTCTCGACCGTGGAGTTGGAGAGCCTTGAGGCTTCTCAAAAGGGTTGGAAAAACTTTTTCTTTTCCAATTTGCGCTCCTTTTTTCTCTAGGACCTTTCGAAGGTAGCGTAAAGCAAATTGCCCACCAAAGATTGCCTCAGTAACAAAGATGTGAACCTTCTTCCCACTCCAATTAACGCGCTCTACAAAGCTTAGAACCGGTGGGGCAATGCTAAATCCCCAGGTGGGTCCTCCAAGAATCACCTCGTCACATTTTCCCAGGTCAGGAAAATCGTCGTGTATTGCAGGGAGTTCTCCTCTTTTAGACTGCTTCATGAGCATTCCCGGGGTAGGGATACGGTTTTTCACCTTTTTCAGGCGGATTTCTTCAAGATGTGCTTCAAGCTCCCGGGCTATACCTTCAGCCACTGCTTTTGTACGCCCACTCCGAGAGAAAAACACTACAGCCCTACTTTTCAATGCCTTTCCCTCCTTCAGAGTCGGTAAATCTCTTCATCGCTCAAGAGTGTAAAGCCGTTTCGCTCAAGGACACTTTGTGCTTGAGGTTCATGTTCCACCTGGATTACCAAAATTGCAGCTTTTCCCCTTTCAACCACAAAGCCATATGCATCCTCCACATTAATACCATTTTCCGCAAGAACCTTTGCCACCCTGTGAAGACTTCCAGGAGTATCCTCAAGGACAACTGCAATGACTTCCTGAAGGTACACCGGGAGGCCTTGTTCTCGCAAGACTTCAAAGGCCTTTTGAGGCTGGTCAACGAGAATTTTCACTACTCCGAAACCGTTAGCACTTGAGATGGTAATAGCTCTGATGTTAATGTGTGCCTCAGCAAGGATACGGGCAATTTTTTCGATTCGCCCTGGCTTATTTTCGGCAAACACTGAGACTTGATGCGCCATGGTATCCCCCCTTTTAGAGAACTCGGTAATCAAAAACCCGCTGAGCCTTTCCTTCTTGGGTAGGAAGGCTTCCGGGTTCGACAAGAACCACCTCAGGAGTTACAAGGATCTCGGCTTTGAGCTCTGCCTCAATTCGTTCTCGGAGACGTTCAAGTTTCTGGAGGTCACCAAAGAAAAACTCGGGCTTAATTTCTACCTCAACACGCATAGTATCCTCGTAATCCTTTCGCTCAAGAATAATACGGTAGTTTGACCCTACCTCAGGGATACCCATGAGAACCTTCTCGACCTGCATGGGAAAAATATTTACCCCGCGGAAAATAAACATGTCGTCGGTTCTTCCTTGAATTCTTGTAATTTTTCGGTGTGTCCGCCCACAAGGGCAGGGTTCCTCGATGAGAGCCGTCACATCTCTTGTCCGGTACCGAAGGATTGGAGTAGCATCACGGAAGATAGTGGTAAGCACAAGTTCTCCCGGTTCCCCCGGGGGACAAGGTTCTAAAGTTTTGGGGTTCACTATTTCAACGATGTAGTAATCCTCCCAGATGTGCATACCGTTCTGATACAGGCACTCAAAGGCTCCTCCAGGACCATTCATCTCCGAAAGTCCATAGGAGTTATACGCTTTGGCTCCGTAGATATCCTCAATTCTTCGGCGGGTCTCCTCGCTATGTGGCTCAGCGCCAAGGAGAATAATACGAAGGTTGAAATCTTTCCGCGGGTCAAGGCCTTCACCCCTTATGATGGTTGAAAGGAGAAGGGCATAACTTGGAATAATGTGAATGACGGTGCTTTTAAAGTGTTTTAAAAACCAAATTTGCCTTTTGGTGTTTCCTGCGCCAATGGGAATAGTAAGGGCACCAATACGCTCCGCACCATAATGCATTCCAAGTCCGCCAGTAAACAGCCCGTAGCTCATCATATTCTGAAAAACATCGTGTTTTCGCACTCCCACCATATAGAGACAGCGAGCAACCTGGTTTGTCCAACGGTCAAGATCCTCCTTCGTGTGGTAGATGACTGTTGGTGTTCCTGTGGTACCAGAAGAGGAGTGAAGGCGAACAACCTCCTCAAGAGGTACAGCAAGAAAGTCAAAAGGGAAGCCCTGACGAAGGTCTTCCTTTGTGGTAAAAGGAACGTGTTTCAAATCCTCAGGTGTCTTGATTTGCTCGGGATGTATCCGGTGCTGAGTAAAAAGACGCCGGTAAAAGGGTGTTCGCATAGCATTCTGAATCGTTTTTTGAAGCCTTGCTGTTTGCAGTGCATACAGTTCCTCTCGAGGCATGGTTTCAACGTCTTTTTCCCAGTACAAAAGTTCCTACCCCCCTTAATCCTGTTTTTCTCTTTTATAGCACAACATGGTCTCTCTAGGATACATAGGCTGGGAATTTCTCCTTGACATTTATATAAGTTATGCTATTATTAATATGGTTTCACTTTAAAATGGGGAGAGGAGAACTATGCGAGTTTCCACGCGCCTTCGATATGGGTTGCGGTTTCTCGCAAGATTAACGCAACTTTTTGAGAGGGCAATACCTCTCAAAGCTCAGGATGTTGCAGAAACAGAACACTTGTCTCCAGATTACCTTCGCCAAATCGCTGCTATGCTTGAGGCACGAGGTATTGTACGTTCTATACGAGGAAAAAAGGGAGGGTATGTTCTGGCTCGTCCACCTGAAACGATAACCCTTCTTGAAGTCGTGCAGGCCCTTGAAGGACCCATCCATCCAGTGGAGTGCCTGGCTAACCCTTCCTTTTGTTCTTTGGTGACATCTTGCAATACGAGAAAGCTCTGGGAAGAAACGGCAGCCTGTCTTGCAGGCTTTTTTGCTTCGAAAACTCTCAAAAGCCTTGTGGAGGAGGATAAACGATGATTTACCTTGATTACAATGCTACAACTCCCTGCGATCCAAGGGTTGTAGAAGCGATGCTCCCCTTTTTTAGTGAATTCTTTGCTAATCCCTCGTCACTCCATCGTCCGGGACAAGAAGCCCGCCGCGCCATAGAGAGGGCCAGATCTACTATCGCTTCCTTCCTTGGAGCAAAGGAAGAGGAGGTAATTTTCACCTCTGGTGGTACAGAATCAAGTAATCTTGCCATTCGAGGAGTTGCGCAAGCCTTGCGTAAGAAAGGAACGCATCTTGTGACCTCAGCTATAGAACACCATGCAGTTTTAAACGTGTTTCGATCCCTTGAAAAAGAGGGTTTTTCGGTAACCTACCTTCCTGTGGACGCTAATGGCATTGTACACCCCGAAGAACTTAAAAAAGCCCTTCGGCCGGATACCATCCTCGTTTCTATCATGCATGCGAATAACGAAACTGGAGTTCTTGAGCCGATTGCTGATCTTGCCCGAGTAGCTCATGAAGGAGGAGCAATCTTCCACACCGATGCGGTCCAGACCGTAGGGAAGATTCCCATTGATGTTACTGTCCTTGGAGTTGACCTTCTCTCTGCTTCCGCACACAAATTCTACGGTCCCAAAGGGGTGGGATTTTTATACATACGGAAAGGAACACCCATCGCTCCTCAGATTCTTGGAGGACATCACGAGCGGGGAAAACGAGCAGGAACTGAAAATGTTCCTGGAATCATCGGTATGGCTAAGGCCTGCGAGATTGCTCAAGAAGAGATGGGAGAAGAGGCTAGAAGAGTTGGCGCACTCCGAGATATGCTTGAACAAGGGCTTGAAGAGAGGGTTCCGGACATCCACATTGTAAGTCGTAACGTACCTCGATTGTACAACACAAGCCTTGTTCTTGTGGCTTACGTGGAAGGAGAATCACTCCTTTTGAATCTTGACTTTGAGGGAATCTGTGTCTCAAGTGGCTCGGCATGCACCTCAAGTTCCCTTGAACCTTCTCATGTACTTTTAGCCTGTGGATATCCACACGAACTTGCCCATGGCTCTATCCGGTTTAGCCTTGGAAAGTGGACGAAGGAAGAGGAAATTTTCCGAGTAGTTGCAGTGTTTCCAAAAATAGTGGAGAAACTTCGAGCTATTTCTCCCTTTAGTAAGGGGAGGTGAGAAAGATGTACTCTGAGAAGGTTCTTGAGCACTTCCGAAATCCAAGAAACGTTGGGAGAATAGAAGATGCCGATGGTATAGGTAAAGTAGGTAATCCTATCTGTGGTGATGTTATGGTTATGTACTTGAAAATCCGCGATAATCGTATAGAAGACGCCAAATTCGAAACCTTTGGTTGCGGTGCTGCCATTGCCACGTCTTCAATGGCTACAGAACTCGTTAAGGGAAAGACCATCGAAGAGGCTCTCCAAATCACGAATAGAGCAGTGGCTGAAGCTCTTGATGGCCTCCCGCCACACAAGATGCACTGCTCAGTTCTTGCTGAAGAAGCTATTCGAGCAGCCATTGAGGATTACCGTGCAAGGGGGAGAAAGGGAGAGTGAAAGAGAAACCTTGTATGGACATCTTGGAAATGCTGGAAAAGGAAGAGGATTGTTCGCAGGGGGATATTGTAAGTCTTTTACGTTGCGACGATCCTGAAGTAGTTGAAAAGCTTTTTACCATTGCTGACACAAAACGTAAAAAGTATGTGGGAGATGGAGTGCATCTTAGGGGACTTGTTGAATTTTCTAACTTCTGTCGCAAGAATTGCTTCTATTGCGGGTTGCGGAAAGAAAACAAGAAACTTAAACGATACCGTATGTCTTTTGAGGAAATATACGCTCTCTGTGAGCGCATTGCTCGCCTTGGTATCAGGACCATTGTGTTGCAGTCAGGGGAGGACACCTGGTACGAAGCGAAAACCTTTGCTGAGCTTATTCATCGAATCAAAAAGCTCGGGGTAGCTGTAACCTTAAGCCTTGGAGAACGAGAACCCTGGGAATATGCCCTTTGGAGAGACGCTGGAGCTGACCGTTACCTTCTCAAGCAGGAAACTTTTGATCGAGAACTCTTTGTTCACCTCCATCCTGATGATGATTACGACAAGCGCCTTGAATGCCAAAAGGTACTCAAGGACCTAGGTTACCAAGTGGGAAGTGGAAATATGGTGGGTCTTCCTTACCAAACATGTGAAGCGCTTGCACTGGATATCAAGAAATTTCAAGAATGGGATTTTGATATGATCGGTATCGGACCTTTCATACCTCATCCCGATACCCCCCTTGGGGAACATGTCATGGATCCTGAAGCAAAGTGCCTTCTGACCCTTAAGGTCCTGGCACTGACAAGAATCCTTACCAAAAACACCAATCTTCCGGCAACTACTGCTCTGGGGACTCTTGTTCCTGGGGGAAGAGAGCGAGGTCTCCGTTGTGGCGCAAATGTCCTCATGCCGAACTTCACCCCTTCACCATATCGGATGCAATACACTATTTACCCGGGAAAAATCTGTGTTCAGGAGGCATGGGGGAACTGTCTCCCGTGCATGGAAAAAATGGTCACAAAACTTGGGAGAACAGTTGCTACAGGCTTTGGAGATAGAGTCCGCAACTCTTCGTAAAAAGGCGGGGGCAACCCCGCCTTTTCTATCTATGCCCCAAATTTGCCAAGGCGCAAAGCCGAGGCAAGCATAAGACTCATGAGAGCCTTAGCTGGAAAGTGGCCAAGGTACCCGCTTGCACATTCTCTTTCGGTGAAGCGCGTCCCAGTAGGTACCCCCCCATAAGGGGAATAGAGAAGTACTGGAGAAGGATGCCAGGAGTGACCCCGAAGAAGTGAGGGTGTGGAGTGGTCACCAGTGATGACCAGCACATCAGGAGAAAGAGAAAGGATTTCGGGAAGGAGGGAATCAAAATACTCAATACATTCCACCTTTCGAGAAAAGTCGCCATCTTCACCAGCTTTATCAGTATCTTTGTAGTGGAGGAAGAAGAAATCGTACTCTTGCCACTGCGATTTGAGAAGTTCTATTTCATTTCGTAAATCTCCTTCTACATCTGGTGTGTCGAATCCAAAGAGCCGAGCAATCCCTTTGTACATGGGATAGATAGCAATGGCTAGGGCTCGAACCCCATATCGCTCAGGAAACTTTTCAAGGGTTGGAGACTTTGAGAAACCCCGAAGGAGTATGGCGTTAGCCCTTGGTTCACTCTCTATAATTCCTTCGGCTTTCTCAAGAAACCTTTTAACGATGTAGGCAGTCTTTTCCGAGAGTGTATCGAAACCCTTTGGCTCGTAAGGAGGAAGCCCTTCCTTTTGTGGATCGGTGTCCTGGAGATTGTCTCCAAGATCCTTTCCCCGAAGGACCATAACGAAACGGTGTTCTTTTCCAGCTTTAAGGAGAATTTCGACATCCTCGATGGTTTGGATACTTTCTTGAAGCCTTTGTACAAGGCGTTGGCATTCCTCGGTCGAAATCCTTCCCGCCCGCCGATCGGTAATGATACCTTCAGCGTTCTTGGTAGCAAAGTTTGCCCGTGCAGCAATGTCTCCTTCTTGGAGTTCCATGCCAACTCCCAGGGCTTCAAGGACTCCCCGCCCGATTACAAGCTCTTCCGGGTCATACCCAAAAAGGGCGATGTGTCCAGGACCACTTCCCGGAGTAACACCATACTGTACCGGTACCATGAGGCCAAGAGTGCTCTTCTGAGCGAGAGCGTCAAGGTTGGGAGTTCTTGCTGCTTCGAGTTCTGTTTTTCCTCCGAAGTCAGGGTGAGGGATACCCCCAAGCCCATCCACAACGCAGAGAACCATTTTGCTTTTGCTTTTTTTGGTGAGACTTTTCAAGTTATTAAGGATGTTCCCCACGCTTTTCGCCTCCCTTCAAGCTTCAGAATATGTTACCACAACCTTTGTTTTGGGACCACAACCTTCGTAAACACTTCCTCTTGACGAGCCTGCAATCACCCTGTACAATGAGGGTGATATCATGTTCTTATTTTGTTATGACAAAGGGGGTAGAACGGTGGAATACACTTGCCGAGATATTGCTAAAATGATTGACCATTCCCTTCTTCGTCCTGACCTTACTGACGAAGACATTATCAAAGGGTGCGAAATCGCCAAGAAATACCGAGTTGCTTCGGTGTGCTGCCGACCCTCAGACGTTGCCTTGGCAAAGAAGCTTCTTGAGGGAAGTGATGTGAAAGTTGGAGCAGTTGTTGGTTTTCCCCACGGTTCCCATAAAACTGAAACAAAGGTTTTTGAAGCAGAGCAAGCCATTCGAGACGGAGCAGAAGAAATTGATATGGTTATTCACATTGGGAAACTTCGTTCTCGAGATTTCGAGTACGTTAAGCGAGATATCCAAGCTGTAGTAGAGGTAGCTCACCGGTATGGTGTTATTGTGAAGGTTATACTCGAGAACTGTTACCTCACTGATGAACTCAAGCGTATAGGGTGTCGCCTGGCGGAAGAGGCAGGTGCAGACTTTGTGAAAACCTCAACCGGCTTCGGACCTGGAGGGGCCACAATAGAAGACCTTATTCTTATGCGACAATCTGTTTCTCCTAAGGTTCAGATTAAAGCCGCTGGGGGTGTACGAGACCTCGACACAGCTTTGAAGGTTCGGGAAGTGGGAGCAACTCGTTTTGGAGCGACGAGAACTGAGGAGATTATGGAAGAGTGTTACCGAAGAAAAGGCAAAGAGGACTGCTGTTAGCCAAAAACGAGAGGAGGATTTTCAGTGAAGAATCCCTATTTCCCCCATCTTTTCTCGCCCATTGAGATTGGAAACTTTGTCGTTCCCAACCGTATCGTCCATGTTCCCACAGACATTAGTTCAGCAAACGCCGATGGGTCAGTCAACGAGCGAGTCATAAGGTACCACGAAGAAATTGCTAAAGGCGGTTGTGGATTCATTATTGTTGGAGCAACAACACCTGACAAGGCCACAGGGAGGCCAACCGTTACATGTCTCGCCGCCGATGAAGACCCCATGATACCCGGTCTTGCTCGTCTTGCAGAAGCCATGCACCGGTACGGTGCACGGTGTGCAGTACAAATTCAGCATCCGGGAAGACAAGCAGCCTGGCCGCGGAAGGATCTTTTCTCTGCCACTGACATGGTGGTTTCTCTGCCGGGATCCGCAGGACATGAAATTGTTTATGCTGAGGAAATAGCCAAAAAAGGGAAGTCAATCCGGGCTATGACTATTGAAGAAATCTACGAGCTTATTGAGAAGTTTGCTGAAGCCGCATGGCGTGTACAGCAAGCAGGATTCGATGCGGTTGAGCTTCACGGTGCCCATGGGTATCTCATTGCCCAATTTATGAGCCCCTATATCAATCGACGAAACGACCGCTTCGGTGGAAGCTTCATCAACAGGATGCGTTTTGTTCTTGAGATTATCGACCGCATCAAGCAGAAGTGTGGAAAGAATTTCCCCATTGGCATTCGGTACTCAGGAGAAGAGTGGATTGAGGGCGGAAGAACGCTTGACGAAAGCATAAAGATTGCAAAACTCATGGAAGAGAACGGTGTAGCCTTCCTGGACATTAGCGCAGGGACTTTCGAAGTTCCTGGGCCCACGATGGACCCCATGTACTATCCCCAGGGGTGGAACACATACGCTGCAGAAGAAATTAAAAAGCACGTTACAATTCCGGTCATTACAAGTCATACCTTGCGGGATCCCGAGTACTGTGAACGGATTCTTGCCGAAGGAAAAGCAGATATGGTTGGACTCTCAAGGCAACTTATTGCTGATCCCTACTGGGCAAACAAGGCGAAAGAAGGAAAAGTCAAAGAAATCCGTAAATGCATCTCCTGTCTTGTAGGATGCTGGCAGGAATCCCTAATGATTAAGAGGGAGTGCCGATGCACAGTGAACCCCGCCATGGGGGATGAAAGATTCATCAATCTCCCGAAGGCCCAAAAGCCTCTTCGTGTAGCTATAGTTGGAGGAGGACCAGGAGGCCTTGAGGCAGCGCGGATTGCTACCCTGCGAGGGCATGAAGTTACCATTTTTGAAAAAACGGGAGAACTTGGTGGAGCTATCCTCCTTTGCTGTACTGTCCCGGGAAAGACAAAAATGCGCTGGTACGCCGACTGGCTTCGGGAGCAAATTGCTCAACTTGGAGTAACTGTTCGTCTTCGAACCGAGCCAAATCTTGAAGATCTCAAATCCTTCGATGTCGTTCTTCTTGCCACTGGAAGTCAGATTTTCCGCCCAGAAATTCCTGGTATCGACCTGCCATTTGTTGTCTCTTTTGAGGAAATTTTGCGATGCAAGGCAAAAGGGTGCACATACTACCCGGACGATAAACCTCAACCGTTCGAGTGTGGAGAAACGGTGCTTATCTGGGGAGACCATTTTGGGGCTGCAGATACTGCCGAGAAGCTTGGCTTCGAAGGGAAAAAGGTCTATATCGTCACCGAAAATCGGGAATTTGCCTCTTGGATGGAACCTGTGCATCGTGATGTCATGATGAAGCGCTTTGCTGGAGGAAATGGCGAGGCTTTGACCCTTCGCCCGTACCGGTACCCGGTGACGCTCTTCACCCAAACGACGGTCCTCGAAATTCGTAAAGATGGAGAAGTGGTGCTGCAGGATAATGAATTTAGAAGAAAAACAGTAAAAGTCGATAACGTTGTTCTGGCAAAGGTTACCTCCAATGACACTCTTTATGAGACTCTCCTTGACGCAGGACTCCTAGTGGCAAAAATCGGAGATGCTCGAGAAGTTCGTAACCTCCGAGGAGCTGTTACTGATGGAGCAAATGCTGGTCTTCTCCTTGACGAAGATGTGGTGCTGAATGGTAACCTTGCACTGATAGCATCTCTTCCCACAGAGATAGGAAGAAGGTAGGAGAGAAAGAGCACCCTTCTGGGATGATGGTGTATACTTAGGACGAAATCGAAAAACAGGAGGGTCAGGGAATGCCTGAAATTCTAGAAGAAAGTGGTATCCCGTTGTACCAACAGTTAAAGAATATTCTCAAGGGCCAGATTCTCAGTGGGGTGCTTAAGCCTGGGGATCGGATTCCTCCAGAAACTGAACTCTGTACCAAGTATGGTGTGAGTCGGATCACGGTTCGGCAGGCTATTCATAGTCTTGTGGAGGAGGGGTTCCTCTACCGAAAGCAGGGTAAGGGGACTTTTGTCACTTCTCCAAAACTTCGCCGACGCCTCCCTAAACTCTACAGTTTCACGGAAGACATGCTTGAGCTTGGTCTTACTCCAAGTTCGAGGGTCCTAGCCTGTGAAGTCGTAACAGCAGACGAAAAAACACGGGAAACTCTTCACCTTCCTCCCCGGGAGGAAAAAGTCAACAGAATTGTTCGCGTTCGTTGCGCAAATAACGAACCTATCCTTCTTGAAACGACAATAATTCCTGTGTACCTCTGTCCAGGACTCATAAATGAAGATCTTGAGCGGGGGTCGCTCTATGCGGTGCTCAGGGATAAATATGGCCTACTTCTTGATCATGCCTATGAAACATACGAGGTCGGACAGGTTAGGAAAGATGAGGCACGTCACCTGGAGTGTCAGGCAGGACTACCTGCTTTTATTATCGAGCGGGTGACCTATCTAAGAAACGAGATACCTGTGGAATGGACAAGGTCTGTTGCCCGTGGGGATCGACTTCGATTTACCGTACTTCTTGTAGCCGACCAAGCTCAAATCCGCCGTGAGGTTGAGGTTTAGGAGGGATAAAGCATGGTGACGAAAGCACTGTTTCTTGGAATCGATTTGGGTGGGACGAATACAAAGATTGCTCTTGTTGACAAAGATGGGACCGTTCTTGAGCGAAGCGTGATTCCTACGAGAGCTATGCGAAGTCCCGAGGAGGTCCTTGATGATATCGCCCGTGAGGCTCTGCAGCTTCGCCAAAGATTCGAAGCCAAAGGATTTAAAGTCTGGGCAGCAGGCATAGGTGTCCCCGGACTTATCGATTGGAGAACAGGCATCGGGATTCTCCTTCCAAATTTCCCTGGAAAGTGGCACGGTGTTCCGGTAAAGGAGTGGCTTGAGAAACGTCTTGGGGTCCCTGTTGCCGTGATTAACGATGTTCGGGCTATTACCCTTGCTGAAAAACGCTTTGGTGCAGGAAAAGAAGTTAACAACATGGTCATGGTTGCCATTGGCACTGGAATTGGTGGAGGAGTCATTATCGGTGGAGAACTGTATATTGGAAAAGATGGGAGTGCTGGAGAGTTTGGTCATATAACGGTGGAACCCAATGGGGTACGCTGTGGGTGTGGAAATCGGGGTTGTCTTGAGGCATATGCTTCGGGTCCTGCTATGGTTGCCCAAGCTCTGCGCGCCCTTGTACAGCAAAACGATACTCTTATTCGGGACCTCGTTGGTGACGACCTCACACGAGTAACCCCCAAGGTTATTGCTGAAGCAGCTCAAAAGGGAGATAGCGTTGCCCTTGAGATTATTGAACGGAGCGGAGCATATATTGGACAAGCCCTTTCCTGCATTTGTGTTGTAGTCAATCCAGAAATGATTGTCATTGGGGGAGGCGTTGCCCAAGCGGGGGAGCTTCTCTTTGAAAGTATTCGAAAGGGCTTGCGGGAGCGGCTCTTCATGGTTCCAGTTGATACTATCCACTTTGTCCCTGCGCAGCTTGGCCTTGATGCAGGGGTTATTGGAACGGCGACATGGGCTAGAGAGCGTCTTGAGAAGGGGGTCATAGGATGAAACGAACCGTTCAGGTTGGAGTTATTGGAACCGGATTTATTGGTCCTGCCCATGTGGAAGCAGCGCGAAGGACCTTTCTTGCGGAGGTTGTAGCTATAGCAGATGTTAACGAGGAGATTGCTCGTCGCAAAGCTCAGGATCTTGCGGTGAGGTCCTTTTTTGGTGATTGGCGGGACCTTGTTCGTAGCGATACGGTTGAGGTTGTACATATTTGCACCCCGAACTACCTCCACTACACGATGGTAAAGGAAGCCCTCCTTGCTGGGAAGCATGTTGTTTGCGAGAAGCCTCTCGCTATGAACCGAAGAGAAGCGGAAGAGCTTGTAGAACTTGCGGAAAAAACTCGAAGAGTCCATGCTGTGCACTTCAACGTTCGGTTCTACCCCCTGGTACGGGAAGCCCGAGAACTTGTGCGTCAAGGACAGGTTGGGCGAGTTTTCGCCATACATGGTTCGTACCTTCAGGACTGGCTTTTCTACGAAACAGACTATAACTGGCGTTTAGAGCCTGAGCTCAGTGGGCCGTCGCGAGCGGTTGCCGATATTGGTTCCCACTGGTTGGATCTTGTAGAGTTTATTTCTGGTCAGAGGGTTGTGGAAGTTTTTGCCGACTTTGCCACCTTTCACAAAGTGCGAAAAAAACCTCTAAAGCCGATTGAAACCTATGCAGGGAAGATTTTAAAGCCTGAGGATTATGAGGAAGTGCCCATTGCTACTGAGGACTACGCTAGTGTTCTTTTACACTTTGATCAGGGTGCTCATGGAGTCATGACTGTAAACCAAGTGGCGGCGGGAAGGAAAAACCGCATCACCTATGAGATTGATGGTTCTTTGTGCGCGCTTTTTTGGGATTCCGAACATCCCAACGATCTGTGGATTGGAAGACGTGATAAGGCTAACGAGGTCCTTATGAAGGATCCATCTCTTGTGAGCGAAGCAACGCGTGGTATTATTTCTTTTCCCGGAGGCCACAATGAAGGCTTTCCAGATACCTCAAAGCATTTCTTTCGAAACGTATACACAGCCATCTTAGAGTCAAAACCCCAAGAGGAGTGGGACTTTCCGACCTTTGCTGATGGGTTAAGAGAGGTTATACTCTGTGAAGCCATACTTGAGAGTGCCCGTCGGGGAACATGGGTTAAAGTATACTAGGAGGGAGAAAAATGAAGCTTGGATTCATGACCGCTTGTCTTCCGGAAATGAGTCTTGAGGAAATTGTCGAATGGGCCAGCCAGAATGGTTTTCAGATGCTTGAAGTCGCTTGCTGGCCGAAGGTATACGAGAAACGGCGGTACGCAGGAACGCAGCATATCGACGTAGAAAGCCTGAGAGAAGATGATGCTGCTCGTATTCGAGAACTCTTTGCCCAGCATAACCTTGAAATTTCCTCGTTAGGATACTATCCGAATAACCTGGACCCAAATTTGGAAAATCGTCGTTTTTACCACGAACACCTCAAGAAGGTCATCAAAGCAGCACAAATGCTTGGAGTACCCGTGGTAGGAACTTTCGTTGGACGAGATCCGAAGATGAATGTGGAAGAAGCTTTAAATGAGTTTGCTCGAGTTTTCCCAGAACTAGTAAAATTTGCCGAAGACCATGGAGTAAAACTTGCTATTGAGAACTGTCCCATGCTTTACACCATTGATCGGTGGCCTGGGGGAACAAACCTTGCGACAACTCCTGCCATATGGGAGCGGATGTTTGAGATCATTCCTTCGGAGTATTTCGGTTTGAATCTCGATCCTTCACACCTCATCTGGCAACAGGTCGACTACGTCCAAGTGGTACATGACTTCCGCGAAAAAATATTCCATGTCCATGCTAAAGACACGAAAATTCTTTGGGATAAATTGTACAAAGTGGGCATTTTTGGTTTTGGATGGTATGTAGATAAGGTAGCAGGAACAGGAGACATTGACTGGCCTGCTTTTCTTACCGCACTTTATGAGGTTGGATATGACTACGTCGTGAGCATAGAGCATGAGGATAGAAGTTTTGAAAAAGACACTGCAAGTAAACTCCGGGGAATTCTTCTAGCAAAGCAACTCATTGGTCCCTATATTGTGTAAGGAAAAGCATTTCCCCAAATGCCTCAGGGCTTCCTCGTTCTAGAGGAAGCTCTTCTTTTTCCGCCAAAAAATTTTTTGACCTTGCTTGACAAAAGAGGGGTATCTCAGTACACTTTGAATAGTCGAAGAAGGTAAAAGAAGGGAGGTGCCCGGATGGAGAAAAGAGAAGAATTCGCTCACGCAGTAGGTGAGAATCAACACCCTGAGGCGTCTCCAGAACCTCAGTCACTCCAGGAAGAGGTTGAAAGGCTTAAGACTGCACTCGAAGAAGAAAGGCGCAAAGTCTCTGAAAAAGAACAGCTTATCAGCGAATACCTAAACGATCTGAAGCGGGTAAAAGCAGATTTTGACAACTTTAGAAAACGAGAGATGCTCTACAGACAGCAATTTGTGAGGACCGCTAATCGGGACCTTATACTCAAGATTCTTCCCATCCTTGACGACCTAGAAAAAGCGCTCTTTGAGGGCCAAAAGAACGAGGTTAATGAAGTGTTTCTACAGGGTGTTGAACTCATATACCGAAAATTCCTGAGCGTTCTTGAGAAGGAAGGAGTAAAACCTATTGAGACAAAAGGGCAGAAATTTGATCCCAAATACCATGAAGCAGTTGCTATTGTTTCTCTTCCAGGGCAAGAGGATTTTGCGATTATTGAGGAGGTGCGCAAAGGGTACCTCTATCATGATGAAGTCCTGCGTCCAGCGCAGGTGAAGGTCAATCGAATTTCTCAAGAAAAAATGGCGTGAAGGGAGGTTGAGGGTAATGCCCAAAGTCATCGGGATAGATCTTGGAACAACGAACTCTGTTGTTGCTTACCTTGAGGGAGGTCAACCCGTTATCATTCCGAATAAAGAAGGTTCTCGCCTCACACCTTCTGTGGTGGCGTTTACGAAGCAAGGAGAGATACTCATAGGACAGCTTGCCAAAAGACAGGCTATCACAAACCCTAAAAACACTATTTTCTCTATCAAACGGCTCATGGGTCGCCGCTACGATGATCCTGAAGTCCAAAAAGCAAAGAAGGTACTTCCTTACGAAATTGTTCCTGGGAAACATGGAGAAGCTTGCGTCAAAGTGGGCGACCGTATTTACACTCCTCCGGAAATCTCTGCTATGATTCTTCGAAAACTTAAAGAAGATGCTGAAGAATACTTGGGCGAGAAAATTCAGGAAGCGGTCATTACTGTCCCAGCATACTTCAACGATAGCCAAAGACAGGCAACAAAGGACGCAGGGAAAATTGCTGGCCTTGAGGTAAAACGAATTATCAACGAGCCAACGGCTGCAGCTTTAGCCTATGGACTTGGAAAAGGAAAGGAAGAAATCATCGCTGTGTATGACCTTGGTGGTGGAACCTTTGACATTTCTATTCTCGAAATTGGTGATGGTGTCTTCGAAGTAAAAGCCACTGCTGGGGACACTTTCCTCGGTGGCGACGACTTTGACCGCCGGCTCATGGATTACATCATTGAGGAGTTCCGCAAAGACACGGGAATCGATCTTCGAGGAGACCAAATGGCCTTGCAGCGCTTGAAGGAAGCCGCAGAAAAAGCGAAATGCGAGCTTTCTACAGCTCTGCAAACCGAGATTAACTTACCCTTTATAACTGCTGACGCTACAGGGCCAAAACATCTTGTTATGACTATAACTCGGGCAAAGCTTGAACAGTTGACCATAGATCTCATCGAACGAACCATTGGACCATGCGAACAAGCGCTCCGTGACGCAGGTCTGAAGCCAGAGGATATTGATGCAGTAATCCTTGTTGGTGGCATGACTCGGATGCCTAAAGTCCAGGAAATAGTGGAGAAGATTTTCAAGAAGGAACCGCGCCGTGGTGTGAATCCCGATGAAGTTGTAGCAATGGGTGCTGCCATTCAAGCTGGAGTCCTTAAGGGAGAGGTTAAAGACGTCCTTCTCCTTGACGTTACACCTCTTTCTCTGGGTATTGAAACTCTTGGTGGCGTTTTCACCAAGATCATTGAACGAAACACAACTATTCCAGTTTCAAGGAGTCAAATCTTTACTACTGCAGCAGATAACCAAACAACAGTTGAAATCCACGTGCTCCAGGGAGAACGACCTATGGCTAAAGATAACTTCTCTCTTGGTCGCTTCCAACTCACTGGTATCCCACCAGCACCACGTGGCGTGCCACAGATTGAAGTAAAGTTCGACATTGACGCTGACGGGATTCTCCATGTTTCGGCAAAGGACCTTGCTACTGGGAAAGAACAATCAATCACTATTAAGGCTTCAAGTGGCCTAACCAAAGAGGAAATTGAGCGAATGATCCGTGAAGCTGAACTCTATGCCGAAGAAGACCGTCGCAAGAGAGAAGAGGCTGAGCTCCGTAACCAGGCAGACAATCTCATTTATACTGTGGAAAAGACCCTTCGCGAATCTGGAGACAGGCTCTCAGCAGGTACACGTTCTCGAGTGGAAAGTGCCCTTAATGCCTTGAAGGAATCCCTGAAAGGAACCGATGTGGCTGACATTCGTCGCAGGATGGACGACCTCCAGTCGGCGTCACATGCCATGGCACAAGAGCTGTACCAGAAGGCAGCACAGGGTAGCGCATCAAGTGGGTACACTTCGCAAAGTAGTGGAGACAATGTTGTTGATGCTGATTACCGGGTAGTAGACGACGAAGGGAAGTAAACCACAAGGCCCCATATCTTGTGATATGGGGCCTTGTGGTTTTTTTCTAGAGGACATTCCTTCAAGGTAGGTGAGGCAATGAAGCGGGATTACTATGAGATTCTAGGAGTGGACCGTAACGCGACACAAGAGGAGATTAAGAAGGCTTACCGTCGTCTTGCCCGTCAGTACCATCCCGATGTAAACCCAGGCGATAAAGAAGCTGCAGAACGTTTTAAAGAAATTAACGAAGCATACCAGGTTCTCTCCGACCCCGAGAAGCGGGCTATGTATGACCGTTTTGGACATGCTGCATTTGGAAGCGAAGCCCAAGCGGGATACGGTGGTTTTGGACCAGACTTTGACCTTTTCCGGGAGTTCACTGGCTTTGGAGATCTCTTCGATTTCTTTTTTGGATCAAGTTCGCAGGCACGGCGAAGGGAAAAAGCGGCTCGTCCGGTCCGAGGTGAGGACGTTACTATAGAGGTAACGCTGGAGTTTGAAGAAGCTGCTTTCGGGACCGAAAAGGAGGTCTCTTTCCGACGTCTCGAGGAATGTCCCGACTGTCGAGGGGTTGGAGGAAAGAGAAAGGTTGCCTGTAGAAATTGTCACGGCGCCGGAGAGATACGTCATACGCAAACTTCATTTTTTGGCTCCATCATTACTTCCCGAACGTGTCCATATTGCCAGGGTCGGGGATGGGTAGTCGAGGAAACATGCCCCACTTGTCGTGGTCGAGGAAAGGTTCAGGGGGAACGAAGGATGAAAATCAAGATCCCCCCTGGAGTAGATACTGGATACCGCCTTCGCGTCTCGGGAGAGGGGAGTGCTGGAGATAACGGAGGGCCACCAGGGGACCTCTATATCCTTGTAAAGGTTAAGCCACACCGGTTCCTCGAACGAAGGGGTCAGGATCTCTATTATGACCTTACTTTGACTTATGCGCAGCTTGTTCTTGGAGACGAGGTAGAAGTTCCGACTCTTCAGGGGAGCGAAAAGGTTCGTATTCCTCCAGGAACAGAGAGTGGAACCCTTTTGCGTCTTCGTGGACGAGGTCTCCCTGATCCTCGCACAGGAATGCGAGGAGATCAGATTTTGCGGATAAAGCTCTATGTCCCAAAGACTGTAACCGGAGAGCACCGAAAAATCCTTGAGCGGCTCTTTGAGATCGAGCAAGGGGAAGCTTTCAACGAAACACGAAAGGGGAGTTTTTTTGACCGTCTGCGCGAAGCTTTTATGCATTCCGAAGAGTGAAAACCCCGGATGGGTAGGTTCTTTTTTCATCCTGAACCACAACTAGGGAAAATTGTTCTTCTCTCTCCGGAAGAGACACACCACCTCACGGTGCAAAGAATCTCTCCATATACGGATATTCTGATAAGCAACGGGAAGGGAGAACTGTATCGAGGAGTTTTTCAGGGGAAAAATAAAGGACATGCCTTTGTACTTGTTGTAGAAAAGGTAGAGAAGGAGCTACCTCCTCCTTCCCTTTGTGTTTGGCAAAGTTTCCTCAAGAGTCCCGCTCGTATGGAGTGGCTGGTGGAAAAACTTACGGAAATAGGAGCGACGGAAATTGGTTTTTTCCCCGCAGAGCGGTCGGTAAAAGAAACGGTCTCAAAAGAGAAGATAAAACGCCTTGAACGAATAGCTCTTAGCGCTTGCAAGCAATCGGGGCGAATTTGGTTTCCTGTAATACGGGTGTGTACTTCTTTTGAAGAATTCCTTGGCTTTGTAACTCCAAAAGTGGGGGCGGTGTTCTTGGCTGATCCTTTCGGAGGAGAAAATCTTCTTGAGTTTATCCAGAAAAGGGGCATTCAACCCCCCGTTACTCTTATAATAGGTCCTGAAGGAGACTTAACCGAGGGAGAAAAACAAAAACTTTACGGAAGGGGGGCATTTCCAATATCTCTGAGTAAAAAGGTTTTTCGAAGCGAAACCGCGGCTATCTTTGGAGCGGCAATTATCTCTGCTTTTCTGGGGGTCGACAATGCGAGTAAGCATCAAGACACTTGGATGCAAGGTAAACCAGGCTGAAAGTGATCTTCTCCTTGCAGCTTTTAAAAAAGCAGGGTTTACGATTGTCGATTTTGATGAAGTAGCAGACTACTACATTGTTAACAGCTGTGCCGTGACTGAGGAGGCAGAGCGTAAAACTCGCCAGTACGTCCGTCGGGCCATACGTAGGAACCCCCAGGGTCTTGTGATTCTTGTAGGCTGTTATGCAAAGCTTTGGAAGGATTGTAGATATGCCTCCTTGGGGGAAAGAGTCATAGTTCTTCCGACAGTTAGGGAAAAAGAAAGGGCAATCGGCCGGCTTTTTGCAGAACAGCTTGGAGTACCTCTTCCCCCACCATTTTTCCCCTATCCTTCCCGATCTCGAGCTTGGGTTAAAGTCCAAGAAGGATGCGATCACTTCTGCAGTTTCTGCCTTGTTCCATACCTTCGGGAAGGGGTGCAGAGCAGGGAGTTTGAAGACATTTTGCGGGAGATCCACCACCTTACTGAGCAGGGGGTTCGAGAAATCGTTCTCTGTGGGACAAATCTTGGATACTTTGGGAGAGATACTGGCGAAGGAACCCTTATTGACCTCTTGGAGTTTCTTGTTGCCCGCACAGAAGGCGTACGTTTTCGCTTAAGTTCCCTTGAGCCTTACCTTCTTTCGAAAGAGTTTGCCATTCGGTACTTTGCCCTTGGTACTAGGGTTTGCCCCCACTTGCACCTGCCACTTCAAAGTGGAAGCGATAGAATCCTCAGAAGGATGCGGAGAGGGTATTCTGCGAAAATGTATGCAGAGCTTGTAGCAATGGTAAGGTCTTTATATCCCCAGGTGGCTGTCACAACGGATGTCATTGTTGGATTCCCGGGGGAAACAGCAGAGGATTTTGAAGCAACAGTCCAGTTTTGCCAGAACATAGGTTTCTCAAGAATGCATGTCTTTGCTTTTTCCCCTCGGCCGGGAACACCAGCCTCAGAGTGGGAGAAGAGCGAAGGTATTCCAAAACCTGAAAAGCAACGAAGGGTTCGGCAACTCCTCACCGTCGGAAAGGCACTCTCAGAAGAGTACCACAAATCCTTTGTAGGGAAAAAGCTCTACGTCCTTGTCGAGTTTGTTGAAGAAAACATAGGCATTGGGTACTCAGAGAATTACATACCCGTTCACGTAGAAGGCACTAACCAGGATAACGTACGTAAGATTGTTCCGGTTCTAGTGGAAAGAGCATGGCCTACGCACGTTGAAGGGAGGTTAGCATTGCAATGAGAAGGTGGAGGAAGAATATTGTTTTCTGGGTAAGTCTTTGCGTGCTTCTTGGGTTCCTCTCTGCGTTTGCCTTTGGGAAAGAGGAGCTTCTTGAGATCCGTGTAACTAGGTGTGTGCGGCCGAATCTCGTTACTGCTGAAGTGGAGAGGGAGGGTAAACTCGAAAAGGTAAGGATAAAACTTGCTGGCCTCCGAGTTCCTTTTGAGAATCCTAAAATTTATCGCCAGGCTCTCTTGCGCTTGCAAGAACTTGTGGAAGGAAAAAGGGTGGGTTTTGACTTTGCTTTAGGGTTCTCGCCTGAGAAACATCCCTGGGTAGGGTACCTCTACGTGAATCAGGACCTTGAGGAACCCTGCATTGTGAATGCGGTCCTCATTTGTGAGGGACTGGCGACTCTTGATGAAAAAACTGCGGGACGCAATCTTCTTGGGTACCTTCTGAGCATGCAGGAGAAGGCGCAAGAAGAAGGGCTTGGAATATGGGAAAAAACCCCAAAGAGAAAGAAGGAAGCAGAGGAAGAATGCCCTTCCTGCGTTATTCGATCTCTTGTAAGGCTTGATCGAGAAACTTCTCGAGCACCCCACAGCGGGCAAGAAGATCAAGAATAGTTACTCGTTTCCTCAAGAAACGAGCCCAAAGAAAAGCGTTCCGAACCATTTCCTTTGGAAACCCAAGATCCTGAAAGCGTGTGGGGACTCCTACACGCACGAGAAGTTCTAAGGGATTGAAAAGAGAGAGCTTCTCTTCTACTGCTTTTCGGAAAAGGTCAGGATCAATCTTGGACCACTGAAGATTGTACTTCTTTTGGGCCTCTTCTCTCACAAAGGGAAAGAGGGGGCCAAAATGGACTTTCAAAGCATCCAAGGGGTAGGGATCTGACGGAAAATACGGGTAATCCGTATTCTCGCTAAGAAAAAGCTGGAACAGCTTCCAAACGACACAAGTAGCCACCCCTACCCGAAGACCATGAAACGAGGGATGCAATCTCTTGTGAAGCGCCATCATCTCAAGGTAATGAGCAACAAGGTGTTCTCCACCAGAAGCAGGACGGGAATCTCCAATAATCTCCATACTGAGACCGGATTCGACAAGGGCGCGCATAAGGATAGCTATAGCCCCTTTGTCCCGCTTTACTATGCCATCGGCACATGATGCGAGATCCCTGAGGAATGAAGCCGTGTTCTCCCAAAGAGCTTCGCAGAAGTCTTCTCCAAAGAGAGCACGGCGGATTTCCCAGTCAGCGAAAGCAGTGATCTTTCCCACAAGGTCTGCAAACCCAGCTTGAATAAGCGAAAGAGGAGCAGAGGAAAGAATCCCAAGATCGGCAAAGAGGACAAGGGGCGGTGTTGCATCATATGTTACCTTGTAACCCCCAACAAGCATCGGCGCCCCTGGGGAGACGTATCCATCCATAGACGGAGCAGTAGCAACAGAAACATAAGGGAGCTGAGCTCGACAAGCCACAAACTTTGCAAGGTCGTTGATAACGCCAGACCCTACGGCAACAAGAAAATCCGGTCGTTCAAAAAGGTATTCACCTATCTGACTTCGAGCTTCTTCATCAGGCTCAAGGAAGGGAAGACGCTCTTTTTTCTTAAGTAGACCAAGAGTAGGGGAAAAGGAGGAATCAGAAAGAATGCGTATGACCTCTTCACCTGCGACTCTGTATGTGTTTTCGTCACAAAGTACAAGAGCCTTCCCTCGAAGATTCAGTTCCTCAAGCACAGAGGGTATTTTGGAGAGAACATTCTCTCCAAGGAGGACTTTCTGAGTTCGGATTCGATGGGTTTTTCCGCACGAACACCAAAACGTTGTTCCTAAAAGGTTCCACACATTCTGCATCGACCGCTTACCTCCCAAGGTTTTGTGCAAGTTCCTCAAGGGAAGAAAAGACAAAATCTGGTTTCCAGGGAGAGTTTTCAAGGTCGTCTTTTCTCGTCTCTCCGGTGAGAAGGAGAATGGTGGTGATGCCCGCTTGCTGCCCCATAGCAATATCGGTGTACAGCCGATCCCCCAGAATCGCAAGCTCTTCTTTCCGCGCGCCTGTGCGCCAGAGGACGTATTCAATCATCTCGGGACATGGCTTTCCAAAGTAGCGAGGAACCCTCCCTGTTGAAGCCTTTATAGCTTCAACAAGTGACCCTGCATCGATAAGCTCGCCGTCTTCTGTGGGGCAGTTGAAATCAGGGTGCGTAGCAAAGAAAGGGGTACCCTTTCGAAGAAAAGCACAGGCTTTTGCCAGCTTCCAGTACGTAAGGGTTGTATCAAAGCACAGAACAACAATGTCGGGATTTTCAGTAACCAGGGTAAACCCTCCTCGCAGGAAATCTATGGCAACTTCCCTACTAGCAAGGAGAAAGACTCGAGCTCTAGGATAAGTCTTTTGAAGGTGGAAAATGCAGGAATCCGTGGAGGTTATGATATAGTCTGGGGTACAACTATCAAGCCCAAGGGAACGAAGCCTCTCAGCGTAAAAAATAGCTCGGTGGGAAGAATTGTTGGTTACAAAATAGAGGCGTTTACCTTGTTCCCGCAGAACCTTCGCAAACTGCAGAGCTCCTGGGAGGAGTTGGTTTCCAAGACAAAAGGTTCCATCCATATCAGAAAGAAATACCCTAATATCTTGCAGCATTTTCTCTCCCCTTATCGAAGAAGTTCCGGATACCGTATCGCTAAGTCCTCCAAGATTTGAACGTTAAGGTATTTCATGGCAACACCATACTGGACCGCAAGGTTCTTCACATACTCTTCACTTTGCAAGAGATCTCGAAGAAGAGTAGGGTGGGTGTGAACATACTGGTACGTCAAAAACCGCAGTGTTTCAGGCTTCGGTTCAAGAGAGCGACTTTCGGCAATTCTCTCAATTGCAAAGTTCCAAAGCTCCTGAGAGTAGCTCTGCGGGTTGCGGGCAATGTAGTCTGAAAAGTACTGTTTAATCTCCTCGCGGAGTTTTTCTAGTTCTGCATCCTTTTGGTTTTCCCTACGGAGGTAGGTCATGATTTTTTCAAAAATTTGCGTATCCTCGGCAATGATTTTCCCCATCTCTTGAGGTTCGAGTTTGTACCATGGGTACCAGTCAAGGCGCTTCCAGATGGCAATTTTCCCCTCTGATGGAGAGGTTGTAGGAAGTTCCTCAAGGACTTTCTCAGCGAAGTATAGCTTGAAGTGAAGACTCTGGGAAATTTTTCCAAGTTCTCCAATCATGCGCTGAGCAAAATCGCGACGTAGGATTTCTCGCAAAAGGTCTTCACGCTTTCTCAGAGAAAAAACCTCTTCCCTGGAAAGAGCAGAAAGTGGGGCGATTTGTCTCAGAGGAACATATCGTACAAGGAGGGGATCAAGTTTTTGAGCGAACTGCTCATAGTCTGTAATTACAAGCTGGGCTCTAACCTCACCTACAAAAGCGACGCTACCATCATGAGGATTTCCGGTTACTGCGTCCTTCCGCCAGAGGGGAATCCGAAATGTGAGAGAGATCTCTCCGTCAAGGGGTAATACCTCCTCCACGACTCCAAAGGGCAGGGGTTGGACAAAAAAGCGTTTCGGGTACGTCTCTGCATTTTGCACCACTCGTATCCGAAAGGGTAAGGCAGAGGGGCCAAAAAGCGGTCCTTCCCGCACCCAAATCTCCCTCACAATAGCAACGCTCTTTGGTGGCAGAGAGTGCCACGAGACAAAAAGAAGGAGCATCCCTATACACGCTGAAAAGAGGAAAAAACCAAGAGACCATGTTCCAAGCACCTTGAGCAGTCCCCTTCCAGCCATATCTTTCCTCTCCCTACAAGAGATTCTGTCGCTTTTGAAGGTACCGTAGGTAATACAAATATGAAACCCTCTCAAGTGAAGCTCGAGCCCCAAGAAGCACAATGCCGACATTTGAGAAAAGGTTGCTGTTCTTTATGAGGTACTGAAGAGTCTCCTCCCCAAAAGTTTTTTGCGACTCCTCCTTTTCTAGGTCCTCAAGAAGCATGCTAGTTACCACCTCGTTAATAGCCATAACAAGCAGTGTCTGATAAAGACCCGGATATTCAGAAAGCGAGGATACGTCCGGGCTTCGAATAATGTTCCGCACGCGGAAAGGATTGGCAATAAGTTCGTCATGTTCCTTTTGCATTTTTTCTCGAATAAGGGTGATTTCATGGTCAACAAACGCTTGCCACTCGGGGTTATTTTCCATATGAGGGTGACGCTTCAGCCATTCAAGACCTATAAGGTACATGTCATACACTGAGCCTACTCGATAGGTATCAAGGGGTGAGGGATATAAGAATCGACGAATCCATTCTCTAAACGTTCGGCTTTTTGAAACTTCCTCAAGCTTTGCCCGTGCTTGCTCATACTCCTCTTCAAAAAACACCTGACGGTACTTTTCTCGAACCCTATCGAGGTACCCAAGGAGATAGGTTTCAAGGTCCCGGGATAATCGCTCTTTCCCTCTTCCATCGAAATCGTAGTACTTCCACTTTTCAGAATCCACAACTTTGAAGGTAAAGGAAAGCTTGAGTACGATGAAGTCGTTTCCATACCCTTCCTTAAAAAACGCCATCCCCTTGTCCCACAGGTACCGAAGGGTTCCCAGAACACCTCCTTTCGGGGTTGGGGCAACCTCGCGAAGGAGCACCAAGGTGTCTACAAGCTGCGGGTTTCGGGTTGCCCGATGGGCAAAGGAGAAAGGCCTTGGAGTGGCAAAAAGAAACTTCTTAGAGCCTATGGGAACTCCCTGCTCCACAATTTCAAGCCGTTCCCCCAGGAATCCTTGCCATCCCAGGCGCGGACTTCGGACAATAAGGAAATCCTCTGCATCCACAAGGTGAAGGCTAAAGAAAAGGAAACTCGAGACCACAAAAACAAGACCTAGGAGAATTGTCCCAGGAAGTGAAGGAAAAAGACATCTTCTTCCCGAAGAAAGACAGGTCTCTTTTGGGTTTCTTTTTGGGGAGAGAGAAAGGGTAGTCCTTATGTTTTGATAGTATTCAAGAATAGCCTCAAGAACTTCATCAGCAATCTTGCCCCGTACTCCTCGGCACAAAGCCTGTTCAAGAAGAGTAATCGCCCCGACAAGAGACGGAGCAGATTGGGGTAGTTCCCGAGCAAGACGCCGTATCTCAGCAGAAAGATCTCTATAGAGGGAAGAGGAGAAAAAGAGGGCAAGAGCCTCGCTCTCCTCTACCTGGTATATCCGGAGCGAGAAGTTCCCTGCAACGAGGAGTTCAAGTTCGTTACATAGAGATGCAATTTGTTTTTCTTCCTTAAAGGAAGCGTAAGAATACCCTCGGAGCTGAGTTACAAGGCGGAGAACCGCCTCTTTATCTTCTCGACTCATTGCTTCAGTAAGAGCGTGAAGAACTTCCCGGCTTGGGCCTGTGAAAGTACGCATACATTTTTGCAAGTCTCGAATGAATTCTGTTGTAATGGTTTTCTCAAGGTACGACTGAAGCTTAAGAAAAGCAAAGGCTCTTCGCTTTGCAAAGATTGTGTTTCCTATAAGGAGCTTGTGATACACCCCGTAAATGAGCGGTGCAAGAATAAGAACTGCCCGTGCATAGGGATTAAGATAATCTCCAGCAAGCATGAAAAGCGCGTCTACGGCTTGGAAAATGAAACCTATATTCCAGATGGCATAGGAGAGAAGGACAAAGAAAAGAAGGGTAAGAACGTCCCTACTCAGAGCGTTCTCATATTCTTTTCGCCAGGAAGCCACAAGCTCCTCTTCGCTGTGTCTTGCCCTGTCCACAGTTTCTCCGTCAGGTTGGAAGCTCACAACGCGGTATAGAAAGAAGGGCAATTCGCCAAGTTTCTGGAGAAGGAAAGCCTTTTGATAGGCCTTTCGCCAGGATTCCTTTGCACCAACAACGATCTTCTTTCCTTCCTCAAAGAGCGAAGGAACTTCGGCAAGGTACATTGTCCTGGGTCTCATTCAAAATTGTTCTCCTTTCACTTCAACCCGAAGTGTTCCTTCAACAAAAGCAAGGCCTTGGAGAATCCGAAGTTCCCGCCGTTGCGCAAAGGTTTCAATAGTCCTTCCTGTACACCCGGTGAAGTACTGGAAGAAGTCTGGAGCCAGAGCAATCCCTGCCCTTCGGAAAAGCGGCCCCACGAGGTAAATACCCTCAAAAACAGGAAGGTCCCGTTCAATAAGGAAAGGTATTTCTCGAAATGCAGCTTCGAAGGCGTCTTGAAAAGTAGGAAGCCCAACTCTGCGGATAAAGTTACGGATGGCCAGGGTTTTCTGAACCGAAGGATAGTGAAGAAGAATCTCACCCCGGTATTTTGGGGCAAGAAATCGGAGGCGGCTTCGTATGGCAAATTCAACCTTTTCGTAAAAGGTAAGAGGATACCGCAAGCTAGCAAGGCGCTCATGTTCCTCAAAGGTGAGACGCTCATGGAGAAAAATCATAAGACCCGCATTCTTGTAAACATACTCGCTCTCCATAGTTACGGTTTCGTGGAGACTCGAGTACACACGAATAGTACCAGGGTGTGAAAGAAGATACCTTTGAAGCGCTCTGATTCGTCTTCCCCGGAGTACTTCAGTCTTCCTCCCGAAAACCGCGTTTGCATCTTCCCATCCAAAAAAGTTACGAATATGACCCACACTGACCACAACAGGAGTGCGAACTTCCTCGCCACTCCGGTCAACATAAGCCCTCGTTTCCTTGTGCCATCCATCAGGGTCTATTACCGGCAAGAAAATACAATACGCACCATTAAGGAGTTCTGCTTCCTCTTGGCATAACGCAAGAAAGGCAAGAAAGAGGGTAAGAGAGTGGACTTTTTCCCCACCATGACACGTTGCTTCAAAAACAAGAGTATTTCTGGAGTGTTCGGGGTATCCAACCTCAAGAACAGGAATCTTTCTCCCTCTTTCAGTATAGAAATCGTTCCCCTCTTCGTCGGGAAGGAAAAGAAACTGAGCAGGAAGATTACTCTCCTTAAGAGCATACAATGAAGCCTCTTCCATAGCTTCGAGGAAGTTTTCATAGCTTTCGTTCAAAAAGGAAAGGTAGCGTCCCAGACGACGCACATCTCGCATCATGATAATTCTCTCCAAGGGACAAAAGGCACAGGGGGTCGGAGAAACTTTGTCCATTCCGTCTCTTCAGTTGCTTGAGTTGCTGGCCAGAAGAAGTCCTTAAGGAACCCAAGACCAAGCCGTGCTGCAACGCGAAAAGCCTGAGCGAAACCTTCGCCACCTTTGTCTTGTCGCACAATATCGTTAAGGATACGAAGAGCTGTGTTCTCGACTATTCGAAGCGTAACGTTTTCGAAAGCTTCTTCAAGACCCCAAAAAACTCTCTGGTAGTGTTTTGAAAGTTCAAGAAAATTTCGATCTTCAAAGTAAGGATCACCAATAATCATGTCCCAAGTCATAGGTTGAAAGCCAGGAACACCATGCATAATGAACACAATGGGGAAGAGGCGATGCAGAATTCCATAGAATCCTCGAAAGCGAAAACGCTTGTAATGGTAGAAGAGGTCCCTCTGCTTCCACGTTTCAAGAAGCATAGCATCTTCCTTGCGGAAAGTGTCTGAAAGAGCATTTTTCAAGTACTCGAGGATTTCCTGTGAAGATTTTCTCGGCACCACAGTATACCCCTGTGCATTCCTCTCAACTTTGAGAAATTCCACAGGCATCTCGGTGAGGAATTCTTCTTTTTTACTATCCTCTACGTGGAGGAGAATTTCCATTGGTTCCCCTCTCAAAGAACGTAGATACTGAGCAAATCTCCCCTCAGGAAAGAAAGGATGACGAGGAGAAAAAAGCGTATACCCCCGTTTATTAAAGAGCTTGTAGAGCTCGATCCTGGGCATCGCGCTCCTCCAAAATACTCGGTACCGGGGTAAAGGAAAGGTCGCGAACGGGAACACAGAGAAAAGGTACAAAGACCTCAGGGATAAGGAGCAAGTCACCAAGAAAAAACCGTTTTACTTTAGACCAAGAAGTGTGGGGAATGCGTTTAAGAAGATAGCTCTTGTCCCTTTCCCACTTCCGGAGATGCTCATAAGCCTTACGGATCTCAGAGAATACAAAGTTTTCTTTTTCCTTTTCCTTCGCAAAGGAAATCATCTTTTCAAGGTACTCAGGATCGCCGGGAACAAGACTCTGAAAGAAGGAAAGAACATCTAGGAGAGCCTCCTGCCTTTTTGCATCTTCTCCCCTCAAGATCCCTTGAAGCTTGCAATGGGTAAGGCAGGAGAACCGCTTTCGTTTCCACCAGGTATCTATACCCGTTAGGGCAAGGTAGGGTTGGCGAAACCAAATGAACCACCAGGTATTTACACTAAGGAGCCCAATGATGTATGCCACAAGACAGAGCGAAAACATAAATCGGTAATTCCAGGCAAGTTTCTCATATAAGGAAAGCGAATAGAGAAACTCTTCAACAGTGCTTTCTATAGTAATGAGAATGTGCTCCGCTTCGCCTTCACTCAAAGGAAAGGAAGAGGGAGGTGCGTAAAGTTCCCAAAGAAGGATAAAATTCCTCTTCTTACTAATCCTTTTTGCCAGCTCTTCAAGGCTGAAAGGTGGACATGCAACCCATGCTTCGTCCTCATACCATCCCGAAAGACGAGCAGGAAGAATGTAAAGTGGAACCCTTATTTCCGAGAGATCCTCGCGCCAGTTCACCAAGGTCCCTTTCGCCACACTCCCTTTACAAGTATAATAGACAAAAGCATAGAGAAAAGCAACGGAATCTGGAGGAAGCAATGATTCGAATTGCCACGCATTATCTCAAACCAGGAATGGTTTTAGGATATCCTCTTATTCGGGATGATGGAGTCATTCTTTTGAGAGAAGGGACGCGTCTTAATGACCGCCTTATTCGAAAAATTAGGGAATTGGGCTTTGAGTACGTTTACGTTCGTGACCTGCGTTTTGCAGACGTTGATCTTGAAGAAGTCATTTCTTATGGCATCCGTCGACAAGCACTTGTTACTCTGAATGAGTCCTTTTACCAAATTGTAAAGGGCAATACAAAGGCTATTGAGTCACTGAAAAAGCTTGTCGATGAAATCATTGATGAGGTGCTAAGCACAAAAAAATCTGTAGCAAGTCTTATCCAGCTCAGACAACACGATGACGCTGTCTTTTCTCACTCGGTCAACGTAGCAGCGTTAAGTGTCTTCATAGGAAGATTCTTGCGCCTTTCCCGGCAGCAATTACGTGTTCTTGCTTTGGGAAGCCTCATGCACGATCTTGGGAAAATCCGCATCCCTCTCGAGATCCTGAATAAGGCAGAGCCTCTCTCTGGGGAAGAATGGGACCTTATAAGAAAGCACTCCCTATGGTCAGCAGAACTTATGTCAGAACGAGTTACAGAAGAACCTGAAAGCATTCAAATTGCCCTTCAGCACCATGAGCGCCTTGATGGCTCTGGATATCCATACGGTCTCTCAGGGGAAGAAATCCATTTTCTCTCCCGTATCTGTGCCTGTGCCGATGTGTACGACGCTTTGACCGTGGATCGTCCATACCGGAAGA